>NZ_DAMDBA010000016.1:0-70076 GCF_032093395.1 Novosphingobium sp.
ATACGGTCCCTCGCGATTCTACTTGGATCGCAGCCTTTCGTCGCTTAGCTTTGCATCAGGGACCAGGGGGAGCGACGGTTTCGTATGGCACTCACCAATCAGGAGCAGCTCGTTCTCGAACTGCGCAGTATCGCCGCCTTGCTCCAGGAGGCCGTCGGCCGCCTCGATTGTTGTGGGCAGGATCTGGCCGCGATCCACGTCCAGACCGCGCTCGACGTCCTGCGCGACAAGGGCGGCGATGACGACTGGAGCATGTTGAGGAACTGATGTCAGGACCGGGGGCTGTCCCGGAGGTTGTCGATGTGCTCGGTTTCTGCGGGGGTCGATTTGCGCGAAAGCGCCGCGTTGCGGCCGGGGAAGCGGCCGAAGCGCTCGATTTCTTCGGCATGGCCGGTGGCATAGCCCAATAAATCCTCGGCGAAGTCCCGCAGGGACCGGAAGCGCTCCACGCTCACGGCCTGGATGGCGGGGTCTTCGGCATGCATCAGCGGCATGTAGAAGAACTGGCGCTGCGCAAAGCTGAGGCTCTCGTCCATCCGCGCGGCAATGCCGGTCATCGCGAGTTCCTGCGCCCGAGGATCTCCGGCGAAGGCTTGGGCGGTGTCGCGGTGGATATGGCGGGAAAGCTGGTCGAGCACGATGATCAGCGCCAGGCGGCCCAGCGGCGCCTCGGCCCAATGATCCAGCTCGCCACGCAGGGCCTGGGCGTGAAGCGCGCCGAAACGGTCACGCACGATAGGGTCGAGCCGCGTTCCCGCGGCGAACCAATCCTGCGGGGTGAGTTCGCGAAACCAGAAATCCAGGATGCGGTCCCGATCGCCGCGCGCATCGTCTGCCATGTCGTGCATGCCTTTCATGGACCTTCCTCCGCCCTTCCTAGTGGGCAACGCCGCACATGTCCCGTCGGCTGCACGCCCAGTCGGATCGGAAACTGCTCTAGGGCTGGCCTGCGAGGGCTTCGGCGATGGTGTCGATCTCCGGTTCGGGGATGCGGCGGGCGATGACGGCCATGGGGTCGCGGGGCTTGTGGGCGTCGATCGTGGTCTCTTCACCGCGCCAGGCCCGGAGGCGGGCGGCGAGGTAGTCGGCCCGCTGGCCGGCGAGGCGCGGGGCGCTCTTGCCGGGGGCGTGGCAATCGCGGCAGGCGGGAAGCTGCCGTTCCGGCAGGCCGCGTGCGAGGATCGGGTGACTTTCGGGCAGGGGCCTGCTGCTCAGGCCCGGTTGCCCGGCGAAGTATCGGGCGGCTTCGCGCATCTCCGCTTCGGTCATGTCGCTGACGGCGGCCTGCATCACCGCGCCGTGACGCTTGCCGGAAGCGAAATCGCGCAGGGAGGTGAGCAGGTAGCCCTCCTGCTGCCCGGCCAGCACCGGGATGTCGCCCTGTCCGCGACCGAGGCCGTCGGCGCCGTGGCAGCCGGTGCAGCGGGCCAGACCTGCCGGACCATGCGGCGCGGGGGCGACGAGCGCGCGATATCGCGCGGCGCTCATGCCCGGCAACTGGCGCAGGAAGCCGACCATGCGGCGCACCTCGTCGGGACGGTCGCCGGTGGGCCAGGCGGGCATGCCGGTGTATTTCACCCCGTGGCGCACGATCCAGAACAGCTCGCGGTCGCTGTATTCGCCGACCGTTTCGGCCAGATCGGGCGCTGGCGGGCTGGCGGCCTGCATGACCGGCGAACGGGGCACGCCCGGCGCTCCGTGGCAGACCTTGCAGGCCTGGTCGAAGTGCCCGGCGGCGCTGATCAGGGCGCGGTCGTCCCGCACCGTTTCCGGGGTCTGGAAGCTGCTATAGGTCCGCGCCGAGTTCTGCATGGTCCAGTGCAGGAACCAGTCGGTAATCGCCCAGTGGCCGGACGACGCCGCGATCGGGAACAGCCCCGACCAGGCAAAGCCCAGGCCCAGAAGGGGGATGGCGAGCAGGCCCAGGAGGAGCCGCTTCCAGGTCAGTCTAATCGTCATGTCGCGGTATCCGGCTCGGTTTTCAGCAGTCCGGCGAGCAGGGCGAGTCCGCCGAGCAGGTAGCTGGCCCCGCCGATCACCAGCATCACCACGCCGCCGAGCTGCTGGTCGGCAAGGGCGTCGAGGCCGAAGGGAGCGGCGTGGTGGTGGCCTCCCATGCCGTGGGCGATGTCATAGAGCGGGCGGGGCGCGAGGCCGATCAATACGCCAAGCAGGGTCATATGCATCGAGGTGAGCAGCAGCGCGCCGATCCCGGCCGCGCGGTGCGGGGTATGGATCACGGCGCTCCAGAGCAGCAGCCCGGCGGCGAGGAACGTGGCGTGCTCGGCGGCGGCGAGCGCCAGCACTTCGTTCGCCGCGCGGCGCAGCGCGGGCAGGTGCCAGGACCAGACGGCGACCAGTTCCACCAGCATCATCGCCATGGGCGTCACCCGTCGAGGCCAGCGTCTGGCGGGATCCCACGGCGTTCCCGCCAGCGCGAACGCCAGCAGCGGCGCTGCCACCGCAACGGCGATCATGTGGCCGGTCATGTGGCCGGTCATGCCCATCGAGGAGACGGCCCAGCCCAGCGGCAGCAGCACGAGGGCGACAAGGAGCGCGGCCTGTTTCACCGGCAATCCCCGATGAAAACCACCGGCAGCGCGGTAAACAGCACGCCCACGAAGCTGAGGCCCGCCAGCAACAGCGTGGACTTCGCCAGGAAGCGCAGGCGGTCTATATCGGTGCCCTGCTCGTGCGGCGGCTCATCGCCGGGCGTGCCGGCCTGGCGGTGGGCGATCCAGCCCGAGAGGGCGATGGCCGCCAGCGCCAGCACGGTCCCCGCCACGAAGAGCGTGGGAAACTCCGCGAAGAAGCCCGCCTTGGCGCAGGACACCGCCGCCCAAAGGTACGAAAACAGGAAATGGCCCGCCCAGACCGTGGGCGGCACGATCAGCGTCCAGAGCGTGACTTGCAGCCGTTCGTGCCACTTGCGCTTCTCGTCGCTCATGCCACCTCCGGGAACAGGCCGATGGTGGCATAGGCGACCACGGCGGTCAGCGCGAAGAAGTGCATGTAGACCGTGACGTTGCGGATATCGGCGTCGTGATGGGGCGTCATCCGCCCGGCAAGACTGCGAGCCAGCACATAGGCCTGCATGATCGCGGCGACGGCGGCGTGGACGCACGTCCAGATCGCCAGGGTCCAGACGATCGCCGGATAGCTGTGCGCAGTCGGGTCCATGCCCGAGAGCCATGGGCCGGCGAGGCCCGCCGGGACGCCCGCGAGGCTCGCCGCGAGGCCGAGCAGCAGGAGCAGCCGGGCCACGGCCACGCCGCCTCTCGCATGGATTTCGCGCGCTGCGACGGTGGCGAGCCACCCTGCGACGCCGAGGGCCAGCGCCACCAGCGGCCAGGCGACGCCGGGCGCGGTGGCCATCTCGGGCGGTGGGAAGGCCTCGTGCCGGGTCCAGAAGAAGAAGTAGCCGAACACCAGCCCGGAAAACGCGGTGGCATCCGCCATCATGGTGATGAACATCGCCCACCACCCCGGCGAGGCCCTGCCCGAAATGTAGAGCGGCAGTTCCATGCCGTGGCCGATCGGCTTGCAGGGCTTCTCCGGAATTTCCGCCGTGCCCGTCCAGAGCCACCAGAGCACCATGCCCAGCGTCGCCACGCCGCAGACCAGCGCCAGCCAGTAAAGGTGATAGGTCGTCAGGATGAACACCCCGCCCAGCGCCAGCGCCGTCAGCATCGGTTTCCAGCTCGGCGTGCCGAGGCGGATGACGGAAACGGGCCGGGCATCGAGCACCGAGGTGATGATCGTCTCGCGCCGCCCTTCCTCGGCATCGGGCAGGAAGTAGCGGCCTTCGTCCACCTTGGCCACGAAGTCTTCCTGGTCCCAGATCGGATAGCGGCTTTCGATCAGGGGGATCGAGCGGATGCCCCAGTCTTCGTCCTCCGGGTGGGCGAGCCATTCCAGCGTGCCGGCGCCCCATGGATTGCGCGGGGCGCGCTGGCGCCAGGGCGAACGGGCGAGGTCCAGCACGATCACCGCCACGCCGGCGGCGATGATGAAGGAACCGATCGTGGAGGCCATGTTCAGCCCGCCCAGGCCGAGATCCGCCGGATAGGTGAAGACCCGGCGCGGCATGCCTTCCAGCCCCGACAGGTGCATGGGGAAGAAGCACAAGTTGGCGCCGACGAAGACCAGCCAGAAGGCGATGCGGCCAAGCCGGTCGGACAGTTTCTTGCCGGTGACCAGCGGCCAGTAATAGTAGAGCCCGGCGAACAGCGGCATCAGCGTGCCGCCGATCAGCACGTAGTGCAGGTGGGCGACGACGAAGTAGGTGTCATGCGCCTGCCAGTCGAACGGTGCGAGCGCCACCATCACGCCCGTCAGCCCGCCGATCACAAAGATCGCCAGGCTTCCCGTGGCATAGAGCAGCGGCGTGGACCAGACCACGCGGCCCGCCCAGAGCGTGACGATGAAGACGAAGATCTGCACCGCCGTGGGGATCGCCACCGCCTCCGACGCGGCCGAGAAGAAGCCGAGGCTGATCTTCGGCAGGCCGGTGGCGAACATGTGGTGGACCCAGAGCCCGAACGAGAGGAACGCCGTCCCCACCGCCGCCAGCACGATCCACGGATAGCCCAGCAGGTGGCGCCGCGCGAACGTGGGCACCAGCATCGCGAACAACGCGATCGAGGGCAGGAAGACGATGTAGACCTCGGGATGGCCGAAGATCCAGAACAGGTGCTGCCACAACAGCGGATCGCCACCGCGCGATGCGTCGAAGAAGGGCCAGTCCAGCAGGCGCTCCATCTCGAACAGCACGTCTCCGGCGATCAGCGGGGGGAAGGCGAACAGGATCATCACCGCCACCACCAGGATGTACCAGGCGTAGAGCGGCATCAGGTTGAGCCGCATCCCCGGCGGGCGGCACTTGAGCACGCCCACGATCAGTTCGACGGCGGCGGCCACCGAAGACACCTCGATGAACGAGAGCCCGAGCATCCAGATGTCCGCGCCCAGGCCCGACAGGTCCGTGCGCGTGGTCAGCGGCGGATACATGAACCAGCCCCCGTCCGGCGCGGCGTCGAAGAAGATCGATCCGGATACGAACACGCCGCCGATCAGGAACGACCAATAGCCGAAGGCGGAAAGGCGCGGGAACGGCAGGTCGCGCGCGCCCAGCAGTTGCGGCAGCAGGATGATCGAGACTGCCTCGAACATCGGCACCGCGAACAGGAACATCATCACCGAGCCGTGCAGGGTGAACAGCTGGTTGAAGGTGCCGGGGCCGACCAGGTCGTTGTCCGGCACCGCCAGCTGGGTGCGCATGATCAGCGCCAGCACGCCCGCGAAGAGCATGAAGGCGAAGGCGGTCAGCACGTACCACTGGCCGACCCGGTTGTTGTTGGTATCGCTCCAGCGCAGGAACAGGCCCTTGGGCGGTGCCCAGACCGCGCGCAGGCGTTGCTCCTGCGCGGCGCGCAAGGCGGGATCGTCCTGGTCGTGCAGGCTCATCGGCCCTCCTCCGGAGCGGGTTGTTTCAGCCAGCGGGCCAGCGCGAGCGCCTCTTCCCGCGACAGATGCGCATAGGCGGGCATTCGCGCGCCGGGCTTGAAGCGATGGGGGTCGCGGATGAAGGCGGCGGTGTTCGCCACCGTCGGCGCGAGGATGCCCGCGCCTAGCGTCAGGCGTTCGCCGTAGCGGGTGAGATCCGGGCCGATATCAGCGGAAGCACCGCCAACGGTGTGGCAGCTTGCGCAGCCCTCGCGCGCGAAAAGCGCGGCGCCGGGGGCGCCTGTGCGGGTGGGCGGCGTGCGGGACGCGGCAAGCCAACGGTCGAAGGCGGCGGGCTCCATGGCGATCACGTCGAAGGCCATCAGCGCGTGGCTCAGCCCGCAGAATTCCGCGCAGACGCCGCGATAGGTGCCGGGCTTCTCTGCCTTGACCACCAGACGGTTGGTACGGCCGGGGATCATGTCCATCTTGCCCGCCAGGCCGGGGATCCAGAAGCTGTGCACCACGTCCCTGGCGGTGAGTTCGAACACCACGGTGCGGCCGACCGGCAGACGCACCTCGTTGGCGGATAGAAGGGGCTCCCCGCCGTCCTCGTAGCGCACGCGCCACCAGAACTGCTCGCCCTCCACATGGATGCGCAAGTCACCTTTATCGGCTGGCAGCGGGCGCATCGCAGGAAGCGCCCAGATCAGCAGCCCGGTTAGCACCACGGTGGGAAAAATCGCGCCGAGCCAGAGCACGAGGCGCATGCCGCCTGCGTGGCTCAGCCTGCCTTCGGGCGCGCGGGCGGCGACGACATAGATGGCCGCGACGCCCAGCGCGATCGCCAGGCCGCCGATTGCCAGCACGATGGTCAGGCCCAGCGTGGAACGCGCTTCCAGGCCGAAGGGCGCCAGCGCGGATTGATGCGCGTTGCAACCGGCCAGCGCCAGCGTCCAGACGGCAATGTATTTTCGCAAAATGCCCGTTTCCCCTGACACGTCCGCAAGCAACGCATCAGGGACGGGGCGGTTCACGACATTCGACGGTTTGCCGCGTTACAAATGGTTGCTGTTTACCCGCTCAGCGATCGGGCGCAGGTCGCGCGCCGCCCACGCCGCCGGTCGCAGCGGTATCGGCGCCGGGGTTCAGGCGCTCGTCCTCCTTGTCGGGATGAAGCTCGGCTTCCCTGGCGCGGGCGGGGTTTTCATCCGGCACGCCCCTGGGGGGCTTTCCCTGCGTGTTGGTCCAGCGCCCATCCGGCGTGGAGGCGGTTCCGGTGACGTTGCGCGAATCTTCGGGTTCGTATTCGGCCATGATCCTTCTCCTTCGCCTTTAGAAGGCGCCGGCCGCCCGATGCGTTCCCGAGACTGTGCGGATCGACGGCCGGGTGATGAACCAATCCTGCCTGCGGGGCGTTGGCATGCCGTGGCACGAAGAAGGAACCCGAGATGAGCGACAAGACACGCGAAGTGAAGGGCGCTGCCCAGGTCATGAAAGGCTATGCCAAGCGGCTGGTGGGCGAACTCACCGGCCGCCCGGACCTCGTTGTCAAGGGCGAGGAGGACCAAACCGAGGCCCTGCGCGATGTCCGAGAGGCGCGGGCGAAAGACGCGGAATGATGAGGAACGGATAAGGCCTGAAACGAAGCGGGCCGGCGACCGGCGCGAGGCGCCAGGGTCGCCGGCCCTGCCAACGGCCGTTACTGGCGCAGGCTGTCAGGGACGATGCCGCCGTTCTTCGCAAGACTGTCCATCACGGCGCGATGGAGGGCGATGTTCTGTTCCGCCGAACCGTGCTCTGCCGCGTGGACGCCCAGTTCGTCCGCCAGTTCCTTGCGCGCGGCGAGGCTGGAATCGAGGTCGAGCAGCTTGAGCAGATCGACGATGGAGCTTTTGTAGTTGCCGCCGTGGTCCGCCTTCATCGACGCCATTTCCTCCAGCACCGCGCCCACGTCCACGGGTTCGGCCGCCGGTTGCGGCGCCGGGGCAGCGGCTGCGGGAGTAGGCGTGGTAGCGGCTGGGGCGGCGGGGGATGGCGCCGGTGCGGGTGCCGCTTTCGCCTTGTTGCGATGGAACACCTTGTCGAAGATATTTCCGAGGATTCCCATAGTCATGCTCCTGACAGGAGGGGACGCTCCGCGATCCGGGCGATCGGGAGCAGTCTGTCCGGGAACGCGCGGCGCATAAGTTGGTTCACGCTTGTGCATAGTGAGGAAGAGGATTTCACCATGAAGCACCGGGTACTACTCGCCGTCTCCGTCGCAGCGCTGGCACTGTCGGCCTGCAAGAAGGAAGCTCCCGCCACCACCGACACCGCGACGGCCCCCGCAACCGGGGTGATGCCCGGCGCCTATCCGGGCACGGACGGCACGTTGGCCACCGCAACCCAGAGCCCGGCCCAGGTCTTCGCCAACGCCGCCGCCGCCAGCGATGCCTTCGAGATCGAGACGTCCAAGCTCGCCATAGCCAAGGCGCAGTCTCCGGACGTGAAGCGCTTCGCAGAAAAGATGATCGATGCGCACACCCAGTCCACGGCGAAGCTGAAGGGCGTGACCGACAAGCTCTCGCCCACGATCACGCCTGACGCCGGTCTCAGCGAAGCGCAACAGCAGAAGCTGGATGCCCTGAAGAACCTGACGGGCGCCGATTTCGACAAGGCCTATGCCTCGGCACAAGTGGATGGGCACCAGATGACGCTCGACAAGCTGAAGGACTATGCCGCGAACGGCGATTCTGCGCCGCTCCAAGCCTTCGCCAAGGAGCTGATTCCAACCGTCACCGCCCATCTCAACATGGCGAAGTCGCTCTAGGACCGTCCGAGCGGCATATATGAAGGGCGCGGCCTGCCCGGCCGCGCCCCTCCGTCCGAGCCCGGCGCCTGTCGCAATGCCGCCATAAAGCAGGGCTAGGCAGGGCCGAAGAGATTTGTCTGCTGCGTTTCCCGCAATTCTGCTAGAGTATCCTCCGTGAGCACCGCGATTCCCCACGACTTCCGCATCGGCGTCGATGCTGCCGACATCGACTTCATGGGGCATGTCAACAATGCCAGCTACCTGAAATGGGTGCAGGACGCCGTTCTGGATCACTGGCGCGCCATCGCGCCGTCCGAAGTGGTGGGCCAGCATCTCTGGGTCGCGCTCAAGCACGAGATCACCTATCGCAAGCCCACGTTCCTGGGCGATGACGTGATCGCCACCGTGCTTCTGGAAAAAGTGCAGGGCGCCCGCGCCTTCTACGAAACCGTCATCAAGCGGGGCGAGGAAGTGCTGGCGGAAGTGAAGTCCAGCTGGTGCTGCCTGGACGCCGCCACTCTCAGGCCGGCCCGCCTGGCGCGCGACGTGATCGACCACTTCTTCGGCAACGACGGCTGACGGAAGCGCCCTGAGCGAGCGGGGCGGAAGCTCCAGCGCTTGGGCTATCTGTTCACCCGTGGTATCAACGCGCCATGTTTCTTGCCGCCGTTCTGCTTGCCGCCGCTACCCCTACGGTGTCCTCGTCCATCAAGGCGCACTCGGATCGCCCCATCGGCGAGGTGGCGGCCTGCGTGGAGACGGAGTTCGATAACGTGGGTGTCAGCGAGAACCTTTCGACCGACGCCGGTCGCAAGGTGGATTTCCGGCTCAAGAAGCAGGGCGATACGCCCACCACGGCGCTGATGTCGTTCGAAGCCCGCCATGACGGAACGCTGGTCCTCTATGGCTTCGGAGACTGGCAGAACGCGGTGGAACCGATGTGGAAGACCCTCGCGCGCGAGTGCTTCCCGGAACTGCAAGCTACCACAAAACCACGCTAATCAGTCTCGCGCAGCGCGCCGAGCACGAGCCTTCGGTAAGTCCTGTCGCGCAGGCCCTCAGGCGTCGCGAGTCCCATGCGGGACAGGGCCTCCTCTTCCGCCGCCGTTGGCACGGCGGCGAGGCCGCGCGCGGCCAGGGAGACGAGCGTTCCGGGGCTGCCGGCGCTTTCTGCCAGGTATTGCAGGGCAGGCAGCAGCCGCTGTTCCACCGGGGTGAAGTCGGTTCCGAACGGATAGGCCGGGAAGTCCGCGCGTGGCAGGGTCTTGCCGATCCGCTCGGGCAGATTGTTTTCCCACTCGGGCGGGATGCGCCAGTCGGGACCGATCTTTCCGGCCGCCCGCGCGCTATCGAGCAGTTCGTGCTGGAAGCGGCTGTCGGCAATGGCGATCAGGCGCTGGACGACGCGTTCGTCGCTCATGCCGCGCAAGTCCGCCACGCCGTATTCGGTGACCACCACGTCGCGAAGGTGGCGCGGGATCGTCTCGTGGCCATAGCGCCAGACGATGTTCGATCGCAGCGTCCCTTCGTGCAGGCGGGTGGCGGGCAGGGTGATGATCGAGCGCGCGCCTTCCAGCTCCAGCGCCTGGGCCACGAAGTTGTATTGGCCGCCCACCCCGCTGACCACGCGGCCGTCCTCCAGGGCATCGGAAATGGTGGCGCCCAGCAGGGTCACCATCATCGCGCTGTTGACGAAGCGGGCGTCGACGCGCGCCGCACGCTTGGCCTGCTCGTCGCCGTAGAGCGCGTTGACGTAGGAGATTTCGCGCATGTGGATGCGCCCTCGGGTGGCTTCGTCCATGTCGCGCAGCGCGGCATAAAAGGCGCGCGGGCCGACGAAGAAGCCGCCGTGAAGCACCGCGCCCTCGACTTCGCGCTTGACGATTCCTTCCCGGATCAGCGCCACGAAGCCGTCCACCAGCATTTCGGTGGGCGCATAGAGCCCGGCGTCGAACGCGCTCCTTTCCACCGGGGGACGGACCTGCCCGGCCACCAGCAAGCCCTCGATGGCGGCGCGGAAACGATCGGGGCGCTGCTGGCGCAAGATCAGTGCATGCGCCACGGCATCGCCGATCTCGCCGATGCCGATCTGAAGCGAGCCGCCGTCGCGCACCAGCGAGGCGACATGGACGCCGATCGCGTGCTGCGCGGGGCTGACGGGCTGCTTGGGCGGGCCGAACAGGGGAAAGCGGGTCTCCGCGCTGTCGAGCATCATCGCGAAGGCATCCGCGCTGAGGTCAGCCGGACCGGTCATGAACGGCAGCTCGTCGTTCACCTGGCCGATCAGCAGGAAGTCGGCCTTGCCTGCCTCCCGCTCACGCAGGAGATCCAGCGTCATGTCGCTGTTGCAGCTCAGGCTGAAGCGATCGCCCCGCCGCGCCACGATCTGGGCGATCACGTTCACGCCCTGGTCGAGGAGATAGCGCACGGCATGGGTATAGTTGGCCGAGATGTAGCTGCGCTGTGCCTCGGGCGTGCCAAGGCGAGAGCCCGCCTGGAAGAAGAACTCGTTGACCTCGACGTTGGGCGGCAGTTCGCTTGCGCGCTGGGCGGCGGCATAGGCGAATTCGGGATAGCCGCCCATGGTGCGTTCGAACACCGGCTCCAGGAAGCGGCGTTCGAGGTCGGAATGGAGGGCGGGCGGCTCCAGCGTGAGCGCGGTGAATATCCGCAGCCGGATCGCCGGATCCCGCCGCGCGCGCTCGAACAGGGCATTGGCGACATGGGGCGACTTGCCCAGCCCCAGCGGCAGGCCCAGCACGATCCGGCCATCGGTAGCGGCAATGATCCGGTCCGCGACCTCTTCCGGATCGGTGAGGTGTGCCGTCACTTCAGCGTGTCCCACCCCGCGTCCGGCTCGAACCGCGCGCCATGCTGGCGGGCAAGTTCGGAAAGTGCCGCCACCACCGCGTCCACGCCGCGCTCGCGGGCGTAGTGCAGGGGGCCGCCCCGGAACGGCGCGAAGCCGGTGCCGAAGATCATGGCGGCATCGATCGCGTCCGGATCGTCGTTCACGCCTTCGCGCAGCACGGCGACGGCGGTGTTGACCATCGGCAGTACCAGGCGGTCGGCCAGAGCGGGATCGGGCGCATCGGCATCCTTTTTCGGGTGCGCTTTCACGGGCTTGCCGTCGCGCCAGACATAGATGCCCTTGCCGGTCTTCTTGCCGAGTTCGCCTGCCTCGACCTTGTCCTTCAGCCATTGCGGCGCATCGGGCAGCGGCCAGCCGAGTTCGCGCTTCAGCATCTCGGCAACGGCCAGTCCGATGTCGAGGCCCACCTGGTCGGCCAGTTCGAGCGGACCGACCGGCATGCCGAAATCGGTTGCCGCCTTGTCGATGACTTCGGGCGCAAGGCCCTCGTCCATCAGGGTCAGGGCTTCGGTCAGGTAGGGCGTGAGCACCCGGTTGACGATGAAGCCCGGCGCGCTCTTCGCGGGGACGGGCAGCTTGCCGATCCGGCCCACGAAAGCGCGCGCCTGCGCGGCGACATCCGCATCGGTGCCGTCATGGCTGACCACTTCGACCAGATCGAGCCGCGAGACCGGATTGAAGAAGTGGATACCGACCAGCCGCTCGGGCCGCCGCAGCCCTTCGCGCAGTTCGGCCAGCGGGATCGACGAGGTGTTGGTGGCCAGGATCGCGCCTTGCTTCATGCGCGGTTCGGCATCGGCATAGAGCTTGCGCTTGAGATCCGCCTTTTCCGGCGCGGCTTCGATGATCAGGTCGGCGCTGGTCACGCCCTGGCCCTCGGGATCGGGGATGAGCCGGTCCAGCGCGTCGCGGATCTTCAGCCGGTCGCCATGGGCGATCTTCTCGTAGAGCGCGGCGGCGCGGCCCACGGCCTTGCCGATCACGTCCGCCTTTACGTCCGACAGGCTGGTGCGCAGGCCCTTCCACGCGCACCACGCCGCGATGTCCCCGCCCATGGCGCCCGCGCCGATGACGTGGACTTGTGAAATCCCGGCGTCTTTCCCGGCCAGTTCCTTCAGCTTCTGGCGCAGGAAGAACACGCGGATCAGGTTCTGGGCGGTGTCCGTCTGCATGAGCCGCGCGAAGGAGGCGATCTCCGCCTGCTTCATCGCCGCCATGTCGCCGCCATGCTCTTCCCAGAGGTCGATCAGGGCATAGGGGGCGGGATAGTGCCGCGAAGGCGCGCGGCCTTCGGCCTGCACGCGCATCTGCCGCGCGGCAAGGCGGCGGGCGGGCGCGCTGTCCTTGATCCTGCCGACCAGCCCTTGCCGCGCCTGCTCCAGATCGCCGTTCACGGCCGCCGCAATGGCCGCTTCGACATGGCGCTCTGGAACCACCGCATCGACAAGGCCCATGCGTTTCGCCTGCCGGTCATGGATCGACTTGCCGGTGAGCATTGCGCTCATGGCCTCGATCGGGTCGCAGAGATGGGTGAAGCGCGCGGTGCCGCCAAGGCCGGGATGAAGGCCGATCTGCACTTCGGGAAAGCCGAAGCGGGTGCCTTCCACGGCGATGCGCTGGGTGCAGGCAAGGGCGATCTCCAGCCCGCCGCCCATGGCATAGCCATGCATGACCGCGATGGTGGGGATGGTAAGCGCCTCCAGCCGGTCCACCACGGCATGGGCCGCCGCGATCCTTTCGCGGATCGCGGCTTCGTCGGTCACGCCGCGAAATTCCGAGATATCCGCACCCGCCAGGAAGCCGTCCCGCTTGGCAGAGCGGATGACCAGCGCTTTCGGCGCGCGCTGCTCGATCCGGTCGAGAATGCGCGCGAATTCCTCCAGCACGGCCTGGGAGAGGGTATTGGTGCCGCTGCCCTGCTGGTCGAGCACGGCCCAGGCCACGCCTGCATCGTCCCGCGCAAAGCGCCAATGGGTGAAGTCTTCGGATGGCTCCGGCGTGGAAACGGGGCCGAGCGTCAGGTCGCGGGCGGCCAGATAGGTCCATGCGGGATCGTTCATCTTGGCCTCCTTCATGCGCGTTCGATCAGCATCGCGCCGCCCTGGCCGCCGCCGATGCATTCGGTGGCGATGCCCCGGCGGCTGCCGAGCCGCTCCATGGCCTGCACCAGATGGAGCGCGATGCGGGCGCCGCTGGCGCCCACCGGATGGCCGAGCGAGATCGCCCCGCCATCGACGTTGATCCGCGTGGGATCGATCGTGCCCGCGGCATTGTCCAGCCCCAGTACTTCTCGGCAGAAACCCTCGTCCTGCCAGGCCGCGAGGCAGGCCAGCACTTGCGCGGCGAAAGCCTCGTTCAGTTCCCAGAGGTCGATCGCGTCGAGCGCCAGATCATGGCGCTTGAGCAGTTCGGTGGAGGCCAGGACCGGACCAAGGCCCATGATCGAGGGATCGAGCGCCGACCACTGGCTGTCGACGATGCGCGCGCGCGGCCTCAGGCCATGCCGCTCCACCGCCGCTTCAGAGGCAAGGATGGTCCAGCAGGCCCCGTCGGTGATCTGCGAGCTGTTGCCCGCCGTCACCTTGCCGTAGGGCCGCTCGAACACGGGCTTGAGCTTGGCCAGCTTGGCGACGTCGCTGTCGGGTCGCACGCCGTCGTCATGGTCGTGGACCGTGCCGTCGCGGGCGAAGGCGGGTTCCAGTTCGCCCTTCAGCCAGCCTTCGGCTTCGGCCCTGGCCAGCCGCTTGTGGCTTTCGACGGCATAGCGATCCGCCGCCTCGCGCGAGATCGAAAAGAGGTGGGCGAGCACTTCGGCGGTCTGGCCCATGCCGAGATCGGTGATCGGATCGGTCAGCCCCCGTTCCAGCCCGACGATCGGCTTCAGGAATTCGGGCCTGAAGTGACTCGCCGCCTTGAGGGCGCCGAGGGGGCCGGACTTGTTGCCCTGCATTTCCGCCAGCCATTCCACCGCGTCCTGCCGGAGCACCAGCGGGGCATGGCTCAGCGCCTCCGCCCCGCCCGCCAGGATCAGGTCGCTGCCGCCGTCCGCGATATAACGGTAGGCGGTGTCCATCGCCTGCATGCCGGAACCGCAGTTGATCTGCACGGTGAAGGCCGTGGTCTGCGTGCCGCAACCCAGGCGCAGCGCGGCGACGCGGGCAGGGTTCGCCTCGTCCGCGATGACGTTGACGCAGCCCAGGATCACCTGGTCGAAGTCCGTTGGCGCGAACGGCTGGCGCAGCAGCAGCGGCCTGCCGCACTGCACGGCAAGATCGACCGGGGTGAAGGGGCCGGGGCCGCCGCGCACTTTCAGGAATGGCGTGCGGGCACCATCGACGATGTAGACCGGGCGGCTCATTCGGCGGGCTCGGCGATGCGAGGGGCGGTCGCGGCTGTACCCGTGCCGTTCCGTCCGGAAAGGTCCAGTTCCTCCGCCGCGAAGTCGTCCACCGCGATTACTTCGGCCACGGCGGCGTCGGCGGCGCGCAGGCTGGCCAGTTCCTCCTCGCTGATCAATCCTTGCTCACGCGCCTTGTCGAGATCCCGGACACGCGCCTTGCGCAGGCGATCGTGGACGGGCTGGGTGGCGACGGTCTGGCGGAACGCTTCGGTCAATCGGCCCACCGCCTCGTCGGCGCCGCCGATATAGACGTTGTCGATCAGTCGCTCGCGCGCGGGGCAGGGTTCCATCAGGATTTCCGCGCATTGGCGGATGGTGCGGTCGGACGGGCCGTTGCGGCCGCGTCCGAAAGGCTGGATGAACAGGCGCAGCATCCAGCCTACCGGGCGCGCCGGGAAGTTGGCGATGATCTCGGCAAAGCGTTGCTCGATGGTGGCGAAGCCGCTTTCCATGCACCAGGCCAGCAGTGGCAGGTCGTCTTCCTGCCGCCCTTCGTCTTCCCAGCGCTTGAGCGCGCCGGACAGGAGATAGAGTTCGGACAGCACGTCGCCCAGCCGGCCGGAAAGCAGTTCGCGCCGCTTGAGTTCGCCGCCCAGCGTGAGGAACGATATGTCGGATACGAAGGCGAAGGCGGCGGCGTAGCGGCTCATCTGGCGATAGTAGCGCGTGGCCTTTCCGGCGCGGGGCGCGGGGGCGAAGGCGCCGCCGCTCCAATTGCGCACGAAGGCGCGTATCGCCGTCTTCAGCGCGTGGCCGACATGCTTCCACAGCACCTGGTCGAAATTGGCCAGCGCCCGCCCGCGATTGGCATCGCCCACCGCGCGGATTTCCTCCAGCAGGTAGGGATGCGATCGAATCGCGCCCTGTCCGAACACCATCAGGCTGCGGGTGAGGATATTGGCGCCCTCCACGGTGATGCCCACCGGAATCGCGCGATACTGGCTGCCCAGATAATTGCGCGGCCCTTCGATGATGGCCTTGCCGCCGTGGACGTCCATGGCATCGTTGATGACCACGCGCATCCGCTCGGTGGCGTGGAGCTTGAGGATCGAGGAGACGACCGCCGGATGGTTGCCCTGGTCCAGCCCCGCGCAAGTCAGCCGCCTTGCGCCGTCCAGTAGATAGGCATTGGCGGCGATCCGGGCGAGGCGTTCCTGAATGCCCTCGAACTTGCCGATCGGCAGGTTGAACTGCGAACGGACGCGGGCATAGGCGCCGGTGGTATGGGCCGCGAAGGCCCCCGCCGCCGCCGAGAGCGAGGGCAGCGAGATGCCGCGCCCGGCCGCGAGCGCGCTCATCAGCATCTTCCAGCCCTGACCGACCCGCTCGGGCCCGCCGATCACGTTGTCGAGCGGGACGAATACGTCATGCCCTTCGTTCGGGCCGTTCTGGAAGCTCTGCATCGAGGGGATGTGGCGGCGGCCGATGGTGACGCCGGGAAGGTCGGTGGGCACCAGCGCCACGGTGATGCCGATGTCCTCCTGGCCGCCCAGCAGGCGCTCGGGGTCGCGCAGCTTGAAGGCAAGGCCCAGGATCGTCGCCACCGGGCCGAGGGTGATGTAGCGCTTGTGCCAGTTGAGGCGGATGCCCAGCACCTCCTCGCCGTTCCATTCGCCCCGGCATACCACGCCCTCGTCGGTCATCGCGGCGGCGTCCGAGCCGGCCTCGGGGCTGGTGAGCCCGAAGGCCGGGACTTCGCGGCCGTCGGCCAGGCGCGGCAGCCAGTGCTGCTGCTGCGCCTCGGTGCCGAAGCGCAGGATCAGTTCGCCCGGCCCGAGCGAGTTGGGCACCATCGCCGTCACCGCCGCCGAGACCGAGCGCGTGGCGATCTTGCGCACGATCTCGCTATGGGCGAAGTTCGAGAAGCCGAGGCCGCCGTACTCCGTGGGGATGATGATGCCGAAGAACTTCTCGCGCTTCAGGTAATCCCAGGCTTCCGGCGGCAGGTCGCGGGTTTCCGAGGTCATGCGCCAGTCGTCGATCATGGCGCAGAGGATGTCGACCGGGCCTTCCAGAAAGGCGCGTTCGTCGTCGGTGAGCGTGGCGGGCGGCATGGCCAGCAATTGCTCCCAATCCGGATTGCCGGTGAACAGCGCGGCGTCCCACCAGGTATTGCCGGCGTCGATCGCCTCGTTCTCGGTGGCCGAGAGCGCGGGCAGGGCCGACTGGACGAGCGAGAGGACCGGCCGGGTCAGGATCTCGCGGCGGGCGGCGGTCATGATATTCGTGGGGGCGGACATCTATCGGCTCCTTCTCCTGCGGGGGACAACGCCTCTCCGCCGGAAATTGCTCCCGGTTAGTTTTTGTGTCGCAGCTCCTCTGGCTTGTGCGCAGCCTTCTTCCCCGACTTTGCGCTCTTGACGATGTATTGCGGGTTGTCCTTGGAAGCCGCGACCTTGTGGCTCTTGATGTGCGTTTCCGAGGTTTGCTTCTTTTCGACGGTGCCGTGGGTGGTACCCTGGCTGGTGTCCCATTCCACCTTGTCGCCCTTGCGGAACTGCTTCGTCATCGCGGCCTCTCCTGCTTGCGGGATATTCGGGGCGAACGCGGCGGGGGGCTCTGGCGTTCCGGGGGCGTTCCGCGCCGGGTATGCGACGACGCTTGCTGGCGCCCCCGGTTTGCGCATATGCCCGCAGGGTCACGACCGGCTCATCCGCTCCGAGGTCTTCCATGTCCCTAGTCAAGAAATCGGCGCTCGCCGCCCGCAAGACCGACGCCAAGAGCGCCCCGGTTGCCGAACCCATCGCTGCCCGCTCTGCCGCGCACACGCCTGCCGCACCCGCCCGCGCGCGGCGGCGCGCGTCCACCGCGCTGGAGCGCATGGACCAGGCGACGCAGGAACTGGCCAGCGGTCTGGCCGAAGCGGCCGGTGCCGCCGCCGAACTTCAGCAGGCCACCGACCATATCTCCAGCTCGGCCGAGGAAGCTGCGGGCGCGGTGCAGGAATCGCTGGGGCTGATCGCCAGCCTGCGCGGCAATTTCCGGGAATCGCGCGAACGTGCGGCGGCGGCGCAGCGGCAGGTCGAACTGGTGCAATCCGGCTTCACCGAAGCGGCCGCGCAGATCGAGGCTTCGGTCTCGGCCATCGTGCTCAATGGCGAACGGCAACTGGGCTCGGTGGCGCTGGTGGAGAAGCTGGAGACGGCCGCCGTGACGATCGTCGCCATCGGCGAGACGGTGGCCGACCTCTCGGACCAGACCGGCATGCTGGCGCTCAACGCGGCGATCGAGGCGGCGCGGGCGGACGAAGCCGGGCGGGGCTTCGCGATCATCGCCGACGAAGTGCGCGAACTGGCCGACGATGCGGAGCGCAACGCGGCCGAGATCCGCGGTTTGGGCGATGGCATCGTCTCCGAAGTCCGCGACGCGGCGGCGCGCATCCGAAGGTCGTCTGCCCTGGCCACGGAACAGGCCGATGGGGGGCGTGCACTGATCCGCGACCTTCAGGCCGCGCGTGAGCGGCTGGCGCTGCTCGTCGAGGGCGCGGAGCAGATCGCGCTCGCCTCGATAGAGGCGGATACGGCTGCAACCGAGGCGGAGAAGGGCGCCGAACAGATCGCCGCCGCCGCCGAGGAGCAGTCCGCCGCTGCCGCCGAGGCGCGGCAGGCGGTGGAGCAACAGGCCGTGTCGCTGGACCAGAGCCAGCAGACGGCCGAGGCGCTTTCGGAACTGGTGGCCCGGTCGTCCGTCGCGCCTGCCGGCAAGACGGATTCCGGCAAAACGGATTCCGGCGAAGTGGCGGAGCAGATCGCGACCGCCGCCGAGGAATTGTCCGCGACGGTGCAGCAGCTTTCGGGCGCCGCCGGCCAGATCCTGGTGGCGGTGGAGCAGATCTCTCGCGGAGCGCAGGTTCAGGGCGCGGCCACTGTGCAGGCCAGCGCGGCGATGACCCAGATCGAGCGATCGGCAACGGCCGCGCAGGCGCGCGCCGAACAGGCCAGCGAGGGCATCCAGGCGGTGATCGCCACGGCGGATACGGGGCGCGATCGCGTGGCCGCGCTGGTGGCGGGCGTGAGCGGCGCGGTGGAGCAGACGCGCGGCGTGCTCGATGCGCTCGGCCGGATCGGGGACATCGGACGTCGGATCGAGAAGATCGGCGACGGCCTTGCCCTGGTGGCGCTCCAGACCAACATGCTGGCCGTGAGCGGGGCGGTGGAAGCCACGCGCGCGGGTAGCGCGGGTCTTGGTTTCTCGACGGTGACGGGCGACATCCGCAAACTGGCGCGCGAGGCGGCGGCCAATGCGCAGGACGTCAAGGATTCGGTGCGCGCGATTCAGGACCAGCTTTCCCTGTTGCGCGGCGATCTCGATCAGATTGCCGCGGCGGGAGAAACAGAGGCCGGGCGGAACCGGGCGATGATCGAGCGTTTCTCCGTCATGGCCGAGAATCTTTCCGAAACCGGGCGCGGCAATGCCGCAATCCTCGATGGGGCGCAGTCGATCCTGATTTCCGTGCGCGAGATCCGCAGCGGCACCGAGCAGATTGCAGAGGCTGCCGAAAGTTCGGCCGGCGCCGCCCGGCAGGCCAGCGTCGCCGCCCGGCAGCAGGCGCAGGCAGCGGAAGAACTGGCCGCCGCCATCGAGGACATCGCCGCGTTGGCCGCCTCGCTCGATACCGCGCGCCCCGGCGCCCTGCGCGAAAATGGGGCCTGACCGGCCTGTGACGGAGCGGGCCGAAGCACGATTTGCGGCTGAATCCGAAGGTGAGGATAGAGTGCTGACCTTCGTCGCGGGCGGTCTGCGCCGGGCGCTTGCCGCGCACCGGGTGCGCGAAATAGCGAGCCTGCCGCGCCTGACGCCGGTGCCTTTCGGTGCGGAGGGCCTGCTTGGGCTGGGCAATTTCCGGGGGCGGATCGTGCCGGTGCTGGCGCTGGACGGCGCCGATGGCGCGGCGGCATCGCGGGTGCTGTTGCTGGATGGCGAAAGGCCGGTCGCGCTGGCCGTGGAGGCGGTGCTGGGCCTGGAGGCTCGCGATGGCGAAACGCTCGATCTGGACGCTCTGCTGGCGGCGTCGTTTCCCGCTCCGGCGCGGCGATCCGCCACCTCAGCGCATCTGTCGGCGGCCGTACAGGAGGCGGGCGAGCAGGAGATGGGGCGCGACGATCGGGTGGCGCTGCTGGCGATGGAGCTTGCAGGACAGCGGTTCGCCCTGCCCGCCAATGAAGTGGAGGCCGTGCTGAAACGCCCCGCAGACCAGGCGGCGGTTCCCGGAGTCCGAGGGTCGGCACTCGGCGCGATCGAGTATCGCGACAGCCTGTTGCCGTTGTTCTCGCTGGCGGCATTGCTCGGCTTCGAAACGCGCCTGAAGGATGCGGGCCGAAAGGGGAACCAGCAGGTCGTCGTCGTGCCGATCGGTGGTGGCAAAGTGGGGCTGGTGGTGGACCGGGTCTGCAATGTCCTACAGGTCGCGCCGGATCGGCTGGAACCCGTGCCGGGCGTGCTGCTGCGCAAGGATGCGGAAGCGGCGATCCGGGCGATCTGCCGCCCCGGCGGCGGCGAACGGCTGATTTCCGTGCTCGATGCCGACCATCTGCTCGATGCGGAGACCACCACGGCGCTGCGGACGCTCGCCCCGGCTCGATCCCTCTCCGACGGCGAAACGCAAGCGGGAGAGCGGCAGTCCTGGCTGGCGTTTCGTGCCGGGGAACACCGGCTGGCCATGCCGCTCGAGGCCGTGGACGGCGTGGCGCGCGTGCCGGTGCTTGCAGCGGTTCCCGATGCGCCCGAATGGCTGGCCGGGCTTGCCAGTCTGCACGGCGCCGCCGTGCCGGTGATCGACCTCTCCGTGCGTCTGGGGAGCCGTGCGAGTGGTGCAGGCGCGAACGACCGGCGCTTGGTGCTCGCCCGCCACGGCGGCGATCCTGCGGGGCTTCTGGTGGACCGGATCGATGGTTTGATCGACCTTTCCCCCCATGCGATCGAGCGTCCCGAGGCGGGCGGCGCGGCGGACGCGACGTTCGAGGGCTACGCCCGCCTGACCGACGACGCGGAAGGGGAAAGGATCGCGCTGCTTGTATCGCCGTGGACGCTGATCGATGCGGCCGGGCGCGCCTTGCTGGCCCGTGCGGAAAAGGCGGCGCGGCCGTGAAGAAGATCAGGTTGCTCATCGTCGACGATTCGGCGCTGATGCGCAAACTGCTGTCTCAGCTGTTCGCGGAGGACGGGGGCTTCGAGGTCGCCGTGGCGCGCGATGGGAACGAGGCGCTGGCGATGCTTGCCGCCTTCGCGCCCGACGTGGTGACGATGGACATCCACATGCCGGAGATGGACGGGCTGGCCTGCCTCGACCGGATCATGGTGCAGCGGCCCTGTCCGGTGGTCATGGTCTCCGCGCTGACGCAGGAGGGCGCGGACGAGACGCTGGAGGCGCTCTCGCTGGGCGCAGTGGATTTCGTGGCGAAACCCGAAGGCCCGATCTCGCTGGAACTGGACCGGATCGCCGATCCGCTGGTGGAAAAGGTCCGCGGCGCCGCTTCCGCCCGGCTGCCGCGCGTGATGCGACTGACGGAGCGGGTGAGGGCGCGGGCCGGAATGGGGCGGGCCGGAACGGAGAGCCGGATCGCGCGAAGGGCGGCGGTGACGGCGCCACGGGCGCAGGGCGCAAAGGCGCAGGGCCCAAAGGCGCAGGGTATAGCGGCCGTGGTGGTGGGCTCTTCCACCGGCGGACCGCCTGCGCTCGATGCCCTGTTGCAACCCCTCCCCGCCGACTTTCCCTGGCCGATCGTGATCGCTCAGCACATGCCGGCCAGCTTTACCGGGCCGCTCGCGCGTCGGCTGGACCGGCAATGCGCGATAGCGGTCGAGGAAGTGACCGGCGCGGTGCCGTTGCGGCCGGGGTGCGTCTATCTTGGCCGGGGCGATGCCGATGTCATCCTGTCGCGGCGCCGCGGCGAGCCGGTGGTGCTTGCGGCGCCCGCCCGCCCCGAACTGCACTGGCATCCCAGCACCGACCGTCTCGTGGATTCGGCCTGCGAAGTGCTGGGGGCCCGCGCGCTGGTGGGGGTGCTGCTGACGGGGATGGGCAACGACGGCGCGCAGGCCATGGCGCGGATGCGGCGGGAAGGTGGCCGGACGATCGCGCAGGATGCCGAAAGTTCGGTGGTTTGGGGCATGCCGGGGGCTCTGGTGGCGCAGGGCGGGGCGGATCTGGTGCTGCCCGTGGACCGGATCGCCGGGCAATTGCTGGACTGGGCGGGCGTCGAGCCGCGCGGCACGACGGAGGAGGAGGCATGACCGGAGCAGGTGCCGACCTGACCCCCGCGTCGGGGCTGGACGAAAGCGACTTCGTCAGGGTCAGCGAACTGCTGCGCGGCTGGACCGGCATGACCTTCGGCCCGAACAAGACCTATTACATCGAGCGGCGCCTGGCCGAACGGATGCGCCGCACCGGCGCGGCCGATACGCGGGCCTACTTCGCGCGGCTGCTCGGCGACGGGGAAGAGCGCCAGAGTCTCATCAACGCGATGACCATCAACGAGACGTACTTCTTTCGCGAGGAGCACCAGTTCGCCGCGCTGGCCAATGCCATCCTGCCGGACCTGGCGCGCACCCGCATCCCCGGCGATCGCATCCGCATCTGGTCGATGCCCTGCGCCACCGGGGAAGAGGCCTATTCCATCGCCATCTGGCTGCTGGAATTCTGGCCGCTGGTGGATGCCTATAATATCGAGATCGTCGGCTCGGACATAGACACCGCCGCGCTGGCTGCGGCCCGGCGCGGCGATTACGGCGAACGGGCGGTGGCCCGCATGCCCGAGCCGTTGCGCTCGGCCTATTTCGAGAGGGCCGGAGCACACTATCGGCTGATCGCGGACTTGCGCGAATCCGTGAGCTTCGCCCCCGCCAACCTGATCGACGCCCGATCCATGGCGGCGCAAGGCGAATTCGACGTGATCCTGTGCCGCAACCTGCTGATCTACTTCGACGAGGCCGGTCGGCAGACGGCGGCAAGCAACCTGCACCGGGCGCTTCGTCCCGGCGGCTACCTGTGCCTGGGCCACAGCGAATCGATGACCCGGATCGACGAGCGCTTCAATCTCGTTCGCCTTGACGACGCGATCGTCTATCGTCGCCCATGATGGACGAATTGCTCGAACAGTTCCTGATCGAAGGGCGCGATCTGGTGGCGCAGGCGCAAGGCGATCTGGCGGCGCTGGCGCGGCAGCCGGAGCGGCGAGACGTTCTGGACGGCCTGTTTCGCGCCGTCCACACGCTCAAGGGCTCCGTCGCCCTGTTCGACATGGCCCCGGCCGAGGGTCTGCTGCATCGGGCCGAAACCCGGCTGGATCTTGCCCGCCGAAATCATGCTCAGGGGGGGGATGCGCCGCTGTCCGCGCCGGATCTGGCTGCCCTGGTCGCTGTGATCGACCAGGTGGACCGTTGGATCGACCTGCTCGAACGCGACGGCAGCCTTCCCGCCGATGCCGAAGCCCGCGCCGCCGGACTGGGCCTGGTGCTCAATGGGGTGCTCGATGGGCCGGACGAGGGCGCCGTGCCGGTTCGAGGGGCTGGGGAGCCGGGTGCAGAGCCTCCCCGGCACGATGCGGCAGAGCATCGTCCGGCGTGGCTGGAGGCGATGATGGCGCAGGCGCCGTCCTTTGGGCATGCCGCCACCGCCTTCCGCTATGTGCCAGATGCCGATTGCTTCTTCCGGGGCGAAGATCCGCTGGCCGTGGTCCGCGCCGTGCCGGATCTGCTGGCGCTGGACCTGTCATTCCCTCCCGACACGCCGGGGATCGACGACTTCGAACCGTTTCGCTGCGTCCTGCGGATCGTCGGCCTTTCCGCCGCGCCGCAGGAGAAGGTGCGCGCCGCTTTCCGCATGATGCCGAACCAGGTCGAGGTGGTCGCCCTGGACGCGGCCGAAGTGGAAGAGAAAGATCCGGCAGGCGACATCGGGGAGGTGCCGGTGGAGCCGGGGGAGAGCGGCGGCATGTTGCGCGTCTCGGCGGCCCGGTTGGACGTGCTTGCGGACGAGGTGGGCCAGATGGCCGTCGCCCTCAATGCGCTGGAAGCGGCAGTGGAGCGCGCGGCGGCTGGCGATCGCGTGCTGGCGGCCGAACTGCGCCGGGTGCAGGGTGCTCTGGCCGGTTCTCTGAACAGACTGTCGTCCAACGTGGCCGAAGTCCGCCGTGTACCGCTCCAGCCCGTGCTGCGGCGGCTGCCGCGTCTCGCTCGCGACCTTGCGGCATCGCTGGGCAAGGACGTGCGCTTCGTGCTTTCGGGCGAGGGCGTGGAAGTGGACAAGCAGGTGGCGGACGCCATCTTCGAGCCGCTGCTCCACCTCGTGCGCAATGCCGTGGACCATGGGATCGAGGCGGCCGACGCGCGCGTGGCAGCGGGCAAGCCCGCTTCGGGCACGATCAGCCTGTCGTTTCAGCGCAGAGGCGATCATCTCGCGGTGAAAGTCAGCGACGATGGCAAGGGCATCGAACCGGTCGCGATTCGCCGCACGGCCGTGGAAAAGGGGCTGATCGGCGAGGAGGAGGCCGCCATGCTGGCCGACCGCCAGGCACTGCGGCTGATTTTCGCGCCGGGCTTCTCCACGTCCCGGTCGGTTACGGGCGTATCGGGCCGGGGCGTCGGCATGGACGCGGTGCAGCGCGCGGTGGAGCGGTTGCAGGGCTCCATCGAGATCGAGAGCGCGCCGGGCCGGGGCACCGATATCGCCATCCGGCTGCCGCTGAACGCGATCCTGACCCGCCTCGTCACGGTGCGCGTGGGCGCCGAGCGATACGGGCTGCGGATGGACCAGATCCACGAGATGCTGCGGGTGGACGCTGCTGCGATCGAGGAACTGGGCCATGGCCGCGCCTGCGTGATCCGCGATCGCACGGTGCCGGTGCTGTCGCTGGCGACGCTGCTGGGCCATGCCGACGGGCTGGAGCACGTCGGAGGCGAAGGTACCGGGGCCGAAGATACCGCAATCGATTGGGCCCGGCTGGTGGTGACGGGAGCTTCGGGCGAGCGGATCGCGCTGCGCGTCGATGCCGTGGGCGAGCGCATCGATGCTGCCGTGCGAGAGCGCTCGGGCCTGCTGGCCGCCATGCCCGCGATCGGCGGCACGACGCTGGATGCCGACGGCGGCGTGCTGCTGGTGCTCGATCTGCCGGAGCTGCTGTCATGAGCGTGATCGTGGAAAACGGCACGATCCGGCTGGTCGGCGCTTGCCCGGTCGAGGATGCGGAACCGCTGCTGGCCGCCTTGCAGGACGATCCCCTGCGCAAGGTCGATGTCTCCGCCATGACGGCCGCGCACTCTGCCGTTATCCAGCTGCTGGCGCTGTTCGCCCGCGAAATCGAGGGGGCGTTTGCCGATCCAGTGCTCGGCCCAGTGCTCGGCCCAGTGCTCGGCCCCGCGATAGGCGGCACGTCGGCGCTGGCGAAGCGAATTCAACCGCGATAACAAAAGTTATACCTGTGCGGCTCGTGTCGCCCTATAGATCGGCCGAAAGCCTTCGGGAACGCCAAAGAACAGGAGCAGTTGCGTGTCGGTTACCGTGATGATCGTGGATGACAGCAAGCTCGCGCGGATCGTTGCATCCAAGGCCCTGGCGCAGCTTCAGCCGGAATGGAGCAAGGTGGAAGCGGGCAGCGCCGCGGAAGCGCTGGACGTCATCGGGCAGGAAGCCGTCGACGTCTCGCTGATCGATTTCAACATGAGCGAGAAGGATGGCCTGGAACTTGCGGCCGAGTTGCGCGCTATGCGCCCCGAGATGCCGATCGCGATCATAACCGCCAACATCCAGGACGAGATCATCGCCCGCGCTCGCGAAGTGGGGGCGGCGTTCATCGCCAAGCCGGTCACCAGCGAGGGACTTTCGGGCTTCCTGTCCGGCGCCGCGCTCAAGCTGCGAACGGCCGGGGCATGATTCCGGAGCAGGTCGCTCTCACCGAACTCGAACGCGATGCGCTGACGGAAATCGTCAACATCGGCGTCAGCCGCGCCGCATCCAGCCTGCGCAAGATGATCGGCGAGCAGGTGCTGCTTTCCGTTCCCTCGATCGAAGTGGTGAGCCACCATCGCGCCGCCCGCCTCATCAGCGAGCGGGAGGTAGCCGATCTCATCGCCGTGCGGCAGGACTTCAAGGGGCCCTTTTCCGGCCGGGCGTTGCTGATCTTTCCGGAAACCAACAGTCTCGAACTGGTGCGCGCCGTGACCGGCGGCGAGCTGAGCCTCGAGGAAGTGCTGGAGATGGAGCAGGAGGCACTGGCCGAAACCGGCAACGTGATCCTGAATTCCTGCCTGGCAACGATGGCGAACATGCTCAAGCGTTCGCTGACGATGACCATCCCCGAAGTGCTGCGCGGCAACGGCGCCACCTTGTTCGAAGTGGATGAGGCGGGGGCCGAGGAAGGCCTGGTGCTGTTCCTCTACATCGATTTCGCCGTGCGCATGCGCGACATCCGCGGCTATATCGCCATGCTGATGGACATTCCCTCGCTGGCGACCCTCAAGGAACTGCTGGACGAATTCATCGCCTCCGTCGTGGGCGATGATGCCTGAAACGGGGGCCGGGGCGGGGCCTGACTTTGGGCCGGACTTTGGGCCTGACGCTGGCAGTGGGGGCAGTGCGCTGAACCACGAGCAGCTCCGGGCCGTGCTGGCCGCAGCCGGGGCCAGCGGATCGTGGGACTGGGAGATCGCGGCAGACCGTCTCTTCCTGGACGCCAGCTTCGCGGAGCTTTACGGACTGCCTTCGGAAGACCTGTCCCAGGGCTTCCCCACCGGCACGTTCTTCAAGGCCATCCATCCCGACGACCGCGCGCGTATCCGCATCGCCGTGGCCGGGATGCTGGCCGGGGCGTCGCTGTTCTCGAAGGAGTTCCGCGTCGTCACCACCGCCGGCAAAGTGCTGTGGATGCACGGCCGGGGACAGTGCCACCTCGACGTGGACGACGAACCCGTGCGCTTCACCGGTCTGCTGGTCGACGTAACCGAACGCAAGCGCACCGAGGAACGCCTGCGCATCGCCCAAAGCGCGGGCGGGGTGGGGACGTTCGAATATAGCGACGGTTTCGCCACCGTTTCCGTCTCCACCGAATTCTGCAAGCTGCTGGGCCTCCATCCGGCGGACCGCCTGCCGGTGCGGACGATCAATTCCGTCGTGAGCGAAGGCGCGCTGTCGCTGATCCCCGAAGGCGTGCAGGCGGCGCTGCCGGATACGCTCTCCGGTGAGTTCCTGATCCGCCGGGGCGAAGACGGCGAACCGCGCTGGATCGCGCGGCGCGGCGAAGTGCAGCGCGAGGCGGACGGCAAGGGCTATCGCCTGCTTGGCGTCATCTACGACGTGACCCTGGCGAAGCAGCAGGAAGCCGCGTTGCGGGAACTTGCGGAGACGCTGGAGCAGCGCGTCGCCGCCGAAGTGGCCGAGCGGCGCCATGCCGAGGACGTGCTGCGCCAGGCGCAGAAGATGGAAGCGGTGGGCCAGCTGACCGGCGGCATCGCCCACGATTTCAACAACCTGCTGACCATCATCATCGGCAGCATCGACATGGCATCGCGCCGCGCCGCGCCTTCGGCCGATCCGCGTATGCGGCGCTCGCTGGAGCAGGCCATGAAAGGCGCCGAACGCGCTGCCGCGCTGACGCACCGGCTGCTCGCCTTCTCGCGCCGGCAGCCGTTGGACCCGCGCGCAGTCAATGTGCGCGATCTGCTGGAAGGCATGTCCGATCTGCTCTTGCGCACGATCACCGAAGCGATCTCGGTGACCATCGATACGGCCGGAGAGGCCGTCGAAGGGAGCGAAAGCGGCCTGTGGATGGTCGAGGCGGATCCGCACCAGCTTGAGAACGCGATCCTCAACCTGGCGGTCAACGCCCGCGACGCCATGGTCGATGGCGGATCGCTGCGGATCACCGCGCGAAACGAGACCCATTCCGGCCAGGACGGAGAGATGCCGGCAGGAGACTACGTCGCCATCGAGGTGGCCGACGATGGTATCGGCATGGACGAGGCGACGCTGGCGAAAGTGTTCGATCCCTTCTTCACCACCAAGGACGTGGGCAAGGGCACCGGGCTGGGCCTGTCGATGGTCTACGGCTTTGCCAAGCAATCCGGCGGGGGCATCGACATCGCCTCCCGCCCCGGCGAGGGGACGCGCGTGGTGCTGCACCTGCCGCGCTGCCATGGCGGCGCGGTGGAGGATCATGGCTACCACCAGGATCACGCCGAATCCGGCCACGCTTCCGAAACGGTCCTGATCGTAGAGGACGACGAGGACGTGCGCCGTTATGCGGTGGGGGCGCTGTTCGACCTCGGTTATCGGGTGGTGGAAGCGGCGGACGGCTTCGCCGCGCTGGATCTGTTGCGCAAGGAGCCGGGCCGGATCGACCTCCTTCTCACCGATGTGGTCATGCCGCGCATGTCCGGCAGCGAACTCGCCCAGCGTGCGCGCGAGATCGTGCCGGGGCTCGCGGTGCTCTACATCTCGGGCTATCCGCACGATGCGATCATGCATGAAGGGCGGCTGGGCGAAGGCGTCGAACTGCTGTCCAAGCCTTTTACGATGCAGGCGCTGGCGGCAAAAGTGCGGGAATCGCTGGACCGCTAAGGATGGGAGCATCCTGGCCGGTCGCGGGTTACATGCCGGACACTCTTGGGAGAAACGCCATGACCCGCAAGACGCTTGCCGACCTTGCCGAGAAGATGAAGGACATAGACTTCACGATGCTCTCCACCCACGGCCCCGGCGGCACGATCGCCGCGCGGCCGATGAGCAACAATCGCGAAGTGGAATACGACGGCGATTCCTGGTTCTTCACCACCGAGGACACCGCCATGGTCACCGAGATCGCCGGAAATCCCCGCGTCGGCCTGAGCTTTCAGGGTAAGGCCGGTATCCTGGGGATGCGCCCCTTCTTCATCGCCGTGGAAGGGAAGGCCGAACTGATCCGCGACAAGGGGCAGTTCGCGGAGCACTGGACCAAGGGGCTTGACCGCTGGTTCGAACAGGGCGTGGATACGCCGGGCCTCGTCCTGATCCGCGTCGGCGCGGAGCGGGCGCATTATTGGGACGGCGAGGACGAAGGCGAAGTGATCGTCGATCGCGGTTCCTATGTCGGCGGCCCATGATCCGTCTCTGCGTGATCCGCGCTGAGGTATGAAGGTCTTTCTGGATTTCGAGGCCTCGTCCCTGGCGAAGCGGAGCTATCCGATCGAGGTCGCCTGGGTCTTCGCGGATGGCCGCGCCGAAAGCCACCTGATCCGCCCGGCGCCCGGTTGGACCGACTGGGACGCCGAGGCCGAGGCGATCCACGGCATCTCGCTCGCGCAATTGCAGCGCGAGGGAGAGCCCCACGATGCGGTTGCCGCACGGATGGTGGAGCAGCTTTCGGGACATGATCTCTACGCCAGCGCGCCGTCGTGGGATGCCAAGTGGCTGAATGCCCTGCTGCGCAGCGTCGGTTTCCCCAAGCACCATCTGCGCCTGCGCAAGACCGGAGACATGATCGCGCGGGAGGTTGCCGCTATCCTGGCTGGGCAGGAGGTTCGGGAGGCGGTCGAGGCGATTCTTGAGAAGGCTGCTGCGGCTCGCAACGGGCCGCCGGCCCATCGTGCCCTGCCGGATGCACAGGCCGATCGCCTGCGCTGGCTGGCGGCGCTCGACGAAGCGAACCGTCGTCCCGGACTTGATCCGGGACCGCTGGCAGTTCTTTAGGAGCACCCTTGCGGAAAGACGCCCCTGCCGAGAAGTGGGCCGTTCACCGCCAGCGGTCCCGGATCAAGTCCGGGACGACGTAATCGGCACCGCCGGCCTGCGGATTTGCCAAGTTCGATCAGGAGGCTATCATCTCGCGCATGATCTTCGACACGCGCCGGACCGGAGAGCCGACGACAGCCCACGTGGACGACGCGCACGAGGATGCAGGCCATAGGCCGCTGACCAAGCGCTCCATGATCGTGGCGGCCTTCTCGACGATCGTCGAGTGGTACGATTTCACGCTCTACCTCTATCTGGCGACGGTGCTGTCGCGGGTGTTCTTCGGCGGCGGCGAGAACGCGCTTTCGGTGACCTTGGGCGGCTTTGCCGTGGCTTACCTGATGCGGCCGCTGGGCGCGGCGGTGTTCGGCCATGTCGGGGATCGCCATGGGCGGCGGCGGATGATGCTGGCGTCGATGGCGCTGATGACGGCGGCCATGCTCGCCACGGCGGCGCTGCCCACCCATGCGGCGGTCGGGGCCGCGTCGGGCTGGCTACTGCTCGCCCTGCGCTGCGTCATGGCCTTCTCCGTGGGCGGCGAATATACCGGCGTGGTCGCCTACCTGATGGAGGGCGCTGACCGGCGGCGGCGCGGTTTTGTCACCTCGTGCGCGGCGGCGGCCAGCGAATTGGGCGGACTGCTGGCGGCGGGCGTATCCGCCATGGTGGTCCACACCCTTGCGCCGGATGCGCTGGACGCTTGGGGTTGGCGTATCCCCTTCCTGGTCGGCGCGGCGCTGGCCGGCGCGGTTCTGCTGGCGCGTGCGACCCTGGAGGAATCCCCGGAGTTCGAGCGACAGGTGCTGCGCCGCAGCGTTCCGGACCGCCCCTTGCGGCATGTCCTGTCCCGCCACCGACCGGCCATCGCGCGCGGCTTCGCCATTTCCGCGCTCGGCTCGATCACTTACTACGTGGGTATTACCTATGTCCCGGCCTTCGTGACCGAATCCGGCGTCATGGCGGAGAGCCAGGCGCTGTGGCTTTCGACGGCGGCGGCCTTCGTCGTCATCTTCGTCACGCCCTTCGTCGGGATTCTGTCGGACCGCATCGGGAGGCGTCCTGTCCTGCTGGGAGTCGGGGCGATGTCGATGCTGTTGCCGGCCGCCGCCTTCGCCGCCATGGGCGAGGGATCGCACGGCGCCGCGCTGATCGGGGCGCTGCTGCTGGCCTCGCTGGGCGGGGCGGTCAGCGCCGTTGGCGCCGTGGCCACCGCCGAGCAGTTTCCCGGCGAAGGTCGCCTCACCGGCCTTGCGCTGGGCGCCACGGCTGCCACGGCGGTGTTCGGCGGGCTCGCGCCTTTCGCGGCCCAGCTGCTGGTGACGGCCACCGGCTGGCCCGCCGTGCCCGGTGTGATGATCGCGGTGGTCGCGCTCTGTGTTTTGCCCGTTTTCGCGCTGATGCCGGAAACCAGGCCGAAGCAGCCGTCGTCCCGGACTTGATCCGGGACCGCTGGCCATGACCAGCCCACCTCCAGGCAGGACGCCCCTCCGCACACTTGCTCCTAAAGAACTGCCAGCGGTCCCAGATCAAGTCCGGGACGACGTATGCACGCAAGATTTCACAAAGCGTGAAATCCGGCTTTGCCATTTATCCATGGAACTTTAACCGCATCCCGGCCATTTACGTCGCCGCATCGCAGCAAAGTGCCGGATTCGCATTCGGCCTCTGCCCTAAACGAGAGTGATCCATTCATGACGGCTTTGACTGAAACGCGCTACGTCTATCGCTTCGGTGGCGGCGTCGACGATGGCGGCAAGGGCGACAAGAACCTTCTGGGCGGCAAGGGCGCGAACCTCGACGGCATGGCCGCGATCGGTCTGCCGGTTCCTCCCGGTTTCACCATCACCACCGAGATGTGCACCCGCTACTACAACGATGGCGGCGTCTATCCCGAAAGCGTGAAGGCCGAAGTGGCAGAGGGCATCGCCCATATCCAGCAGGTGACCGGCAAGACTTTCGGCAATGTCGCCGATCCGCTTCTCGTTTCGGTCCGTTCCGGCGCGCGCATCTCGATGCCGGGCATGATGGACACCGTGCTCAACCTTGGCCTGAACGACCAGACGGTCGAAGGCCTCGCCCAGACTTCGGGTGACGAGCGCTTCGCCTGGGACAGCTATCGCCGTTTCATCCAGATGTATTCGGACGTCGTGCTCGAACTCGATCACGGCGCCTTCGAGGAAGCGCTGGACATCGCCAAGGAAGATCGCGGCTACGACCTCGACACCGAGATGACCGCCGCCGACTGGAAGATCCTGGTCGCGGAATACAAGGCGATCGTCGAGAAGCTCTGGAACAAGCCGTTCCCGCAAGACGTGCACGACCAGCTCTGGGGCGCGATCGGCGCCGTGTTCGGCTCCTGGCAGTCGGACCGCGCCAAGGTCTATCGCCGCCTGAACTCCATCCCCGGCGAATGGGGCACGGCCGTCAACGTGCAGGCCATGGTCTTCGGCAACATGGGCGAGACCTCGGCAACCGGCGTTGCCTTCACCCGTGACCCGGCCACCGGCGAGAACGCCTATTACGGCGAATACCTCATCAACGCCCAGGGCGAGGACGTCGTCGCCGGCATCCGCACCCCGCAGTACCTGACCAAGGCCGCCCGCGAGCGCGCCGGGGCCAAGCCGCTGTCGATGGAAGAGGCGATGCCGGAGACTTACGCGGAACTCGCGGGCGTGTTCGAGATCCTCGAAAAGCACTACCGCGACATGCAGGACATCGAGTTCACGGTTCAGCAGGGCAAGCTCTGGATGCTCCAGACCCGCTCGGGCAAGCGCACCGCCAAGGCGGCGCTGAAGATCGCCGTCGACATGGCGCGCGAAAACCTCATCACCGAAGAGGAAGCCGTCGCCCGCGTCGATCCCGCCGCGCTCGACCAGCTTCTGCACCCTACGCTCGATCCCAAAGCGCCGCGCGACGTGCTCACCAAGGGCCTGCCCGCCTCGCCGGGCGCGGCTTCGGGCGCGATCGTGCTTGATGCCGATACGGCCGAGAAGCTGGCCGAACAGGGCAAGGCGGTGATCCTCGTCCGCGTCGAAACCAGCCCCGAGGACATCCACGGCATGCACGCGGCGCGTGGCATTCTCACGGCGCGCGGCGGCATGACCAGCCACGCCGCCGTGGTGGCGCGCGGCATGGGCCGTCCCTGCGTCTCCGGCGCCGGCAGCCTCCAGATCGACAACGTGGCGCGCACCATGCGCATCGACGGCCGCGTCCTGAAGGAAGGCGACACCGTCACCATCGACGGTGCCACCGGCGAAGTCATGGCCGGCGAAGTGGCCACCGTGCAGCCGGAACTCGCCGGTGACTTCGGCACGCTGATGGAATGGGCCGACAAGGTGCGCCGCCTCAAGGTCCGCGCCAATGCGGAAACGCCGCTGGATTGCCGCACCGCGCGCGAATTCGGCGCCGAGGGCGTGGGCCTGTGCCGCACCGAGCACATGTTCTTCGATGCCGCCCGCATCACCGCCGTGCGCGAGATGATCCTGGCCGAGGGCGAGGCCGAGCGCCGCACCGCACTCGCCAAGCTGCTGCCGGAACAGCGCGACGACTTCGCGGAAATCTTCACGGTCATGGCCGGCCTGCCGGTGACGATCCGTCTGCTCGACCCGCCGCTGCACGAATTCCTGCCCCATGCCGAGGCGGAATTCGAGGACGTGGCCCGCGCCGCCAATGTCAGCGTCGAAACGCTCAAGCGTCGCGCCGCCGAACTGCATGAGGTCAACCCGATGCTCGGCCATCGCGGCTGCCGCCTGGGCGTGACTTACCCGGAAATCTACGAGATGCAGGCCCGCGCGATCTTCGAGGCGGCGCTCATCGTCAAGGACCGGACCGGCGAAGCGCCGATCCCCGAAGTGATGATCCCGCTGGTGGCCACCGCCAAGGAACTGGACCTGATGAAGGCGATCGTCGACCGCGTGGCCGCCGAAGTCTTCAGCGAACGCGGCGCCACCGTGGACTACCTCGTGGGGACCATGATCGAACTGCCGCGCGCCGCGCTCAAGGCGGGCGAGATCGCGGAAATCGGTGAGTTCTTCTCGTTCGGCACCAACGACCTTACCCAGACCACGATCGGCATCAGCCGCGACGATGCCGGTAAGTTCCTGACGCATTACGTGGACAAGGGCATCTTCGCCCGCGATCCGTTCGTCAGCATCGACGTGGACGGCGTGGGCGAACTGATCGAACTGGCGGCGGAACGCGGCCGCAAGACGCGCCCGGACATCAAGCTGGGCATCTGCGGCGAGCATGGCGGCGATCCGGCCTCGATCGCCTTCTGCGAGAAGATCGGCCTCGATTACGTCTCCGCATCGCCCTACCGCGTGCCGATCGCGCGTCTGGCGGCAGCCCAGGCGGCGCTGGCAGGGAAGTAAGAGTACAACCGCGTCGGGGAGGAGGAGCGACCCGACCGGCTATGCGGATCGCGCGCGAAAGCGTGCGGTCCGCATTTGTTTATGGCGCTGCGGATCGCCGCGTCATAGTGCGGCTCCTGTTTTCGTCATTGCGAGCGTAGCGAAGCAATCCAGGGCGGCTCTGCGTGACTCTGGATTGCTTCGCTACGCTCGCAATGACGAGATGGAGGCGAAAGTCGCGATGACGGGCGCGCAGGGCTTGCTCGTTGCAACCAGCCCATGCGCCCCGGCTCTCAGCGCCCGGCGGAACGCTCCACCAGGAAGTCGATCAACAGCCGGGCCGGGCCGCTCAGGCTGGCGCCGTTGGCGGCCAGCAGCATCTGCCGCTGCGCCCAGGGCTCGTCCAGCTCGACCAGCTTGAGGCCCATCGGCACGATGAAGTTCCGGGCCGCCTCGCTGGGCAGCACGCCGATCCCGAAGCCCGCCTGGATCATCCGGCAAACCGCGTCATAGCTGTCCACGGCGGCGCGCAGGCGCAGGGGCCAGCCCTGTTCGTCGGCGGCGCGAGCCAGCAGGCGGGTATTGGCGGTGTCATAACCCATCTGCACGAATTCGTGCTCGGCCAGATCGTGGAACCGCACCGAATGGGTGCCGAACAGCAAGTGCGGCGGGGCGACCACGGCGAGGCGGTCGCAGCGATACTTCCAGGTTTCGAGCCCGAGCTGACCGGGCTCTTCCATGATCACGCCGACCTGTCCCTCGCCCGCGCGGAGGCGGCTGACGATCTCGGCGGAGTAGACCTCCTGGATATTGAGCCGGATCTTGTCGTTGGCGTGGCCGAACGCCGCGAGGTCGGCGGGCAGGAACTGCGTGATCGCCGAGGTGCAGGCGAGGATGTCCACGCTGCCCTTCAGGCCGTTCGCGTAGTCGGAGAGGTCCGAGGCGGCCAGCCCCACTTCGCGCAGGATGCGGATGGCATGGGCCAGCAGCGCATCGCCCGCAGCCGTCGGCGTCACCCCGCGCCCGTTGCGCACCAGCAGCTGTACGCCGAGATCCTGCTCCATCTGCGTCAGGCGGCGGCTGATCGCGCCGATCGCAAGGTTCGCCTCGTCCGCCGCGCGCGACAGGCTGCCGAGTTCCGCAACCCGGATGAAGAGTTGCAGGGTCGTCAGGTTCAGCATCGGCAGTCGCATGTCTGGGCCATGCGTCGGCTATAGGCTGCAATAATGTCTGCGGCTAGGCGAGCGCTACGCCACGCCGAAAGACCGTGCGCCCGGACGGCGGCGCTGCCACCGCCGCTGCCGCGTTCGGCGCGGCCAGCGCGACGAAGCTCGCCTCCGCGTCCACTTCCACGCCGCGCCCTTCGCGACCGAGCGCGCGGGCTGATTCCGTCGTTGCCATGGCGAGGGCGACGCCGAGTTCCTCGTCATTGTAAAAGCCGGAGCGATAGCCGATCAGCATGGCGCGCTGGAGCATGTCGCCGTTGCCATAGGGCCACCAGGCGTCGCGGATGTTGTCGTTGCCGGCGAAGACCCGGACGCCGTATTCGCGCAGGCGCAGGATCGGCGGGAAGGCGCGGTCTCCCGGCGCATTGGTCATGATCGAGACCCCCGCATCGGCAAGCGCGCGGGCAACGCCGTCGAGCGTGGGCTCGTCCACGTCGCCCAAGGCATAGGCGTGGCTCACCGTCACGCGGCCGCCGAGGCCCAGCGCAAGGGTACGGGCGGCGATGCGGTGGAGTTGCGCCACGCCGGGAAGGCCGGCTTCATGCAGGTGGATGTCGATCTTGGCACCGCGCCGCTCGGCAATGCCGAACACCACCTCGAGATGACCCTTGGAATCGCCGTCCATCCCTTCCGGGTCGATCCCGCCCACCACCTCGGCGCCCTCGCGAATGGCGGCGTCCAGGATGTCGGCGGTGCCGGGGCAGGTGAGGATGCCTGCCTGCGGGAAGGCGACCAGTTCGATATCCACGCGATCCCGCCAGTTTTCGCGCGCCGCCATCACCGCGTGGAGATGCGAGAGGCCGGTCGTGGCGTCCACGTCGACATGGCTGCGCATCGCCACCGTGCCGAGGCTGGCCGTCTGCGCGATCAGCACGTCGGCACGGACGCGGGCCGGGCGCACGTCGGCCAGCATGGCTTTTTCGACTGCCAGCCGCTCTCGCAGGCTGGCGGCGGGGCGATGCGGCTGCCAGGGCTCGCCGAAGAAGCTCTTGTCGAGGTGGATGTGGCCGTCGACGAAGCCCGGCAGCACCAGCTGCCCGCCAAGATCGACGCGCTCGACCGTCTCGGGCGCGGCCAGATCGGGTCCGATCGCCGTAAAGCGACCGTCCGATACGGCGAGATCGGCGGCGCTCCCGTCGGGCAGCAGGGCATTGGTGAAAAGGCGCTCGATCATTGGCCGGATCCGGGCTGTTCCGCCGCATTCCATGCCGCGACTTTGGCCTTCGTTTCCGCCAACATGCCGTCCAGCACGGCGCGATCGTAGAGCTTGCCGTTCATCACCACGGCGTGGATGGCACGGGTGGCGGCGATGTCCTTCAGGGGATCGCGGTCCAGCAGCACCAGGTCCGCCGCCTTGCCGGGCGCGACGGCGCCGTAGCGGTCCAACTGGCCGAACCAGGCGGGCCCGGCGCGGGTGGCGGCGGACAGTGCCTGCGCCGGGGTGAGGCCCTTGTCGACGAAGAGGCTCAGTTCGTCATGCAGGCCGATGCCGGGGTAGTTGAACGAGTTGAGGAAACCCGCATCGGTGCCCGCGATCACCGTGGTGCCCGCCTTTACCAGCATCGGCAGAACGGCGGCCATGCGGTCGAAGTGCTCATGGCGCGCCGCGATGGCGGCGGCGTCCGCCGTTGCGGCGCGATCGACGCGCCATGCGTAAGTCTTGCGCAGCCTGGGGCCGATATAGGCCAGATAGGGATCGTTCGCGTGATCGTCCTGATCAAGCCAGGCGATCACGCGGCTGCCGTTGAGCGTCGGCGTCACGAAGACGCCCTTGGCCGCGAAAGTGCGGTAGGAGGCCATGGCGGTAGCGGGGTCGAAGCCCGTGTTCAACCGGCGGTTCGCCTCGGCGCGATCGATGCGTCCGGCGGCGAAGTCGGCGGCGATCGCGGCTTCGTCCTTGACGCCAGCCTTGTAGGCATAATCGAGGTGTTCGATGGAGCTTATCCCGGCATCCACCGCCTGCCCCACGGTAAGGGCCATCGGAATGTGCCCCGAAGTCCGCAGTCCGCGCGCCTTGGCCTGCGACACGGCGTAGAGGAACAGTTGCGGGTCCAGCGTGCTGTCGGTGATCTTCACGAAGTCCACCTTGTCCCGGTCCTGAAGGCGGGCCAGCGCCGCGTCGACATCGCTCTTGCTGCCGACTTCGATCGTGCCCTTCCAGACCGGCTTGATGCCCTCGATCTTGGCGCCGGAGGTCAGCAGGCGCGGGCCGAACAGAGTGCCGCCGGCAATCTCGCCGCGCCATTGCAGAACCTGCTCCGGCAGGTCGCCCGAACAGTCGCGGATGGTGGTTACGCCATGGGCTACATAGAGCGGCAGCAGCGCCTTGTTTTCCTCGATCAGGTCCGGCCCGCCGCCGAAGTGGACATGCATGTCCCACAGGCCGGGGATCACGAACCGCCCTTTCGCCTCAACCACGTCGCGCGCCTGCCATTCGCGGGCAATCGCGCCGTCCTTGCCCACGGCCACGACGTCGCGGCCGCGCAGGACCACGGCCTGGTCCTTGATCGCGCGGGCATGTTCCACGTCGATCACGGTGACGTGGCGGATCATCGTGTCGGCCTGTTCGGCCGCCAATGCGGGCGCGCTTGTGGCCAGGAGCGTGGCGATCAGGGGGGCGAGAAGCTTCATGGAGGCGATCCTTTCCCGACCGATTGTACCGGAGGGAATGCGTCATTCACAAATTAGATGTTGGAATATTCGTCATCCATTATGGTAATGATGGCGGATGCTCGATCCCCGTCTCCTGCGCAGCTTCGTGGCCATCGTCGAAACCGGCCACTTCACCCGCGCGGCCGAGCGGCTGGGTATGACGCAATCCACGATCAGCCAGCAGCTCGGCCGGCTTGAGGAACTGGCGGGGCATCCGTTGATCGATCGCGCCGCCCGGCCGGTAAGGCCCACCGCGCTGGGAGAGCGCCTGCTGGGCCATGCCCGCCGCATCCTCCAGCTCGATGCCGAGGCGCGCAGCCTGCTGCGCGATCCGGCGGGGACGGCGGCGATCTCGATCGGCCTGCCGGAAGACCTGGCCACGCCTGCCCTGGCGCGCGGACTGGCCGGCTTCGCCGCGCGGAACAGCCGCATCAGGCTGGACGTGGTCACCGGCCTCAGCCGCGACCTCGCCACCCGATACCGGCAGGGCGAGTTCGACATCGTCGTGGTCAAGGAAGACCGGCCCGCGCCCGATTGCCGCGCCAGCTTCCCCGAGCCGCTGGGCTGGTTCGCCGCGCCGGAGCCCGGCGTGGAGGCGGGCGATCCTTTGGCGTTGGTGACGTTTCCGGTCGGTGGCCTTTACCGCGAAACGATGTTCCGCCAGCTCGAAGCCGCCGGTCGCCGCTGGTACGTGGCCTTTTCGGGCAGCAGCCTGCAAAGCGTGATCTCGGCGGTATCGGCGGGCATGGGGCTGTCGCTGCTGCCCCTCTCGGTGACGCGGGGGCAGGATGTGCGGCGTCTCAGCGGACGGGATGGCGAAGGGCTGGGCGAGGTGCCGCCCATGGTCGTATCGCTCTATGCGCGAGAGGATCAGGCGCCGATCGGGGAACTCGTCGAGATGGTTCTGGCGGTGCTGGAACGCAGGTAGTTCAGTCTTCCAGGATCAGGCTGTGATCGCGGGTCTCCTTCATGCGGATATATACCACCAGCGAAATGCCGATCATCACCGAGACATAGATGTAGAAGGCCTGCTCGATCCCGGCCTGCTTGAACGACAGCGCCACGAACTCGGCGGTGCCGCCGAACAGGGTATTCGCCAGCGCATAAGGCAGGGCCACGCCCAGGGCGCGGATATGCGCGGGGAACAGCTCCGCCTTCACCACCGCGTTGATCGAGGTATAGCCGGTCACGATCACCAACCCTGCCATGACCAGCAGCCCGGCGACGATGGGGTTGCGCGTCTCGGCCAGGGTGGCGAAGATCGGATAAGTGCAGAGCACGCCCAACACCCCGAAGCCCACCATCAGCGGCTTGCGGCCCACCCGGTCGGAAAGGGCGCCGGCCAGCGGCTGGAGCAGCATGAACAGGAACAGCGTCACACCGTTGATCTGCGACGCCGTCTCGCGGCTGAGCCCGCTGGTGTTGACCAGGAACTTCTGCATGTAGATCGAATAGGCGTAGAAGGCGATCGTGCCGCCGGCGGTCAGCAGCATCACCGTCAGCGTTTCGCGCGGGTGGCGGCGGATCAGTTCGAGCAAGCCCGATTGCGGCGCGCCTTCCGTTCTTGCGTTCTCGGCGCGGGCCTTCTCGAAGCTGTGCGTCTCGGCCATGCCCCGGCGCAGGCGGAACACCAGGATCGCCAGCAAGCCGCCGATCACGAAGGGAATGCGCCAGCCCCAGGCGTCAAGCTGGGCCTCGGTCAATAGCGCCTGGAGCACCAGCAGCACGCAGATCGCCACGAGCTGCCCGGCGATCAGGGTGACATACTGGAAGCTGGAGTAGAACCCGCGTCGGGAGCGTCCCGCCATTTCCGACAGGTAGGTGGCGCTGGCGCCGTACTCGCCGCCGATGGAAAGCCCCTGCATCAGCCGGGCCAGCACCAGCAGTAGCGGCGCGCCGATGCCGATCGTCCGGTATGAAGGCGTCACCGCGATCAGCAGCGATCCCGCGCACATCAGCGCCACGGACAGGGTAAGGCCGCTCTTGCGCCCCTTGCGGTCGGCATAGATGCCCATCAGCCAGGCGCCGACCGGACGCATCAGGAAGCCCACCGCGAAAATCGCCGCCGCGCTCAGCAACTGGGCGGTGCGGTCCTCGGCCGGGAAGAAATGCGGCGCGAAATAGAGCGTGAAGGCGGAGTATGCGTACCAGTCGTACCATTCCACCAGATTGCCGGTGGAGCCCGCGACGATGGCCTTCAGCCGCTGCCCGCGATCGGGAGGAAGCAGGGCGGAGCCGGGGGAGGGCACTGTCGACATCGGGTTCGCGCTTTCTTTGCTGGTACGCCCGCCCTCGGCAAGGTCCGCAAGGGGTTATGGCAATTGGCGCGGCAGGTCCAGCCGAGCCCTGTCCCTTACCTTCGTCATTGCGAGGAGGCGAAGCCGACGCGGCAATCCAGAGCGGCGCAAGGCTGCCCTGGATTGCTTCGCTACGCTCGCAATGACGGAATTGGAGAGGACGGTCCGCGCACGCTCACGCTCACGTTCGCTCTCGCCGTCTCAGCCGCGCGCCCGGCCCAGAGCCTGCACGGCCTGTTGCAGCTGGGCGAAGGTATAAGGCTTGTTGAGCATGAACGCGGGCTCATAGGGCAAGTCCCAATGGCCGCCGCCGCTGGCGATGGCGAAAGGCACGGACCGGGCGGCCAGTTCGGCCAGGATCGGATCGGCCCGCTCGCCCGCCAGGTTCATGTCGATCACCGCCACGTCGAATTCGTCGCTGCGACCGGCCGCCAGCGCTTCCGCCAACGTTCCGTGCGGGCCGATGACCCGGCAGCCGAGATCGTCCAGCATCTCTTCCAGCAGCATCGCCACCAGCACTTCGTCTTCCGCTACCAGCACGCGCAGGCCCTGCACGTCCGAACTCCCTTCGATCATGGCGTCAATCCTCGATGCATTCGCGTATCCGCTTCGCCAGCGCATCCATGGCGAAGGGCTTGGTTATCATGGCCATGCCGGGCTCCAGGAAACCCGCTGCGAGGGCGGCATTCTCGGCATAGCCGGTCATGAACAGCACCCGCAATCCCGGCCGCGCGGTGCGGCCACCGTCCGCCACTTGCCTGCCGTTCAGGCCCGGCAGGCCGATGTCGGTGATGAGCAGGTCTATGCGCCGGCCGGATTGCAGGATTTCCAGGCCGGAAGGTCCGTCCGCCGCCTCGATGGCATGGTAGCCGAGTTCGTCCAGCACTTCGACGATAAGGCCGCGCACGACCGCCTCGTCTTCCACCACCAGCACCACTTCGCCCGCTACCGCCTCGGGCAGGTGGCCGCTGCCGCCTTCTGCGTCCGCCATCTCCTCTGCACCGCGATGACGGGGCAGGAACACCTTCACGCTGGTGCCGACGCCTTGCTCGGAGTAAATCTGCGCATAGCCTTCCGACTGCCGCGCAAAGCCGTAGATCATGGACAGGCCGAGGCCGGTGCCCTGCCCCATCGGCTTGGTAGTGAAGAACGGCTCGAACGCGCGCTCGGACACCTCGCGGCTCATACCCACGCCGGTATCGCTGATGGCGATGCAGACGTATTGCCCGGCCTTCAGGTCGCGCTGCTGGGCCACGTAATGATCGTCGAGATGGGCATTGCCGGTCTCGATCGTCAGCTTGCCTCCATCGGGCATGGCGTCGCGCGCGTTGATCACCAGGTTGAGGATGGCGTTTTCGAGCTGGTTGGGGTCGCAGCGGGTCTGCCAAAGTCCGCCGGACAGGACGAATTCCAAATCGATATGCTCGCCCAGCGTGCGGCGCAGCATGTCCTCCATCGAGGCGATCAGCGGGTTGGCGCGGACCGGGCGCGGGTCCAGAGGCTGGCGGCGCGAGAAGGCCAGCAGGCGGTGGGTGAGCGCGGCGGCCCGTTCGGCGGAAGTCCTCGCGCCTTGCAACCAGCGTTCGAGTTCCCCCGTGCGGCCTTGCACCAGCCGATTGTGCATCATGTCCAGGCTGCCGGTGATGCCTTGCAGCAGGTTGTTGAAGTCATGCGCGATGCCGCCGGTAAGCTGGCCCACGGCCTCCATCTTCTGGCTCTGGCGCAAGGCGTCCTCCACCGCGCGCTGCTCGGTGATGTCGCGCCCCACCGCGTGGATGCGGCCCCCGTCCGGCACCGCGGTCCAGGCGATCAGGCGATAGTCGCCGTCGCGCGTGCGGTGGCGGTTCTCGAAAGCGATCATGCCGGCGCCAGGATCCTCGGAAGCGGCCGTGTCTGCCTGATCGGGAGCAGCCGGGTCCGATCCGGCCACCAGCTGGGCCAGCGCCGAGGCCGTCGCCGCGCGATCGTCCGGGTGGACGAAGGCGGCGATCCGGCGGCCCAGCATCTCGCCCTCGTGCCAGCCCAGCATGCGTTCGGCCGAAGGATTGACGGCGGTGATCAGCCCGGCGTGATCACAGACCAGCATGAGGTCGCGGCTGATCGACCAGAGCCTGTCGCGATCCTGGGCATAGGCGGCCTCCGCCTGTTTCTGGGCCTCGATGTCGGTATTGGTGCCGATCCAGGCCGTAACCTCGCCATGACCGTCGATCAGCGGCAGCGCCCGGCACAAGTGCCAGCGATAGCCCTGCTGGTCGTCGAGCAGGCGGAACTCGGTTTCGAAGACCTCGCCGGTCGCCACCGAGTGTGCCCACTTCCTATGCGATTCCGGCCGATCGTCGGGATGGATGACCTCGTTCCAGCCGTCCGAGCCCAGGCTATCGCGGGTCCGGCCCGTATAGGTATAAACGCGGTCGTTGAACCAGTCGATCTGGCCATCCGTTCGCGCGGTCCAGACCTGGATGGGCATGTTCTGCGCCAGCGTGCTGAACTGCGCCTCGCTCTTCTCCAGCGCGCGCTGGATGCGGCGACGGTCCGTCACGTCCTGTACCACGCCGATCATGCGCACCGGGCGGCCTTCCGGGTCGAACTCGAAATCGGCCTTGCGAGCGATCACCCGCTCCTCGCCGGTGTCGGCGCGGCGGATGCGGTACTCCACGTCCAGCGGAGTGCTGCCCTGCTGGCGTCGCGCCCAGGTGGAAATCAGGTAGCGATCTTCCGGCACGACAAGCTGCTCGATCCGCTCCGTCGGAGGGGCGTTTTCCGGTTCGTCGGCGGGTTCGATCCCGAAGATGCGCCAGAACTCGCCGGTGCCGTCGATCTTGTTGGCCAGGATATCGATGGAAAACAGGCCGACGCGTCCCGCGCTTTGCGCGCGTTGCAGTCGTTCCTCGCTCTGGTTCAGGGCTTCCTGCGCGCGGTGCTCGGGGGTGCGATCGCGCATCAGCTTGACGAAGCCGATCGCCTCGCCAGCGGCATCGCGAAGCGGGGTCATCTCGCTGAGACCCCAGAACCGCTGCCCGGACTTGCGCAAGTGCCAGCGCGCATCATGGGCGCGCCCGGTTGCCAGAGCCTCTCGTCGCTTGGCGGCGGGACGGCCCAGCGCGCGGTCTTCCGGGGTGAAGAACGTGGCCATGGGCTGGCCGAGCATTTCCGCCTCGGTCCAGCCCAGCATGGCGGCGGCCCCCGCGTTCCACAGGGTGATGCGCCCTTCGGGATCGGTGGCGACGATGCCGTAGTCGATCGCGCTGTCCAGGATCTGGCGGTTGAACGCCTCGCGTTCGTGAAGCTGGCCCTCGGCACCGACGCGCTGGACGTGCGCCCAGGAACGCTCGGTCACTTCGCGGATCAGGCTGAGTTCGTATTCGCTCCAGTCGTGCGCCTTGCGGTCGTGGATCGCCATCAGGGCGATCAGGTGGCCTTCCTTGACCAGCGGCATGCAGACGGTGGCGGTGATCCCGATGTCCTGGAACGTGCGCGCTTCCTCGGGCGCGAGTTCGGCGCGATTGTCGGCGATGATCAGCGGCCGTCCGGCATTCAGCTCGCTCACCGCGCGGACGCCGAAAGCAGACAGCTTGTAATGGCCGACGATCGAGGGCGAGCCCGGCGCGTTCCAGTCGCCGCGAATGGTGAAGCCGTCGCCATCCTCGTCCATGTCGGCATAGGCGCAGTTCGACAGGTCGAGGTGTTCGGCGGTCATGCGGGTGGTGATCGCCAGGATCTGGTCGGCATTGCGGCAATCGCGCAAGGCCCGGCCGAGATCGTCGAGGAAGCGCAGCCGCGTCTCGCTTTCCTGAAGCGCCAGGCGCGCGGCGTGGGCCTCGGTGGTTTCCACCACCACGGCGATCACCCCGGCCGGGGCGCCGTCGTCTCCCGGTATCGGCGAATAGTCCAGATTCATCCAGACCTGCTCGGGCCGTCCGTCGCGGTGGAGCGTCAGCACATGGTCGCGATAGCTGAGGGAGCCACCGGCAAGGCCCACTTTGAGGACGTTGTCGTTGAAGTCGGCCACTTCCTCCCAGCCGTCGCGGACGTTGGAGCCCAGCAGACGGCTGTCGCGGCCTCCCGCGAAGCGGGAATAGGCGTCGTTGTAGATCATGACGCCGCTTTCGCCCCAGAGCAGCACGAGCGGCACGGGCGAGGGCAACATGAACCCCACCGTCTGTTTCAGGCTGGACGGCCAGGATGCGATCTGGCCGAGCGGGGTGGCGGCCCAGTCATGCACGGCGATACGGCGCGCGAGGTCTCCGCCGTGGGACAGGAACCCTGCGGCAAAATCCTCGCCGTGCTTCATCGACCCCACCTCCTGTGCGCCTGCGCGCGATCCCCGTCATAAGTCCTGTGAAGGACTGCGCCACGGCTCCCCGCGCAACCATGGCGATGTGCAGAACACTTACGCCGGTTTCCGGTTCCCGCAGCCTGAAATATCGGTTGAATGACAAGGAAGTGTTCACGCGCCTATACCCTGCTCGCCGGTCCTTGTCCGCCTGCCGTTCAACGACTTGTCGGCACGGGTTGCGCGGTTAACGCTTCGTTCGCCAAGCCATCCTAAAGCGATCGGCGTGCGGCCTGGAGTAAGGGTCGGCGCAAACAGCGGAGCTTGTTCCTTGGCGCGTTCCTCCCTTCGAATAGTGGCTTTCGCGGGCATCGTGCTGCTGGGCGCGGCGCTGGTCTGGACCTGCCTGCAACGCGGGCCCTGGTATGACGAGTTCTATACCCAATACGTCACGCGCCCCGGCCTGCCCTGGGGCCATGCGTTGCGGGAAAGCTGGCTGGCCGACAACCATCCGCCGCTCTACTACATCCTGGCCCGCGCGAGCGCATGGCTGGGATCGATCCCGCACCACCGCCTCCTTAACGTCGCGCTCGGCGCGCTGGCGCTGGCGGGAGGCGCGGCGATCGTGCGCGACGTGCCGCGTCTCGCTCCGGCAGCGGCGCTGCTGGTGCTGGAACTCGCGGCCAATCCCTGGTCGCTGATCGCGGGCAGCGAACTCCGCTCCTATTTCCTGTCGCTCTGCGCGGGCGGGGTGTTCGCGCTGGGCCTTTGCGCCATAAGGCTGAGCGGGCAGGCGGGCTCGGCCGGGCGGCAGGCGGCCTTCTGGCTCTCGGCGCTGCTGGCGTTCAATACCCATATCATCACTTCGCTGGCCGCCGCGGCCCTGGCCCTGCCGTTCCTGCTGGCGGCGGTGCTGCGGCGGGACTGGCGGCAGGCGCGCGCGATCGGCGTTCCGGTGGTGGTCGCGGGGCTGGTCTTCGTGGCCGTCACCGCGATCCAGTTGCCGGTCTGGCTCTCCAACACCACGGTGTTCTGGATCGCGCCCGGTTTCGATTCCGCGCGCTGGTCTATGGAATGGGCACTGCTGCGCACGCTGGAGGCGAACCCGGTGGTCCTCGTCGGCGCGCTGGCGGGTGCGGTGCTGCTGGTGCGCGACGTGTTCGTCCAACGGAAACGGAGTCCAGAGGCAGGCGCGTTGGCATTGCTGGTGGTCGGCACGGTACTGGCCGCGATCGGGCTGGTGGGCCTGCATCTCCTGCGGCCGATCCTGATCGAGAAGTACCTGATGGCGATCGTCGCTGCCGTCTCGGTGGGCCTTGCGCTGGCCGCCGGGCGCTTGCTGGAGGCGCTGTCTCCGCGCGCCCGGATAGCGGCACTGGCGGCGGCGCTGGGCGCGGCGGCCCTGGCCTTGGCCCACAACGTGCCGCTGGCGGCGGAGCGGGTCAGCTGGCTTTCCACCGGCCACGCCATTGCCGAGGAAGTGGCGCGATGCCCCGGCACGGTCGTGCACACCGATCCCTACTGGAACGACGAGGTCATGGCGATGCTGCCGCGCGACAACGCGCATGTGGTGCCCTTCGCCTATCGCTACGTGGCGGATAGCTTCGGCTTCCGGCTGGCGCCTCCCGGATCGCGCGCCGTCGCCACCGCATGTCCCACGGTGTTCTGGGGCGAGCACGACAGCAAGGGCCGGTTCGACGCGGCGGCAGTCGGCGCCCGTCTGCGCGAACAGGGCTTTGCCGTGGAGGGCATGGATTTCCGGCGCATTGGCGACGGCTGGATCGCCGTGGTGCCGCCCCGTAGACCCTAGAAGGCGACGTCGATGCGGATCGTGTCGGTATAGGCGCCGCCAGGCGGAGTGGTCTGGCCCGTGAGGATCGCCGCGCGATAGGTATAGCTCTGGGACGTGAGCGAATCGTAGACCCCGGCATTCGCGTCCGCCGTGGCGCTGGCGCGCCGGGCCGTGCCGGTGGCGCCCCAGCGCTCGGTGGAGGCGGCGGTCTTGTAGATTTCGTATTGCAGGTAGTTGGCCGTGGTTCCCGCCCGCATCCGCCGCACACCGCCCGAGGCGTTGCTGCCATCGTCGAGGCCGACCGTGTAGGCGGTGCCCGCGCTGCACCGGATCAGGATCGTCCGGGTGATCGGGTTGAAGCTGCCCACCAGCGGCGCCGAGCCGAACGCGGCGGCGGGGGCGGTGATGATGCAGTCGTTCTGCACGGTCAGCGTGACGGTGATGCGTACCGCCGTTCCGGTGCCCCAGTTGATGGCGGTGCCAAGTCCGGGGCGTACCAGGCCGGGGCTGGACGAGTAGCTGAGACACACGGCCACCCCCACCGAGCAGACCGAGTAGTACCAGCGCACGTCGAGGAACCCGGTGTAAGTGCCGGCGGGAAGTGCCGCGGTGGGTGTGGTGCGGAAATAGATGGGGATCGAATTGTTGGTGCCGCCGAACAGCGTCAGCAGTGTCGTGGAGGACAGGTTCTGCAAGACCCCGGTGGTCAGGGGCGTGCCGTTCTGCGTCAGCGAAGCGACGAAAGGGACCGTCTTGCCGCCCGGTCCGGTGAGCAGGAAGGTCGAGGCGTCGACGCGGAAGGCAACGTAGTGCGTGGCGAGCAGCGCCAGGGTGACGTCGCATTGCAGCCCTGCTGAGCCGCTGCCCTGCTGGGCGGTGCTCGCGGCAGTGTAGGAACTGACGCTGCCGAGGTTGGTGCTGGTGGAAGAGACCGTGCAGGCGGCGGCTCGATCGGTCGCGAGCATCGCCACGAGCAGGATGGCGAGGGCGGAGAACAGGCGGTTCAGGGGCAGGCGGGTCAGGGACATGTCAGAGTTCCAAGGTCCAGAATCCCGTCTCCCGGATCGCCTGCCGCGAACCGGACCCGGCAATGCCTTCCCTCGCTCAGGACGATGTCCAGGGTGTTCGTCGCCGCCACGCGTTCGAGGTAGAGCATGCCGTCCCAGCCCACGTAGGTCTTGCCGCTATCGTTGAGCACGGCCACGGTTCCGGCCGGGAGCGGCTGGCCTGCGGCGTCCACGATCACCGCGCGCGCGGCAGCGACGCGCTCTACCGGGAAGCGCACCACATAGCCGCTGCCCGCGGCCACCGCCACGCGTTGGCTCACCCGGTCGGCCTGGACGCTGGGCGGCAGGGACAGGGTGTCGATGTCGTAGTGGGCGGGATACCAGGCGCTGGCGGTGGGGACGAGAAGCTGTCCGTTGCGGTCGGTCCTGCCGATCACCTGGTTCTCGTAGCGCACCGGAATGCCCGCCTCGCCATTGGTGGAGACGAGCGCGAATGCATCTGTGACGCGGTTGGCGGCGAACAGGCCGCCGTCCATGAACACCAGCGCGCCGCTGGCGCCGAACCAGCCGGTCATGTCGCCCCGCCCGTAAACGCCCGCGCGAAGCTGGATCGGCTGGGTGCGCCAAGCCAGGTCGCCCCGCAAGTAGGGCTTCTCGCCCGAATCGCTATAGGCGCTGGCGTTCCAGCCGAAGCCGCCTTCGCTGGGTATCGGACGGGTGTAGTCCGCGCGCAGGCCGGTGCGGCCGCGATCGTCCCGCGTCACCCCGCCGCTGACGTTGCCGCTGCCCAAGGGAACGGTCAGTGTCAGCGCGCCGGACCAGCGGTTGCCGACGCCGCCCGCAAATGTGCGTGAGAGCGTGGCGTAGAGACGGCTCTGGCCCCAAAGCGGCAGCGTCCACGAGAGATTGGCGAGCCGCGCGTTGCGGGCGTTTTCCTGCCTGAGGTCGAAATAGCCCACGCCCAGGGTGCCGGTGCTGCCCAGCGCCAGGCTGGCAGTGGCGGCGGTCTGGCGTTCCCAGCCGCGCTCCCGGCCCGGCTCGTCGCGGACCCCGACGCCCTGGCCGCCACCTTGCCCGCCACCCTGATCGTATTCCCAGCCGCGTTCGTCCCGCTCAAGCCGCCCGAGGTCGAAATAGTCGCGGTCGTGCCGGGTGTGGCGCAGGCCGATGGAAAAGGTTCGCGCCTGGAATTCGTAGCCGACCGACAGTTCGCCGCCTGTCCCAGTACCAAAGCTGCGGCTGTAGGACGCGCTGACCACGCCCAGGTTGCCGATCCGGGCCACGGCCCCGGCGCCGAGGAGGTGCAGATCCTGCGTCGTTTCTCCGCGCAGTTCCAGCGTCAGGGCGCTGGTCAGGCCGTGGCGGAGGTAGGCGGTGGCGGCCAGCGCGCCATAGTCGAAGCTGCGCAGGCCGTAGTTGCGGCGAAAGGCGCCGGCGGCGGCGGAATAGTCGGTAAAACCGGGTCGCAGCAGCGTGCTGCTGACGTAGAACGGCACCGAAGTGACGACGCTGCGACCGTGAACGTCGGTGACGATCAGGTTCGCCTGCCCGCTGCCGGTGATCGGCGGCAGGGTATCGAGCGCGAAAGGGCCGGGATTGACGCGGCTGCCGGCGATACGTTGCCCGTTGACCACCAGATCGACGGTGGAGGGCAGCGTGGCGCTGCCGCCGAACTCGGGCAGGGGATAGGTGATGACGTCGGGCCGGACCGAGAAATCGCGCGAGACTTGCGCGCCGCCCAGCCTTACCGCCGGAGCCCAGGACAGCGACCGGGTGATCACGTCTCCCGCCTCCACGGTGGTCATGCTGCGCTCGTCCGACCAGCGCCAGTAGGTGTCGTAGCGCATGTAGGCGCCGCCCGCGCTGAAGCCGGAACGCGTGCGCAGCGCGCCGGTGGTGGAGAACACGCCCGCCGGGCCGAACAGCCGTGCTTCGTGCCAGAGCGAGGCCTGGAAGGGGATGCCCCCGCCTCCGCCCACACCTCCAGTGGCATAGGCGTCGTAATTGAGCAGGCCGCCCATGTCGCGCATCGCGGGGCGGAACACGCGGTCCCCCTGGCCGATCGTCTGGGCGGGTAGGTACCTGGGCAGCACGGTGAGCAGGAGTTGCTGGCGGCCCGCGTCGTAATCCGCCGCCACACCGTCCAGGCTGTCGAGGAACAGTAGGTCATCGGCGGACTGCACGATCATGCCCGCGCGCAGCAAGTCCGCTACCTTTACCTGAAAGCGCGCGCCCTGCTTCAGGACCGAAGCCGTGACGCCGTTATCCATGCCGTTCACGATCAGCGCCAGTTCCAGCCGCTGGTCGGCGTCGAAGTCCACGCTGTCGGGCGGCGGCGGCAGGTCGGAGAACACCGCGTCGGCTGGGACGGCAGCAAGCGATGCGAGCGGGGCGGCCGTGCAGTCCGGTGCCAGGATGAGCCCCGCCAGCGCGGTCATCGCCGGAAGGCCGCTCCTGTTCGATATCCATGTCGGTGGTGCCCGCGACGGGGCGGCGGCTGACATTCCCGTTCATTCCGACCCTGTTATGTCCTCCCGAAGCTTCCGCCCGATCACTCGGGCAGTCGCTCGATGCGGGCGGATCCCTTTCCATTCAGCGTTGCCGAGAGTTCGCCCTGAGCATCGACGCCGTCCGGCAACGGCCAGCGCATCGTGGCACCGGGCAAGACGTAGCCGAACAGGCCCTCGTTCAGCCGCTTGCCGCTGCCCGAAAGAACCACATCGCTGAGCCGCGCATGGCCGCTGCCGGTGTTGCGGATTTCCAGGAAGCGGCCGCTCCCTTCCGAGACCGCTCGCCATGCCAGGTGGGGCGGCGGTGGCGGCGCCTGCTTCCGTCCGCCTTCGGCCTTGGCGTAGGAGAACAGCGGCAGTGAGTAGCGCATGCGAAAGGTCACCGCGGCTCCGGCCGCCGCTCCCTGCGCGGCGTCGGCGGTGGGGATCTGGTCCACGACCACGCGATAGGGTTTCTCCGGCTGGCTGGGCGGCGGCACTAGGCGAGTGAGGCGCACGAGCTGCCGTTCGCCGGGTGCGATGCTGAGGATCGGCGGGGTGCCCAGGATGTCCTGCTGCGGCGCATAGACGTTCTCGCCATTGCGCTGGTCCCAGGCATAGACCCGCACTTGCAGGGTGATCGGCGCCTTTCCCGGATTTTCCAGCCAGAGCGCGGCGGCCGGTTCGTCGCCCTGGATCACCGGGCCGACCGGCCAGATCAGCAGCGAACCGGCGGGTTGCGCTAGCGCCCCCGCCGAAAGCGAGAAGCCCGACAGGATCGCCGCACCGAGGGTCAGGACGGCTTTGCTCATGGTCGGCTCCTTGGGCGGGGGTTTCGGTTCACCACGTCAGCGTGACCGTCAGGGTGTCGGTGTAGGTGCCCGGCGGCATCGTTCCGGAGGGCGTCAGCGCCGCATAGATCGGCAGGCGCACGTCCTGGCTGTTGGTGGACGTGACGCTGGTCCCGTAGCCCGTCCCGGCGACGATCGGCAGGGTGCAGGCAGCGTCGCGGCACAGCGCATAGGGCATGCGCGGGGTGGTGCCGGTGCCGGTCCGCTGGAGGTTGCGCTGGCCCGACGCGGCGTGGCTGCCGCCGTCGATGGTCATGATCAGGTTGACCCCCGGCGTGCAGCGCAGCCTGATCGCTTGGCCGGTGGTGGTCGTGGCCGTGCGCCGCTGGGTGGAGAAGGTGGACACGGTGCCGAAATCCAGCGTGCCGATCCGGCCCGCATTGCCGCTGGCGCCGAGGCCGTCCACCAGGCAGCCGGGAGCGACCGTGGCGGTGACATCGAACTGTGCCGTCGTCGCCGCTTCGGCGCTCTGGCAGGCGAACGTCGACGCGATGGCTAGGCAGGGAAGGCACCGAAACGTCGGGAAAGGGCGATAGCAGGACATCGCCGGTCTATGGGTTCACGCCCTAGAGTTCGAGCACGACAGTGACGATATCGGCGTAGGATCCCGGCGTCAGGCCCGCTTCTCCGAAGGCGCGGCCATAGACGTTGACCGTCTGGACCGATCCGTCGCTGGGCAGGACGATGTCTCCGCCTACGGGAATGACGGCGGTGCGCCCGGCGTCGGTGTAGAGGTTGTAGGTCACGAACTGGCCCGGTGTCGTCTGGTTGACCATCGCATGGACGCCCGCCCCCGCGCCCGATCCGTCGTTCTGGCCCGCGTTGAACGAGAGCGTGGGCGTCACGCCGTTGCTGCACTGGACGGTGAAGCCGGTGGCGCCGCTCAGGACTTGCGCATCGACCTGGGTGAAGAGGGTGTTCTGCGAACCGAAATCGAGCGTGCCGAAGGCGACGTTGGCCGAACCGTCGTTGTAGTTCTGGCCGTTGATGATGCACCCGGCGGTCAGCGTGATCGTGGCGTTGATGGTTCCGTTGATGTCGGCATGGGCGGGGACCGATGCCAGGATTCCCAGCGACAGGCCGCTTGCGGCGATGGCAGTCCTCAACACGATGGCACCTCTCTGTTCTGCCCGGCATCGTGCCGGCATGCATGAGCGAAATGCGGCGCCGCCCCACTGGTCATGAAGACGGCCAGAAAGCGGGCGGGGTTGTCGTTCCGATAACATCTGGAAATTAGGCGCAGTTTCGCAGCAGAAGGATAGAACTGCCGCCGGATCGGCTGTTTAATCATAATGTCGTTTCGGCCTTGGGTGCCGCCGAATAGAAAATGCTTGCTGCTCAGCCCACTGTCTATGCGTTCGGCTTTTTAAAACTGCCGATCGATTTAGGGCCGGAATGAACAGGGTTTACCATCCGTTCGACTGGAGGCGAGGAGCGTGTCGGCTGCCAGAGTGGATCAGGCCGATTCGCAGGCGCGGCACTTGGCCTGGCGGCAAAGCCTCTCTAAGGGCTCGGGCCGCACCGGTTGTTGCCGGACGAGCGGGAAGTGATTTCGAATGACAGTGACAAAAGACCTGACCCAGCTTGGCAAGCTGGTCGCCGCGCGGCACGGCTGGGCGGAAGCCAAGGCGTTCAAGGCCTATGCCATGCCGGATGCCGACAAGGCCCGGCTTGCGGCTTGCGCGGTGGAGATCCTCAAGGTCTTCCGGAATGCCGGTGCGGATGCGGCCGAGGCGGGCGAAGGCAAGCCGCTGGCGGCCTGGCTGAGCGCGGCTCTGGCCGTGCAGCTGGAACGCCACCTGTCGGCGCCGGTTCATGTGGTTGCGGGCGTGCTCTCGGTGGACGGGAAGCCGGTATACGGAATTCCCGAGCCGGTGGACGGTCCGGCCGTGTTCGGTGCCGAGGAACTGCGCTGGGGCGGGCATGTCTGGGTCATGGTGGGGCCTTACGTGGTCGATATCGGCATTTTCCGCGCGGCCTATTCGGCCGATTGCCCGGCGGGGCTGGCCCGTCACGTCCACTCGGTATTCGGGCAGGACAAGGGGCTCTACGTGGACCAGTGGCGGCGCACCCGGCGAACGGGCCTTGGCTACGAGCCGCAATATGTGCTTTCCCGCGACGAGGTGACGCGGCTCATGGGCGGGGCTTACAGGATGATCGCGCCGGAATAGGGCCGGCTATCCGGCCGCTTCCAGCAGGCGCTGCGCGATCGCGGCAAGCGACAGGCTTTCGGCGCGCGGCGTGAGCGCGAGGGCGGCGCTGGGCATGACGGGATAGGCCGCCTCCGCCGGGTCTTCCACGAAGGCGGTGCCCCCGGCTTCGGCCACGGCCCTCAGGCCTTCCGCGCCGTCATGGTTGGCGCCGGTCAGCACCGCGCCGATCAGGCCCGCGCCATAGGCATCGGCCGCGCTCTCGAACAGCACGTCGATCGAGGGGCGCGAGAACTGCACAGGCCCTTCGGTCGAGAGCGAAACGGTGCGGTCGGCCTCGATCAGCATGTGGTAGTCGGGTGGTGCGAAAAGGATCGTGCCCGGCGCGATCGGCTCCTTGTCGTCCGGTTCGCGCACCGCCAGTCGGCATTTCTCCGCGAACAGCGCCGCAAGCACGTTGCGCCTTTGCGGCGGCACATGGACCACCACCAGCACCGGCAGCGGATAATCCGGGGGCAGGATGGGAAGAATGCGCGAGAGCGCCTGCACCGCCCCGGCCGAAGCCCCCAGGACCACCGCGCCCCGGCCTGTCGGTTGAGGTCCAGTCGGTTCAGGCCCAGGGGACGTCACGGCTCGCGCTTCTGGTAGATCTTCTCCTCGCGCACGAAGTCGCTGAACGCCCCGGCGTGGCAGGAGAAGCGCAGGCTTTCCCGTGCGCCGAGGCCCAGGAACCCCTTGCGCGCCAGCGAGTCCCGGAACAGCCCCACGGCGCGGTCCTGCAAGGTGCGGTCGAAGTAGATCATGACGTTGCGGCAGGAAATTAGGTGCATTTCCGCGAAGACCGCGTCGGAGACGAGGCTGTGGTCGGAAAAGACCACCCGGTCGCGCAGGCTCTTGTCGAAGGCGGCGTGGCCATAGGCGGTGGAATAGTAGTCCGACAGCGAGGACTTGCCCCCCGCAAGCTGATGGTTCTCGGTGAAGGTGCGGATGCGGTCGAGCGGATAGATTCCGCGCGCCGCCGCATCGAGCGCATCCTGGCTGATGTCTGTGGCATAGAACAGGGTGCGGTCTTCCAGCCCTTCCTCGCGGAACAGGATGACCAGCGAATAGAGCTCCTCCCCCGCGCTGCATCCGGCGATCCAGACCTTGAGCGAGGGATAGGTTCGCAAGTGCGGCACCACTTTCTCGCGGATGGCGCGAAAGTAGGCGGGGTCGCGGAACAGTTCGCTGACCTGCACCGTCAGGAAGCCCAGCAGGCGCGAGACCGTGGCGGGATCGCGCAACATGCGGTCCTGAAGCGCGGAGAAGGTAGGCAGTCCCATCTGGTCGCGCGCCTGGCGCAGGCGACGTTTCAGCGAGCTTTGCGCATAGTTGCGGAAGTCGTAGTGATAGCGGCTGTGGAGCGCCTCCAGCAGGAGGCGGATCTCGATATCCTCGATCTTCTCCTCGTCCATCAGCGTTGGCCTTCGCGCTTCCGGTTTCGCATCAGCGCGGCATCCAGACGCGGACCAGCGAGAGCAGCTTGTCCACGTCGAGCGGCTTCGACATGTAGTCGTTGGCCCCCGCGTCGATGCAGCGCTCCTGATCGTCGGGCATGGCTTTGGCGGTGAGGGTGATGATCGGCAGCCGGGCCCAGCGCGGATCCTGCCGGATCTCGCGCGTGGCGGTAAGGCCGTCCTTCACCGGCATCATCACGTCCATCAGCACGAGGTCGATGCGATGGACGTCATCGTCGGCGGAGCGATCCAGCGCGTCGATCGCCTCCTGCCCGTTGCGCGCGATCTGCACGACCGCGCCCTGCGGTTCGAGGATGTTGGTGAGCGAGTAGACGTTGCGCACGTCGTCCTCCACCACCAGGATTCGGCGGCCTTCCAGGATCGCGTCGCGGTTGCGTGCCTGCTGGATCATCGTCTGCTGCTCGGGCGGTAGCTCGGTGACGACCTGGTGCAGGAACAGCGAGACTTCGTCGAGCAGGCGCTCGGGCGAGCGGGCGCCCTTGATGATGATCGAATCGGAATAGCGGCGCAGGCGCTGCTCGTCGTCGGGGGTCAGGTCGTGCCCCGTATAGACGATCACGGGCGGGAAGGCATAGGTGCCCTCGCGACTGAGCGTTTCCAGCAGGGTGAAGCCGCTGGCATCGGGCAGGGCGAGGTCGAGCACCATGCAGTCGAAGGTCTGGCTGGCCAGCAGTTCGAAGCATTCGGCGGCGGTGGCGGCGGCCACCGTCTCCACCTCGCCAGAGCTGAGCAGGCGGGCCACGGCGTCGCGCTGGACGGGATCGTCCTCGACGATGAGCACCCGCCGCGTCGGGGAATCGAGCCGGGCCGCAAGGGTTTGCAGCACGCCCGAAAGGTCTTCCCGCTTCACTGGCTTAACCAGGTAGCCGACGGCGCCCAGCGAGAGCGCGGTCTGGGTATGATCGGTGCCGGAAACGACGTGGACCGGGATGTGCCGCGTCTCGACATCGCGCTTCAGGCGGTCGAGCAGGGCGAGGCCGGACTGGTCGGGCAGGCCGATGTCGAGCACCACCGCGTGGGGCTGGAAGCTGCGCGCGAGTTGCAGTGCTTCCTCGGCCGTGCCGGCGACGAGGCACTGGAAACCCATCTCCCGCGCCATGTCGCGCACGATGCCGGCGAAGGAGGAATCGTCCTCGACCACCAGCAGCACGCGCTGGGCCATGCTTGCGGTTTCGCGGTCGTCCTCCACCTGCCGCAGCAGGGTTGCCGGCTCAGGCTTATGCGAGGCCGATCGCGAGGGAGGCATCGTTGCGGCGGGAGCGGCAGGCATGGCCATGGCGACGCCGTTCGGCGTGATCCGCGCGGATCCTTCGATCGCCGGATCATGGGCCAGCGGCAGGCGCAAGGTGAAGCGACTGCCCTGTCCGGCCACGCTGGTCAGCGAGATCGCGCCGCCGAGCAGGCGGGCCAGTTCGCGCGAGATCGAGAGGCCGAGGCCGGTGCCGCCGTACTTGCGGTTCACCGTGCCGTCCGCCTGGCGGAAGGCCTCAAAGATCGCGCGTTGCTGGTCTTCGGGAATGCCGATGCCGGTGTCGGTTACGGACAGCAGCAGGGCATCGCTTCCGTCCGGCTCGATGTCCAGCCCCACGCGCCCGGTCTCGGTGAACTTGAAGGCGTTGGAGAGCAGGTTCTTGAGGATCTGCTCCAGCCGCTGGCGGTCGGTATCGAGCGTGGCGGCACAGCCCGGCGCGACGCGAACATCGAAATCCAGCCCGCGCGTCCGGGCGACCGGCTGGAAGAGCTGGCGCATGTCGCTCGTCAGCCGTTCCAGCAGCACCGTTTCCGGCCGGATCTGCAAGTGCCCGGCCTCGATCTTGGACAAGTCGAGAATGTCGTTGATCAGCGCCAGCAGGTCGTTGCCCGAGGACTCGATGGTGCGAGCGTACTGCACCTGATCGCCGGTAAGATTGGCCTGCGGATTGTCGCCCAGCAGCTTGGACAGGATCAGCAGCGAATTGAGCGGCGTGCGCAGTTCGTGGCTCATGTTGGCCAGGAAGTCGGACTTGTAGCGGCTGGCCTGTTCCAGTTCCTGGGCCTTCAGCTCCACCACGGCGTTGGAGCGGGCAAGATCGTCGCGCTGGTGCTCCAGCTGCTGAGCCTGTTCCTCCAGCTGCGAGTTGGTCTGCTCCAGTTCGACCTGCTGATGCTCCAGCCGCACCTGCGATTCCTTGAGCGCGCGGCCCTGCTCTTCGAGTTCCTCGTTGGAAACGCGCAGTTCCTCGCTCTGGACCTGGAGTTCCTCGGCATGGTGCTGCAATTCGGCGCGATAGCGGGCCGAGCGCAGGGCGACGCCCGCCGCGTTCGAGATTTCGGCCAGGAAGGCCAGGACATGTTCGTCCACCGGCTGGAGGAAGCCGAGTTCGATCACGCCGTGGACCGTTTGGTCGGCAACTGCGGGCGCGATCAGCAGGTGGCGCGGCTTGTCGCTTCCGAAGGTGGAGCCGATCGTCAGGTAGCTGTCGGGAATGTCGGCCAGCAGCACCGGCGCGCCGTCCGCCGCGACCTGGCCGAGCAGACCCTCGCGCATCGAGAAACGCTCGACGATCCCGGCATCGGCGGGAACGCCATAGGCGGCGACACGGCGGAAGTGATGGCCATCTCCCGAGAACACCGCGCCCGCCTGGGCACCCACGAACCGCACCAGGAAGGCCAGCATGTTTTCGCCAAGCTGCTCCACTGGCTGGTCTCCCAGCACCGCCGAGGCAAGGGCGACCTGGCCCGCCTGAAGCCATTCGCGATGTCCCGCCGCGATCGCCGCCCGCCGCATCAGGAAACCGATCACCAGCGTCAGGGCGATACCCAGAAGACAGGAAGCGATGCCGCTGGCCCAGGCCGACTTGTAGGCCTGTTCCATTTCCGCCAGGCGCTCCTGTCGCAGGCGCGCCTCATCCTGCTGCATCAGCCCGAGCTGGCTGCGGATGGCATCCATCTCGACCTTGCCGCGATCCGAGGCGACCAGCAGCAAGGCCGCTTCCAGGCCGCCGTTCTGGCGCGCCACGATCGTTTCCCTCAGTTCCGCCAGCTTGGCGTCGATATGACGGCGCAGCGGTGCGAGCCGCCCTTGCTGATCGGGGTTGTCGCGAGTGAGGTTCCCGATCGTCCTGAACTGGCCCCCGACTTCGGTCAGCGCGCTGCGATAGGGATCGAGATAGCTCTCCCGCCCGGTCAGCAGGAAGCCGCGCTGGCCCGTCTCCGCATCTTGCACGGCCGACAGCAGGCCGTTCAGCGCCACGATGACTTCGTGGGAGTGCACGATCTTCTGCGTGTCGTCCCGCAGCACGCGGACGTTAAGGTACGCCACCGTCCCGCTGGCCAGGAAGAACAGGATGGCCACGGCCAGGCCGAACGCGGTCTTGGGGTCGAGGCCGGGCTTTACGCGCGTCCGCGCGACGTCGCTGCCGAAGGTCTGCTTGGCAGGCCCGGTCTGCGGAAACGGGGCCTGCGGAAATGGTGAATGCATGGGCCTGCCAGGAAGAAGAGCGCAAGGAAAGCGCTTCGCTTGCGGGGAAACGCGCCCGCAATCAAGGCGTTCCTTGGCCCGGCCCGATTATCTTTTCCTTGCCTCTGGGCTTATTCCTTGAGGCCCAGGCCCTTGAGCGCCGCAAACGGGCTGCTGTCCTCGGGCGTGCCGATTCCGGCGGCCTTGCGGGCGCTGTCCGCTTCGGGGCCGGTCAGGAACGGATCGATCGCCAGGGCCAGGCTCTGCGCCACGGCCTCGCCAAGATCGATATGCGTGCCGTGATACTCGATCTCGTCGCAATCGTCCGAATCGAGTTCGATCTCCTCATCGGGCGTATGGTCGCCCGCCTCGGGCACGAAACGGAAGAACACCGGCTCGTCCAGCGAGATGGCGATGTCCTCGGCCGAGACGGCGCAGGCCTGGACGTAATCGGCTTCGATCCGGCCGCGTCCCTCCACCTTGCGATCCTTGCGCTCCAGTTCGAGGTCGGCGGTAAGCCGCTCGATCCGCACAAGGCCGAAACGCGCGGAAAGCGCCTCGCGCTCGGCGGCATCGGCCTCAAGCCGGTGCGTGGCCTTGCCCTCGGCCTGGCGGATGTCGATCGGTCGGGAGAATTCGGGCGTGTAGGCTGGAATATCGGTCATCGCGCAATGCTCGCGTTCAGGAGGTCATGGTCGGTAACGGTATCGAGCTGGCGGGCCAGCGCCCGGACATGCCCGGCAAGGCGGAGCGGGTCCGCGTCCTCGGTCAGCGTCACGTTGCGGCCCAGCACTTCGGCCAGTGCATCGTCTCCCAGCGGAAGCGCTTCCCGCAGGGCGCCGATACGTCCGCCGAGGACGCTCATCAGCTTGCCCATGCGCTTGCCGACCACCAGGTCGCCAACGCCGGACTGGCGAAGCTGGCCGTCCATGTCGTCCACGAACAACTCGGTCAGGTGAACGGAAGGCGTGATCAGGGCTTCCACACGCTCCATCCGCAGCATGACGAGGGCCAGGACCAGCGTCACGGCGTCGAAGCGGCCGGCCACGGTGTCGGCCACGCCGAAATCGGCGTACCACGGCTTCTCTCGGGCGATCTCGACGATGCGGTGCCAGAGCGGGCGAACCGCGCCCTGCGGATCGGAGCGTTTGCCGACGAGACGGGAAAGCATGGACACGGGGCAGTCTGACCTTTCGTTCATCGGCAATTCAATCGACCTGCCCCAACGCCCATTGCGTGACGGGCTGGCGGGCTCTAAGGCTCGGTGCCGTTATCTGGCCGATATATGGGCCCTGCGTCTGGTGGCAATGCCCGGCGAAGGGCCGGGCCCCGAATGGAGTGGGAAAATGCGCAGTTACGGTCACATGGCTAAGGCGGCAGGCATCGCGCTGGCGCTGGCTGCGCTGACGGCGGGATGCACTTCGGTGCGCGATCACCGTGGATATCTGGTAGATCAGACGCTGCTCGATTCGGTGCAGCCCGGCATCGACAACCGCCTGTCGGTGGAAAAGACGCTCGGCCGCCCGACCTTCGTCAGCCAGTTCGGCGAGAAGGACTACTATTACATTTCGCAGACCGTGAAGACGCCGCCGTTCCGCCGTCCTCAGACGTCCGAGCAGACGGTGCTGCGCGTGCGCTTCGACCCGGCCGGCAATGTCGTCGGCGTCGACAAGCGCGGCATGGAACAGGTGGCCCGGATCAACCCGAACGGCGACACTACGCCAACGCTGGGCCGCCATCGCGGCCTGCTGGAAGATCTGTTCGGCAATATCGGCGCCGTGGGCGCTGCCGGCATGCCCGGTGGCGGCACCGGCCCGGTCGGCCCCGGTCCCAACGGCAGCTGATCGGGAAAATCGCGCGATCCCCGGATCGTCGCTCAAAAACGTCCGCGACACCGCCTCGGTTTCGCGGACGTTTTTTGTTGTTTCGGATGCGGGGCGTCTTGTATTTTCACCGCTTGAACCGCGCGAACGCGGTCATATATCCGCGGCATGGATAATAGCGGGGCTAGCCACGGCCTGATCCAGTGGCACGGTACGACCATCATCGGCGTCAAGAAGGGCGGCAAGACCGTCATCGCCGGTGACGGACAGGTCTCCATGGGCAATACGGTGATGAAGCCCAATGCGCGCAAGGTGCGCCGCATCGGTGACGGAAAGGTGATCGCAGGCTTTGCCGGCGCCACGGCCGACGCCTTCACCCTGTTCGAGCGGCTGGAGCGCAAGCTGGAGCAGCATCGCGGCCAGCTCATGCGCGCGGCCGTCGAACTCGCCAAGGACTGGCGCACCGACAAGTATCTGCGCAATCTGGAAGCGCTGATGATCGTGGCCGACGCGGACACCCTGCTGGTGCTCACCGGCAATGGCGACGTGCTTGAGCCCGAGGGCGGTCCGGACAGCCAGATCACCGCGATCGGCTCGGGCGGGAACTATGCCCTTGCCGCCGCCCGCGCCATCGACGGCTACGAGACCGATGCCGAGCAGATCGCCCGGCGCGCCATGACCGTCGCCGCCGACATCTGCGTCTTCACCAACGACCGCGTCACGGTCGAGACCATCTGAGACCGATCACATCATGAAAGACAACCTCACCCCCAAGGCGATCGTCCGCGCGCTCGATGCCCACATCATCGGCCAGAGCGAGGCGAAGAAGGCCGTCGCGGTTGCCCTGCGCAATCGCTGGCGGCGCCAGAAGCTCTCGCTCGACCTGCGCGACGAGGTGACGCCCAAGAACATCCTCATGATCGGCCCGACGGGCTGCGGCAAGACCGAGATCAGCCGCCGCCTGGCCAAGCTGGCGGATGCGCCCTTCGTGAAGGTGGAGGCGACCAAGTTCACCGAAGTCGGCTATGTCGGCCGCGACGTCGAGCAGATCGCCCGCGACCTCGTGGAGGAAGCGATCCGGCTGGAAAAGGAGCGCCGCCGCGAATCCGTGCGCGAGGCTGCCTCCAAGGCGGCGATGGAGCGCCTGCTCAATGCGCTGGTCGGCGAAGGCGCTTCCGAGGCCACCCGCGCCTCTTTCCACCAGCGCATCACCGAAAACGCCATGAACGATACCGAGGTCGAGATCGAGGTCGAGGATAGCCCCTCGGCGCCGATGGAGATCCCGGGCATGGGCGGCTCGGTCGGCATGATCAACTTGTCCGATATCATGGGCAAGTTCGGTGGCCAGAAGTTGACCCGTCGCAAGATGAAGGTGCCCGACGCCTGGGACAAGCTGGTGGACGAGGAATCGGAGAAGCGCCTGGATCAGGACGACGTCGCCCGCACCGCGCTGGCGAGTGCGGAAACCAACGGCATCGTCTTCCTCGATGAGATCGACAAGATCGCCGTCTCCGACGTGCGCGGCGGTTCGGTCAGCCGCGAAGGCGTGCAGCGCGACCTGCTGCCGCTGATCGAAGGCACGACGGTGGCCACCAAGTACGGCCCGATGAAGACCGACCACGTCCTCTTCATCGCCAGCGGTGCGTTCCATGTGGCGAAGCCCAGCGACATGCTGCCCGAGCTTCAGGGCCGCCTGCCGATCCGCGTCGAACTGAAGGCCCTCACGGAAGCGGATTTCGTGCGTATCCTCTCGGAAACCCGCGCGAACCTGGTGGCCCAGTACAAGGCGCTGCTCGCGACCGAGGAAGTCGCGGTGGAGGTCACCGAAGGCGCCGTGGGCGAGATCGCCCGCATCGCCGCCCTGGTGAACGAAACCGTCGAGAACATCGGCGCGCGTCGCCTCCAGACGGTGATGGAAAAGCTGCTGGAGGAACTCAGCTTCGAGGCCGAGGACCGCAAGGGCGAGACCGTGACGATCGACGAGGCCTATGTGCGCGAAAAGCTGGAAGGCCTCGCGGGCAACGCGGACTTGTCGAAGTATATCCTTTAAACGTCGCAGATTTCCCGTCGTCCCGGACTTGATCCGGGACCGCTGTCAGGTCTTTAGGCGCCTGCCTGCGAGCAAGGCGCGGCTCGGCCAGCGGTCCCGGATCGAGTCCGGGACGACGAAATTTGTTCCTTGAATGTTCCTGAAGATCGACTAGCTTCCTCGCATCAGAGGGAGATTCGCTATGACGCTCGAAGGTGGATGTCAGTGTGGCGACGTTCGCTACACCGTTGCAGGTGCGCCGGAGCATGTCGCGCTGTGCCACTGCGCCGATTGCCGCAAATCATCCGGTGCGCCGACCGTGGCTTGGGCCGCGTTCAAGACGCCGGAATTCGCGCTTACGGCGGGCGAAGCCTCGGTCTACAACTCCAGCGGTTCGACCATGCGCCACTTCTGTCCGCGCTGCGGCACCGGGCTGTGGTATGCCAACGAGGAATATCTGCCCGGCCTGATCGACATCCAGGTCGCCACGCTCGACGATCCCGATGCCCTGCCTCCCCAGGCCCACATTCAGGTGGCCGAACGGATCGGCTGGATGAAAGATATCGCGGGCCTGCCGGAATTCGAACGCTATCCGGGATGACTTGGCAGGCGTTCGTCGAACGGGGAGAGAAAATGGGGGACTTGCCAGCGGGGCTGGAGTGACTAGGCATCTGACTTTCGAAATCGAAAGAGATGCCAGATGTACCAGACCCCCGAAGACCGCCCGATCTACCGCCTGCTGACCGGCGCCGACGACCGCGCCTTCTGCGAGCGGGTGTCCGAAGCGTTGGCGCAGGGCTGGCGGCTCTATGGTTCGCCGTCGCTTTCCTGGGACACGGCCGAAAATTGCATGAAGGCAGCACAAGCTGTCGTCTGGCACGAGGCCGACGTCGTGAAGTGAAAGTGGCCGGGAACGGAGCGGGTCAGCCGGTCTAGGCCTGTGCCGCGATGGCGGCGGCCTGCTCGTGTCTTTCAGGTCCGATTTCCGTTGCATCGTCGTCCAGCGCTTCTTCCAGCTGGCGCAAATCGACGGCGAACGATGCCTGCTTGTGTCGATAGATCGCCGGCCAGCCCTGGAACTGCACGTCATCGTCGAAGTTCGGGATCAGCTGGACGTATCGGTCGACCTTGTGCCCGATCCCGAGGGGAAAATGATCGTGGTAGACGTGCGGTGGCATGATTTCGATGACCGAGCGTGTCCGGTGCTTCAGCGCCAGATAGGCGAGGGCGGCGCCGTGGATGGCCACCACGTGGTCTGCGGCCTCCATCGCGGCGATCTGTTCCGCGATCGGAAAGTCCTCCAGATAGATCGTGGCGAAGCCGCGTGCTGATAGCAGGGCATCCAGCGCCGCCGCATTGGTGGGGGAACGCGGGCCACGGCGGGAGACGAAGACTTTCCGCTGGCCGTTCCCGGCAGCGACCCAATCCGTGTAGACTTCGCCCGTGTAGTTGTAGAGCGGGGCATCGAACTGCGCTTCGATACCGAACTGTGCGAGCCCGCGCGATAGACGGAAGCTAAGCTGCTTGCCGGAAACCGGGCGATAGGTGCAGAGCGGCTCGATCGCGAAATAGCGCAGCAGCTCTTCGAAGCGCGGTTGAAGCGGACGAAACACGCAGGTGACGTTGCCCAAGGCGCGACGGGCCGCCAGGCACAGCGGAATGATGTCCATCAACAGATGCGACACGTTGTTGGGCTCGATATGACGGGTATCGAGGAAATAGCCGGTTTCGATCGGCCTGCTCCAGCGCGCGATCGCCCGCTTTGCGATAGCGCGAGGGCTAAGGCCCTCCAGATTCGCCGAACGTCGTGAAAGGGCCCGGCGGGAGAGCAGGGTCAGCGCGCCGAACTCCATCGGTCTGCGGACATCCACCGCGAGGCGGCGATTTCCGGCGAAAAGGCCGACCGGTACCGGCTCGCGCGGGGGCACCTGCTGGACCATATGCCGCGTGAAGAGAGCGCTGGTGGCGAGCATTTCATCCCTGCCGATCGATTTCGCGGGCACCATATTTCCGCGAATCCGGACGAACCGGCAATCCGGTGGTCGACCTTGGGGCTATTCGGGAGCGGGCAGGGATGTGCGGTTGGCTTCGATACCGCCTCGATCAGTCCAACTGCAATCAGTCCAACTGGGCGAAATGCGCGCGTGCGACCTTCTGCATCTCAAGGGCCTGCAACGATTCGATTGGCGCCGATGGCGGGACGGATAGGGCGGCGGGCTCCGGTTGCGCCAGTACGGGGCCGGCGATCATGACGGCCGGGATGATCGGCGCAAGCGCGCCCATGAGCAGAAATACGGCGGACATCGGGGGCAGTTTCACGCGCATGGGGCTCCGGAGGAGGCGATCGATCCTTGCGGAACACCCAAGCGCCGCCGAAGTTCCGAATGGGCGAAAGCTATTGCGCGGCCTCGATCATGGATTCGGCTTCCGCCGCCTGTCGCGCCCACATTTCCGCATAGAGCCCGTCCAGCCGCAGCAGCTCGCCATGGGTGCCGCTTTCCGCGAGCTGGCCGTCGTTCAGCACCAGGATCCGGTCCGAATCGGCGATCGTCGACAGGCGATGCGCGATCGACAGGCTCGTGCGGTTTTCCGAGACGCGGTGGAGCGTCGCCAGGATGTCCTGCTCGGTGCGGGTGTCGAGCGCGGAAGTGGCCTCGTCGAGGAGCAGGATCGGCGGATTCTTGACGAGCGTGCGGGCGATTGCCACGCGCTGTTTCTCGCCCCCCGAAAGCTTGAGGCCGCGTTCGCCCACTTCCGTGGCGAACCCCTGCGGCAGGCGGTCGATCAGGCCCATCAGCGCGGCCCCGCGCGCGGCGGATTCGATGTCGGCCTGCGTCGCGTCGTCGCGGCCGTAGCCGATGTTGTAGCCGATGGTGTCGTTGAAAAGCACGGAATCCTGCGGAACGATGCCGATCGCGGCGCGCAGGGACGCCTGGGTCACGCCGGCGATGTCCTGCCCATCGATGAGGATGCGGCCTTCCTGCGGGTCGTAGAAGCGGAACAGCAGCCGCGCGAGCGTGGACTTGCCCGCGCCCGAGGGACCGACGATGGCGAAGTTCTGCCCGGCCGGAACCTCGAACGACAGGCCCTTGAGGATGCGCCGGTCAGGTTCATAGCCGAACACCACATTGTCGAACACGATCGAGGGGCGCCGGACGACCAGCGCGGGCGCGTCGGGCCGATCGGACACTTCCTGCGGCTCGTCGAGCAGGCGGAACATTTCCGCCATGTCGATCAGGCCCTGCCGGATCGTGCGATAGACCATGCCCAGCATGTCGAGCGGGCGGAACAGCTGGGTGAGGTAGGTCTGCACGAAGACCAGCTGGCCCGCCGTATATTGCCCCTTGTACCAGCCCCACACGGTATAGCCGAGCGCGCCGGCCATGAGCAGGTTGATCACCAGCCCCTGCGCGATGTTGAGCAGGCCCAACGAATTTTCGCTCTTCACGGCAGCCACCGCATAGGCCCGCGTCGCCTGGGCGTATCGCTCCTGCTCGCGATGCTCGGCCGAGAAATACTTCACCGTCTCGTAGTTGAGCAGCGAGTCCACCGCGCGGGATAGCGCCTGCCCGTCCAGCCGGTTCATCTGTTCGCGCAGCTTGGTGCGCCATTCGGTGATGGTGCGGGTCACCCAGATGTAGGCGGCGATGGCCACGCCTGTCGCGATGACGAGGCCGGGGCCGAAATTGAGGTAGAAGATCACCGCCACGACCAGCAATTGCAGGATGGTGGGCGCGATGTTGAACAGCATGAAGTAGAGCATCGTGTCGATGCTCTTGGTGCCGCGCTCGATGGTCTTGGTCACTTCGCCGGTACGGCGGGCGAGATGGAACCGCAACGACAGGCGGTGGAGCTGTCCGAAGACGCTTTCCGCCAGTTCGCGCGTGGCATCCTGCCCCACGCGCTCGAACACGATGTTGCGGATGTTGTCGAACGCCGTCTGGATCAGCCGCCCGGCCGCGTAGCCCAGCACCATCAGCATCGCCAGCTGCACCAGTTTCGGGCCGGTGGCGCCCATCAGATCGACCGCCCATTTCATCAGGTAGGGCAGGGCAAGCTGTGTGGCGGTGGAGAGCAGGATGAACAGACACGCCCACACGATCCGCCAGCGCAGCGCCGGGTTCCCCACGGGCCAGAGATAGGGCATGAAGCGCAGGAGGGTGCGCCAGCCATCGTGGCGGGCGCGCGAATCGTTGACGGCTGTATCTGGTGGCATCGGCGCTATTTAGGGTGCGCGAAGCGATAGACAATCACGGGTGTCACCGGATGGCCTGGGAACCTTCCCTCCGCTCAGGATCACTTCGGCATATCGAACATGATGCGCCGCGTGGTGAAATCGATGGCGATGCGTTTGAACACCCTCATTTCCCGCATGCCGAGGAAGATCGCGGGACGCCTGCGCAAGTTCAGTTCCTTGAAGGCCGGCGCGTCGGCAAAGGCGATGAGGACGTTGGAGACGTTGATGTCGTCGATCTGGAGCTTTCTGGCGTAGCCCAACCCGGCCGGCAATTCGTGTCCGGTGACCGAGAGCAGGGTGGTCTGGCCGGTGGCTCTCTCTCGCATGGCGCGTTGCAGGGCGAGGTTGCCGATCGTGGAACTTGCCCCGGTGTCGATCACCACATCCGTGCGAATGCCGTCGACGAGGGCATTGGTCATGATCAACCGCCCTGCCTTCTTGCGGGCGCGAACGATGATTTCATAGCCGTTGTTGCCGCCAAGGCTATGGGCATCGCCGATGGCGATAGTGTTTTTCGTGAAGTCCAGCACCACGCGCTGGTCCTGGAGGCTGTCGGTGCCAACGATGCCATCCGCGCCGATATGGTTGCGTTCGAGCACCGGCACGGTGAGGCCCGAGTAGGATTTCAGCCCGATGTCGAGCGAGTCCAGTCGCGCCGTGGAGACATTGCTCATGCCGCCCATGCTGATGACCCGCACCATCGGCCCCTGCGTCAATCCCAGTGTTCCGGCAAGGCTGGAGGAAACCACCGTCGTCTGCGAGCCGGTGTCGATCAGAAACCGGTAGGGGCCGCGTCCCTCGATGCCCACGGCAACCGTCATGCGGTCGTCGTCGTCGGCCTGGCCCTGGATCGGGGCATCCATGTCCGTCTCGAAGTGATGCTGGGCCCATGGCAACTGCACCGCGAAAGGCACGGGCTGCGCAACGCCGGGTTCCGCGGCATCCGGTTGGGCAGGCAGATGCTGGTCCGGGGTCGGCAGTGAGTCCGAGGGCAGTGACTGCGAGGGTGCAGGCTGGGCGCCCAGTATCGCCAGTTCGGCGAAGACGAGCGTCAGCCCTAGGGCTGCTCCTGGCATCGTTCTCTCCTGCGCACCGCTATGTTGCAGGTGTCGCAGCCAGGATCATACCACCGCGCCCGATGCTATACCAACGTTTCCGCTTCCGGTGCGTCCCGATCCGGGTCGCTCGTCTGCTGGGGTAGCGCAAGGAAGAACGGGTCGTGCGCGAGTGATACCTTGCGCATGAACCAGGCGTCGCTTGCCGCGATCTCCGGAAGGTCGTGTGCGTCCAGCAGGCGCGGGCTGGATGCCCCGCCGGGGAACTGCACGAACCGGCGGTTTCCGGCGATCCGATCGGGGAAATGGCGCGCGATCAGGGTCGGTATGACATGCTCGTCGCAGCATAGCGTGCCCTTCAACCGCCCGCTCCGTAGCAGCGGCGGCAGTTCGCGCGCCAGCACGGCCAGTGCGTCGGCAGGCAGGGACCACCATTGCGAACCGTAAGCCCATGTCCCGAAAGGTTGCGAGCGCTCGCGGCGAAACCGATGGCGCGCCCGGTCCAGCCACCGCGCGAGGCGGCGCAGTTCCCAGGTTGCCGCATAGGCAAGCTTGTCCCTCGCGGGATCGAGCCGCAGCCAACGCGCGTCGAAGCGAAAGGTCTGCATCCGCTCGGCCATGTGACCCGGCCGGACCTCGATATGGCAGAGGCCTTTGTCCAACCCGTGTGCCAACTCCTTTCGCGAAGCTACCGGCCAGTCGGCCCCGCTGAGGAGATGCGCATGGTCGCAGCCGAGGCGAACTGCCTGCCGCACGAGCTTTTCGGTGGCGGCGACCTGGCTCCAGTGTCCCCAGCGAACGGCCACGGGATCCGGCACCAGATGGACCCGGCCGCACGGCCCCGGCAGGTGCTTGCGCAAGGCGTGCCAAAGCGCCGAGCGGCGGTCGGCATGGATCACCACGAAATCCTCGGCGCTTCCGGCGAGCAGGGCTTCGACCAGGCGTTCGAGCTGTTTCGGCGCTTCGTGGGCCAGCAGGAGGTAGGCCATCCGCACGACGGTTCAGCCCGCGCGCCGGGAGAGGATCGGGCGTGACAGCGCTTCCGCCATCATCCGCACTTCCCGCCAGGCGGGATGGCGCGTAGCGGCCAGCGCAGCCAGCCATGCGAGCACGCCTGCGGCGCTCAGCACCAGCAGGGCGATCAGCCCCAGCTCGACACCCTGCCAGCGCGCGATCATCAGCGGCACCCCGGCTGCCAGCGCACAGAGGCCGCTGCGCGCATAGACGGTCATCAAGGCGCCGAAGCGGAACCCGATCAGCCGACCCAGATAGATCGCGTAGATCGCCCACCAGACGAAGCCATAGACCACGCGGCTGATCCCCGCCGCATCCAGGCTGATGAAGCAGCCGGCGGTAAGGATCGCCACTGCGGCGCACGTATCCAGCAGGTTCACCCAGACGAGCCGGCGGATCTGGCCAAGCAGCAAGGGTACGTCCATCTGCAGGGGTATGGCCACGAAGAATATCTCGCCCAGCGCCGTCCAGCGCAGTAGCGGGGCGGAGCCCATCCAGTTCGGGCCGTAAAGCAGCATGACCAGCGGCTCGGCGGCAATGGCAAGACCGATCATCGCCGCCCAATTGAGCGCGGTATAGCAGGCGACGAGGTGGAGATAGGGCTCTGCCAAAGGCTCACCGGCGTCGCGCTTGCGGGCGAAGGCGGAATAGAACACGCTGCCGATCGCCCCTGTCACCAGCGTGGTCAGCTGCCCGGCCAATGCACTGGCGCGGCTGAACAGGCCGGTCGCCGCGATGCCGAGCACGCGGCCGACGATCAGATCCTGGGAGCGTTGGCCGATCGCCGCGCTCGCGCTCAGCACGAAGGACATCGAACTGAAGCCCAGCATCGGCCGCACCGATCCGGTATGCTTCGGCAGGCGCGGACGCACCGGCCGGTGAAGGTTGGCGATGGCAGCACGCGCCACGGCGGTGGCCAGCACGCCCCAGGCAAGCGATGACGCTCCGAAGCCGCAGGCGGCCAATGCGATCGCCGTGCCGTTCCCCGCCAGCGCGCTTCCGGCGTTGACCAGGAACAGGGTGCGGAAGTCCATCTCGCGCACCAGCAGGGCGGCCGGAACGGTAGAGTAGGGCGTGATGAGGTAGGAGGCCGCGATAAGCCATAGCAGCGGGGCGATGGCCGGCTGGGCATAGAAGTGTGCCACGAACGGCGCCGCTACGGCGACGATTGCAGCCACGCTCCATCCGATCGTCACGGCCACCGCGGCATAGTGCGGCACCGCGGCCGGGCTCATTTCCGGCTGGCCGGAGATGAAGCGGGTAATGCCCAGGTCCTGGAAGATCGAAACCAGCATGGCGGCGGCGAGGGCGATCGAGAACAGCCCGACATCGGCCGGCAGCAGGAACAGCCGCGAAATGACGACGCTCGCGACGAATTGAATGGTGAACGTGGCGTATTGCGCGGCGAGCGACCAGAGCGCGGCGCGGCGTACCGACATGCCGGTCAGTTCCGTACCAGGGCAGCGGCAAGACGCAGCGCGCGCGCCGGCTCCCCGAACCGCACGAGCCGGGCCACCGTCCGCCACAGTCCATCGCGGCGTCCGCCATTACGAACATGGTCGAGCAGGATGTCGAAGCCGCCGTCGCGCATGGCGGCAGGGGACCAGCGCAGGCCCAGCGCGATCGTCTCGCGCGCGGCGCGGGAAACGCCGGGGCGGCCGAACAGGGCATCCAGCGTGTCGATAGAAGGCAGTCGCGCGAGATTTTCGGTTGGATCGGGTCGTCCGTCGCGACGCTCTTCCCAGGCGAGGCGCGCGATCACGGAGCCGATCTGCTGCTCCGTGGAATGGCGGGCGGAGACCTGGTCCGGATAGCGCCGATAGCGAAGAAGCCGCTCCGGAATGTTGCCCATCCGCGTCACGCTCGACAGGCGCAGCCAGAGGTCCAGGTCTTCGCAATGACGGAACGCGGCATGATAGCCGCCCACAGCCAGGACCACCTCGCGGCGGAACATCACGGCCGGATGGCAGATCAATTGCTCGCCGTTCTCTATGGCGACGATCATGTCCTCATGGGTGAGCGGATGATCGGCGCCGCTGCGGACCAGCGCCTCGCCGTGTTCGCCGATATCCTCGCTCCAGGTGCCGACCACGCCATAGTCGCGATGGTGCGTGAGGAACTCCACCTGGCGGCCGAAGCGTTCAGGCCGACAGATATCGTCGGCATCCATGCGCGCCACCAGCGGAGCCTGCGCCTCCACAAGCAGTTCGTTGAGGCTGGCGATCAATCCGCGATTCTCGCGAAGGATGGGGCGTATGCGCGCATCCGTGGCGGCGTAGTGCCTGATGATCTGCGCGGAACCGTCGCGCGATCCATCGTCGAGGATCAGCAGCTCGAAGTCGGAAAAGGTTTGCGCAAGCACGCTCTCGATGGCGAGCGGGAGGAAACGCTCGCCATTGTAGACGCTCATGGCAACGCTGATCGCCGGCTTCGGCATGACGTTTTCAGGTCTCCGTTCGGGCAGGCATCGAGAGGGCGCCCTTGCACTGTGCCCCTAAGGCAGGCTGGTAAAGAAAGCGTGAGAGCGTGTCTCGCTCTTCCTGGCGCTGTGTTTCAAAGGGCTTGGTTCCCGGCAGGTTGATAACCGGGGGATCGTCCCCATATTTGGCTGGCGAAGAGGTTGAACTCGCTGGAAACCGCCATTTTTTGGAAAATGTCGTTTTT
>NZ_DAMDBA010000017.1:0-69493 GCF_032093395.1 Novosphingobium sp.
CGACGCCGCCATGACCCGCGCTATCCATGCCCGCCAAAGCCGCGCGGCGACCCGCACGGACTATCTGGAATTCGCCGGGCGATCGCACTGGACGCTGCTGGAAGGCGGTTGGGAAGAGGTGGCCGATGCCGCGCTCGATTGGGCCGAGCGGATCTGAAGACGATTTCGCGGCCTGGGGGTCTGGACCTAGGGTCTGACTCTAGCGAGACAAGCGATAGGTCAAGGACAGGAACCCGGTGGGAAGCGTCTTATGGGCAACCAGGGGGCTCGTCGCCGTCCTTCCCAGCAGCGTTGTCGCGCCGACCGAACCACTCAGGCTGAAGCGCCCATCCAGGCGATAGATGGCGGTCAACAGCACGGATGCATCCTTGAAGCCGGCCTTGCCTTGCCACGGCGCCAGTCCCGAGGCCTGCGCCTCCTCGTCGGTAACGCCGAAATAGCGGTCGCTATGGCGGCGATCGGCGAAGCTGGTGGCGATCGAGGGGGTCAGGATCAGTTTTCGGCTTGCGATGATCGGATAGGAAAGGCTGGCATCCGCCACGAAACCCCTGGTGCTGCCGACAAATCCTTGCGTGGCGCCCACGGTTGCGATCAGACCTCCGGAAGAAACGCTGGCGAACGCGCGCGCGCCGGCGCCGGAGGAAAGTCTGCCGATACCGTCCGGCACATCGCGCCGCCGATAGCCCGGCATGAAGGTGATGCTCGAACCAAGCGTAAGTTTCGGCCGGGCGACGAAGTTGACGCCGATCCCGTTGCGGAAGTTGGCAAAAATCGGGCCCTGCGCAATGTCGATCGCCGGCAGTGGCAAGACCCGGTAGCTGTCCGCGCCCTGATAGACGGGCGTAGCGGCGGAGCCGATCCCAAGAATGATGCGATCGTTGCTCGGCTTTTCGAACGACTGTCGCGAACCGCTGAGGTCCTGGGCAGCGGCCGGGCCGCTTAAGGCGCATGCAGCCACCATTACGGCAGCGCCTGCAACGGCAAGATGGTTTCTCTGCAACACGCTGTCCTCTTATCGAAACGTTCCGGCTAAAGCGCATTATTCGCTTCCGAGCCGCTCAACGTGTGCTCTAATCGGATTATCGGGCAAAAATAGTGACATTGTATGTCTGATCAGGAATTCAGCGAGACACAGGACAGCGCGTTTCGGGACGTTGGTGGAAGGGATGCGCAGTTACAGAGCGCCGATCGCTTCCAGGCTCCCCGCCTCCAAGCTCGCCCATCCTCGCTCCACGGCGCGAAGGAACCGGGGATCATCACCCAGATCGCCGAACACGTCTCTCAAGGCGAGAACCGATCTCCAATCTTCGGCACGCTCCAACAGCAATGTCGCGAGCGGATCCGTAATCGCGCGCCCTTCGCGCGCCGCAGCCGTTAAAAAGCGCAGCCAAGCGGCGATCGGCAGTGCCAGCCGCTCGATGGGCCGACCGGCGGCCAGCGCGTCGCGCACCGTATCCAGCAGCCGATAAGGCAGCTTCTGCGATCCGTCCCACGCGATCTGCGCCAAAAGATGGCGGATCGAGGGGTTGGCAAAGCGGGCGAGAATGTCCGAGATGTAGCGCTCCTGATCCAGTCCCGGCGCGGCTGCTACCGAAGGCGCGATATCCTCGCGCATCAGTCGTTCCACGAAGACCGCCAGATCACGGTCGGCCATGGCATCGGCCACGGTCTCCAATCCTCGACCAAGGCCGATATAGGCCAGCGATGAATGGGCGCCGTTCAGCAGACGCAGTTTAGCCGTCTCAAACGGCCGCACTTCGTTTGCGAAAGTCACGCCCGCCAGTTCGAGCGCAGGACGTTCACCGGCAAAGCGATCCTCTATCACCCACTGCGTAAAGCGCTCTCGCTGGATCGGCCAGGCGTCTTCAAGCCCGGTCGCAGCCGAGACACGGGCTCGCAGGGCGTCGTCCGTGGCCGGCGTTATCGAATCCACCATCGCATTGGGGAACGCCACATTGTCCGCGATCCAGCGCGCCGTCTCGGCATCGATCGCCTGGGCCAGCGCGATCGTGGCGGCCTCCAGCTTGCGACCGTTATCCGTGAGATTGTCGCAAGACAGCACGGTCAGCCCATTCAGCCCGGCCAGGCGCCGCGCCCGCAGCCCGCGAACCAGCCAGCCGGTGAACGTGCTGGGCACCCAGTCGTGCGCTTGCGCGGCCTCGATCTCTCGACCTATCGCCGGATGGGAAAAATCGAGCGTACCGTCGGCAGCAAGGCAATAGCCTTTCTCCGTCACCGTGGAACTGACGATGCGCGTGTCTTTATGAACCAGCGCCGCCAGAATCGCTTGAGGTTCGTCACGGGTGAGCACCGCGCCGACTGCCCCGATTACGCGGTATTCCGTATCGGTGTCGATGAGAGCGAGCGTGTAGAGCCCGTCCTGCGGATTGAGCGCATCGGCAACCCCGCGCGAGTTGAGGCTGACGCCCGTCAGCCCCCATCGCGGATCATGCTCCAGCAACCTATCGAACGCGGCAGCCTGGTGGGCGCGATGGAAGGCGCCCGGCCCGAAATGAACCACGCCGCGGCGCACCGCCGCCCGGTCGTACCCCGGCCTGGAGACCGAACGCGGCAACCGGCCGAGGCTGTCGTTCGCGAGGCGCATCATACCGGTTCCACCTCGCGAGCGGCAGGCGCTTCCAGGCCGTAAGCCTTGCGAACCAGGCCCACGGTCAATTCCTGTGCCAGCTCGGCCGCTTCCCAGTCCGCGAGGCGATGCTCTGCGACAAGGCGGGCGAGGAAGCCGCAATCGATACGCCGGGCAACGTCATGCCGGGCCGGGATCGAAAGGAATGCGCGGGTATCGTCATTGAAGCCCACGGTGTTGTAGAAACCCGCAGTTTCCGTGGTCATCTCACGGAAGCGGCGCATGCCCTCGGGGCTGTCATGGAACCACCACGCAGGCCCGAGCCGCAGGCACGGATAGTGCCCGGCCAGCGGCGCCAGCTCGCGCGCATAGGTCGTCTCATCGAGCGTGAAGAGGATGACGGTGAGATCGGGCTCGTTCCCGAACAGGTCGAGCATCGGCCGCAATGCCTCGACATATTCGGTGCCGCGCGGAATGTCGGCGCCCTTGTCGCGACCGTGTGTGGCGAACAGCCGCGCGTTGTGGTTGCGCGAGGCGCCGGGGTGAATCTGCATGGTCATCCCGTCTTCCAGGCTCATCCGCGCCATCTCGGTCAACATCTGCGCCCGGAACAGTTCGGCTTCCTCCGCATCGGACTTGCCGCCCATGACTTTGGCAAAGAGAGCCTCGCACGCTGCGGTCGAGAGATTCGCCGTTCTCGCCGTCAGGAAGCCATGATCCGTCGCCGTGGCGCCCATCGCACGGAAGTCGGCGCGGCGTTTGCGATGCGCGGCGAGGTAGCCTGTCCAGCTGTCCACGTTCTCACCGGAGAGATCGGCGAAACGCGCAAGGTCGCGAGCGAAGGAATCGTGCTCGGGATCGATCACCGAGTCCGGCCTATAGGTGGTGACCACGCTGCCCTTCCAGCCCGAATCGCGTATCGCCCGGTGGTGCCTGAGATCGTCCCCCGCGCCTTCGGTGGTAGCCAGCAGCTCTATGTTGAAACGCTCGAACAACGCGCGCGGGCGGAACGCCGGTGACGCCAGAGCCTCGGCGATGGCGTCGTAGTAATGATCGGCCGTTCCCGCATCCAACGTCACGTCGATCCCGAAGACTTCGGCAAAGACGTGGTTCAGCCACATGCTGGACGGGGTGCCTCGGAAAAGATGCCAATGAGCCGCGAACACCCGCCAGGCCTCGCGCGGATCGGTATCCGGCAGCACACCGCCCTTGCGCGGCACGCGCAGGGCATCGAGATCGATGCCCTGCGAATAGAGCATGCGGAACAGATAGTGGTCCGGCGCCAGCAGCAGCTCCGTGGCGTTGGTCCAGGGTGCATCGGTTGCGAACCATTCGGGATCGGTGTGTCCGTGGGGACTGACGATCGGCAGGTGCGCGACATGCCCATAGAGATCGCGCGCGATGGCGCGCGTGGCCGGGTCTGCGGGAAAAAGACGATCTGGGTGAAGCGTGAGCCTGGGCATCCGGAAACTCCTTGGTCCGTCGTCGAATACCGACTTGTGCCAGCGCTGGCAATGGCGTATCGAGGCAGCATGGTAGAAACGCTTGCCCATCCCGTCACGGCTGTCCGCATTGCGCCTGAGGACGATGTCGCCGTTGCCCTCCAGCCTCTGGAAGCGGGTGCGGAAATCCAGGTAGAGCTTGAGAGTATAACCCTGCGGGACGCGATTCCGGCTGGGCACAAGTTCGCCGTCAGATCGATAAAGGCCGGAGCGCCAGTGCGTCGCTATCGCGCGCCGATCGGTCTCGCGCGGCAGGACATCGCGCCGGGCGAACACGTTCACACCCATAACGTTCGGACTGCTCTGGCAGGAGAGAGCGCTTATGCTTTTGCCGGTCGAGGCGCAGGCACGCCGGCACCGAAGGCATCGGGCCTGCACAGTTTTCGCGGCTATGTCCGCGCGGACGGCAGTGTCGGCACGCGGAACGAATTGTGGATCCTGCCGACGGTAGGCTGCGTCGGACGCCTGGGGGAAAGGCTGGCGGTGCGCGGGAACGCCGCGATCCCGGCAGGTTCCGAGGGCCTCGACGGGGTACACGCCTTCAATCACCCCTTCGGCTGCTCGCAACTTGGCGCGGATCTGGAAGGCACGGCGGCGATACTCGCCTCCCTGGCGCTCAATCCCAATGCCGGAGGCGTGCTGCTGCTGGGGCTTGGCTGCGAATCGAACCAGCTCGACGCCTTGCTCGAACGCATTCCCCAAGCCCGGCGCAGTCGCCTGCGCATCTTGCGCGCGCAGGCGGAAAGCGACGAGTTTTCGGCCGGTATGGCACTGATCGACGAGCTGCTAGCCGAAATGGCGGGCGATCGCCGCGAGGAGGTTCCGCTTTCCGCATTGCGTCTGGGCGTAAAATGCGGCGGGTCGGACGCCATGAGCGGCCTTACCGCCAACCCCCTGATCGGGCTGATGGCCGATGCCGTCACCCAGGCGGGCGGCGCCGCGATCCTTACGGAAATACCGGAAGTCTTCGGTGCCGAGAACCTCCTGCTGGAGCGCGCGACCAGTCAGGACGTGTTCGATCGCCTGTCCGGCCTCGTGAATGGCTTCAAACGCTATTTCCTCGATCATGGCGAGCCGGTTTCGGAAAACCCCAGCCCCGGCAACATCGCGGGCGGCATCACCACGCTGGAGGAAAAATCGCTGGGCGCGGTGCAGAAAGGCGGCCTTGCCCCGGTGTGCGACGTGATCGGCTATGGCGAACGGATCGCGCCCGACAAAGCGCACGGCGGCCTCACCGTGCTCGAAGGCCCCGGCAACGACGCGGTTTCCACCACTGCCCTTGCCGCAGCGGGAGCGACCATAACCCTGTTCTCCACCGGCCGCGGCACCCCACTGGGCAGCCCGGTGCCGACCATGAAGATCGCCTCGAACCACAGCCTTGCCGAACGCAAGCCCGGCTGGATCGATTTCGACGCCGCCATCGTGCTCGAACAGGGCATGGAAGCGGCCGCCGATGCCTTGCTGGAGCGCATCATCGCCATCGCCAGCGGGGAGCCGGCGCGTAACGAAAGCAACGACGAACGGGCGATCGGCATCTGGAAGCGCGGCGTAACGCTCTGACCTGTTCCTGCCCGTTCGGTTGCAGCGTTGGGCCAGCGGCAAAGGCAGCACCCGGTGAGGGAAGGAAGCGCTTCCCTACCGCGTTTCAGGTTTGCCATTCACAGCGGGATGCGTACCAAAACCTAGTCCCGCCTTTAGGCATTGAGAGGGGCTTTCGGATCATTTTCAGGACTTGAGTTTGGTTGTCGCGTGTTGGGCCCGATGAAGCCGGGGCTACGCGCGAGTCCAGTTCCGAGAGTTCCCAATGACGCCTGCGCCACCGAGGGAGAATCTGTTTACCCGCAATGCCACGGCGATCGCCATTGTCGTGATCACCGCCGCCTTTCTGCTTGCGGCCCTCATGTTCACGAAGCAGGCCGCCGACCTGACCGGCGCGCGCGGCTGGGTGGACCATACCTATACCGTCCGGCGCCACATTTCCCTCCTCGGCAATCTCTATGAACGCGCGGCGGCGGCTCCGTCGGGCTATTTGGTGACGGGCAATCCGGACTTTCTCCAGACCTATCGCGACGCCTTGCAGGACCGGAAAAATGCCTCTCCGGAGGACGCCATCACGCCGATACAGCGTTCCATCGGCCAGGAACTGGCGCTGCTGCGAAGGCTGACGGCGGACAATCCCGCTCAATCGGCCAATCTCGACGAACTGGAAACGAGAAGCCAGGCCCTGCTCGATCACCTTCGAACCACCATCGCGATGCGCCGGGATGTCGTCGAGGCAACGGAACTGGCCCTCAATCGCGGCAAGACCATGATCGAACGGGTCCGCGAACAACTGGCCATCATGTCGGCCGAGGAGGAGCACCTGCTCCGGCAGCGTCAGCAGGTCGATGCCGCCAATGTCGCGCACAACATGCGCCTCACGGCGATCATCACCCTGCTTTCCTACTTCGGGATCGTGCTGGCCGTATGGCTCTACCAGCGCAGCCGCGCCAGATCGGTCGTCCAGCAATTGCTTTACACGCAGGAACTCGAAAGGCGCGAGGAAGAGCTCAAGACCCAGCAGGAGGAACTCAAGGCCACCAACGAAGAGATGGAGGCCTCGAACGAGGAGCTCGAGGAAAAGACCAGCGCGCTGGAGGAACAGAACGAACGAATCCGCGCCCAGGCCCGCGATCTTGAAGAGGCCAAGCGCCTGATCGAGGAAAAGGCACGCGAGGTGGCGCAGTCATCGAAATACAAGTCCGAATTCCTCGCCAACATGAGCCACGAACTGCGCACGCCGCTCAATTCGCTGCTCATCCTATCGCGTGGACTGGCTGCCAACGAAACCGGCAACCTGACCGCGGAGCAGGTGGAGGAGGCGCGCGTCATACACAACGGCGGCCTGGAATTGCTGAACCTGATCAACGACATCCTCGACCTCTCCAAGGTGGAAGCGGGCAAGATCCATATTCTTGCGGAGGAAACACCGATGGACGCGATCGTCGGCCAGTTGCGCCAGAGCTTCGAGCCCGTGGCACGGGACAAGGGCGTGGCCTTCTACATCGTATGCGATCCCGCGCTGCCGGCCCGCATCAACACCGACAGCCAACGCGTCGATCAGATCTTGAAAAACCTGCTGTCCAATGCCTTCAAGTTCACCGCGCAGGGATCTGTCACCCTCACACTGCGGCCTGCCGGCGATGGCGATGGGCTGCAACGCGCCGATCTCGTTCCCGGAAAGGCCGTCGCACTCAGTGTGACGGATACCGGGATCGGCATCAGCGAAACCAAGCTGAAGGATATTTTCGAGGCGTTCCAACAAGAGGATGGCTCCATCGATCGCCATTACGGCGGCACAGGACTGGGGCTGACCATCGCCCGCAAGTTCGCTCAGGTTCTCGGCGGGGAAATCCATGTAGAGAGCGTCAAGGAACAAGGCTCCACCTTCACGCTGTTCCTGCCGATCGGGGACATCGCGGCCCCTGCTGCCATGAGCGAACGCAGCCTGCCGATCGCGCCCTTTCTCGATGACGACCGCCACCACCTGAGCCCCGGCGAACGCGTCGTCCTGGTCATCGAGGACGATCCCGGCTTCGCCGCCACCCTGATGAAGATCGCCCGCAAGCGCGGCTACAAAGTGCTGGCGGCAGGCGATGGCAGAAGCGGCCTGCTCCTCGCCGCGCAGCATCCCGTCACCGCGATCCTGCTCGACCTGAGCTTGCCCGACATCGGCGGACTGAACGTGCTCGACCAGTTGAAGCACAGCCCCGATACGCGCCACATCCCGGTGCATGTCGTTTCCGGAGCGGACGCCGCGCTGACGCGAGCGCCCTTGCGCAAGGGCGCGGCGGGCATCCTTACCAAGCCCGTCACGGAAGCGGATATCGACACCGTGTTCAATCGCATCGAAAGCCTGCTGCGGGCGGAAATCAAATGCGTGCTTCTGATCGAGGACGATCGCCTGACCCAGGCCGCCATTCGCGCCCTTCTCAACCAGAAGAACATCGATCTGGTCGTGGCCGAAACCGGCTCGGACGCTTTCGAACGGATGGAGCTGCAATCGTTCGACTGCATCATCCTGGATCTCAGCCTTCCCGACATCACCGGGTTCGACTGGCTGAAAAAAGCGGAAGCGCTGCTTGGTGAGGACGGTTGCCCGCCGGTCATCGTCCATACCGCCCGCGACCTTTCCGAAGAAGAGAACCGCAGTCTTGGCCAGTATACGGAAAGCATCGTCATCAAGGGCGCCTCGTCTTCGGAGCGCCTGCTGGATGAAGTGACCCTGTTCCTGCACAGCATCGAAGCGAATGCCCTGGGGGAAGCGCAGGTCAAGGCCGTCAGATATCACGATCCTGACAGAACGCTCCAGAACCGCACCGTACTGCTGGTGGACGACGACATGCGCAATACCTTCGCCTTGTCGAAAGTCCTGAAGAAGCAGGGCCTGAACCTCGTCATCGCCGACAATGGGCAAATGGCGCTGGAAAAGCTCGGAGAGATCGGCGGGATCGATTTGGTGATCATGGACGTGATGATGCCGGTGATGGACGGCTATCAGGCCATGCGGGAAATCCGTGGCAACGCGGACTGGGCCGACCTGCCGATCATCGCCCTCACCGCCCGCGCCATGCCGGAAGACGTAGAGCGCTGCATGAAAGCAGGCGCCAACGACTATATGACCAAACCCGTCGATATCGACAGACTGCTGACGCTCCTGCGGGTTTGGCTGTTCCGTCAGGAGCAGGCGGCGTGAGGCTGGGTCTGGCGCCGGCCGTTCCTGCCGACATACCCTCGCCCGATCGCGATTGCCCCGATCGCGATTACCCCGATCTCGATTACATTGCCGACAGACCGACGCCTGCCTCTCCCTCGGCGCAGCGAGAAGATCTGGAAACGATAGAGATATCCCTGCTGCTCGAAGCGATCCGCCGCCGCTGGGGTTACGATTTCAGCCACTATTCCCAGGCTTCGGTCCGTCGTCGCCTCGATCAGGCCCGACGCGCGGCCGGGCTGGCCCATTTCGGCGAGGCAATCACCCGCGTCCTTCGCGACGAGGCCTTCTTCGACCGGCTGCTTCGCACCATGTCGGTCACGGTAACCGAGATGTTCCGCGATCCGCCATGCTATCGCGCGATGCGGGAACGGCTGGTCCCCGTCTTCAAGACCTTCCCCTTCGTGAAGATCTGGTGCGCCGGCTGCGCTACCGGGGAGGAAGTCTATTCGCTGGCCATCCTGCTTCACGAGGAAGGCTATCTGCAACGCGCCCGCCTTTACGGCACCGATTTCAACAGGGCCTCCCTCGATACCGCCGAGAAGGGCATTTACCCCAAGCGGCTCATGGCCACTTATGCCGACACTTACCGTCAGGCCGGGGGACGGGCCGACCTGGCGGACTATTACAGCGCCAGCTACGACTTCGTTCGCATGAAAGGTTTCCTGCGCGATCGGATCACATTTTCCTATCACAACCTGGTGACCGACGGCGTCTTCGGTGAAATGAATCTCATAACCTGTCGCAACGTGCTGATCTATTTCGACAAGACGCTACAGGAGCGGGTCTTGCATCTGTTCGCCCAATCCTTGCGTCACGGCGGTTTCCTGTGCCTCGGCGCCAGGGAAAGTCTCAAGTTCTCGGCAATTGGGCACCATTTCGAAGCGTTGGACGGACAGCGGTACATCTATCGCAAGAACGCCCATGACGGCGGGGGAATCCGGTCATGACCATTGTAGCTCTCCCGACAGTGCCCCAGCAGATCGAAACCGCTGCGATCGCACAAGTGCGTCCCAAGATTCTGCTGGTCGATGACCGCTGGGAGAACCTGCTGGCGACGGAAAAGGTGCTAAGGCCCCTCAAGGCGGACATCTTCAAGGCAGCATCCGGCAACGAAGCCTTGTCGCTGGTGCTGCGCCACCAGTTCGCGATCGTCCTGCTCGATGTGCAGATGCCCGAAATGGACGGGTTCGAAACTGCCACGCTGATGCAGGAGCACGAAAGCATGAGCGGCGTGCCGATCATCTTCGTGACGGCCCTGTCCAAGGAGGAAAAGTACGCCTCCAGAGCGGCCGAGATCGGCGCGGTCGATTATATCTTCAAGCCGATCAATCCCGATATCCTGAAGAGCAAGGTCAAGGTCTACCTGGACCTTTACGTCCAGCGCGAACAGATCATGCGCCTCAACGCCACGCTGTCCCAGTCGAACGAGGAACTGGAGCGGTTTGCCTACATCTGCTCGCATGACATGCAGGAACCCGTTCGCATGATGAACGCCTTTGCCGGGCTGCTGGCCGAAAATGCGGAAGAAGCGATCGACGAAGACGGTCGCCGCTACCTTTCCTTCATTCTCGACAATGCCCGGCGCATGCAGAAGATGATCAACGACATCCTCACCTTTTCGCGGGTCGGACGCGAGGAAATCCTTCTGGAACCGGTCGATTGCGAGGCGATATTGCGAGAGACACTCGCGGAATTCGAGGGTGTCATCCAGGCCAGCGGCGCCGAGGTGACCTACACCCCCCTGCCCAGCGTGGAAACCAGTTCGACCCTGGTCCGGGTGCTGTTCCAAAACCTGATCGGCAATGCGCTCAAGTTCCAGAACGGTAGCCAGCCACCGATAATCGCCGTCACGGCAGAGAAGCAGGGCCGATACTGGCGCTTTTCAGTCAAGGACAATGGTATCGGCATAGAGAACGGCTTCCGTGGACGGATCTTCACCATCTTCCAGCGGTTGCACCGCAAGGAAGACTATCCCGGCACCGGCATCGGGCTGTCCACCTGCCGCAAGTTCATCCGGCTCTGCGGCGGCGAAATCGACTTCACCTCGGCGCCGGGCCAGGGCAGCACCTTTCATTTCACCCTCCCGTCCGGCGAAGCCGCGCGCCCAACCAGAAGCGGACAGCACGTAGGTGCACGATGACGGATCGCGGGGCGGCAAACCTGCTCAGAGAGCGTCGAAGGAGGTGGCCATGACCAAGCCGTTCAACATCCTGCTCGTGGAAGACAACGAAGGCGACGTGGAAATGACGCTGCGCGCCCTGAAGAAAGCGGAGCAGCCTTGCGCGCTGACGGTCGCGAACGACGGCATCCATGCTCTCGACATCCTCCGCCCCGATCCCGGAAATGCCTCCCCGCCGCCGCAACTCATCCTTCTGGATATCAACATGCCGCGCATGGACGGAAAGGAACTGCTGGTTGCCGTCAAATCCGATCCGCGCCTGCGCCACATTCCGGTCGTGATGTTCACCTCATCGGAATCCCCGACCGACATCCGCGAATGCTATGAACGGCATGCAAGCTGCTATGTGGTAAAGCCCTTCAAGGGCGGCGAATACGCCCAGGCGCTGCACGACGTCGTCAACTTCTGGAGCACGACCAGCCGCCTCCCGAACTAGGGCGGATTTACCTCAATGCAGCTTGAGCCTTGGTCGGACGATCCGGTTCATGTGGCTGATCACGATCATGACCGATCCCTTGATCCAGCCATGGATCGCCAGAAGGTGCATGCGGTAGAGCGAAAGGTAGATGAAGCGCGCCAGGCGACCCTCCACCGCCATGCGTCCGCCCACCAGACTGCCCATCAATGATCCCACGGTCGAGAATCGACTTAGCGAAACCAGCGATCCGTGGTCCTTGTAAACGAAATCCACCAGCGGCTTGCCCGCCATGATGCGCTTGAGATTGGCAAAGGCGGCATCGGCCATCTGGTGCGCCGCCTGCGCGCGCGGAGGCACTGGGCGTTCGCTGCCGGGCAGCTTGCAGAACGCGCAGTCGCCAATGGCGAAGACACGATCGTCGGTCTCGCTCTGGAGTGTCGGGCGCACCACGACCTGGCCCGACCGGGCAAGTTCCAGCCCATCCAGCCCGCCCGGGATCGGCTTGGCCTTCACGCCCGCCGCCCATACCTGCAAGTCCGCGTCGATCCTTTCGCCGGATCGCATGACCATGCCATCCGCCGTCGATTCCACGACCGGCGTATCCACCAGGACGCGCACGCCCAAGGCCTCCAACTCGCTGCGCGCGGCAGCGGCCAACCGCTCCGGCAGAGCGGGAAGGATGCGCGGCCCGGCCTCGATCAGCGTAACCTCGAGACGGCTGCGGTCGAAGACTTCGAGGCCGTAGTAACCCAGCGCATCGGCAGCATTGAACAGTTCGGCCGCCAGTTCGACCCCGGTGGCGCCGGCCCCGACGATCGCGATCCTTACCCGCGCCTCGCAGTCCGGGTTCTTCGCCATCGTCCGCGAGACGCGCAGGCACTGGTCGAGCAGTTTGTCGCGAAACCGGTCGGCCTGGTCGCGGCTGTCGAGGAAGGTGCAATTTTCCGACACCCCCGGCGTGCCGAAATCGTTGGTGACGGAACCGAAGGCCAGCACGAGATAATCGTATCGGATTTCGTGCGCGGCAATGACCTCGCGGCCCTTCTCGTCATTGATGGGCGCCAGTCGAACGTGCCGACTGGTGCGATCGATGCCGGCCAGCGAACCATAGAAGTAGCGGTAGCCGAAACGGTGACAATGGCTGCGATAGCCCACTTCGTCCAGATTGGCGTCGAGCGAGCCGGTCGCGACCTCGTGCAGCAGCGGCTTCCAGATGTGGGTTCGCTTGCAGTCGACCAGAATGATGTCGTGGTGCTTGCGTCCGTAGTGAGCACCCAGCTTCGCGGCCAGTTCCAGGCCCGCCGCACCGCCCCCGACGATCACGATCTGGGTCTTCGTTTTTCTCACATTTCCCGGCAAAGCATCGAAACCGTCAGACATCCAGGGATCCTTGCTCAAGCGGATTCCACCAATCCGCCGCGGGCGCCTTAGCAGCTTCCCTTGGTTTGCGCATGTGATCCCGGCGCCATTATACGACCTGTATACAGTTTACTCCCGAAATGAATGCTTGCTTCGAAAATCGTATCGCCGCGATCTCCCTGGCCGTCACATGGGCGATCATGGCTGGCCACCGTAGCCAGTGCGTCAGATCGCGCCTTCCTTGAGAAGTTTTACGGCATGGTCCGCGGCGCGGGCGGAAAGCGCCATGTAAGTCAGCGACGGGTTCTGGCAGCCGGACGACGACATGGCGGCCCCATCGGTGCAGAACAGGTTCGGCACTTCATGCGCCTGATTGAACCCATTGAGAACCGAAGTCCTGGGATCCTTGCCCATCCGTGCCGTGCCCATTTCATGGATGCCCAGCCCCGGCACGCCGGGATCGGTAGACTGCGATATCACCATTCCGCCCGAGGCCTGGATCATGTCCTTGCCGTCCGCCAGGATCTGCTTGGCCATGGCCTTTTCGTTCGGGCCTTGCTCGCATTCGATATGCGGGATCGCCATGCCCCACTTGTCCTTGCGGGACGTGTTGAGCGTCACCCGATTATCGGGATTGGGCAACATTTCGCCAAAGCCGGAAATGAAGGCGAGCCAAGGCCCGATCTTGCGCGCGGCCGCTTTCAGCTCCGCACCGATCACGCCGGGTTGCATGCCGGCGCTGCGCCCGCCCATCCGCGATATCCCACCCTGGAAACCATAGCCGCGAACATAGCCCTCCGCCTCTTCGGTGACGTTGCGGTACCGGGGGATATATATGCCGGTGGGACGCCTTCCCTTGTAATAACTGTCCTTGGGGCCCGGAAAGAGCCCGATCGTCGACAGCGCATAGAGATGATCCATGAGATTGCGACCGACCTGGTCCGAACCGTTGGCAAGCCCGCGCGGATTGGCTTCGTTCGCGGAATTCAGCAGGATCATGGCCGAACCGATGGTCGAGGCATTGAGGAACACCAGCTTCGCCTCGTAAGTCTTGCCTGCCTTGGTGTTGCGATCGATCACCCGCACACCGGTTGCCTTGCCGGTCTTGGGATCCTGAACGATCGAATGGACGATCGCATCGGTGACAAGGGTAAGGTTGCCGGTCCGCTCGGCGGCCGGAAGCGAGGACGTGAGGGTGGAATGCATCGCGCCGAGGCTGCATCCCCGATCGCAGATGGAGCGGTTCTGGCACGTATTCCGGCCCAGTTCCTCATGCCAGGGCTGCGCCACCGACAAGTTGGCATTGCGCCCGATAATGACCTTGCGCCCTTCGAACTTCGCCTCGACCGCAGTCTTGAACTGCTTTTCGGCGTCGTTCATTTCCCAGCCGGGAAGAAACTCTCCATCCGGAAGCTGCGGGAGGCCTTCCTTGGTGCCCGCAACCCCGATAAACTTCTCGACATGATCGTACCATGGCTTGAGATCGTCGTAACGGATCGGCCAGTCGCAACCGTACCCGTCCTTGGCATTGGCACCGAAGTCGATGTCCGACATGCGATAGGATTGCCGCCCCCACATGATCGATCGCCCGCCCACGTGATAGCCGCGTATCCAGCTGAACGGCTTGCCCTCGGGCGTGGAATAGGGATGGTCGCTGTCCTTGACCCAGAACTTCTTCGTGGCTTCGCTGAAGGCGTAGCACTGGCTCTGGATCTGGTAGTCGCTCTGAACTTCGTCCTCAGGCACCATGTTGTTATTGGGAAACTCCCACGGCATCACACTGTCCGTGTAGTCCGTGCCCGGATCGACGTTGTTCCCTCTTTCCAGCATGAGAACCTTGAGCCCGCGTTCGCAGAGTTCCTTGGCGGCGATACCGCCGCTCATGCCCGAGCCGATGACGATCGCATCAAACATTTCTCGATCTCCGTTCAGAACAGGCCAGGACTGCCGAAAGGGCGACTATCCGGCGTTATTTCAAGCGAGGGCACCCACGGTCCCGGCACATGTTCGTAGACAAGCTCCTGCGTCAGCCCGACTTCCGAGCTGTAGTAGAGCGCGACGACCAGTTCCTTCAGCCTCGCATAGGCGGGATCGACCACCGCAGGCTCGGCCATCAAGGCCGCCAGTCCCGATGCCTTCTGCTTGCCCGGCACCGGTTTGAGCGCGGCGACATCGTAGCCTTTGAGGAAGGTATTGCGGCTATCCGGTGAAAGCGCCGCGAACGGCTTGCCTGCGGCCTGCATGGCGCCGCTTTCGATATTGCCAAGGGCACCGACCAGCGCCTCCCGGCGGTCTTTCGACGCCCAGTCCCGCAGCAGGCCGTCCAGCAGAGCGGGAACGCCCGCGCCCACGGCGCCCGGGGTATCCGTTGCGGGTATGAATGTATCGCAGACCGCCTCCAGCAAGGCATAGCTCGCCGGCGGCAGAAGACGCTTGCTTTCGCCAGCCGCGCCAAGCGCCTCGGCCGGCAGGAAGCCGGCGCCGACCAGAAGCGCGATCCGGCCGATGAGAGATCGGCGATCCATGGCAAATTCGTCCGTCATCGTGTGCTCTCCCAAGTCGTCTGGATAAGGTCGAAACCTTCGGAATAAACTTCCTCGGGGCTTTCGAAGAAATCGCGCCACACGCGCGTTGCCGCCGCCAGCTCGGGCAGGCCGCGTCCGAAGGCTTCGATCGTCAGCCAGCCATCGTATCCCAGCGTCCTGAGCAAGGAGACCGTTTCGCGCAGCGGCAAATGGCCCCTGCCCGGCGTACCGCGATCGTTCTCGGAAATATGGACATGCGCCAGCCGCCCCGCCCGGTGCACCGCTTCGAGCGCGGACAAGGGATCCTGTTCCTCGATATTGGCATGGAATGTATCGTAGAGAAGGCCGATCCCGCTTCCGCCGATACGCTCGGCGAAGGCAAGCGACTGTTCGCAGGTATTGAGAAGATGGGCTTCGAAGCGGTTCAGCGGCTCCAGCGCGGTGTCGATCCCCGCCGCCGCAAGCTGCGGCAGAACCCTGCGGAACACGGCCGCGCAACGATCCAGTTCGGCTTCGCTGGGCGGTTCTCCCGAAAACACGCCGAGCGGCTGGAACCATGGTCCTGCCAGAAGCTCCGCCCCTAGTTCGGCGGCGCAGTTGGTCACGGAAAGGAGGTGATCCACTGCCGCCTGCCTCACCGAAGGGTCGGGGGAAAGCGGGCTTTCGGCTGGTCCGGGAATGATCGCAACGGCTGTGCGCTGCAAACCCAATCCATCGAGCACGCCGCCAAGCCAGCGGTAATGCGCGGTGTCGCTGGTGTCGAAGATCGGCACTTCAACCCCGTCGAAGCCCTTGCGCTTCAGTGCTTCCAGGACGGGAATGTGCTCCGCGCGAACATGCCCAGCCCAGAGCAGCAGATTCATTCCGATTTTCATGCCACGGCCTTCCCGCGCTGGTGTGTGACCGTGCGGCGCCGATCGATCATGGCCGAGGGCCCGGCTGCGCGATGTCGCATTCGCTGCCGGTTTGGCGGGCAGTCCACGAAAGCGCATTCGTCAGCAGGCGGACATGCTCGGGCTGGCGGAAGGCTTCGGCCTGGTGGCCCAGCGCGGAATAGAGCGCACGGCCCCTGCCCACGCAATGCCACCAGATCACCGGATGGTCCGCCCCCATGCGCAGATCCTTGCCGAACATCCCCTCAGGATTGTACGTGCGCTCGTCGACCGTCATCAGGACATGATAGCCCTTGAGCCGGGGGGACGCCGCAAAGGAGTACCACTCCTCGTTGTGCTTCCAGTGCGCGGGCAGGCCTGTCAGAACGGGGCTTTCGCGATTTTCCAGGCGGACGGTCGCGGTCTGGAACTGGGGAGACATCGTGTGCATGGTGAACGCGGCCCCGATCAGGTTCCTGGCGTACCACGGCCAATCCTCGTGAGAATTGTCGCCTGCCGCGTGAAGTCCTATGAAGCCTCCTCCCGCATCGACGAAGTTCTCGAACGCTGATCGCCGGTCGCCGGTGAACACGTCGCCGCTGACATTGTTGAAGACGACGGTATCGAAGCGGGAAAGGATATCCTTCCGGAAAGCCGCGCCGTTTTCGGTCTGAAAATAGCCCCACCCTTTTTCGCGGGCGATCTGCCGGAACAGTGCGTTTGCGGCAGGAATGGCCTCCTCATGACGGAACGCATTCGTCTTCGAAAACACCAGGACAGCGGGCCGCGGCAGCGAAGCCGGCAGTTCCGGCGGCTGCGTTTCGTATATCTTCACGCCGCCCAGGAAAACGCGCTGAATGGTGTCGCGGTATCGAAAGGCCTGTACGGCCAGGATGACCAAAAGAAGGACGATAACGATCAGAAAAATCCGGAGTATCTTGCGCGCCATCATTTCTAGCCCTTTGCGCGGAAGCGAGCCGTGCCCGTCACCTGTCGAACGGTGGATCGAGAAGCACGGGAACGCTGTTGATGCTCGTCATTTCGACGCCGCGAGGAACCCCTGAAAGGTCAGGGGTCGCGCCGACTTTCACCGCCCCAGGCCATCGCCCGGTCGAGGAAATCGCTGCTCGAAGATAGCGGAATCGCGTCCGCAGATACTGCGAATTTCGTCATGGTATCTCCCATCGGCACTCTGTCGGTACCCGTGGCATCAATCGGCATTCCTGCCGGACTGAAGAGTTCAGTTAAGACAGACCGGAAGGACCCGGTCAATCCCGCCCAATGTCATTGCGAAGGGCGTTACTTTAATTAAACCACTGAATTTAATTATTAGTTTCGGACAGTATTATTGAGCCGACGAGCCCAAGGCCGACATCGCCCCAGCGAATGACGAGCGCGCCTCCCCTCTCACACGGTCGCCATGTCATAGACCACAACTTTGGCCCAAAGGTGTTCGCAAGACTTGACGAACTCTTGGTGGATCGGGTGATCCTGGTAGGTCTTCTGGTCTTTCACGCTATCGAAAAACATCAGTTCCGAAACATCGTAACTTGCATCCACGACATCACGGTTTTCGGTACTGGCGGGAACACCGATCTCCAGCCTTCGGATAACCGGAATATCCCGCAAGGTCCGCAGGCCCGCGATAAGTTGCTCGCTATCCGCTTGCGATCCGGGGCGCTTCAGCCAGAAGAATACGTGATGCACCAGCGCGGGCGCGGCGGGCGACGTGCCCGCATCTGCCGGCGAAGGCGTGGATGAAAGGGCGATCCCGGCACTTCCCAAAGCGATCATCGCCGCCAATTCCCTTCTGCTGGTTTCCATGATGCGATTCTCCGTAGTTGACCGTTTGCACACCTGCGAGAAGGTTATCTCGCGGCGGGACAGGCGATGGAATTGCGCGTGATGATCGCGTGATCGAAAACTTCGTCGCTGATTTCGGGCTCCGATCTGGCCAGCGCCGTTATCAGGCATTGCGCCGCGCGAAACGCCATCTCCTCGACGGGTTGCCGCACGACCGTCAGCGGCGGCCAGATGCGTGACGCAAGAATGGTGTCGTCGAAGCCGGTGACGGTCAGGTCCAGGGGCAGTTGCAGCCCGGCATGATGCGCCTGTGCCACGACTCCTGCGGCCAGGTCGTCGCTGCTGCACAGGATCGCCGTCGGCCGGTTCGGTTGGCGAAGCAGCGCCTGCGCCGCCAGCTTGCCCGCCTCGTAATCGAACTCGCCATGCCTTACGACCAGCTCCGCATCCTCGGAAATTCCCGCCTCGCGCAGTGCGGCCCTGAAGCCGTCGAGCCGGGCAGCGACCACGCTGTAACGATCGGGCCCCGCGACATAGGCGATGCGCCGGTGACCACTGGCGATGACCTGCTGCGTGATCGAGAGCATCGCGGCCCGATTGTCGATCCGAACGGTCGTGACATCGGGCATTGCAGTGCCGGTGGCGATCGCCGCCAGCGGCACACCCAACTCCGTTATCCTGCGCGATCCACTGAGCTGCTCGGCGAAAGGCGGGATGACCAACAAGGCATCGGCACCCGAGCGCACAAGATCTCCCGCCATGCGTTCAGCCTCGTCGCGGCTGACGCCCTCGCCCTCGCGCAGGATCAGTTGCAGCCCGTGGGCATTGGTCGCGCGCAAGGCTCCCACGAGTACGGCATCGAGGAAGGGGGTCCGCCGGTCGCTATAGAGCAGCCCGACCGTGGTCGCCCGCGCCTTCGACAGCTGCCGGGCGGCCAGATTGGGCACATAGCCCAGCTCCGCGATCGCCGCGCGAACAGTCGCCACCGTAGCCGCGCTGGCACGCCCGGCGCCGTTGATCACGTTCGACACGGTCATCGCGGATACGCCCGCGCGCTGCGCCACGGCTCGGATCGTCACCCCCGCTTCGCTTCGCCTCGCCATCAGATTCTTGTCTCCATATTCTCCGATAGCGTGTTTTCAGCCCCTTCGCAGCGCTGAAATCCGGGGCCAAAAACCGGGCTGGCCGGCGTCCTCGTCAGATGGTTCCAGCCTTGAGCCCTTTCACGGCGTGATCGACGGCGCGTGCAGTCAGCGCCATGAAGGTCAGCGAAGGATTGACGCAGGAAATCGATGCCATCTGAGCACCGTCGGTGACGAAGAGGTTGGAGGCGTCATGGGCCTGGCTCCATTTGTTGAGCACGGACGCGCGGGGATCGTGCCCCATCCGCGCGCCGCCCATCTCGTGGATGGCGTCGCCCGGCACGTGCTCCTTCACCTTGCTCTCGACGTTCTTGAGCCCGGCCGCGCGGAGCATCTTTTCGCCCTGCTCGCGGGCATCCGCCATCATGCGCAGTTCGTTGTCACGGAAGGTGACATCGAACCGCATCAGCGGAAGGCCGAAACGGTCCGCCTTGTCCGGGTTCAGGGAAACGCGATTATCCTCGTACGGGAGGCATTCGCCGAAAGCGCCCATCTGGAATTTCCAGCCGCCGTAACGACGCATGCCCTCCTTCATCGATGCGCCGAAGCCGACTGGTTTCGAAGGCTCGCGATAGGCGCCGCCCTGGTAGCCGTAGCCGCGCCGGAACCCCAGGTCTTCGTCCTTGCCCAGGTTGCGGAAGCGGGGAACGTAGATGGCGCCGGGACGACGGCCATATTCGATGAATTCCTCCATGCCGGGAATGTCGCCCTTCACGCCGACGCGGAAGATATGGTCCATCACATAGCGGCCCAGCGTGCCGCTGGTATCGAAGTGGCTTCGCTCGCTGCCCTCGGCGCGCGAGTTCATGAGGATCTGCACCGAGCCCAGCGTGGAGGCATTCAGGAAGACGACCCTGGCGCGCACGACTTCCGCCTGCCCGGTCCTGGCGTCGATGAAGCGGACGCCGGTCACCTTCTTCGTGGCCGGATCGTATTCGAGGTTGGTGACCACGGCGTCGCTGCGCAGCTCCAGGCGTCCCGTCGCGCGTGCGGCCGGCAAAGTGACCGCCTGCGTCGAGAAATAGGCCCCGAAAGAGCATCCATTCCCGCACTGGTTGCGCACCTGGCACTTGGAGCGGTTCTGCTCCGGCTTGTCCTCGGTCAGGTTGGACAGTCGGGCATTGATCATCTTGCGGCCGGGGAACGCGGTTTCCAGCCTCCCCTTCATCCATTCCTCGGCGACGTTCATCGGCATCGGCGGCTGGAATTCGCTGTCCGGCAGATAATCGAGGTTTTCGCGCGATCCCGATACGCCGATATACTTCTCGACATAGCTGTACCAGGGCACCAGATCGTCATAGCCGATCGGCCACTCGCCACCGATGCCCTCGCGCTTGTTCGCCTCGAAATCGGCGGCGCTCCAGCGGAAGCTCCAGCGGCCCCAGATCAGCGACTTGCCGCCGACCGCCGCCGGACGAATCCAGTAGAACTTGCTGCCTCCCTCGTAATCGTAGGGATTCAGGCGGTCGTTGTTGTAGAAGGCCTGGTTGCTGGGCGCGACATAGCCGTGCTGGGCGATGAAGTAGTCGCTTTCCTTCAGCCCGTCCGGCATGATGTTGCGAGCGGGCACTTCATAAGCAGGCTTGCCGTCATAGGTGTAGCCTTCGCCATGCTCGACCATGTGGCCGCGATCGAGCATCAGTACGCGCAATCCCTTTTCGGTCAGTTCCTTGGCGGCCCAGCCTCCGCTGATGCCCGAGCCGATGACGATCGCATCGAATCTGTCCGCAGTAGCCATCGTGATCCTCTCCCCGATCTATGGTCAGAAGCGCGCTCAGAACCCGAGGGTGCTGAGCGTTTCGAAGCTCTTGGTGATGTCGGGCAAGTAGGGTGCGGGAGACTGGTCGTTCTCGACGTAGAAATGCCGCACTCCGGCCAGACCGTTGAGCTTGAAGATGGAGGCGAAGTCGATCGTGCCGGCGCCCACGGACGTCATGCTGCGGTCGGCTTTCATGTCCTTGACATGATAGGCGTAGATGCGCCCGGCCAGGCTGCGGATCAGGGCCTGGGGATCCTGCCCGGCATGGATCGCCCAGTAGAGATCGAGTTCGATTTTCACGAGCGCGGGATTGCAGGCCTTGACCAGACGGTCGAACAGGCTGATGCCGTCCGGCTTAACCGTGAACTCGAAGTCGTGGTTATGGTAGGCGAATCCCAGTCCTACTGCCTTCAACTGCTCTCCGAAGCGGTTGATATTGACGAGCGCGGCATCCCATGCCGCCGCGTTGCGATACTTGTCCACCATATAGGGCAACACGACCGTCTCCGCGCCCAGGGTCTTGGCCATGGCCACACTGGCGTCGAACTTGTCCAGCAGCGCGTCGTAGCCGACATGGATGGATGGCGCTTTCAGGCCCAACCGGTCCATCGTCTTGCGCAGCAGGGCATGATCCATGGTATCGTAGCCGCCGCCGCCGAATTCGACTTCCCGGTAGCCGACTTTCGCAACCTTTTCGAGCGTCGCTACCGGATCGGCCGAAAACAGTTCACGCACCGTGTAGAGTTGCAGGCCGATGCTGCGGATCTGCGCGGCACGGGCGATACCGGCCAGGAAAGGCTGCGACGCCAGCGCGGCGACGCCGCCGGCGCCCAACATCAGGGAACGACGATTTACGATCATGCCGAATAGACCTTGTTGACCTGGGAATAGGGAAAGGCGCCGTTGTATTCGCCTGGGACGGGCAGGTATTCGCGTTCCTGCGTAATGCCGATCTCGGACGTGTAATAACCGACCACGACCATCTGCCGGAACGCCTTGAAGAACTCCTCTCCATCGGGAAGTTCGTCGTTCATCGCCAGGGTCAGCAGGGCGTCCTGCTGCTCGGGCTTGGCCTTTACGGCCGGAAGTCGATAGTCCTGCCGGCTGCGCGCATCGATTTCCGCCAGACCGGACAGGATCGGCTCGCGATCTTCGGCCACGGACCAGTCGGCAAGCAGCTTCTCGATATACATCGGCACGCCCGCCGCGATCGCGCCGGGCGTGTCGGTAGTCGGGATGATCCTCTCGCACAGCACCGTCATTAGCGCGCGCTGGTCCGGCGTGAAGACCTGAAGGCTGGGAACGCCCTGGTCGATCACCGGGATAGCGGCTGCGGGTGCGAGCCCCGCGGCGCGGGCGAGCGGGGCGAATAGCTGGGCGCCGAACAGGGCGACCATGCCCGCAAGTGCGTTTCTGCGATCCATTATCGTGCTCCCCCCTTGAGATCCTGAGCGATAGCCTCTTCCGGTAACGGGCGAACCCAGATGTTGCGGAAGGACACCGGCGAATCGTGGTCCTGCAACTGGATCGGCGCCTTGTCGCCATGCGCCTGATACTGGGCGACCTTGCGCCAGGCAGTGGTGCCCAGCATGGCCTGATGGTTCTGCACGAGCACACCGTTCAGCAGCACGGTAACATAGGCCGGACGGACTAACCCGCCCTTCGCATCGAAGCGCGGCCGCTCGAAAACGATGTCGTAGCTCTGCCATTCCCCCGGCGGGCGCGAGGGATTAACGAGCGGCGGCTTCCAGGCATAAACCGCGCCCACCGTGCCATCGGCGTACGTCGGGTTCCGGTAGCTGTCGAGGATCTGGACCTCGTAGCGCTGCATGAACCAGATCCCGCTGTTCCCCCGATCCTGGGAACTCTTCTCCGGCGGGTTGGGGGAGCGGAATTCCAGATGAAGTTGAACGTCGCCGAATGCCTGCCTCGAAATCAGGTTGTTCTCGCCGCCGCTTTGGGCACGGGACGGCACGGTCATAACGCCGTTCTCGACCGTCCACGGGCCGCGTTCGCCGCGCCATGCGTCGAGCGAAGTGCCGGAGAACAGCACCACGGCATCGGATGGCGCGCCACCGGAAGCAGGCGCCGGCGTGACTACCGCCGGCGCGGGGCGGTCCGGGTCATGCACATGCCATTGGCCGCCCGGCAGCATCGGCGTGTCCTTGAAGCCCGGCTTGTCCTGCGCTTCCAGCAGCGTGCAGCCGACGATACCGCTCGCCAGCGCCATGCTGATAGGGATGTACTTCATCCTCTGCTTCCCTTCTTCAGGTTCTGTCGATGGCCCGATAAGCCGCGATCAACCGCTCCTCGCCCTCGCGGCCCGCGAGCGAATTGCCGTGCTCCATGCCGATCACGCCGGTGTAGTTGCGGCCGCGCAGCCAGCGCACGATATTGGCGTAGTTGATTTCGCCCGTGCCGGGCTCCTTGCGGCCGGGATTATCACCGAACTGGATATAGCCGACCTCCGCCCAACAGGCTTCGAGCGTCGGGATCAGGTTCCCGGACTGGATTTGCTCATGATAGAGGTCTGCCAGGATCTTCACGCCGGAACTGTCGGCGCCGCGCGCCACCGCATAGCCCTGCGCGATCGACTGCATGAATACGCCGGGATGGTTGGTCCGGGTGTTGAGCGGCTCCATCACCAGCGCAAGGCCATGTGGCGCAACGATGTCTCCGGCGCGGCGCATGCAGTCTATGATGCGCCCGGTCTGGATTGCTTCCGGCACCTTGCGGTCCATGAAGCCGGTGACAACCGTCATGTGCCTGGCATTCAGCCGCTTCGCGACTTCGATCGATGTACGGATATCGGCCAGGAAGGCATCCCGGTCGGCATCGTCGTTGCTGCCCAGGACCGGCCGGAAGTCGGCCCACTTCGGCATGCTGGCTACGAAAACACCCATGGTCATGTTCCGCTGCGACAAGGCGCGGGCCATGGCCTCCTGCTCGGCGACCGGCCGCTTGCGCGCCTCGTTGTCCTCCCAGGCGCGAAAGCCCTGATCGGCAGCGAACGCGATCTGTTCGAGCAGGCCGCCCCGACTGGCGAAGCTTCCTTCGTGCGGGGCATAGCCCAGCGAGAAGTGCGCGGCGTTGGAACCGCCTCCACCGCCGGCGTTCCTGGCAGCCGCCGACAGGGCCGGAGCTGCGGCGGCGGCCAGGCCGGTGGCGATCACGGAGCGTCGTGTCAGGCTCATGCCACGCCCTCCGCCATGCTGCGCGTTCGGCGGCCGGAGCGCCTTTCGGCCAGCCAGATGGCGCCGAACACGACGAGCAGCGTCAGCGGCACGAAGGCCAGCCGCGCGAAGGACTGCGATGCGGCGGCGTCTTCCACGGCGCGCAGCGCGGCGCCGCTCAGCCGCGTGAAGGCTTCGGGCCCACCGGCGATCTTCACTTTCGCCTCGTCGAACATCTCGCCCAGACGCGGCAGCACGAAGAAGCTGGCCAGTGCACCCGCCGATCCCACCAGCCCCAACGCCCAGGAGTCTCCGCGCGGATAGCGCTCGGCAACGGAAGCCAGCATGGTCGGCCACATCGCGCAGACGCCGAGCCCCCATACGGTCGAGGCCAGGATCGCGGAAACCGGCGACTGGGCCTGCGACAGGAGGAACAGGCCGATCGCCGCCAGCAGACTGGACACCCAGAGCAGCCCCGGATTGGAGAGACGCCCGGCAATCCGTCCGGCGAAATGGCGGAACACGAACATCAGCGCGCTGACGTAGACCAGCAGCAGAATACCGCGCATCCCGACCCGATTGCTGAGAGCGACATCGATCCACTGGCCCGGCGCCAGTTCCGACGAAGCGGTCAGGAACATCGCCCCGAACCAGACGAAGAAGCTGGGACGGCGCACCACCTCCAGCATCCTATCCTTGGTTGTACGATCACCGACGGCGGCGGGAGGCTGCGGGAACCGGGTCGTCGCGCCGATCAGGATGACGCCGAGGGCGGGCAGGAACACCAGCGCCATGATCGCCTGCCACGGCATCAGCGGCGCCAGGAACACCCCGGCCAGACCGCCGACGATAAGGCCGCCGGGATACCAGGCATGAAGAACGTTCAAGCGATGCGTCGTGTCTTCGGGATAGAGGCGGGCGGTCAGCGGGTTGATCGAGGCTTCCGCAAAGCCCCAGCCGATGCCGCTGAGCAGCATCCCCAGCCACACTACATGATAGACCGCCATGCCGGTTGCAAACAGCCCGGCCGTGACGATCAGCGTCGTGCCGATCAGGAAGGCCACGCCGCAGCCGATCAGGACACGGCGGATGCCGATCCGGTCCAGCACGGCGCTGACCACGAAGACGGTGATCGAAAAGCCCAAGAACGCCGAACCCAGTGCCGCGCCGATCATCTCGCCCGCCGCGATCGGCGCGATGGGATCGATCCATTCCGCCTTGAGGCTACTTGCCACCGCGGCCCGCAGGGATGCGCTCATGGACGCGGTGAAGAGCGCCAGAACGCTCAGCCAGAATAGTCTTTGCCGGTTTACGCCCGTCATGTCCGATCCTCTCCCCCCTTAGCCTCTTATGCCCCGCCTGATGTTTCCGATCGGGGCCGTGCTTGCTTCGCTGTCAGGTCAGTCCCAACCAGCGGCGGTTGTTGGCGGGATCGCCACCCCCCGCGAAATCGTCGAACGCACGTTCCGGCCTGCGGATCATATGCGCTTCGATGAAGGGGGCGCCTTCGCGCGCGCCGTCTTCCGGATGTTTCAGGCAGCATTCCCATTCCAGCACCGCCCAACCGTCGTAGCCGTATTGGGTGAGACGCGAGAAGATGCCGGTGAAATCGACCTGGCCGTCTCCCAGTGAACGGAAACGACCGGGGCGATCGACCCAGTCGGCATAGCCGCCATAGACGCCCGCCCGCCCCGTGGGATTGAACTCCGCATCCTTCACATGGAACATCTTGATGCGATCGTGGTAGATGTCGATGAACTGAAGGTAGTCCATCGCCTGCAACACGAAATGGCTGGGATCGTAGAGGATATTCGCGCGGCGATGGCCGCCCACCGCATCCAGGAAGCGCTCGAACGTCAACCCGTCATGCAGGTCTTCTCCGGGATGGAGTTCGTAGCAGAGATCGACGCCCTCTTCGTCGAAAGCGTCCAGGATCGGACGCCAGCGACGCGCCAGTTCCGCGAATGCGTCCTCCACCAGCCCCGCCGGACGCTGCGGCCAGGGATAGACGAAGGGCCAGGCCAGCGCTCCGGAAAAAGTCGCATGTGCCGCAAGCCCAAGACGACGGCTCGCCTTGGCCGCCAGCTTCAGCTGATCGACGGCCCAGGCCTGGCGCTCCGCGGGCTTGCCGCGCAGTTCCACCGGGGCGAAGTTGTCGAATGCCGTATCGTAGGCGGGATGAACGGCAACCAGCTGCCCTTGCAGGTGGGTGGACAGTTCCGTGATCTCTAACCCTGCCTCTCGGCAGCGGCCGGCCAGTTCGTCGCAATAGTCCTGGCTTTCCGCCGCCAGCGATAGGTCCATGCAGCGCGGATCGTTGCTGGGCACCTGGATACCCTTGTATCCAGCCTGCGCCATCCACCGCGCGGCATTGTCCAATGTGTCGAAAGGCGCCGCGTCGCCCATGAACTGCGCCAGGAATATTGCCGGACCCCGCATGGCCTTGCCGCCCCTTTACTTCAGGCTTTTGAGATAAGCGATGATCGCCGCGCGCTTGGCCGGATCGGGCGTACCGATGGGCATGCGCGTGCCGGGCACTTTCTTGGCCGGTGCCGCCAGGAACGTATCTAGGCTCTGATCGTCCCAGCGCAGCTTGGCGCCCTTGAGCGCCGCCGAGTAGTTGAATCCGGCAACCGAAGCCGCCTGACGGCCCGAAACGCCGTTGAGATTGGGCCCGATGCCGTTCTTGCCGCCGTTGTTCACGGTATGGCAGGCCTTGCAGGCGTTGAATGCAGGAGGCGCGGCCTGCGCGGCGGCAGGCTGCGTGCAAATGGGTAATGCGAACATCGCCGCAACAATGGCAGCGGTCGGTGTTCGGATGAGGGCTGCTGTCATGCGCATCCTCGACTCTCCATCTATTTTCTTATTGCCTAACGTTTACCGGTAAATCATATCAGATCAAGGCCTGAAATAAGGGCTTGGTGTCGATCGGGAAAAAGGGAGAGGAACATGAAACGCACCTTGCGTCTTGCGATGGCCGGAGGCGGCGAAGGCGCCTTCATAGGAGCGGTTCACCGCGCGGCAGCGGCGCTGGACGGAGACTGGCGACTGGTCGCCGGCGCGTTCAGCAGCGATCCGGACCGCAACCGCCGCTCCGGAGAAACGCTGGGGATCGAGCCCGCCCGCACATATGAGTCGCTGGACGCGCTGCTCGCGGCGGAAGCGGCTTTGCCGGCCGACGAGCGCATCGATGCGCTGGCGATCGTCACGCCCAACCACCTTCACGCCCCCATGGCCATTGCCGCGCTGGACGCCGGCTTCCACGTCTTCTGCGAAAAACCGATGGCCCTGAACATGGAAGAGGCACGTCTGATCGCGCAGGCCGCCTCCCGATCCGGCCGTCATTTTGGCCTTGCTTTCACGTATAGCGGCTATCCCCTGGTGGAAGAGGCCCGCGTGCGCGTGGCCCACGGCGACTTCGGCAGAATCCGGCTGGTACAAGTGGAATACGCGCAAGGCTGGCTCAGCAAGGCGATCGACCGGGAAGGCAACAAGCAGGCAGAATGGCGAACCGATCCCCTGCGCGCCGGCCTGGGCGGCTGCCTGGGCGATATCGGCACCCACGCCTTCCATCTGGCGGAACATGTCTCGGGATTGCAGGTGCAGGAACTCTGTGCCGAACTTTCCACGTTCGTTCCCGGTCGACTGCTGGACGACGATGTCAGCGTCCTGCTGCGCTTCGATGGCGGAGCACGCGGTGTCCTCAAGGCGACCCAGGTGGCTGCGGGTGAAGAAAACGGACTGAAGCTGAGGATCCACGGCGAATACGGTGGGCTGGAATGGGCTCAGATGGAGCCCAACACTCTGAAACTGCGCTGGCTGGACCGTCCGGCGGAAGAAATTCGCGCAGGTGGACCAGGCCTGGCGGAATCCACAATGCGACTTTTGCGTACACCGTCAGGGCATCCGGAAGGATACATCGAAGCTTTCGCCAACCTCTACCGCGCCTTCGCGTCGCAAATTCTGAGCGGGAACGGGGCCGCTGGCCATGGCGCGTTTCCCACGGTCGATGCAGGCCTGCGGACGATGGCCTTCGTCGAGAACGTCGTCGCCAACAACGCATCCACCGTAAAATGGACGAAGCTCGCCGACGAATGACATCACAACCCGGCGATAAGCCGGTTGTCGGACGCTACCGGGGGGAAAGCGCTCCCTCGGCACGACGAGCCGCCCCAATAGCCGGGCGGCTATCCCGAACTAACCCGCAATAGTCCTGCCGCACCGAGCCGGTTCGAGCGACTATTGCGGCAGATGTCGGGAGCAAGCCGATGCGAGAGGGTGCCGATAACGAACTGTTTTCCGAACTGATCGCCACTTGCGACGGCATGCTGTCCCCGCAAGTCTACGCCCGCGTCCATGACACGGCCTTGAGAGGCGGGCTGATCGTGGAAGTGGGAACCGCGCTCGGCGCTGCTACCGTAGCCCTGGCGTTGGGATTGAAAAGCTCCGGGATGCCGGGGCACGTCTATACATTCGATCCCATGACCGGCGGTCCGCGGCGGTCCGTCAAGTCGCCCGAGCAGCGGATCGCACGGATCGAGGAAAGCCTGGCACGCTACGGCGTTTCCGACCTCGTCACGATCACCCCTCGCGATCTCGCAAGCGGTCTTGAGGTCTTGCCCGCAGACCAGCCCATATCGGTTCTGATGCTGGACGCCGACGGGCGGATCGATCGGGATCTGGAAACGCTTCAAGGGCGGCTTGCGAAGGATTGCGCCCTCATCATCGACGATGTGGCCGACCGGGTCCGGGTCAAGCGCCAGGGTTCGACCTACCGGATCGACAGCAAGATGCGGCTGTCATGGCTTCTCACCAACATGCTGATCGACGCGGGCAAGCTCAGCCCGGGCCAGCGCCTCGTCGACACCTACTTCGGCGAACTCATCACCGATCCGGACCGGATCATAGATCCGCATGAAGCTCTGGCGATCTATCGACAGTTGGTCTTCCAATCGGCCTCGGCCAATCGCCTCCAGCGCCTGCGCGCGCATCTCATCGACTGGGGCCAGGACCTGGCGCCCGATTTCGCCGCCCGGTGTCGCCGCGTCTATCGCCGGGCGAAGAGCCGCCCCCTCCCCGCGCCGGAGCATTGCGAGCAGGATCATCAACCGATAGCGCCGGCCTCCACCGGGATATCCGCGCCCGTGGCATAGCCTCGAATTGCGGATCAACCAGGGATGTCCAGGATCGCGCGCAGCTTGATGGCAAGCTGCTCGATGGTGAACGGCTTGCCTATCAGTTCGACCCCCGAATCCACGACCCCGTTATGAACGACGGCGTTGCGGGTATAGCCGCTGGTGTAGAGGATCTTCAGATCGGGCCGCCGCCGAAGCGCCTCTTCCGCCAGCTTGCGCCCGTTGATGTCCGGCATGACGATGTCGGTGAAAAGCAGCGTGATCTCAGGATCGCCATCCAGAATCCGCAAGGCCGCAAGGCCCCCATCCGCCTCCACCACCCGGTAGCCAAGGTCTCGCAGCGCTTCGACGCTGAACTGGCGCACGGCCGCCTCGTCATCGACGACGAGAATCGTTTCCTGCTGGCCGCCGAGCCGAAGCTCTTGCGGATGCTGGACGGCGGCCTCGCGGTCATCGCCGGTGAAGCGCGGAAGATAGAGCTTGATCACGGTGCCCTGCCCAGGTTCGGACCAGATTCTTACATGCCCGCCCGACTGCCGGACGAAACCATATACCTGGCTGAGGCCGAGCCCGGTGCCCTTGCCTACCTTCTTGGTCGTAAAAAACGGATCGAAGGCCTTGGCGGCAATCTCCTCGGACATTCCGAGGCCCGTGTCCGATACGGCGATCAGCACATAGTTCCCCGCAGGTGCCCCCGATGATGCGAGGCCGTCCTGCTCCTCGGCGTTTCGCGTCTCGATCGTAAGGCGACCGCCGTCGGGCATGGCGTCACGGGCATTGACCGCAAGGTTGAGGATCGCGTTCTCCAGCTGGTTGCGATCGGCGTGCGTGCGCCACAATCCGGGTGCCAGCACGGTTTCGAGCCGGATGTCCGCGCCAAGCGAGTGGCGCAGAAGTTCCGACATGCCGGGAACGAGCTTGTTCGCATCGACGACGTCCGGATTCAGCGGCTGTTGGCGGGAGAACGCCAGCAGGCGTTGCGTCAGCGTCGCTGCGCGTTGGGCACCTTCCGTGGCGGCATCGATATAGCGCCTGACTTTGGTATCGGCTTCGCCCACCCGGCGGCCGAGCAGGTCGAGCGACCCGATCACCACGGCCAGCATATTGTTGAAGTCATGTGCGATCCCGCCGGTAAGCTGCCCTACCGCCTCCATTTTCTGGGACTGCCGCAGCGCTTCCTGGGCTGCCGACCGCTCCGCCACTTCCGCGGCGACGCGCGCCTCAAGGGTCTCGTTCAACTCGCGGAGGCGCGCTTCGGTGCGCTTGAGTTCGGTGATGTCCACCACCGTGCCGATGAAATGAAGCGGTTCGCCGCTCTCGGTGAAGACCGAGCGTCCTCTTGCCGCGACCCAGCGCTCGACGCCGTCCTCGATGCCCAGAGTGCGGTATTCGATATGGTACTGGCCCGTTCCCCCGGGCGCGATCGCTGCGGCGACCGCCGCTTCGGTCGCCGCGCGGTCGTCAGGATGAAGGCCGTTGAGGAAGGTGCCTTCATATGTCACGGCCGCTTTCGGAGAGAGGCCGAACAGCGCCTTAGTCCGCGCGTCCCAACGCAGTTCGCCGGACCGAAGGTCGAGATTCCACGTGCCGATCGCCGCCGCCTCGGTGGCCAGTCTGGCGCGCTCCTCACTTTCCCGTACCGCGGCTTCGCGGACGCGGCGCTCGGTAAGATCCTGCATGGCGCCGATCATTCGCACCGGCCTGCCGTCTTCGGCACGCAGCACGAAACCTCGATCCAGCACGTCTGCATAAGCGCCGTCCGAAGTGCGGAACCTGTATTCGGACGTCCACGCCGTTCCCTCGCCGTCGATGGCGGCATGGATCTCGTGGTCTACGCGATCGCGATCGTCGGGATGGATATGATCGAGCCACCACTGGGCCCCGGTTTCGGTATAAGCGTGGCCGTACCGTCGTTCCAGGGCCTCGTTCCAGACGACATGCCCGTCCGCGATGCGCCAGTCCCAGACCGCATCGTTGGTTGCCCGCGCGGCCAGCCGATAGCGTTCCTCGGTTTCGCGAAGCTCGGCCTCGGTGGCCCGGCGACCGGTAATGTCCACCGAAGAGCCGATAAGGCCCACCACCTGCCCATCCTCATCTCGGAACGGCGCCTTGGTCGAGAGCCAGACCGCCTCCCGGCCGTCGGGATAGGAGATCTGCTCCTCGATCTGCACGACCTCTCCGCCGGTCATGATCGCTGCGTCACGCTCCATGACGCCCGCAGCTTCCGCCGAATTGCCGAGCGTTTCGAGGTCGGTCTTGCCGATCATCTCGACGATCGGCCGGCCCACCAGTTCGGACGCGCCGCGATTGGCCACCATCATCCGGCCCTGCCTGTCCTTGGCATAGACGACGCCTGGCACGGCCTCGATAAATGCCTCGAGCAGGCGCATCGCGCTGTCGCGCTCTTCCATGAGGCTGTGTCGTTCGTCGATGTCGATGAGAACGCCGGGGAAGGTCACGGAGCCGGTCTCCGGATCCGTCTCGACGCGGCCGTTGGCCTCGATCCAGTGGTAGGTTCCGTCGCGCCTCTTCACCCGATAATGGTGGGCATAGGTGCCACCACGGGAAAGGGCATCGTCGATCGCAGCGGAAAGGCCCTCCCTGTCGTCGGGGTGGACCGTCGCGACGATCTGTTCGAGGCCGATCCCGGAATCACCAAGCGCCGGATCGACGCCGAACGCATCGGCGAACTGTTCGTCGAAGGTGAATTTGTCCGAGGCGACATCCCAGAACCAGGTGCCGACGATCGCACCGGCCGCGAGCGCCAGGCGAACCCGGTCGGTATCGGACAGGCCTTTTACCTGCGAATCTGCAGACCCTGCACTTTTCATTCGTCGATCGTCTTCATGCTTTCGGATTGCTCCCAATGCGCTGCGGCCTCGACCAGCATAAACCTGCGGACCGGAACGAAAACGCGTGCCAGATCATCCGCTGTATAATGCTTGTTCGGAAGCTCAAACACCAGGAACGCGCTTTCCGCCGAATGGGTTGCGCCAAGCCGCTATCGCGACGGCCTGGCGAAGGAAAGCGCCAAGGACAACCCGCACCGGGATCATTCTTACGTTTCGCGCGTAGTCTCTCTTCCGGTCGCAACCATCGGGCATTCCCCCAAGCCAAACGGACTTGTCGTAAATGAAAGCTGAGATACGAGACTTGCGTGATCATCACGCCCACGTACAGATCGTCGTTCCTACGCGGCACAAGGCCTTTTCCTATCAGATCCTTGCTGGCCCGGCGCTTGCCCGGCACCTTGCGGATTTGCCGGGCCTGCCGATCTCGGTGGTCTGCGACCCCGCGGCAGGACCGACCCGCGCCCTGCCTGGCAACAACCATTAGGGTCTGACGACAACCATAGGCTCTGACGACAGCCATTAGGGCCATGCTGCCGCACTGACGCCAGGGCCGTATCAGCTGCGCGCGCAGGCGCCCAACGCCGCCAATACCATGCGATAATCGGCATAGGCTTGTTGTTTGGCGGCAAATGTCCCCGAGACGTAGGCATTCTGCGGCGGCGAGGGCGGCATGAAGCAGGCAAGATTGTACCATTCCAGCGTCTCCCCCGCCGGTGGCCGCAATGGGCCTCCCGCGACCTCCGAAAACGAAACGCCCCAGGTTTCCGCCCGCCCGGGCTCGTGACGCACGGAGATGGTCGCCCTGCCCTTGTTGGTATCGAGCAAAATCTGGGTGAGCCCCTGCCCGGCCAGGTCGCCCTGCACGAAAGTCAGTTCCCTGACGCCCGTCACCGGAGCAGACGCACCGGGCGCCACCAGCGCGCGAAGAACCGATCGAAGCCTTGTTTCGCGTTCGGCGGACCAGAGTTGCTGGGCGGTGGGTTCCACCAGCCTGATCTCCTGAGGACGTCCGGGTACGCGCTTGGCGAAAAGAAAGACGTCCCTGTTCTTCAGCGCCGCAACGCTCTCCGCTGAAGCTGCCGAAAGGTCCACCAGATAACGCAGCGAACCGCCAATTCCGCTTTGGCCATAGAGCAGCGCGCGAGTGCTCGCTTCTGCATAATAGAGCCGGCGGGTGGATGAAGACGCGCCGGACGCCGTCGCGGGGACCGGATCCATGCGCGTCACCCTGGCCAGGACCACCAGATCGGCCTTTTTCGAAAGCTCGACGGTATCGACGTAAGTCCCCTGGTCCAGCGATCGCGACCTGACCTGAGCTTTCGCGAGGTTTGGCGCGATCAAGCAGGCGGCAGCGGCAAGGCCCATCGCGACTTTGGTGAAACGGTCAGACATGGATCATGGGTTCCGCTGACGGGACGTGAAGAGAAGAGCGCAAGGATTTATGCCTGGCCCCGGCCTCCCCCGCAAGGAAGGCGAAATCCGAACCCGCCGGTCGCTGGAATATCCTGAGGCCGAACTCCGGCATGATCGCCAGGAGATGGTCGAATATGTCGGCCTGGATGTTCTCGTAGCGCGCCCAGACCGTCGTCGTGGCGAAGGCGTAGATTTCAAGGGGCAGCCCGTGCTCGCCGGGCGCGAGTTGGCGCACCAGCAGCGTCTTGTCATCGGCTATGTCCGGCCTGGACTGGAGATAGCCCAGAACATAGGCGCGAAACGTGCCCAGGTTGGTCAGCCGGCGGGCATCGAGAATTTCGTCGCGCGCATGGGCCTCGTTCCATTGGCATACCTGCTCCTGCCGTTCCCGAAGATAATCGCGAAGCACGCCGAAACGCCCCAGCTTCGCAAGATTCTCATCATCCAGAAAGCCGATGGAATTCTGGTCGATCATCATCGCACGCATGATCCGGCGGCCTCCGGATTCCGACATGCCCCGCCAGTTGCGGAAGCTTTCGGTGATAAGCCGGTAGGTAGGGATCGTGGTAATCGTCTTGTCGAAATTCTGTACCTTCACGGTGTGCAGGGCGATATCGATCACATCGCCGTTCGCATCGAGCTTGGGCATCTCGATCCAGTCTCCCACGCGCACCATGTCGTTCGAACCGATCTGCACCGATGCGACCAGGGAAAGGATGGTATCCTTGAAAACCAGCATGAGAACCGCAGCCATGGCGCCAAGGCCCGAAAGCAGAAGCAGCGGCGACTGGTTCATCAACGCCGCCAGCACGAGGATCGCGGCAGCGGCATAGACCAGCAGGTTGGCGACCTGAACGTAGCCCTTGATCGGCCGGTTCCCGGCATCCGGGCGTCGCTGGTACAGTTCGTTGCCGAGCGTGAGCGTGGCCGTGACCGCACGCGCGAGGGCCAGGATGATGATCACGGCGCAAAGGCTGTGCGCAAGCGAGACGAGCTCTGGCGACAGCCCGGGCACGGCGGCGATCCCCGCCTGGACGATCACGATAGGCAGAATGTTCGAAAGCCGTGCAACGATCGCGCCGACATGACGGGCTTCGGCTTCGAAAGGGGTGCGACCGAGCAGGCGAAGCACACCCTTGAGCACGATCCGTTTGGCTACCCAGTTGGCCAGGCAGGCGCTTGCCACCAGCACCAGCAGGGCAAGGCCCGTCTGCATCCAGGGTTCGCTGGCCCAAGGCGGGTTAAGGGCGGAGAAGGAGGGCATCGATCGGGTATTCTCGGTAAGCAAGACGTTTCCTCAAGGGGGTTGGTGAAGCGAACCTCGTCGTTATGGCACGATAGCAGCGTGATGTTGAAGCTGGACTATCCCCAGGCCTGTAACCGGGCGCGATGAGATGGAGCCTGAACGACAAGCGTCGATGGGCGTGCCGCGACCATCAGGCGCCTAAGGTTGGAAACGGCGCCCTGCCCCGCTTCCGGCGAGGCGCGCATACGCTGGCAAAGTTCCGCACGGGTCGCCCTGCGGATCGGCGATGACGAGCGCCAAGCTTGTAGCGAACAACCGCCGCAATCACCGTTTCGGATAAGTTGCCAGTTTCACCCTGAGTATCTGGCGGGCACCGGTAAAGTTCAGCCCCCAATCCACCTGATCGCCGTTCCAGACGCGTGATAACTTCCAGTTCTCCTCCGCGTCGTAGCTGCCCTCTTCCACTCGGTCGATGATGATGTTGCCAAGGGAAGGATCGGCGAGCGCGAATTCCACCCGCGCGAAATAGCCGGTCACGAGGTACTCGTCAGGCCCGATGCGCGCGATTGCGACGCCGCCGCTGGGGTAGGCGTTGCCCTTGGGCGGTCCGTCGCCAAAATCGCCTCTACCGAAGCTGACCTGGGCAACATATCGCCCAAGCTTCAGCACTCGGCGGTGTTGGTCCGCCGGATCTTCCGGCTCGGCGGCTCCCCAGGTCTGCCCCTCGAAGGCGAGCCTGGCCCAAAGCCTCGCAAAAGGCTTGAAAAGCATGTAGTTGGCCGCGAAGGGAACCAGGGGATCGCCTTCCAGCTTCGGCGTGGCCGGAAAGACCGGCAAGTACCGGGTGTAGTCGATTCCGAATGGCGACCAGCCGATGGCGCCCCGCCCCATGGCCTCGAAGAAGAAGCGCGCATATTCCTTGGCGTGGCCGGTTTCAGGCACGAACAGAGCGTTGTCCGGCCTGTCGTAAGCGTCGAGAAATCCGACATAGGCCTTGTGCGCGGGATTGTAGATGTCGGGCGCGACGATATCGAGATGAGGCGCCGCAGCCTTATAGACATCGATGACGGTGTTGGCCGGGCCACCGCTGGCATAGCTTTTGGCATCCTGCCACGTGAACGGATCGCCCGGCAGCGCCGCATTGGCATACATCGGCAGTGGCTTCTCGGCCTTGCCCGCAGCGGCAACAGCATCGATATAGCGGGCAACGTGCCAGGCATGGAAATAGAGATCGGCATCGCGGCCGAACAACGCGGTCCAGCTTCCCGCCGGCTTCTTCATCCGTTTATGCAATGCTGCGGGCACGGGAGCGGCGAAGGCGGCATTGGCGGCGGGTGAGTGATCGCGCGGCAAGCCGTAGGAGCCGGGTTCGTTCTCCACTTGCACCATGATGACGGTGTTTTGCGGGTCGACTTCGCGCAGATGGCGCAGGAGCGCCGCAAAAGCCTTGCCGTCGGCCTTGAGCGTCTCGGTTCCGAAAGGCGAAAGCGCGTAGTGAAGAGTACCGTCCGGGCGAACCATGCGGGGGAAGCGGCGGTTGTCCAGCTTGACCCAGCGCGGCGCATATTGCGGATTGGTGTTCTTCCAGGTGGCGAACCACAACAGGACAAGCCTCAGGTTTCGGGCGCGCGCCTGCTCCAGCAGGGTATCGACGATGGTGAAATCGAACCGGCCCTCTTGCGGCTCGATCTGCTCCCAGCCGACCGGGATCTCCACCGTGTTCACGCCGAGCGCATCCATCGCCGGCCAGACCCGCGGCAACGCGTCGGGCCAGGCGCTGGAGTTGTTGATCTGCGCTCCCAGGATCAGGAACGGCGCTCCGTCCACGATCAGGGCGTGGCGTCCGTTCTTCTCCGCAATGCGCGGGGTTTCGGCATGGGCGCCGGAAGCAACGGCCAGCAGCGCCCCAAGCGCGATAGCAAGGATAGTGCGCAGGCCCTTCACGCGATTCCTCAACCGTTCCGTCTTCATGAACCTCTGCCCCGCCCCGGTCTGCGATCCCTCCCCCGACCGGGCCGGGGAAGGGTGCGCTTTGATCTTATTTGCGGGAATGGAAGCCGGTGGTGACCTTCAACACCTGCGGCCGGTCGATGAGGTTGATCCCGTAGTCCGTCTGGTCACCGTTCCACACGCGCGACATGACCCACTTGCCGTCCCGGAACGTGCCTTCCTCGATCGAGACGAGGGTGCCGTCCTCGCGCCCGTTGGCTGCCGAGAAACTGACCCGCACATGGTCGCCCATCACCAGATATTCCGTATCGGAAAGCTGAGCCACGGCAACGCCGCCGATCGGTTCCGCGCCCCAGGGTGTCGGATCGGCCTTGATCCAGGTCCAGTCCTTCATGCCGAACTGCCACTGCCCCCAGTCCGCCGTGATCTTCCAGTCGTCCAATGTGACCGACTGCACGCTGCCGTCATCCGGCTTCGCGGCGCCCCAGGTCGGACGGGTAGCGGCGATGCGCGCCCAGTCGCGCATGATCGAACCCACGGCGGCATAGGGCAGCGCAAAGGCGGCCAGCGTCTGCTTGTCGAGATCCTTGGCCCCCAGCGGATAGTTGAAGTAGCCGGTGCCATCCATTCCGAAGGGCGCGAAGCCGATGCCGCCACGCCCGATCGTGGGCCAGAAAAAGCGGGCAAACTCGCGGGCGTTGCCGATCTCGGGCACCATGAGCGGATTATCGGGCCGGGTATACTTGTCGAGGTACTGGATCACGTTGCCGCTGTCACGGTCGTAGATGTCGGGCGCGGCAAAGTCGATCGCGGGGGCTGCGGCCTTCCAGATATCGAGCACGTCCCACTGCGGGCCTCCACTGGCGACGCCGGTGGGATCGGGCACGTTCGAAGGACCGGCGAGAGAGGCGTTGACGTACATCGGCAGCGCCTTCACCGTCTTGCCCGCTTTCGCCAGGGCATCCACGAAGCTGGCGACGTACCAGGTATTGAACGCGCGCGGCGCCTGCTTCCCGAAGGCCTGTTCCCAGGTGCCGGACTTGCCCAGCTTGCGCGCCAACGTGGCCGGGATCTGCTGCGCGAACAGACGGTTGGCCTCGGCGGAGAAATCGCGCGGGACGCGGTAGGATCCGGTCTCGTTTTCCGGTTGGACCATGATGACGGTGTTCTGCCGGTCATGGTCACGCAAGTATTCCATGACCTTCACGAAGGCGCGGCGATCGGCCTCCATGGTTGCCTTCGACAAGGGCGTGAGGACGCCATGATCCTTGCCTTGCTGGTCCTTCATGCGGGGAAAGCGCGCGTTGTCGAGCTTGACCCAGGCCGGGGTATAGGCCGGACTGGTGTTCTTCCAGGTTCCGAACCACAGCAGCACCACCCGCTTGTCGTGGGCGCGCGCCTGATCGAGCAGTTCCTGAAGGAACGTGAAATCGAACCGCCCTTCGACCGGCTCCACCTGCTCCCAGGCGATCGGAACCTCCACGGTATTGGCGTTCATCGCGTCGAGCACCGGCCAGGCCGCCTTCAGCGGCTCGGCATAGTTGCTGGAGTTGTTGACCTGCCCTGCCAGCATTACGAACGGGGCACCATCGACGATCAGGGCATGGCGCCCGTCGCGGGTCTCGATGCGGGGAAGCGGCGTCGTCGTCTGGGCGGCGGCGGCACCTGCCATGGCGAATGCCAGAGCGAAGGCCGGGACAAGCGGTGCGATAGCTTTCAGTTTCTTCATCATTCCCCCTTGGCCGGGTCGCCGGTAATCAGACCTCGCCCGTCGGTTGCCACATAGACCCGGCCGAACAGGCGCGGATCGCCCGAGACCATGCGGATACGCAGGCCCCATTGATGCTGATCGTCGTTGATACGCGTCCACTGCGTCCCCCCGTCGATGGAGCGCCAGATCGCACGGAGGCCGTCCTTCGTTCCCAGCGCGTAAATGGCCGGCTCGGAGTGGCCCGGCTCAGAACGGATTGGCGCACCTTTGCCAAGGCCGAACCGGTCCACGCGGATGGCCTGCCCGGTGCGTCGCCAGCTTTCCCCGAAATCGCTGGAGCGCCACAAGGCGCCGCCCAGATCAAGCCATAAGGCGCCCGCGCGATCCGGCTGCGCCAGAATGGGTGCCGGGTCTTCCCGGTTGGCGGAACGCAGCGGCGTCAGGTCTGCGGGAAGCCCCCTCCCCGCGACCGGCCGGAAACTGGCGCCGCCGTCATCGCTGCGCACGATATGCCCTGCTGCGAAATCGACCGCGTAGAAGCGCCTTGGATCCTGCTTGTCCGCGGTCACCCGCACCCGCGACGGAAGGCCGGAAACCCGCTGCCACGTCGCACCCCGGTCACGCGAGATCTGCGGCACATCCGTTTCGACGAGAAAGGCCGTGCCGTCCGCCGACACCGTAATGGCGGCATCCCCCGTCGCCTCCGGACACGATGAGCCGTCCGCGTGCGGCGCGCATGCCGGAACGTGAAGCCCGCTCCACGACCCGCCGCCGTCCGCCGACCACGCCAGCGATGTGTCCGGCACGGTGCGCGCATGGGTATTGCCGCTGCGCACCATGACCAGCGGCGCACGGCCCGCATAATCGAGCGTATTGGTGTTGGTCAGGAAGGGCTCAAGGTGGATGCGCGGCGGCGACACCGCGAAGTCGTCATGCCGGAACCCGCCGATGTCGCCGAAACCGGACACCAGGTGCGCACCGCCGGTGGGGCTGGTCAGCGTAATGACGGCGGTCTGTTCGATGCCGCGCGTCCACGATCGCCAGCGCATCGGGCCGGGTTTGTCGAAGTCCTGCGTTTCGTAAACGGTAGCGCCTGTGACATAGGCGGCATGGCCCGGCTGAAACGGATCGATCGCCAGTCCGGCGATCCAGTGGCCGAAGTTCGCCTTGCCGTCGAAATCGAGGAACGGGCTCTCCGCCACATCGCGCGTGGATCGAGGCCACAGTTCCTCCCACTGCCGACCCCCGTCGCGGCTGAGCCAAACGGTATCGACCGGTCGACGCCGGTCAACCGTGCTGACGGTGATCATCTTCAGATCGCGGGCCGATACGGAAACGCCCATATAGCCGCCCTCGGGTGCATCGGCACCCTTTAGCGGCGTCACGTCGCTCCAGCGGCCACTCGCCGTATCCAGCCGCCAGACTTCGCCGCGCGTGATACCGTTGGGCCCGATCCCGTCGTTGAGCGTTACCGTCAACATGCCGTCGCGCCCGAGCACGGCCTTGGCCGCCAGCAGACGGGCATCCGGACCGCCCGGAAGCGCCATCCAGGTCGCCCCTCCGTCGTCCGAACGATAGAGCCGCGCGCCTGCCGGATCGGCGTTGCCTACGAAGATCCGGCCCTTCCTTGCGGGATCGAACACGACGAAGGAAAGCCCGCCGTGGGTCTGCCGCCGTCCGGTCGGCAGACCAAGGCCCTTGAGCGGGAACGCCGCCACCTGCTGCCAGTGCGCCCCCGCATCGGCGCTGGACCACAAGCCCTGATGGCGGGAGCCGAAGAACAGCTTGCGGTTGTCGGAAGGGTCTACCGCCAGCCGCTCGCCCAGACCGCGCCCATCTTCGTTGCCGCCCATCGCGAACGGCGCGGGGGTCACCTGCCAGTGATCGCCGCGATCGGTCGAGCGAAAAATCGCGGCAGGCAGCCGCGCGCCCATGCCGGCGGCGAGGTAGACCGTGCCTGGATCCACCGGATCGGCGGCGATGCTCTCGATCCCCATGAAGCTGCCTTCGGAGACACCGTCCTGAAGCGGCACCCAGCGCCGGTCCCGCGCGTCCCAGCGGTATGCCCCGCCCATGTCCGTGCGCAAGTAGGCCAGGCCGGGCTCCAGCGTGCTGAAGACGATGCCGGGTGCGAACCCACCGCCGCCCACGCGGACGTTGGCCCAATCGTATGCAGTGGACGATGACTGTTCCCGCGCGGCAACAGGCTTCGCGGCAATCGCCATCATGGCCGGGGCGACGGCGGCCATCGCAAGCGCGCCCAGCACGCGACCAGCCCTTGCAATACCCACGGCCTCTTCCCTCATGTTCGTTGGCATTGCACCGTTCGCAGCCCCTACGATACCGCTACCAATTCCATAGGGGAATACCTTGTGCGCGAATTCAGGGCGAGGCGGGACATTGCGGCCCGCCTGCCCCAAAGACCTCAGAACGTGACGTTCACGCCCATGCGATAGCGGCGATCGCTCTGGAACCAGCTGCGTCCGTAGAGACCGCCCGGATAGCCACCCATCAGCGTCTTCTGGGTGGCGTTCAGGATGTTGGTGCCCTGGAGCTGTACGCTGAGGTTCTCGTTCACCCGAACCGTGATACCGGCATCGAGAGTACCGTAATCGGCACCGTAGATCGGCAGATTGGTGGCGATGTTGGTGCTCTGGTTCGGCGCGGTGAAGAAGTTGTAGCTCTGGTTGGTGCCGTTGGCGTTGGTGGACTGAAGGTACTTCGAACGCCAGCTATAGGCGACCCGCAGCGAGAACGGATTGTGTTCGTAGAGGAACGCCAGGTTCACGTTGTGCTTCGAAAGGCCCTGCAACGGCACGTCGTTATGCGCCACGCCATCGATGTCGTAGTAGACGTCGCCCGGGTTCTTGCTGTCGAGGAAGGTGTAGTTCGCCTCGACGCCGACGCCCGAGAGCCAGCCCGGCAGCCTGTCGAGGAACAGGCGACCGCCCACCTCGAAGCCCTTGACCGTAGCCGCCTTGTCCGCCGTGCGCGCTTCGTTGGTGGTGACGGTGGCCTGTTCGGAGGTGCCGTCCGTGAACTGCACGGTTTCGACGCGCTGGGTCGATCCGAACACCACGGAATCGGTGATCCGCTTGTAGAAAGCCGCCACGTGCAAGCTGGTGCCGGCGCTGGGGTACCATTCCGCCGAAAGGTCGAAGTTGTTCGACATCGTCGGCTTCAGCGTGGGATCGCCCGAGGTCGTCGTGTAGTTCGCAAAGTCCGGCGGCGAGCCGTTGCCCGTGGTCTGGACGCCGAGGTTGCCCGAAGCGCGCAGCGAGTTGAACGACTGGTTGTCCATGGTGATGTTGTAGGCAGCGCGGATCTTGACGGGCTCGATCGGCGAATAGGTGACGTTCACCGCCGGCAGGACCCGCGTGAATTCGGCACCGCCGCTGCGCACCTGCGCGGCATCCGACAGGCTGTAGATCACGCCGTTGCGCACGAACTGGGCCGTGTTCTGCTGGAAGTAGCCGGAGCTGGCGTTCTTCACGTTGACCACGCGTGCACCGACGTTGCCGGTGATCGAAGCCTGGTCCCACTCCGTGCCGAAATTGGCCATGACGTAGCCTGCCAGCGTCTTGGTGCTGTAGTCGGTACGATCGTTCGGCAGTACGAAGCCTTCCGGACGCCCCGCCGTGCCGCCGTAGATGTCGTGAATTTCGTCCACGCCAACCGTCCGCGCGAAATCGGCATCCGGGAAGTACTGGCTGGCTGGCAGCGACACGCCGCCGTGGAAGAAGTTCTTGAAAGTATAGAGCTGGATGTCACCCGGACGGCTTTGCGAGAACGGGATGATCGGATAGCCGTTCCACTCCTGCCCGAGCGCCGCCCAAGCGAAGCCGTTGTTGAAGTCGCGCTCGGTACGCTTGGACCAGCGGCCGCCGGCCTTGATCGACTTCAGGAAGCCGTCACCGGTGGCGTAAGTCAGGTCGAGCTGGGCCGAGTCCAGCTTGCCGCGGTTGTCCTCGTCGTGCGGCATGGCGGCCTGCCAGCTGTAGTTGGCCGGGTCCAGCAACGAGGGGACGAAGGCAGGATCCACACTGATCGCGGGCAGCTTTCCACTCAGATCGAGACCGAAGCTGGTCGGGAAGTCGACCGTGCGGAACACGTTCATGCGGTGCATCTTGGAGGACGAGGTGATGTGCTGGTAGGCCGCATCGACCGTGAGCGGGCCGCCGCCGGGGTTCCACTTGACGGAGCCGGAGATGTCCTGCGTCTTGGTGCGGCTGTTCCACGAGCCCGTGGTGCCGCCGGTGGTGACGGGCGCACCGCTGGGAAGGAACGTGGAGTTGTCGCGCTGGAACACCGCCGGCGACGAGATCAGGCCGCCGAAATCGTCGAACGTGCTCTGGCTGGGATCGACCGCCAGGTTCTGCGAGGTGACGAAAGAGCCGAACTCGTCGGACGTACTGCGATAGCGCGACTGGAAGAATACACCGGTAAAGGTCAGGTCGTTGCTCGGCGCCCACTGCACCGCGCCGTAAAGACCGTCACGCTTGCGCTGGAAGTCTTCCTGTCCATAAGCATAGCCGCCGGGAATGAAGTAGTCGTTCCCCTGGATGCGGGTGCGGAACATGGGCTCCATGCGCACGAACTGCGAAACCGAGGTGAGCTGGCTGTAGGCAGCGTCAAGGACGAAGCCGATATCACCGATACCCGTGTGCCACTTACCCGCGACCAGGCCCGAAACCGAATAGTCGGTCTTGGTGGCGAGATCGCCGAAGCTGAGATCGCCGCTTCCCGCGAAGTGCAGGCCTTCGCTGAAGTCGAACGGCAGCTTGGTGCGCAGATCGACCGAGCCGCCGGTGCCGCCCTCGATCTGGTCGGCGGAGGAGGACTTGTAGACGTCCACCGCCTGCATCAGTTCGGGCGTAACGTCACCCCAGAGCAGCGAACGGCCAGCGTTCGCGCTGAAGATCTCGCGGCCGTTGAGACGCGAGGCGACGCCGGAAAGACCGCGAATCTGAATGCCCGAGCCTTCGACCGAATAGTGGTCCGGGTCGTTGATCGCGGCAAAACGCACGATGGTGACGCCAGGAACGCGCTGGAGCACTTCCGTGATCGAATTGTCCGGCAATTTACCGGCGTCGTCAGCCACGACCGAATCGACGATCGTGATCGCGTTCTTCTTGCGGTTCTCGGCGGATTCCAGCGCAGCGCGACGGCCGGTGACGACGATAGCATCGGCCTCGGCCCCAGCGACTTGATCGCTCTGCGCGAAAGCCTGGCCGCCGCAAGCCATAGACATCATGGCGACGCTGATCATGCTCGCACGGGTGTAAAGACGGAATTTAGGCATGTTCCCCTCCTGAATTCATGCGGGAGGGCCAATCACCTCATCCCGCCTACTATGTCGTTGCTGCGACTATTAGTCTGGCAAATCGATTAAGCTGACAGAATAATGTCGTCAAACGGTTTATGAGAGCGGTACCAAAATTCGGATCATCCGAGGTTTTACAGCTTCGAAGTGTTGCAAAATCGATACGCATATCGGGAAATCTAAATGTACTCATAACTATTTGATATCAAATCGTTTTTTTGACAAACAACGCCAACCCAGCAATCATTTCCCATTCCTGCCGACCGTACCTGGAAGCGCGTAAGACGGCGCTTTCTCCCTGCCCCATCGATTGCAAAGCAGCATGAGTTTTTGTGATAGCGCTATCACTGTTTGCGCAACAAAGATCGTTTGTGCGGGGAAGTATTCATACGATTCGCGAAAGAAACACCGCTGGTTCAGAAGAGCCCACGGTCAGGGGTCACCCGCTACTTTCTCGCGTGACGGTTACGCAGACAAATGCGGGATCAAGTTTTCGTCCCCCTCCCTCGTTCCCCGCCAAATGCGCAGGAGTAACGGCGCACCGCCCCTTAGGAGGAGGATAGGGGCGGTGCGCCGCGTAGCCGCCACTCGGCGAGTGGCGGTCAACCGTGGTGAGTAGGGGCGGTGTGAGCGGGGATCGAGGCTCGATAACGGAAATCGCGCAGCTTGGCCTTAGCGCCGCCCGTTACGTAAATGCCGAAGCGGAGGCTGAGAAAGCCTCCGAAAACATTGTGATGAATGCCCGACACTTCCATGCGGGTGCCGTGGCGCTGCCAGGTGCGACCTTCATCGTAAGAGTAATGCCAGGTCACGACGTTTTCGTCGTTGGTGACGCGCAAGCGCAGGCTGCGCCCCTGATGGGGCACGGCTGCCCAAGGCAGTTCCTCGGAATATTCGTAGATCTTGAGCTTTTCAGGGGTGAAGCCAAGTCCCACGAACGCCTTGTGGTTGTAGAACAGCAGTATTCCTGCCTCGCCATCGCCTACCAGGTCGATGGAGACTTCAGCCTCATAGCTGCGATCCCCCGCCAGGCAGGTGAGCGGCGAGGAGTCCGCCGGAGAGTTGCCGTTGCCTGCGATCACAAGCCCGCCCGCCTCGTAGCGCGCCCGCTCCGCCTCGCCGCGCCGTGGCGCATGGAAGCTCCACTGGCTCCCGAAACGGTTGCGGGAGAAATCGTCCGACAGCCCCGGCGCCGAGGCGCTCGGCTTGCCGCCCTTGGGCTTGGGAAGCGGCACGGAAAGATCGCCCCCCTTGGCCCGGAACCAGCCATCCGGGGTCCATTCGATAGGCTCCAGCAGAGTCTGGCGGCCCAGCGTCCTCATGCCGTTCTCGTAGCCGTGATAGACCATCCACCAGTCCCCCGCCGGGCCTTCGACCAGCGTCGCATGGCCGCGCGACCACCAGGGTTCGTCCACGCTGACAGTGCGCACCAGCGGATTACGCGGGCAATGTTCCCACGGCCCGTGGATCGAGCGCGAGCGCGCCGCGATCACCATATGTCCGATCACCGGACCGGCCGTGCCGCCGATCGCGGTGACGAGGTAGAACCAGTCTCCCTTGCGCAGGAGCTTGGGCCCCTCGGGCGCGAAATTCTCCACCACCCAGTCGTCGGGGTATCGCCAGGGATCGTAGGCCTTTTCCAGCGGCCCATCGGTAGCCAGGCCGTCGTCCGTCAGACGGATCTTGCGGATGCCGTTGGTGAAGAGATAGCGCTTGCCGTCCTCGCCTACGATGTGGCCAGGATCGATGCATCCGCTGATCTTGAGATCGACAGGCTCGCTCCACGGACCGGCGATATCGTCGGCCCAGATCGCGAAGATCGACCAGCCTTCGCCCTTGGGGTCGGCAGGAATGTAGATGAAGTAGCGCCCCTCGTGCTTGACCAGGTCAACCGCCCAGATCGTGCCGAGATTGCGGTGCAAGGCGGGGCCCACCGGCGCCCAGTTGACCAGGTCGGTCGAGCGCCAGATCACCAGTCCCGGATAGGAATCGAAGGACGAGTGCGTCATGTAATAGACGTCGCCGTCCTTCAGGATCGTAGGGTCCGCATGGTCGCCGGAGATGATCGGGTTGCGGTAGTACCCGTTGCCGAGATCGGCCTTGCGCTGCCCTTCCGCGCCGACGCCCCATCGCGGGGCAGGAGCGGCCTTGCCGGTCGCCAGGGCGTTGGCAAGGGACGGGGCCAGAGACGGTACGGCAGCCCCGGCGAGAGCCCCCTGAAACATCGTGCGTCGCGTGATGCTCATCCTGCGCCCCTCACTTGCCTGCGGGTTCGAGCGTGACGAGCGCCACGTCGTTGCCGCGCATCGGCACTTCCACCGAGGCCGTGCCGTCCTTGCCCACGCGTACCAGCTTGTCCTGCCAGGGCGTATCGGCCGTCTCGCGCTGAAGCTGCGCGAACTGATCGGCGTTCAGCGAGGCGGGCATGCCCATGTCGATATAGGACGAAAGCGGGTCGTTCAGGCGATAGCCGGTCTTGCGGACCTGAACGCGGTAGTTGCCCTTCGGCACATGCTGGAACTGGAACCGGACCGTCCTGCTTTGGGTCGCCGGCACTTGGCGGGTGTAGAACGGCTTGTTGCTGAGGTTCTGCACGGGCTGCTGGAAATCCCAGACCAGTGCGGAAATGCGCTTGCCGTCGATGGCCGCCATCGCCTGCCCGTCGCCGGTAGGCAGCGCCTGGCCCTTGATCGCGTTGAGATACTTGTAGGCGAACCACGCCGGCTTGCGGATGCCGTCCTTGTTGATGAGGCCGAAACCGCCGTGGAACGGGGTCGGCGGCGGACCGGGTTCCTCGAACAGGTCGGTATAGGCCCAGTAGCTCATGCCTTGCGCCAGGCCCTGCGTCGCCTTCAGCTTGCTGAGGATGTAGGGTGCGCTGATATAGCTGTCGTGCACGAAGTCGCGCGGGGTGTAGCTGGTACTCCACTCCGTGAAGAACAGCGGAATGCCGGGGAATGCAGAGGCCTCGATCTCGCCGCGAACCTTGCGCACGTCGCCGACGATGGCATCGGGCGAGGGAGAGAGCTTGGTGTCCTGCTTGCCCTGCTCGTCCAGGAATCCCCCGTCGACGCCGTAAGTATGGGTCGCCACGAAATCGACCGGCAGCTTGTTGTCCGATGCGAACTTGAGGAATTCGGGCACCCAGGCCGCGCCCGCCGTGGCAGGACCGCCGACGCGCAGGGCGGGGTCGATCGCCTTGATGGCGGTGGCCGTATTGGCGTAGAGATCGAAATAGGCCTTCTGGTCGGCCTTCTCCCAGAACCCGTCGAGGTTGGGCTCGTTCCACAGCTCGAAGTACCAGCTGCGCACTTCTTCCACGCCATAGCGATCGCGCACATGGGTGACGAAGGCGTTGATGAGATCGCGCCACATCCGGGGATCGGGATGGGACGTGTTGCCCTTCCAGTAGAACAACTGCTGGTCCGAAGTGCGCATTACCGCCGGTGTCCAGCCCAGTTCCACGAAAGGCTTTATCCGCTTGGCGAGCAGGCCATCGTAGAGCTGGTCCAGCTTGGTCCAGTCGTAGACGATCTTGCCGTCCACCTTGCGCACGGTGCCCAGCACGTCGTGGAAGATGTCGTGGAAGCGGATGTAGCGGAAACCGAGTTCGTCGGCCGCGAGCGTGAGCTGCTCCTGGCTGTCCTTACGGATCAGCGTTCCGGGGAAGTCGGAACCGACCGAAAGATCGTAGAAGCGGTCCACAGGGCCGGTCGGCGCGGTCACGTCGATACGGATCTCACGCTCGTCGCGTGTTTCGGCTGCCCAGGCGGGCTGCGCCGAAACCGCAAGCACTGCGGCCAATAGTTCGATCTTTCGCATCGCTACCCCTCTTCTTCGCGCTTTCCCGTGAGCGCGGTATTTTTCCGTTCCGGATGCGGCATTGCCGCCCGGCTTGCGCCGGGCGGAACCGTCACACCATTCGGTTGGTGCGGATGAGCTCGCGGTACCAGTCGGCGCTGAGCTTGGGGGTTCGCTTCTGGGTCTTGAAGTCGACATGGTGGATGCCGAACAGCTTGGTGTAGCCGTCTTCCCACTCGAAATTGTCCATCAGACTCCAGAGGAAGTAGCCTTCGATGGGGAAGCCTTCGCGGACCGCGCGGTGCAGGTGGCTGATGTAGTTGCGCAAGTACGTCACGCGGTCGGCGTCGTAGACCTTGCCGTCCTTGGCCACCGGATCGTCGGCCGAGCAGCCGTTCTCGGAGATGTAGAGCTTCTTCGGCTTCCACAGCTCGCTGACGGTGCGGATCGACCAGTAGAGCGCTTCGGGGCACATGTAGAGCCAGGGCGAAGCCATGCGCGGCGAGTTGGCGAGGTGCGGCAGGATCTCGTAACCGCTTGCCGTGTCGGCGGCACGCACGGTGTTCGCGGTGTAGACGTTGAGCGACACGAAATCGAGCGCGCTGCCGATCGCCTTCATGTCGCCGGCCTGCACCTTGGGCGCGTCCTTGCCTTGCGCGGCCAGGTAGCTGTCGATGTAGCGGCCTTCCATGATCGCGGTGAGGAACATGGCGTTCTCCTCGCGCATGGCCTTCTTGGTCGCCTCGATGTGCTCGGCGGTCTCGATCGCGGGGACGAAGATCGTCGCGTTATCGGCCAGGCCGACCTGGGTGCCCGCCCTGGCCTGTGCCCGGATCGCCTGGACGCCGAGCCCATGCGCGAGCACGCCGTGGTGGCGCACCTGGTTGACCTGATCCATCGGCAGCCGGAGCGCCGGCGCCTTGTTGCCGTTCCAGTAAGCAAGGTCGGTGAAGCAGCGCAGCTCGTTCACCGTCATGATGTGCTTCACGCGGTCGGACGTCTTGCCCGCCATGAAGCCGGCATAGTCGGCAAAGGCATAGGCGGTGTCGCGCGACTGCCAGCCGCCCTGGAGCCCGGTGGGCAGATCCCAGTGGAACAGCGTCATGTGCGGGGTTATGCCTGCCGCGAGCAGGCCGTCGATCAGGCGGTTGTAGTAGTCGAGGCCCTTCTGGTTCGGCTTGCCCTTGCCGCTCGGGAAGATGCGCGACCATGCCACGGAGAAGCGATAGTTCTTGACGCCCAGCGCCTTCAGCAGGGCGATGTCTTCCTGATAGCGGTGATAGCTGTCGCAGGCGACGTCGCCGGTGCCGCCGTCAGTGGTCTTGCCGGGGGTGTGCGCATAGACGTCCCACACGGTCTCGCCGCGGCCGTCCTCCTTCACTGCACCCTCGATCTGGTAGGACGCGGTAGCGCAGCCCCACTGGAACTCGGCCGGGAAGGACAGGGCATCGGTGGCAGCCGAGGGGGAGCCGGCGGCACCGGGGGCAGTCGTCTGCGCAGAGGCGCGGCCACCCAGGGCCGCGCCGAGCGCCGCAGCGCCCAGGCCCATGCCGAGTTGGCGGCGGTTGATTCCGGTCATCGGTGATATCTCCTGAAGTCTTGGCGGATGCGGTGTCTTACTGCGCACCCATGATCCTGATGAGGCCGTTCAGCGATTGTCCGGTCGGCAAGGCCTGCCGGCTCGTCAGCTTGCCGGCGGCATCGTCCCACACGAGTTCCGCCTTCTTGCCGCCGCTCTTGCCGCGATAGGCGTTGGTGGTGCCGTCATCATCGTAGAGCGTGAAAGTGGCATTGGCGCCGGGGTAGACGCGGATGCTCTCGATCGCCTGTTTCGTCGCAGTGCTCGGCACTTGCGCGCCGATGGGAACGATCGACCCGGCCTTGACGAACACGGGGATGCGCTCGATCGGCGTATCCACTTCCACGGTCTGGCCGCCTTCGAAGCGCTGGTTGGTCCAATAGTCGTACCAGGCGGTTCCGGCGGGCAGGTAGACCGAGCGCTTCGTCTGCCCCTGCTCGGTGACGGGCGCGACGAGGAATGCCTTGCCGAGCATATACTGGTCGCCGATCGCTCCGACCTTGGGGTCGTTCGGGAAGTCCATGAACAGCCCGCGCATGAACGGCGCGCCGGTTTCATAGGTGCCGCGGCCCAGCGAATAGAGATAGGGGATCAGCGAGTAGCGCAGGCGCAGCCAGTCGGCCAGGATCGGCTCCGCCGCCGTGCCATACTCCCACAGCGAGGCGCCGGGGCGCTGGCCATGGATGCGCAAGGTGGGCGTGAGGACGCTATACTGGAACCAGCGCACGAAAAGTTCCGGATAATCGGCATAGTCCGCGCCCATCGCCGTCGCACCCGCCGGATCGACCAGGATCGGATGCTCCGCCTTGGGACCGCTCGGCCATTGCCAGCCGCCGACGTCGCTGCCCCAATAGGCCAGCCCCGAGGCGGTGAACCCGAGGCCCGCCGGCACCTGGCGCCGCAGCGCTTCCCAGGTGGACTTGACGTCCGATGACCAGAACAGGCTGCCGGTGCGCTGCGAGCCGAGGTAGGCCGCGCGCGACAGGATCAGGTTGCGGAAATTAGGACGATCGCGTTCCGTGCCCGCAGCGACGCCGCTCGTATGCACCAGGGGGAAGAGGTTGTGATAGCGGTCGCCCGAACCAATCGAATAGAAATAGCCGTCCGGAACCAGATCCGGCTCGGTTTCGTCGAGCCAGAACCAGTCGAAACCTTCCGACGCGATATTGTCGCGCAGCTTGCCCCAGAACCATTCGCGCGCTTCGGGATTGGTGCTGTCGATCAGCGCCCCGGCACGGTCTGAGCGGACCGGAAGCCCGTCCACGACGTTGCCGTCCTTGTCCTTGAGCAGCCATCCCTTGGTGGACAGCATGTCGAAGTAACGCGATTCCCGCTCGAAGCGCGGCCAGACGCTGATGATCGAGCGCATGCCCAGCGCCTTCAACTGATCGTTCATGCCTTTGGGGTCGGGAAAATAGGTCCGGTCGATGTCCAGCTGCCCCATGCGCGACCAGTAGAACCAGTCCAGCACCATCACGTCGAGCGGCAGTCCGCGCTGGCGATAGCCTTGCGCGACGTCCATCAGCTCCTTCTGCGTCTCGTAGCGCGCCTTGCTCTGGATCAGGCCGAAGGCTGCCTTGGGCGGCAGCGGCGTCTGGCCGGTCAGCTTCGCATAACCGGCATAAAGCTCATCGGTGCTCTTGCCGGTGATGACGAAGAACGACACGCGCTCGCCGACTTGCGACTGGAAACGCGTGCTCGAATGAAGGCCCGGCCACACGGTGGTGCGCGCCGGGTTGTCCCAGACGATGCCCCAGAACTTGCCGTTACCCTTGCTGGTCACCATGAACGGCACGCAGACGGTCTCGCCCGCCGGAGCGTCGTAGTTGTGCGCGCAGTCGATCTGGCGCCCCTTCAGATCCAGCATCCCTTCCTGGTTCTGGCCGAGCCCGTAATAGTGCTCACCCGCCTCCGCCTCGAAAGACGCGCCCATCTTGAAGGTCTTCTCGCCATTGACGGTGACCGGCGCCATTTCCCAGCCCGTCATGCGCGCCAGCACGGAGCCGTCCGCATCCTTTACCGAGAGGCTGACCGGTGGCAGCGAAGGCGCGAAGTAACGCTGCATCATGGTCGGCGCGGGCGGATAGGGCTTGGCATCGACAGTCAGCGTCAGCGCGGAAGAGGCGAATATGTCTCCGGTAGTGTCGGCGCGATGCGTCCACCCCGCAGCGTTCGGCTGCGCATTGGGGCCTTCGCCGGGAGCCGCGGAAGCCAGCTCGGGATCGAGTGCGATCGTGACACGGACGATATTCTCTGCATAGGGCTCGACAGCCACGCGGCTGCCGTTGCGATCGAGCAGCGCCATCGGCGCGGCCGATGCCGAAGCGGCGGCAAACGCCATCGAGGACAGGCCCAATGCAACTGCCGTTTTGCGCACAAGGCCGCTCTTGCCCTTACAGATCATAATCCGGATGCTCCCATTCAATTTCGTGACCAGGATAGGCAACCGCTGCGGCAGCATACCGCCGCGCGACCGGCTCGGCCTGATCGATACGTTTTGGATTTTCGTTGGAATCCCGACAGGCGAATGCCCGCGGCGCCTAAATTCGCCGGCAAATGTCGCGATCATGTCGCATGTTCAAGGGCATCCTCTCTCTGCCGTCGTCGCGCGCCACATGACGTCGCCCCCAATCGGCTCCTCTCACATTTGGTACCGCTACCAAAGCAAACTGTCGAGGGGCCGTTATTGCCCTCTTCGCTTTTTATTTGTTGTCGCTGGTTTTTCCAGCCCATGCCGTAGCCAATGGGCCAAGCGCTCCAACGTACTCGTCAGCAAGCCGCGTTCGAGCCTTCTTCACACAAGTACGTGAAAATAATCATTTTTCGTACTATTTCCGCGTGAAGACGTGACGCATCGGCGCTTCGCGGCCTCTAACCCCCTGCGTCGAGATCCCGATCAGTACTTAACCGTAAGCAAGTAATGTTAACGCTATCACTTGTTGCTGTTGCTGTGTCGGGGTCTTTTTCGCGGTGCTGCATCCGATTGCCGCCGAATCAGTGAGTAACCGAGAAGCTGCGCACCATTCTGCGCGGTCTGATCCGATGTGCCGCGCAAGCACTTCACTATCAGGTCCATCGCAGCTCTGGACATGGCCTGGATCGGCTGTCTGATCGTCGTCAACTCCGGCCAGATAGCGGTCGCCATCAGGGTGTCGTCGAACCCGCAGACGGTAAGATCGCCGGGAACGTCCATCCCGCGACGGTGCGCTACGGCTACCGTTGCAGCCGCCATATCGTCGTTGCTGGCAAAGATTGCTGTCGGCGGCTCCCCGAGATCAAGTATCTGTTCCGCTGCATCCAGACCGGAACGGTACGTGAAAAAGCCCTGCGAAACGAGCGACGGCTCCAATTCCAAACCGGCTTCGCTCAATGCCGCAAGATAGCCTTCGAACCTTCGCTCGCTGGCGCTTTGGTTCGGGTTGCCCTTTATGAAGCCGATCCGCGCATGTCCGAGAGATATCAGATGCTGCGTCATTTCACGGGCAGCGCTGAAATCGTCGATGCTCACGACCGGCGTTCCCCCCGGACTGTAGCTGGTCGCTACAGACACGATCGGCAGTTCTACAGCCTGAAGCGCATCGACCATCTCCGGCAGGTCGCAAAGGGGGGGCGGAAGTATGATGCCATTCAACCGGCCGCGCTGAAGGTGCTGCACGAACTCCGCTATGGACGCCTCTTCCTCGAACTGTTCGACGAGGAGATGAACATTGCTGTGGCGGGCCTGATCGAGACTTCCGACGAGCAACTCGCTGAGATAGGACGCCGAAGGGTTGCTGTAGACCAGGCCGATCCGCAATTCATCCCCGCCCGCGAGCGTTCTTGCAGCAACGCTGGGGGCGTAGTTCAAGGCCTCGATCGATCGCTTGACCCGTTCCCGGGTCGAGGATCGAACTGCTTCGTGGTTGTTGATCACGCGCGAAACCGTCATCGGCGATACACCGGCATGGCGTGCGACATCATTGATCGTAGGAACATCGCGCGGGCGTCGCGGCGTTTTGCTGTTATTGGTTTTTATATTTGCAGCCATCTGTCACTTGTGAACGACAGCGACCGAAAGCGCAATTGACCGGAGGCAATGGCGCTCACCGCTTTCCACCGCTTTGAAGCTGGCTTCAAGGCCCTTTCGGCAGGAGTGACATCCCGTCAAGCGATACGGCAGTGTCTCGCGATTGAGCCGCAATTTCGCCCGGCCTTGGGGGTCAGGACGCCGACAATGGGAAGGTGAAGCTATCTGCGCCCGTCCTCGGGGCCCGAAACGCTCGACCGTTCGTCGATCAGGGCTACTTTTCTTTTAGATAGAGCGGATTGGAGTAGAACCAGAGATCGCTCCAGGGATCCTCGCCGATCATGTCCGGCTGTGGTTCGGTCTGGTTTGTATTCGAGCCCCGCACACGCAGATATGTCGATCCTGCCGGAACTTTCATCCGGTGCGTGATGACCAGTACGTCGCCTTCCGAGCGCCAATCGCCCGCCGTAAAGCGCCCGACGATCCGCGTGGACGCGTTGCCGTCGCCATCACCGGCCGAGGCGCTCCCGGCGATCAGATCGACATGATCGACCAACGGCACCTGGCCCGCCGCGTTCGGTTTGCCGGCCGTGCGAAATCGGATGGTGACATCCATCTCCTCGCCCGCACGAGCCGCAAGGGTGCCGCCCATCATCGCCGAATGCTCACTATCGTCCACCAGCGTCGCCTTCAGATCCAGTCGATCGATGAGGCCGCCCGTGGCGACGAACACACGTCCGCCGCGTAGGCCGTCAAGGATATCCTCGTGGTTCGGCGCGGCGAAGACCCAGGTCTTGGAATACTCCCCCGGCCAGAAGTCCGCCCCGCCCTCACGCCAATGCCCGTGGGAATCGGATGTGGCGGTGATCGTCCAGTGCAGCCCCTTGCCCAGCAGAGCATCCCACGCACCGCCCACACGCGCGACCATCTGATCGAAACCGCCCATCGTCGGGAATCCGCCGTAGAGACCGCGTGAGCCGTGCGCCTTGTCCTTGCCGTTTTGGGGAGCAGCAGCCTGATGGCCGGGCGCGCCTTCCATCCCGATCACCACGTTCGGCGCCGCCTGCTTCCACGCGAGATACTCGGCGGGAGCATGCAGCCCCCACTCGCCATAGCCCGTCGCCGTGCGCGAGGGATGATTGCCGATCAGAACCGGAGGCTGCGGCAGAGCCGCCATGTAGCGCAGAGCCTCGATCATCCGTCCCTTGGTGTTGCGCGACGGATCGGCCGGGAATGCCTCCCGCTTGCCGAAGCGCGCCTCGATATCGCGCAGAGTGCCGCGCTCGTCGGAGGCTTTCGGCAGGATGAGGCTGGCATGCTCTCCGCCGGGTACGTCGAACTCCATGCCGTAGAACAGGGTCATTTCCGGAACCGCCCGCCTGGCAGCAACCACTTCCGGCCAGGCGCGATCGTGATTCAGTGCCGAATGGTGCGGGCCGCCGTGATCGGTCGATACCATCCAGTCGAGCCCGAAACGGCGCGCCATCTGCACGTTCCGAAGGATAGTGTGGGCGGAATCGCCGCCGATAATCGGCTCCGGCGCGCGGTCCGGATGCTCGAGATCCGGTTCGTAACGCGCGCTGTAGATGCTGTGGACGTGATGATCGCCCGCCAGCCAGCGCCGCTGCGATGTATCCTGCGCGTAAGCCGGCAGGGCATGCCCGGAAAGGAGAGCGGCGGCGAGAAGCAGACGGGTGGACGTCATGAGTTTCGAATTCTCCAGGCGATCGGGCATCGCCCCGGCCTTTACGACCGGAGCGATGCCCGAACAGAGGCGCATCAGAACTTGGCGCGAACACCGAAGTTGACGGTCCGCCCGAAGGTGTGGATTTCGCTGACTTCCTTCTCGGTACCGGCGAACGAGACCTGCCGCGCGTTCAGGACGTTCACGGCCTGCATGAACAGCTCGACATTGGGCCGAAGCTTGAAGCTGGCGCCCATGTCGACGATACCGAAGCCCTTCTGGTAGTAGGCAACGACATCCTCCGGGCTTGGCAGCGAGGTCACGTTGGCGCCGGAATCCGTCATGTAGTTGCTGCGGTAGGTGTAGCTGACATTGATTTCGAACGGCCCCGTCTCGAAGAACGGCGTGATCGAGTAGCTGACGTCGGAAACGCCCTGAATGCCTGCCGACTGGATGCCGACGCCGCTGGAATCCAGTTCCAGCTTCGAGGTCGCGAAAGTGGCCGTCGCGGTGACGCCCAGACCGAACGGCAGCTTGTTGGTATAGCCGAATTCGACACCCGAAATGGCCGCATCGCCAACGTTGGTCGGCGTGGCGACGAGGATATCGACCGGCAGGGTGGAACCGTCGTTAACCGCGAAGGCCAGCGTGCGGGTTTCGAAGTCGGAGGCGATGTAGTTGCTGATGTCCTTGTGGAAGGCTGCCACCGTGAACGCGCCGAACTTGTCGAAGTACCACTCGAACGAGGCATCGAAGTTCCAGGACGTATAAGGACGCAAGTTGGGATTGCCGCCGGACGCCTGAAGGTTCAGCGTGGGGTCGGCCAATGCGGCGGCGCCCTCGTTGTAGATGCTGGTCACGGTCACGCTGTTCGTGTTGATCGAATTGCGCAGTTCCGACAGCGAAGGGCGCGTCATCGTCCGGGCCACGCCCAGCCGCAGTTGGACATTGTCCGAGAACCGGAACATGGCGTTGGCGCTGGGAAGGAATTCGGCGTAAGTCGCCCGCGTGGTCGTGGGCAGCACCTCGGTGGTCACACCCCCTGCCCCGTCTGCCACCGGCGCAATCGTGGTACCGCGCACATCGGTTTCGGTCCGCACATAGCGCAGGCCGAAGTTGCCGGAAACCGGCACGTCGCTAAAGTCGGATTCGAAGTCGATGCGGCCATAGAGCGCCTGGATCTTCTCGCCGATGCGATAGGAGTTCTGGAGGTCCGCCGCGGTCGGCGCCAGGTCGCTGGCATTGGGACTGACGCCGTCGTACTCGCTGCCCAGGGTGTAGGCCTGGTTGAACAGCGACCAGTCCACGTTGGTCCAGGGCTGGCGGTTCTCGATCGACTTGTCGAAGGCATTGCCGGGGACGGGATATTGCAGAAAGGCGTCGGTGCGCGTGAAGCCGTCGCGCAATGCGGCACTGTTACGGTCGCGGCGCTGGTAGTCGCGATAACGATCCGACACCTGGCCGCCGAACTTGAGCTTGCTGAACCGCAGCCCGCCCACGTCGAAGTCCAGTTCACGCGAGACGTTCAGCACGAAGCTCTTGTCCTCGTCGATCGAATTGATCGGCCGCACGGCGAAGCTTTCGAACGGCATGAGCGAGGGATCGGTGAGATCGAGGCTGGAATAGAGCGATTTTATCCGTCCGTCATTGGCGACATCGCCGCTGAAATCGAAGGTGAGATCGCCGCCGGCGCCGTTCGCGGTGCGATACTGCACCCGCTGGATCGGCGTGTCGAGATCGCTGCGCGCACGGGCATAGCTGACGCGCGGTTCGATGTGCCAGTCGCCCAGGTCCAGCTTCACCGTCGCATTAAGTTGCAGGTTCTGGTGGGACTGATCCATGTATTCGCTGTAATTGCGAATGCGGGCGCCGCGGATCGTTCCTGCCACCAGCCTGCCGTCCTCGACCACGGCGGTAGAGAGATCGAGCCGCGAAAGCTGGCTCGGAATGTAATAGGTAAGCCGCCGCTCGGTCGTTTCGTTGTTGAACTGCGAGAACAGGCCGTCGATGTCGATCTCGAACGTCGAGGACGGGCGCCACTGAAGGCCGGCGACGGCGCTCAACCGTTCCCGATCCTCGGTTTCCAGATAGGGCTGGGCGTCGCCCGGCACGCGCAAGGTGCCCAGGCCTTCCACGTCTTCTTCCTGCCAGCCCATGCGCAGACGATCGAACTGGACCTTGCGGCGCGAATAGGAAACGCCGGCCAGCAGGCCCAGCGTGCGATCGCTGTTGCGCCACCCGGCCGAGATCGTGCCGTTCGGATTGAAGCTGTCGGTGCGCTCTTCATAGCCGGCAAAGGCATTCGCGGCCACGAAGGACTCACGGTCGAGCGGCTTGATCAGGCGAATATCGACGGTGGAGCCGATACCGCTTTCGACCAGGTCCGCCGTGGGCGACTTGGTGACGACCACGCTGTCGATCAGCGTCGCGGGCAGCACCTGGAGGCGGAACTGGCGGCCGGACTGGCCGGAATTGCGGATATTCTCGTTGTAGGCCAGCGGCATGCCGTCAAACGTCACGGCCTGGAAGTTCGGGCCAAGGCCGCGCACGCTGATGAACTGGCCTTCTCCGGCCTCGCGAACGATCGTGACGCCGGGTACGCGCTGCAGCGCTTCCGCGACGTTGAAGGCGGGCAGCTTGCCGATGTCGGCGGCAACCACGGCATCGGAGATCGAATCCGCATTGCGCTTCACTCCCAGGGAGCGCTCGACGCCGTCCGAGAATGCCGCGGTGACGACGATTTCACTGGCCGGGCTCGGTCCTGCGTTCGCGGCTGCCGGCGTTTGTGCGGCCGCCGCCGAAAGAGGGCGGACGATAAGGGCGCCGGAACCGTTGCGCACGACCGTGAGCGAAGTGCCCGCGATCAGGCGACGAACCGCCGTTTCGGCATCGAGTTCACCGGATACGGCTGGGGCCCGTAGGTTTGCGACCGCCTCGCGCGTGAACAGGATGTCCTGTCCACTGTCACGGGCAAGCTGCTCCAGCGCGCGGTCCATGGGCTGCGCCGCGATGGCCACGCGCACCTGCCGCGCCTGGGCATGAACGGCCGGCGCCATACCGATAGTGCCAAGAGCCAGGGCAAGCGCCGCCGATCGGCAAAGCTGCCGTTTGAAAGAAGTCATGTCCGATATCCCCGTTCGGACGCTCGTGGCGACCGCCGCTTATGGCATCGTCGCCCCGCCTTCGATTTTCCCCACCCCCCGGTGAAGAAAAATTTTCAGCGGTAATTATCAGTGGCCGGCGGAGATGCGAATCCTGCCGGGTTCCTCCGCGATCGTCACGGGAAGCAATATCGCCAGCGACCGGGCGAAGCCTTCGGGATCGCCCACCCGGTAGACGCCGCTGAGGCGCATCTCCGCGGCCTTGGAATCTGACACCACCAGTTCCCGGCTGGTGTAACGGTTCATCTCCGCCACGGCCTGGGCCACGGTTTCATCGCGGAAAGCCAGCCTGCCGCTCTGCCAGGCGAGCAGATCGTCGATCTCCGGCCGATCGAGCCTGTCGTTCCGGCCGGGTTCCATGGCGATCCGGCTTCCCGCCGCCAGGACCGTTCGCGCCCTCACGGACTGCACGCTGGCGCTGCCCTGGATCGCGGTAATGGCAACGGTGTGTTCGTCGCGCCGCAAGTCGAGCCGCCCCGATTGCGTCACGGCGGAAGTGTCCCCCGCCTCGATCACGAAGGGACGGGCATCGCGGGCGATCTCGATATCGACCCGGCCGGACGTGAGCGTCAGCAGGCGGCGCGACGCATCGGCCGTGAAGCGAACCCGCGTGCTGGTGTCCAGCATGATGCGCGTCGAATCTTCCAGCAGGAACCGGCGCTGCTCGCCAAGGTCGGTTTGATAGACCCCGGCATGGGCCTGCCGCCAGCCGAGCCCGAGGCCACAGGTCAGGATCAGTCCGGCACCGCCTGCCAGGACCGCGCGCCGCGACGTGTGCTCCCGCTTCGCAGGAGGAGCCGGGCGGGGATCGTCACGCAGGCCGCCCACCGCGTCCCAGATGCCGGATGCTTTCTCGAATGCCCTGGCGCGTGACGGATCGGCCCCGAGCCACGCACGAAAATCGGCCTCGTCATGGACGGATCGATCGTCTGCGTGGAGCTGAGCCAGCCAGTCCGCCGCCTGCCGGTTGATACTCTCCGGCTTGCTGCGGAAGATCACGTCAACAATTCTCCATCCAGTCGGTCAGATGCGCCATTGCCCGCGAAATATGCTTTTCGACGGCGCTCTGGCTGATGCCGAGCTGCTCGGCGATTTCGCGGTATTTAAGACCGTCCAGCCGATACATCAAGAAAATCTGCCGGGTCCGGGGGCTTAGTCTGCCCATTCCGACGCGCAGGCGGTCAAGCTGTTCGCGGGCGATGAGAATCTCGTCCTGCAAAGGGTGGCTGTCCGCGACCATGTCCACATCGGGATCCCAGACTATCGTTTCCCCGGCCCGGCGTTCGCGGCGATAGGCATCGATCCCGCGTTTGCTGGCCACGCGGGCAAGCAGTGCATCCTCATTGCGCGCCAGCGTTTGAGCGCTGGCCACGTTGACCCATGCGTCGTGAAGCAGATCCTCAGCATCGTCGCGCCGGGTCATGCGTGCCACCTGGTCCCGAAGCCGGGCCCAGCTGAACGCCGACTTCGGAGCAAATTTCGTTAGATCCGCGAACCCCATCGCTGGGGCACTTAAGAAGTAAAGAATGCGGTTTCATGACAAAGCGGGCGCTTGATCGTCGGTCCTGGTGTGCTGCCTTGCGATCCTTGTGTCTTGGAACCCGTTTGAGAAATCCCCCGGTGGCATTCTGGCCCGGTGCCGCAAAATTCGCCTTTCGCGAATTCTCAGCCCCTCCGGCGAGGGAGCCGTTTTTTAGGATACCCTCACCCGATCTTTGGCGCCCGGTCGGTGGATTCGGCGGGAACGACCTCCATCGCGAAATCGGGCAGAACGGGAGGAGCCTTGCCCTCGATCCGTGCCATCAGGCGCATCGCCGCGCCTTGCGCCATGAGATCGAAAGGGCGATAGACGGATGTCAGCGCCGGCGTGAGCATCTGCGTGATCATGCTGCCGTCGAAGCCGATTACCGAGAGATCGGTCGGCACGGCAACGCCCAGGCTTGCCGCGACCTTCAGCACACCCGCCGCCATGATGTCGTTCGCGGCGAAGATGCCGGTAGGTCTTTCGCCAAGCGAAAGAAGGCGGGTTGCGGCGGCTACGCCCGACGTAAATCCATAATCCCCATCGACCTCGGCCACCGGGACGCCCGCCGACGAGGCTGCATCGACGAAACCGGCGCGTCGCTCCCGCGCCGAAGTCACGTCCGCCGGCCCATTGACGATACCGAGCCTGCGATGCCCCAGATCGATGAGATAGCGGGCGACCCGAGCACCCGCTTCGCGTTCCTTGCTGATGATGACATCGCAAAACCCGTCGATCGGGACGGAAGACAGGGCGACAGCAAGGATACCGGCTTCCGCCAGGGCGTCCGCCAGTCCCGGTATCCCGGAGATGGGAGGGAGAACGATCAGTCCATCCACTTTCGACCGTTCCACGAAGGCTAGCAGTTCGTCGATCGCGGCCTGGGATTCCAGCGAATTCGGATGCGTGATCAACTCATATCCGCTGCTCACCGTAGCCGATATGACTGCCCTTTGTATGGCGTCCAGCACCAGCGCATTATGGTCGTTGTGGATCAGCCCGATCAGGAACGACCGCCTCAGGGCCAAGCCGCGCGCGCGGGAACTCGGCGTGAACTTCAGCTGGGCAATGACCTGTTCTATGCGCTCCCTGGTCGCCGCGTTCACCAGGGATGAGCCATTGAGAACACGAGAGACGGTTCTGATGGAAACGCCCGCCACCGCGGCCACGTCTTCAATCGTTGTCTCGCCCTGGCGCCGCGTATCGCTGTGATGACTCATCGCCACCTCATGCCCTGCGGCAATGCCACTATCAAGCCGCCCTTTGCGCGGCAGCACCGAGACGGACTGGTCAAAACCCTATTATTGCGAATTATCGCAACATCGCTGAGCGCCTTCGGAATGTCCTCGAACGCCAGTACCTTGACGCGCCTGCTGCTGTTGGAACGCCCCTCGCTTCTGCGGTTGGCGCAGCGCATCGTCGGCAGCGCGCCTGCGGCGGAGGACGTGACACAGAGCCTGTGGTTCCGGGTCCAACGCGTGGGGGACGATCCGCCGATCGTCAACGAGCGGGCGTTCCTCTACCGCCTCGCCACCAACCTGGCGACCGACCATGTCCGCGCCGCCGCACCTTGCCGAACGTAGCGAGTGGGAGATCGATTGCCTGTTTCTGACCTGGGCCGCCGCTTTAGCCTCGACGCTGACACGGCCGGCATCGCGGGCCTGGATCGAGGCGCTGGTGGTTTCCGCCGTGCTCTATCTGCTGGCTCCGCTCGTCAATGCGCTCACCACAACCCGTGGGCTGGTGGCCAGCCTGGTTGCGGGCGACGCAGTATTTGCCGGGTTCGACCTGATGATGCTGGCTTCGTCCGGCTTGCCGGCCTTTGCCGCATGGCCCCTCGCCACTCGCACGCAGGATCGCGGGTTTGCTGGGGCCATGGCACGATAGTCGGGTCTTGCAACAGCGACCATACAGACCGATCGCGAGCGGATCATGCGCGAGATGCGGCCGTGACGACGCTCTCACACTGGCGGGCGAGAGCATCGAACTGGTCGTGCCGGTCGAATTCCAGACGAAAAATTCAGGTCTTCATCCGCATGTACGGCCATGATGCTGTCATTCAATGGCAGAGCTCCTGAATTACACGGTCATTGCAGTCGCTTGCCCTTTCCCACGTGAAAATTCAACTTGGGGACGCACCGTCACCGTTGACGCCAGGTCTTGCTCATCGAGGACATTCGCGGCTTGCAACACGATCGACGTGGCTTGGACGGTTTCAAGGCATTGCTTTATGTGCCTTGTTTCATCCTCATAGTGGGCGATCATTTTTTCCACCCCACCTATGATCTTCGCGGCATCTGGATATCTTATGTCGAAGACATAGTCCTGCTGCTGAAACAGCGCCGCAAGGTCGGTATATTTGCTGGCCCACCCAAGTATGACTGCGGGAACACCGCTTCTATAGGCGAACACTACCGAATGATAGCGCGAAGCGACGATGTACTTGAAGCGAGCGATGATATCTATCAGTTCCGGGCTCGAGAACTCTCCGGAAATCACCTGGATCCCCTTGCTGTTTTCAACCTTCCCCAAGACCTGGTTCACCAGACCCAAGTCAGCGGTGGACGTGCAGATAATGTAAACACTCTCGCCATTATCGACCAGCTTCTGGAGCATTCTCACATACAGATCGAGAACCGCAGCATCATCCCCAGTTCTGAAGACATTCTTGTTCAGAATGAAACCAACAGAATTCTTCTTTGGATAATTTTCGTTTTGCGGCTTGTAGTCGGCAAGAATCTGTCCGGCACTGGGAAAATCCTTTTCCCTGATAACCATGTCCGCCGATAGTTCGACATTATGCAGCCCAAGAGACCTAAGGCATTCATAGCCTTCGCATTCGCGTGCATATATCTTCAGCGGATAGGCCAACTCCTTCCTTACCTCATCAACAAACTTCGCGTCGTCCTTCTCCCCCCAATCGAACGGACCGAAGCTCTGCGGCATGAGAATAATTTTCTTATTGAATTTCCGCGCAATTTTTATCGTGTCCAACAAGATTCTTCCGCTTTGCTTGGGCCACCCGGAACCCAGCGTGTATCCGCTTGCGTCGAAAATGGCATCCGCTCTTTGCAGAGCTTTTCTCATTTCGCTAATCGTGTCGCGCCACCGATCGCTTTTTCTCAGAAATCCGACGATGCCCGTCAATATGGGCGCCAGGAACGGCACCCTATACAGACCATGCTTCAAAACAGACCGTGTGAAGTCGTCGTACGGCAACAGGCGGAACGAATATTGTTCCGGATCATCGTACTTGTTAGCGAAACCGATGACCTCGCACTCTCCGTAGATTGACTTCAGAGAGTTGCTCAGGGAAAGAAACATGGCCTGCGCGCCTTTATTTCTCATCTGTATGCCGGTGATGATAAACGTCTTCATGTTTCCGAACCCTCCCCTTGATAGTTGATCCGCCCCAGGGCCTCATTACCGATCATTTGCTTGTTAGTCCGCCGCCAGTTCGTACCAGTGACTGAGCGATTGACCACTCATCTTTTCCAGCGCCTCGATCGAAGGGCTGTAATAATCGTTAAGACGTTTCCGCAGATCTTCAGTCAGGGCGGGGTACCGGGTTTCGCGTGCGATCAGACTTCGCATGGCCTGAAACGCGGTGGTACCGCGCAAGTGCCGAGCGATCGGATTTATCCAGGCAAGATTCTTGCTCAATCCCGGAGGCACGACCGGCACCGTCCTGTCCTTGACCTTATCCTGCCCGCCGGGAGCTAAAGGCCGCGGCGGTAGACCCAGATGAGCCCGAACCCGTGAAATCTGCCTTTCCGGCGCGTCCAGAACATCCTCGAAAAACAGGATGAGCAGCGCCTCACGTCCGAACATGTCGATATAGGATTGCAGATGGGACGCGAAATTGCCGGCTAAGAGGAACCGCATATTCTCACCCAACGCGGGATCGATGTAATTACCAATATCACACCCCACCTCACCGCGCCTGAAAAGCATGCAGTAGTTGGAATAGGCCCGTTCCACCGGACTGCGTAGCTGCACAATCAGCTTCGCATGAGGCAGATGGTGATGCAGGCGGTTCGCCGCTTCAGGCGTGTATAGGTAGGAATTGGACTTCTCGCCCACGATTTTCCCGACGCCGCTTTCGCTGAACTGGGACAGATACCAGTCTTCGCCACGGCTGTACTCCCTGGAGAAATAGTGCAGCTCGGGGTCGGGCATGTAAACCGCCGGATCCGACTGCAACTGTTTCTGCAGCCAGGTGGTTGCCGATTTGGCCGCCCCAATAATGATGAAATCGATATCATTGAACTGCATTGGATACTTGCGCCTCCAGTTGATGCGCTGGCACAGGAAAGGATAACCTCGATGATCTGACGCAATGCGATCCCGATTGGTGCAGGCGCTCAAGCAGCGTCTGCCGACGCGCATAGCACCCTGGAAACGGCCAGGCTTTTCCCGTGGGATTGGCGGACGTTTCCATCAAAAGATCGCGTAACTGCGCTGCGCATCGGCTCCCAAATCACGTTTCCAAAAATATACGTGAACGGCCTCCGGCCAGAAACTGATCTTTCGGCTTAGGCCCGATGCACTCCCCGATGTCAGTCCATCGGCAAAATCAGCCTATGTAGGATTATATATACCGGCGACCCAAAAGGCCGAGAGATCCAGCATTTCCGCGATTGCAACGGATTGGGGCAAGCAGCCTCTTCACCCGAGCGCTTGTAAAATCGCAGATGCCGCGGCAACAGCACCTCATGAGCTTGGCCATCCCGGTTCGAGAGACAATGGTCGCCGTCGGCACCCTCCTGCGCAACGCCCGAGACCCCTGGTGGATCGTCACGGGCGGGGCGGCAGCACTCCACGGCGCGGTTCCCATCTCGGTTTCCGACATCGACGTCATGTTGAGCGTCCGCGATGCGAAAGACCTCTTTTCCGAAATCGGCATCACGCAGGCACCCCCGTCCACGCACCCTCGCTTCCGATCCGAGGTGTTTGGACAATGGAAAGAGAACCCCCTGGTCGTGGAGTTCATGGCGGACTTTACCTTGCGTGATCTCGACGGGGTGTGGCGACCGATGCTACCCACCACGCGCCAGAGTTTCACTATCGCGGATACGACGGTATATGTCCCGGAACTGACAGAGTTGCGCGGGATGTTCCGACGGCTCGGCAGACCGAAAGATCAAGCGCGCATCGCCCTCATCGACAAGATAATCTAATGTGCGAGGCAGGGGCGGGATGCGCCTGCCTGCTACAGGCGCCCTCTCCTAGCTCGAACCCGGCACGGCCTGTGCGATGGAAAGAATTTCCATGCGATCGTCCGCGCGAAGATAGCGCATCGCTGAATCTTGCAGGTCCGCCGCCGTAATCGCGCGCAGAAGATCCGGCGCGTGCTCGAAGCGCAGGATGCGGTCCGGTCGCGATTGCGATCGCGACACGAGGCCCATCCAGCCGCCGTTGCTCTTGAGCGCATTCGCGAACCGCTGAAGCATGGGTTCGCGGGCGCGGCGAAGGGTGTCCTCGTCGACCGGATTCGTCCGCAATCCGGCAACGACCTGCTCGATCGCACGGCGGGTTTCCGGAATGTCGGCGGCGTCGATCGACGCATTGACCTGGAAGTACCCATAGCCCTTCCACACATGCGACATGAAGCTGGCCGACCCCGGCGAATAGGCCTTGCCGAGCTTTTCGCGCAATTGCTCGGTCAGCCGAATGTCCATGACCTCATGCAGCAGTTCCAGCTTCGCCGCTTCAAGCGGATCGGCGTCGTCGCGGGTGGGCCATAGCATCCTCAGGATTGCCTGGTTCGCCGGCCCCTTGTGCCGGACGACGTGGCTGGCCGCGCCCTTCGGAAAGATGCGGATCGGCTGCCCTTCATGCGTGCCGAAAGCCTGTTCGCGCTGCGGCAAGGCACCGAAAGTGCGTGCCAGCAATGCAAGGACGGTCTCTTCGTCGAAGTCGCCGACCACGCCGATCTCGATTGCTCCATGCGCAAGGCGACCGCCGATATCGGCTTTCAGACGGGCGAAGGAGAGGCTGCGGTAATCATCGGCGGTCCCCAGCGAGAAACGCGGATCGCCGCCGCTCGTCAGGCTGCCCAGCCGGGCCTGGAGCGCCGATTTCGGAGTGGCGTCGATCTGGGCGAAGCGATTGTCGATCGACTGGCGATAGCGAACCTCGCCCTCGGGACGGTATCCCGGATCGGTTACGAGCGCGGCCAGCAGCTGCAATTGCAGTTCCAGATCGCGCGGGGTGGTGACACCGCCCGCATCGAAAGAGTCCTCCCCGGCGCCTAGCCCCATGCCGACACTTCGTCCGGCCAGGATGGACTTCAGCTCATCCGCGCTGTGCCGGCCGAGGCCGCCCCCGGCAAGGCTCGATACCAGTTGGGTCGCGCGAGGATTGTCGCGCGTATTCAGCCGGCTGCCCCCGTCCACCGCGAGACTGACCCGGATGCGACCCTTTTCAAGTTCGGTGCGGCGCAAGTTGGCCATGACACCGTTGGCGAAGCGAACCTGCCGGATGCCCCGGTGCGACCGCGTATCGGCTATGACCTGCCCCGGCGTGCCGAAAGCCGTATAGGCGAAGGGTCGAGGCTTGGCCTGGGCACCCTTGCCGATGCTCGACTGCCGTACCGAGGCCCAGGCGGACCGCAGGGCTTCCTCGCCGCCTTCGGGGGCCTTGCGTCCGGCAAAGCGGATCATGGGTCGTTCCAGGGGAACGGCTTCCCGAAGCATCGCCTCCAGCACGTCATCCGGTGTGATCCGGGGCGCCAGCTCCTCCACGCGCTCCAGCGCCGATTGCGGCGTGGACGGGATCACGCGATCGTCCACCAGGCCCAGGGCCAGTTGCGCCAGGCCCTTGTTGCTGCGAGTGTCGGCCGAGGCGGCCGCGTTACGCGCTCCGGTAAGCAGCCGCGAGATCTGCTCCGCCACTTCATCGGCGGTGAAGCCGTGCTCCAGCGCGCGCCGATATTCGAGACCGGCCGCGATCATGCCCGCGCGCCACTGCCCATCGACCGTGCTTATGCCCAGCGCGGTAGAGCGGGCCGTCTCGAAAAGATCGCCAGTCCCGAAACTTGCGCTGCGGAAAGGCGGCTTCGTCCCGTGGGCAAGGCGGCCCAGCCGACGGTTCACGATGGCGTATCCGATCGCGCGGAGAATGGCCTGCTCTCGGTTTTCGAGCGTATCGGGTTCGTCGATATAGTCGCCGCTGCGCTGGATCGTTACATGCTCCGACAGCGCGGGGGCGGTGTAGATGCGGATCCGGTCTGCATCGGCCGTGTCGATCGGGCCTGCGTCAGGCTGCGCTTCGGCCGGGCGCGGCTGCCAATCGCCGAAGCGGCGCCGGATGTCCGCCTCCACCGCATCGACATCGATATCCCCCACGACCACCAGCGTGGTCTGGGTGGGCACATACTCGCGCTCGTAGAAGGCGCGAAGCGACTGGGCGGTGGCAGCCTCCAGCGTCTCAGTCGTGCCGATCGGCAGCCGCCGGGTATAGAGCGATCCGGGGTAGAAGAAGTCCATCCCGTCGGTCGTATTCCGCAGCGCCGGTGAATCGCGGTCGCGCATTTCGGCGAGCACCACCCCGCGTTCGCGCGCCACGGCATCGGGCGCGATCGTCAGGTTGCTGGCGGTCTCCCGCATCAGCATCAGGGCGGTATCGAGAAGTTCGCGATCCGCGCGCGGCAGATCGAGCTTGTAAAGCGTGCGACTGAAATTGGTGGAGGCGTTGGTGTCCGATCCGAATGCCAGCCCTGCCCGCTCCAGCAAGGGCACCATCTGACCTTCGGGAACATTGTGCGATCCGTTGAACGCCAGGTGCTCCAGGAAATGCGCGAAACCCCGCTCGTTCGGCGCTTCATCGAGCGAGCCGACATTCACGTCCATGCGGACGACGACAGTGCCCGCCGGCGTGCCGTTGCGGCGCAGCACATAGCGCATGCCATTGGCGAGGCGACCGACGCGGAAGGCCTCGTCCATCGGAACGTCGCTGCTTTCGAAGGCCCATGCGGTATCGTCGGCGCGGATGGGATCGCTGGCTGCAAGGGGCGTTGCCGCGAGGAGGAAAGCAATCGGGACAAGCGAGGTTTTCATGGTCAGGCGCGAGGCTCCGTGGAGAGGGCGGCGAGCGCAGTCGGTTCCCGCGTGCCGCAGTACTTCTGGGATTGTTCGAAGAGGCAGTGCTGAAGGGGGTGGCGCTCAGGTCGAGGGCCGGTAGGTCATGGGTACGATGAAATGGAGCTGCGCGGCACTCAGCTCCTTGGGAGGAAGGGGGTAAGGCACCGCGTCTCGGACCTGTTCCAGCGCCAGTCCGTCAAGTGCGACAACACCGCTGCTCCTGGCGATGGCGATGTCGGTTATCCCGCCGCTTCCCGTGAGGTTGAAGCGGACCAGCACCCGGCCGCGAATTCCGGCCCGCGCAAGTCTGGCCGGAAATGCCTTTCGCTTCAGGATGTGGCGGAAAACCTTGACGGCATAGGCATTGCGTCCCTCAATGGCCCCCGCCGGTGCAGAGCTTTCGGAAGCGGCAGACGCGGCACCGGGGCGCCCGCTGCCGGACGCCGCTGCCGGTTCCCGTAGCGTTGCCGGGGCCGGGACCGGTGGCTGGGCCGCAGAAGGTTCCGCAGGCCCGGCGCCCTGGTTTCCATCACCGTGCGCAATCACCAGCGGCTTCGGCAGCGCCACTTCGGAAACGATCGGGCGCTCGGGAGGCGGCGAAACGGATGGTACCTTCGAGTTGGCCGCCTCGGCCGGACTGGCCTTGCTGCGCGGCTCTGGCTTCTTCCGGGATTCCGCTTTTTCGGCCTCGATCTGCGCCCCAGCGACGGATATCGTCGTAACCCGCTGACCGGCGGCACCCTGCACACCGGCCTGCGGCGCACGCCACGCAGCAAGCAGCAAGAGCAAGACAAGGCCGTGCACCGATGTCGCGAGAAATGCCGATGTGAGCCGGGGCGTCATCGGGCCAACCCCTCGCCTTCGTCCAGCTCCAGCGCGAGCGGGCGGATTGCCGCATCAAATTCCTGCACGATCACAGAACTTTCAGAAATGCCACAAGCGCATCGCGTTCTTCGCGCGTGAGCTTCAGCGGCGTCAGCAGGGGATCGTGGATGGGCGCAGGCACATCGCTTTTGCCGCGGGCGCGATCCTTGCCGCCCCCGGCGTTGTAGAGCGCCACGACGTCTTCCAGGGTGGGGAACAGGCCATTGTGCATGTAAGGCGCCGTACGGCTCAACCCGAGCAGCGACGCCGTGCGGAAACGTCCCACATCGGCCGGATCGCGCGTGACTTCGTAACGCCCGAGATCTTCCCGGTTGCGACCATAGAAGCTGATGCCAAGATTATGAAACTGCCCGTCCGACAACAACGGACCGCTGTGGCACGAGACACACCCGGCTTTCGTGCGGAACAGGTGCAGCCCCTTCAGTTCCTGATCGTCCAGGAACCGCCCGCCTTTTTCCAGAACCCGATTCCAGCGCGTGCGAGGCGGCGCCAGCGTCCTCTCGTAGGCGGCCAGCGCCCGCGCGACGTCCTCGATCCCGATGCGCCGGGTTCCATCGGCGGCTCGGAATGCTTCGCGGTAGACTGCGCTTCTGCGCACACGGGCCGCCACGGTTCGGGTGGCTCCGGCCATTTCCTTGCTGTCCATGATCGGATGAAGGGCCTGGTCTTCCAGCGTCGGGCTGCGACCATCCCAGAACAGCGGCGTCATCCACGCGACCGCATAGAGCGTCGGAGCGTTGCGGCGTCCGCGCTGTCGGCTGTCTCCGAAAGAGGTACGCAGACCGTCGCCCAGGCCGAGTTCGGGATTGTGGCAGGATGAGCAGGCGATCTGGCCGCTGCCCGACAAGGCAGGGTCATCGAACAGCCGCTTGCCGATGCCCGCCAGTGCTGTCTCCTGTGCGCTCCGGGCAGGCAACGCGGGCAGTGAGGCGAACTCCTGGAATTGCGCACCGGGCTTGAGCACGGGGCGCGGCCAAGTTTCAGGCAAACCACCGTAAAGGCTACGAAGTTCAGCCGCTGTAGGCGCAGCCTCGATCGCCTGCGCCCCCACGGCGGGCGTCGGCAT
>NZ_DAMDBA010000018.1:0-66421 GCF_032093395.1 Novosphingobium sp.
CGCGACGTGATCTTCGCGAATGAGGTCGATCTCGACATGCTGGGTCTGGCGCATGGCGATATCGTCGATGTGACCACTAGGGCCGGGCGCGCGCTCAAGGGCTACACGGTCGTCAAGCACGCCATCGCGCGCGGCTCGCTGGCGGCCTATTATCCCGAGGCGAATTGCCTGGTGCCGCTGGAGGAATTCGATCCGGTGAGCGGGACTCCGGCCTACAAGTCGATACCGGTGGAGATTGTCCGGGCGGCGTAGGCCCCAGGGTTTCGGGGTGATCGACGTCAGAACGACCGCCGCAGCGAAACCCCTGCGGAAGTCGTGTTGCCCGCCAGTGCATCGAAGCTGCGCGAGGCATAGAGGTCGAGATGGAGCCGGTCCGTCAGCTTCATGTTGGTGCTGACGCCGACTTCCCACCAGGCATCCGAATAGTGCTGCGAGGGGAGCAGGCCGGAGCGAGGGACGTCGCTCAAATCCTCGAACTGACCGCCCGTGACTTGCGAGACCGCATTGCTCGTCCAGTTCCGGGAGACCGAGAGCCCCGCGTAATTATCGGCGTTCCTGCCGAAGGCATGGTCGATGCGCAGGGTGCTGCCGAGCGTCCACGTAGGCTCGCGGGTTTCCAGGTCGATCAGGCCGGTGAATTCGGGCGCCGGGCGCAGCAGCCGCCCTTCGGCATAGGAGCCGACGACGGTAGGCGTCACGAACCAGCGCGGCGATAGCGGCAGAATTCGGCCGAAGTCGCCCCCTAATGCGAAATAGCGGCTGCTCTTGGCGCCGGTGCTCTCGCGGCTGCCACGGCCGGTGGTGATACGGCCATAATCCTGCCGGCCGTAGCTGGCCCAGCCATCCACCACCCAGTTGTCGAAATTCCCGCCCGCGCCAAGGGTGCCGACATAATAGTCCGAGGGCAGGGCGGTATAGGCCTGGATCAGCGTGCCGTGATAGCGCATCAGCCCGCCGCGCACATAGCCTTTGCCCAGCTGCCGAGTGAGCGACAGCGATTGCCACGAGCCGTCGGGGCCGTCGTCGCGATTGCTCACCCCGGCGGATGCGGTGACCGTCCACGGCGCGGGCTCCGGTGGTTCGGGGGCATCCTGGGTAGCGGCATCGCCTGTGCTCTCTGCCGAGACGTCCTGCGCCTGCGCGGCGGCAGAAAGGAACAGGGCAGCAATTCCCGCCGTGAGCAGGCGCGCCTGAAACGGGACGGGCATCAGGCGACCTTACGAAGGGGCGTATCGAAGGCGGCGGGAACCGTCACGCGGGCTGCGAACCCGTCTCCACCGTGCGCGAAGCTGACATCGCCGCCATGCGCGCGCGCAATCGAGCGGCAGACCGCCAGGCCCAGCCCGGTGCCTTTCTGGCCGGAGCGGCGGGCGTTGTCGGATCGGTAGAACGGTTCGAAGGCCCGATCGAACTCCGCCTCGGGAATGCCGGGGCCGGCATCGACGATCTCGGCCACGGCCTCGCCGTCCTGCAGGCTGACGCGGACCTTGGCGCTTTCGCCGTATTTGATGGCGTTTTCCAGCAGGTTGCCCAGCAGGCGGCGAATGCCCACCGGGTCCACTTCGACCGGGATGTGGAGGTTGTGTTCGATCGTCACCCGGCCGCCTACGAACTGCGCATCGGCGACGCTGCCGGCAATAAGATCGGCGAAGTCCACGCGCTCGCGCGGGCCGGGCGTGGAGGCGTCGCGGATGAAGGCGATGACCTGGCTGATCATCGCTTCCATCTCGGTCACTTCCTTCAGCAGGCCGTCGCGCTGGTCGTCCGGCACGTCCTCGATGCGGAAGCGCAGGCGGGTGAGCGGTGTGCGTAAGTCGTGGCTGATCGCGCCGACCATGGCCGTGCGATCGTCCACGAAAGCGCGCAGCCGGTGGCGCATCTGGTTGAAGGCGTTGGCGGCACGGCCGATCTCGGCAGGACCGGAGAGCGGCAGGATCGTCGCCGAGGGGTCGCGGCCAAGCTGTTCGGCGGCTTGCGCGAAGTCCTTGAGCGGCACGACGATGCGGCGCGCGAATAGCCAGGCGAGCGGGCTGATGATCGCTAGCGAGAGCGCGAACCACAGCATGACGCGCTTCTGCCATGCATTGGGGAAAGGCTCGGCACGGGGCGCGACCGCCAGCCATTGCCCGTCCGGCTGGCGGGTGGCGGCGACGAAATCGCCCTCGATGAAGGGGGGCGAAGTCAGCGCGAAGAAGCTGCCGCCCGAATGGCGGAAGGGTATCGGCTGCGGCGTCCCCGGGATCGCGGGCCGGGGTGTCGATAGCGTAGCTGGGCGCGCCTCCACGGCAGGGTTCGCCGGAGCTTCCGCGGTGTTGGAGGGTGACGCTGCGGGTGGGGTCAGCATCGCGGGCGGCGCCGCGACGGTGAGCGGCTGGGGTCGGCTGGGCGCGGCAGCGCTGGCGACCGGATCGGGCGTGGCGATCGGAAGGGTCGTGCGGGGTATGTCGTTCATGCGGGGCATGACCGGGCCGACCATGCCCGAGCCCATGGCACCGTTGCCGACCGGCCCGGTGATCCCGCCGGGGCGGAAGCCCAGACCGGGCGCCTGTCCTGGGCGGCCCTCCGGATTGGCGATTCCCGAGGCGGGGCCGGTCGAGGGATTCTGGGCGCCGATCTGACCGCCTCCCGGAGTGCCGCCGCTCGGTCCGCCGGGGCGCGGGCCGGATGAGGGGGGAGCAGACGCTGGCGTTTGGCCCGTGTTCGGCGCACCGGGCACCTTTCCGCCCGGCATTTGGCCTCCCGCCGCTTGGCCACCCGGCGCGCGAACGGGGGGAGCGCGCATGCCCGAGGCGCCGCCGGGCATCGACGGCACACGCGGCATCGAGCCGCCCGGCATTTGTCCTCCGGGCATTTGGCCGCCCGGAAAGTGCCCCCCCGGCATGCCGCCGGGACCGGCCGCGCCGCCCGGAGGCGGTCCACCCGGAATCGACTGCGCATCCGCCGAACCGATCAGCAGCGAGGCCGTGCCGGAACGCCCTTTCGCCACACCCTCGACCCTCGCCAAGGGAGAGCGCCCATTGCTCGGCACGGCCACGCCGCCCACCGGCAATTGGGTGTAGAACGCCAGGATCACGTCCTTGCGCGCGCGGCCGAGGCGTTGCGCCAGGGCGTCGCGAGAGGATTCGGACACGAGCCAGCCTTGCCCGCTGACGTCCGGCGGGCCCAGCATCGGCTTGCGTTCCAGCCGGTCCGGGACTTCGCTGGAGGTCAGGGCGCTGGCCACCTCGTCGATATTCCAGCGCGCGGCGGGGCTGGGAGGCAGGATCACGGTAAGCGCCAGCGTCACCAGCTGCGCACCGATCAGCGCGCAGACGAGGATGACGATCATCTGCATCGCCAACGGCAGTCCGAGACGGTTGGCGAAACGGGGAAGGATCGGGCGGGCCAGAATCCGGAGGGGTGGGCTCATGATCGCGCCAATGCCACGAATCGGCGCAGGGTTCGAGCAAATCGGGGGATTCGAGCGAATCGGCGGGTTCCAGCAAATCGGCGATTTTGCGAAGCAGGTTCGGAAGAGAGGGACACAACTCTTCCGAACCCGCTCCACGCCCCGGCCGAACAGTCCGCGACTGTGCGACGAGGGCGGTCACCCAGGTACCTTTCCGGGGCGGGCCTTCCTGGCCTTGCCGGAAAGAGAATTCCGTGCGCGCCAGCCTGCGCATCCTGTCGAGCGCGGCCGGGGCGGCGATGTGCCGGGTAGCACCGGTTTGTGTCACTATCGGGAAGGCGTTCCGGCCTTCGATCGCCTGCTGATATAAGTCCGGGACCGTCGCAGGACAGGGCGGGTGCGACTACGTGACCTGCCGCTGCGACGATCCCGGCACCGTCCGGCGCCTTGGCGGTGGCTAACCGGACGGCGGTTCCGGCCGTTCCGAAAGGATGCAGCGGAGATTCGGGGGCAACGGGGGATGTCGCTCGATCTGCGCTGCGGTCCCTCCAGGACGGAACCTGACGAACTGGAATGTTCATGTCGCTGGATTTTGGGCAGCGAGTTTGCCTGCGGATTTCACGCAGGTTGCAATAGGGCAGCGATCTTGTCGCAAGCTGTATCGCGGGTGAAATCTGGAAGGCACACGGGGTTTCTATCGGTGCACAATGATCCTAGAACGCGCACCGATGGACCTCGAAACCCGCATCCTCATCGTCGATGACGATGAAGGCATCCGCTCGCTGATCAGCGAGTTCCTGGGCAAGCACGGCTATGCCACCGAGACGGCGGCCGATCCCGCCGCCATGCGCGAGCATCTCGCGCGGGGGCATTTCGACTTGATCGTATTGGACGTGATGATGCCGCGCGAGGATGGCCTTACCGCCTTGCGGGCGCTGGGCCCCGATGCGCCGCCGGTCATCATGCTTTCGGCAGTGGGCAGCGACGTCGACCGGATCGTCGGCCTCGAAATGGGCGCGGACGACTATCTGGCCAAGCCCTGCAACCCCCGCGAACTGCTTGCCCGCATCCGCACCGTGCTGCGCCGCCGCGCCGCCACCGGCGGTAGCGGGCCGGTCGAACGCGTCGTTTCGCAAGGCTTGCCCGAGCCGCGCCCGGTGAACGACATCCATTCCGGCGAGTGCCTTCATTTCGCGGGTTGGCGCATGGACGTGGGCCTGCGCCTGCTGTTCGATCCGGCCAATCGCCTGATCTCGCTTTCGGATGGCGAATTCCGCCTGCTCAGGGCCTTCGCCGAGCATCCGCGCCGCGTGCTTACCCGCGATCAGCTGCTCGACTGGTCGCGCGGAGAGGACAGCGATCACTACGATCGCGCCATCGATGTCCAGCTTTCCCGCCTGCGCCGCAAGCTTTCGGAAGGCCAGGGTGGCGGTGACATCATCCGCACCGTGCGCAATGAGGGATATCTTTTCGTCCCCTCGGTATCGGGAGATATTTCGCCTGGATGACAAGGCGCTCCCCTGCCGGACGGGCGACGCAAGCGTTCCGTCAAAGGGATGAAATGCGCCTGAAATCCGCCCGAAATTCCAACGCAAACGCCACGCTCCACTCGTCGTCGTGAACTGATCCGCGACGAAGGTCTCCCGACCCGTCGCGCGAAACGCGACAAGCGGGGAGACTGCAATGGAAGACCATGACCACGATCGCGGCCTGGACCACGATCTGAAGACCTTGAGCGAAAACCTGATCGGCCGCCGCCGGGCGCTTGCCATCCTGGCGAGTGCGGGAGGCTTCACCGCCGTCGCGGCCTGCGGAGGCGATGACGGATCTTCGTCCGGCGGCTCTACCAGCACGTCGAGCACGACTTCGGGCAGTTCCAGCTCTACCGGCACGTCCTCCACGAGCACGTCCACGACCTCGGGCGGGACGTCCAGCAGCACCTGCATCGCCGATCCGACCGAGACCAACGGCCCCTATCCGGCCGACGGCACCAACAGCGCCAGCGGTGCGACCTCCAACGTGCTGACCGTCAGCGGCGTGGTCCGTTCGGACATCCGCTCCAGCTTCATCAATTCGACGACCACGGCGGACGGCGTGCTGCTGGAACTCACATTGCAGCTGGTGGACGTGAACAAGGGCTGCGCCGCGATCGAAGGTGCCGCGATCTACATCTGGCAATGTGATGCGGCGGGCCGCTACTCGCTCTATTCCAGCGGCGTCACCACCGAAAGCTATCTGCGCGGCGTGCAGGTGACCGACGCCGAGGGCAAGGTGACGTTCACGACGATCTACCCCGCCTGCTATTCCGGACGTTGGCCGCATATCCACTTCGAGATTTTCACAGGCGGCCTGACTTCCGCGAGCACCGGCCGCTCGGCCAGCCTGATCTCGCAACTGGCGTTGCCCGCGGCGACCAATGCCGCCGTCTTCACCGGCGATACCCGCTACACCGCCAGCATCGCCAACTACAACGCGATCTCGCTCTCGTCGGACAATGTCTTCGGCGACAACACTTCGGCGCAGGTCGCACAGATGACCCCCACGCTGAGCGGCAGCCTGACCGCCGGATACACCGGCACCGCGCTGATCGGCATCGCCGTCTGACCTCCTGACTCTTGGGCGTGGCGCGGCGGCGATCCCTCTCCGCGCCGTCTCCCCGCGCCATCTCCACGCCCTTCGCTCATGACGAGACCAAAGACATGACCTCGCTGCACACCTCTTCCAGCATCGGCGCGCTCGTTCTCGCGCTTTCCACCGCGCCTTCGCTTGCGGCCACCACCGTTTCGACGTCCACCACCAAAGCCCTCGTCACGTCGAGCGCGGGTGATGTCACCGTGACAGAGGACGGCACGATCACCCTGCCCAGCGGCAGCGCGATCACGGTGGACGGCAATAATGCAGTCGACCTCGAAGGCGCGATCGTCCTCGACGATGCCGACGGCGCCAGCGGCATCACCGTCGATGCCGGTACCACCGCGACCATTACCGTGGGCGAGGATGCCACGCTTACCGTCACCGAGGACTTCGTGCCGGCGGACACCGATTCGAACGGCATCGCCGACGGTGCGATAGCCTCGGCCAGCAATCGCTACGGCATCCACGTCCTGTCGGGCGCCACCACCAGCGGATCGATCCTCAACGAAGGCACGATCAAGGTGGAAGGCCTGAATTCCGGCGGCATCGTCGTCGATTCGGACTATGTCGGCAGCGTGACCAACACCGGCACGATCAACGTGATCGGCGACAACGCGGTCGGCATTTCCACCAGGAGCGTGGACGGCGATGTGACGGTGGAAGGCACCGTCTACGCCACCGGCGCGGGGGCCCAGGCACTGGTGGTGGACGGCGAGGTCAGCGGCACCGTGACGATCCAGGGCACCGTCTCGCAGCGCGCCTCCTATACGAACGACGACAGCACCACGACCGTGCTTTCACGCGCGGCCCTGCGTTCGGGCGCGGCGGCGGTGGAGATCACCGGCAACGTGGCGGGCGGCATCTATGTGGCGGCGGCCCCGGTCGACAACGACAGTTCCAACGACGACGAGGACGGCGACGGTGTCGATGATGACGAGGAAGGCACGGGCGCCGTCATCGCCTATGGCAATGGCCCGGCGATCCAGGTCGGCGGCACCGGCGACATCACCGTGGGCGGCGTGTCCAGCAATTCGGGCACTTATTCCATTGCCATCGACGGCTCGGTCAGCGCCAACGCCTATTACAGCAACACCGATGCCTATGGTCTGGTGATCGGCGGGCAAGGGGGCAACGTAACCCTGACCGACGGTATCGGGGTGACCGGCACGCTGAACGCCACGACCTACGATTCGGCCGCGACCGCGTTGCTGATCAATGCGGGCAGCACGGTGACCAGCCTTTACAACAGCGGCTCGATCACCGCGTCGATCACTTCGCAGGGCGAAGGCTCCTCCACGGCGATCCGCGACCTTTCCGGCACGCTGACCACGATCGAGAACACCGGCTACATCGCGGCGAGCGGATCGAGCACCGACACCCGCACCGCGATCGACCTGTCCGCCAACCCCTCCGGCGTCACCATCAACCAGTACCTCAACGCCGCCGATATCGAGACCAGCGCCGACTATCTGGACGACAACGATACGGACACCGATCCCACCATCTACACCGCGATCACCGGCAATATCCTGCTGGGATCGGGCGACGACACCATCGCTGCCTCATCGGGCACGATCACCGGGAACACCACGTTCGGCGATGGCGACGACAGGCTGAGCCTGTCCGGCAACGCGGTCTACACGGGCGATGTCTACTTCGGCGCCGGAACGGGAACCGCTACGCTGGCGGGAACCTCCAGCTTCGTCGGCACCATGGATTTCGATGGCAACGCCGGAACGCTGACCCTGGCGGACAGTGCCGTCTACTCAGGCGATTTCGACAATGCCGACAACCTGACCCTGACGGTAGGCAGCGGCGCCAAGCTGACCGCCAGCGATTCGGACACTATCGCCTTCGGCAGCCTGATCGTGAAATCGGGGGGCTCGCTGGGGGTTTATGTCGATACGGCGGAAGGGACGAGTTCGCTCTACACCGTAGCCAATGCCACGCTTGAGGACGGCGCCAAGGTTACGGCCACCGTCACCGATCTGGGGGACGCGGAAGGCACTTACACGGTGCTCACCGCCAGCAGCCTGGACGTGCAGGGTACGCTGGACGGGACGGACACCGACCTGCCCTTCATCTACAACGGCGATGTCACCACCGGCGCGAACAGCATCTACCTCACCATCGCGCGCAAGACGACCGATGAGCTGGGCCTCACCCGCAGCGAGGCTTCGGCCTGGGATGCGATCTATGCCACGGCCCAAAACGACGACAGCCTGACCTCCAGCCTGCTTCAGGTCGAGGATTCGGCGACGCTCCAGAGCCAGGTGGCGGGGTTGCTGCCTGACCATTCGGGCGGCGTCTTCGATGCCGTGACGCACGGCGACCGCATGGCCTCCCGCCACCTTTCGGACGAGACCTCGCTCTTCACGATCTCCGACATCGGCGGCTGGTTCGAGCCCGTCTACTGGCGCACGGCCAAGGATGCGGGTTCGACGGCAGGCTACAAGGCGAGCGGCTGGGGCCTTTCCGCCGGTGTCGAGCGCCGGACGAACCTGGGTTACTTCGGCGTCTCCTACGCTTGGCTCCATGGCACCGTGAAGGATAATGGAGGCGCGGGCGATCTCGGCGTGGGCCAGCACGACTTCGGCCTGTTCTGGCGCACCGGCAAGGGGCCGTTCATGGCCTGGGCGCGCATCGGCGCCTCGAAGATATCGGTCGATTCCACCCGCACGTTCACCGGCACCATCGACGATACCGATTTCACCTATTCGGCCGACGGCAAGTGGAACGGATGGCTGATCTCGGGCCTGGCGGGTGCCTCGTACCGCTTCCAGATGTCGCGCCGTTTCAACCTCAAGCCCAAGGTGGAACTCGAACAGTTCTGGCTGAAGGAGAACGGCTACAGCGAAACCGCAGACAGCGATGCCATGGCGCTGACGGTGGCCGACCGCACCAGCAAGATGACCACGGTGACGCCGACCCTGACGGCTTCCTATTCGCTGGGCACGATCTCGCCCGACTGGCGGCCGCTGACCTTCCAGCTCGAAGCCGGCCGCCGCGAGGTGCTGTCCGGCAAGCTCGGCAGCACCACGGCCTGGTTCAACGGCGGCGACACCTACGACGCCGGAAGCGCCTTCACCATTACGCCCGAGAGCCTGAAGGGGGCCTGGGTCAGCGAAGTCTCGATGCTGGCGGGCGGCTACGATTTCACCTGGAAGCTTTCCGCCCGCGCCGAACGGACGCAGGATGCCACCGACATGTCAGCCCGCGCCTCGCTGAGCGTGGCGTTCTGACAAGCAGGTGATCCCCACGTCGTCCCGGACCTGATCCGGGACGACGCATTTCCCGACGCAAACCTGCCGCGTTCCTAAACCCCGCGCAGTTCGGTCAACCGGCGCTCCCAGGCGAGGGCATGCTCGACGATCTTGCCGAGATCGGCGTACTTCGGCTGCCAGGGCAGGGTGGCCTTGATCCGGCGGTTGTCCGAGATCAGCGCGTCGGGATCGCCGGCACGCCGGCCCTGCAGGCGGCGGTCGATCGTGCGATTGGTGACCCGGTCCACGGCGTCCAGCACTTCCAGCACCGAGAAGCCCTGGCCGTAGCCGCAGTTCATCGTCAGCGATTCCGATGGGGCGGCGATCAGTTGTTCAAGTGCCAGGACGTGGGCATCGGCAAGATCGGAGACGTGGATATAGTCGCGCACGCCGGTGCCGTCCGGCGTGTCGAAATCGGTGCCGAACACGCCGACATGCTCGCGCTTGCCCAGCGCCGCTTCCACCGCCACCTTGATGAGATGCGTGGCGCCCGCCGTAGACTGCCCGGTGCGGGCCTGGGGGTCGGCCCCGGCGACATTGAAGTAGCGTAGCGCGCAGTAATTGAAAGGATGCGCGCGGGATACGTCGCCCAGCATGATCTCGGTCATCAGCTTGGACATGCCATAGGGATTGATCGGCTGCTTGGGGCTGTCCTCTGTAACCGGCGAGACTTCCGGAATGCCATATGTGGCGGCGGTGGAACTGAAGATGAAGTGCTGCACGCCCGCCTGAACCGCCGCGTCGATCAGGGCGCGGCTCTTCGCGGTGTTGTTGTGGTAGTACTTCAGCGGGTTCTCGACCGATTCCGGCACGATGATCGAGCCGGCGAAGTGCATCACTGCCTTGATGCCCTGTTCGCGGAAGATTCGCGCGAGCAGTGCCGCGTCCTCTATATCGCCTTCGTAAAGCGGCACGCCTTCGGGAATGGCAAAGCCGAAGCCCGTGGTCAGGTTGTCGATCACGGCGACCGGCCAGCCGGCATCCTTCAAGGCAAGAACGGCATGGCTGCCGATATAACCGGCCCCGCCGGTGACGAGCACGGGAATCTTGTCTGTCATGTTCCTGCCCTGCTGGACGATCGATCCGCCGGGCGGCCGAACGTTACGCTTATTCCTACCCTTTGACGGGCCGATCAAAGGGATAGGCGGCGCGCTGCGCTGCGTCAAATCCAACTCGCTCCATAGCTGCGCCATCCTTTCGAGGGCGCTAACCAATTCGAGAGGCGTTAAGCTAAGAATTACTGCCTTTTAACTGAAATATCGCTCGGCAGCTCAGTTGAACGCCACATGAACGACCTTAAAGCGGAATGCTAACCATTGCATCGTCCGATCGGATTCGCAGCCATTTTGACCGGTTCATTCCGGTTGCGGGCAGCTCGACTTCGCACTTGCGGAAGAGATTTGCGACGTGCCGTTTTAGGATTGGGTTTCACCGTTTTCGTGCCCCGCCCAGCCACTTGCACCCTCATGCGCACCTGATTACCCGAATAGGCGATTGACAATGGCCTTATGGAGACGACCGTAAGTGCACTGCACAAAGAAATTTCCCGGGTTCGCTGTTCTCCTTTACGGCACGATCCTGAACGGCTGTACCTCCACCATGACGTCCAATCCGGATGTTCCCGTGGGCCAAGCCGCCTATCAAACGATTCCCGCCACCGTTCCGGCACCCACCGTCTACGCCATCTCTCCCAAGGACGTTCTGCAAGTCCGCGTGCTGGGCGAACCCGACCTTTCGGTGGAGAAGGCGCGCGTGGACGAGGCCGGCTTCATACAGCTTCCCCTTGCGGGCCAGGTCAAGGCGGCGGGCCGCAGCGCGCCCGAAGTGACGAGCGAGGTCGCGACCGTCCTGGGCCGCAAGTATCTGAAAAACCCACAGGTCAGCATCTCGGTGGACGAGGCGGCGCCGCGCTTCGTCTCGGTCGAAGGCGAAGTGAAGGTGCCGGGCGTCTACGAGATGACCAGCAACACCACTCTGCTGGGCGCGCTGGCACGGGCGCAGAGCCCGCTCGTCACCGCCAAGCTGGACCAAGTGGTGATCTTCAGGACCATCAACGGCCAGCGCATGGCCGCGCGGTTCGATCTGAAGGACATTCGCGGCGGCGTCAGTCCCGATCCCATCGTCATGGATGGCGATGTCGTCGTGGTCGGATTTTCGCAGATCAAGGGGCTTTGGCAGGATTTCCTGAGGACGGCCCCGATCTTCAATGCCTTCGCTGTCTTCGCGCGCTGACGGAGTGCTCCGGCGGGCGGTCGATCGGCATGGAAGCGCGAAAGTCGCCCGGTCCCAGTGTGCCGATATACTGTCCTTTGAAAGGATAAGCGATGTTGAATCCGGCAAGTGGCGGAACTGATCCTATGAAATATAGAATCGCCTTTTTGTCTCCTGTGCCCTTTTTTAAAGGAGGGGCGGAGCGATCGCTGTTCGATCTGATGGCGAACCCGCATATCGATCCCTTGCTGGTCGTGCCCGAGCAAGGCCCCGTGTCGGAGCAGGCGGCCAGCCGGGGGATCCCGGTGGAAGTCGTGGACTTCGGGCAAGTGGCCGCGATCCGGCGGCCGGTGCGGCCGTCGAGCGTCGGCGCGGCAATGAGCGACTGGTTCGGCGCCGCGCGCAAGCTCAAGGCCGTGACCCGGCGTCACGGCGCGCAGATCGTGCACAGCAACGGCTTGAAGGCGCACTGTATTGCCGGGCTCGCCCGCAAGCTGGGCGGCGAGGCCTGCGTCTTCCACGTACGCGATATCGCCGTGCGGGGCTCCGAACGGCTGATTTGGAAGAGCCTTGCCCGCACGTCCGATCACACCGTTCTGGTCAGCCGCGCCTGCTGGCCGGGCGAGATGCTGCCGGGCAACGTTTCCGTGGTGTTCAACGGCGTCAAGCCGGACAACATGCCCGTATCGCTCGATACGGCGATCCAGTCCCGCCGCACGGGCGGATCGCTGGTCGTCGGCATCTGCGGACGCATCCATCCCTTCAAGGGCCACCATGTCGCGCTCGACTGGCTTGGTGCCGCGCATCGCCGGGGGCTTCGCATCACGCTGCTGGTGCGCGGCGAGGCCGAGGAAGAGGATCGTCCCTACCTCGAAAGTCTGAAGCGCCAGGCCGAGGCGCTGGGCCTCAGGGACTTCGTGCACTTCGAAGGCCGTTTCGAAGGGCTGGCAGCGATCTACAACGGGCTCGACGCGGTGCTTGTGCCGTCCGAGACGCCCGACCCGCTGCCGCGCTCGGTGATGGAGGCGATGTCGATGGGTCTGCCGGTGGTCGGCTATCCGGCGGGAGGCATCGTGGAGATGATCGACCATCGCGAAAACGGCTGGCTGGCCGGCGATGCCCAGGCCTTCTGCACGGCCATGGAGGAAATCTCCAGCCTTGGCCCGATGCTGGTGGAACTCCAGAAGAGCGCCGCGCGCACCGTGGCAGAGCGCTTCGGCATGGAGCGCATGCACCGGCAGGTGAATGACGTCTATTCGGCGGTGCTCGGCAGGTGATCGACTGGCGGCAGACTGGAAGCGGGCAGGGCGGGACTGTCCTGGGCACGGCGCGCCGCCGGGCGCGGCGGGCGCGTCTGCGCAATGCCGTGCTGGCGGGCGCACTGCTGCTCACCCCCGGCGCTTTACTGGCCGCTGCCCTGCTGCTCCAGCCTGCCGCCGTCCGTTCGGATCGCCACGTTACCGCGCCGGTGGGCGAAGTGGTGGGCATTGCCGGAAACAACCTCAAGTCCGCCGATCTCGACCGCATCGCCGCGCTGGGCCTGCGCTATGTGCGCAGCGATTTCAGCTGGGCCGGGACCGAGCGCAAGCCCGGCACATATGACTTCGGAACGTATCTGGAGTTCGCGCGGGAAGTTCATGCGCGCGGGATGCGGCCGCTGTTCATTCTCGACTACGGCAACCCGGTCCACACGCCTTTCACCAAAATCCAGTGGCGCGGGCGTGACGAGCGGCGCACTTCTCCGCCTGTCTCCCCGGAGCAGATCAAGGCCTATAGCGACTGGGCCGCCGCTGCCGCCAAGGCCTTCGCGGCCTACGATCCGATCTGGGAGGTCTGGAACGAGCCGGATCACCCCCGTTTCTGGCCACCGAAGCCGGATGCCGCCGCTTATGGCCGCATGGCGTTTTCCGCCTGCCAGGCCATTCGCAGTGCCGACAGCGGCGCCGAGGTCTACGGTCCTGCCGCCTCGAAATGGGTGGACGGCGCATTCCTTTCGGCCTTGGCAGGCTCGAAGGCGGTGACCTGTTTCAGCCGGATCAGCGTTCACCCCTATCAGATGACCGGCGACGCCACCCGCGATGCGGCGCTCTGGCAGGGACTGTCGCGCCGGATCGCGGCGGGCGGGCACGTCTCGGCGCCGAAGATCGCCAATTCCGAATGGGGCCGCCCGGTCGTCGGCCGGGTCGATGGCGAGGCGCAGGCGCGTTATCTGGTGCGCACGCTGGTCTCCGCGCTGGCGGCCGACGTGGCGCCGAACGTCTGGTATTCATGGAAGGACGCGGGCAGGGATCCCGACTACGACCAGCACCATTTCGGCCTGCTGCTGCCCGATGGCACGCCCAAGCCTGCCTACCATGCCTTGCGGACCATGCTGAAAGAACTCGGCGCGATGCGCTATGCTTGCCCGGTCCAGCGGGCGGGGGTGGAAGGCGCGATCTTCTCGGAAGGCAGCCGCGCGGAGGCACTGGTCTGGGCCAGGACCGGCGCAGCCCTGCTGGAACCGGCGAAGCTGGTACCGTCCGGCTGGAAGCTTGCAGGGCTTGTGGACATGACCGGCAAGCCTCTTCCCGATGGCGAGCAGCGGCTGAGCAACGCCCCCGTCTACATGCGCCTGCGCCCCGCCTCCAGTGGCGCGCGCCCGGCGCTGACCTGCCCGCAGAACCCATGAGCGATATGAGCACTGCACCTCGCAACGGAGACAGCACGTCCATGACGTCCCGACGAATTCTCTTCATCATCCGCTCCTACCGGCCCGACCAGGTGGGTGGCGGCGCCAAGTCCGTGCAGACCTTGGCCGAGGGCCTGGTCGAGCGCGGGCATGACGTCCATATCCTGCGCCTCGCCCCGCGCGGAGAGGAAGCCGCGACCTTGCGCGCAGGCATGGAGGCCGGGGTGACCGGACCGGGCAAGCCGACGCTGCACGTCCTGCCGATCCGCAACATCTACTGGCCCTACGACAAGCGCCGCCGTTCGCCCGCGATGAAGGCGGTGTGGCACACGCTGGACCTCTGGAACTTCCGCGCCGCGCGCGACGTGCGGCAGATGCTGGACATCATCCGGCCCGACGTGGTCAACACCAGCATCATCGACGGCTTCTCCACCGCGATCCTGCGCGAGGCCAAGCGCAGCGGCGCGCGGCTGATCCACACCATGCGCGATTACTACCTGATCTGCAGCCGCTCGGGCATGTACCGCGCGGGCGAGAACTGCACCTCGCTCTGTTCGGGCTGCAAGGTGGTGGCCGGCGTCAACCGCCGCCAGACGCGCAACGTCGACATGTTCCTGTCCAACAGCGCCTTCGTGGCCGAGACCCATCGCCGCCACGGCGCCTTCGGAGACGACAAGCCCTGCGCGGTGCAGTGGAACGTCAACGACCGGCCGCTGGTGCCCGAGCCGAGAGCACTGGCCGACGGCGCGCCGATGGTCTTCGGCTATATCGGCCGCCTTGCCCCCACCAAGGGCGTGGAGAAGCTGATCGAGGCGGTCCGTCAGTTGCCGCAGGGCGGCCGCCCCTGGACGCTGGTGATCGCGGGCGACGGCGAGCCCGGCTATGTGGATGGGCTGAAGGCGCAGGCGGCGGGCGATCCGCGCGTGAAGTTCCTTGGCTGGCAGGCGGCGGAAGACTTCTATGGCGCGGTCGACGTGGTGATCTGCCCCTCGGTCTACAACGAGCCGCTGCCCCGCGTGATCTACGAGGCCTATGGCTTCGCATTGCCGGTCGTCGCCTCGCGCGTCGGTGGCAACCCGGAAGTCGTGACTCCCGGCGAGACCGGCGAGCTTTACGAGGGCGAGGATGCTGCCGAACTGGCCGAGAAGATCCAGCACTTCCGCACCCTCCCGGCCGAGACTTACGCGCATTACAGCGCGGGCGCGCTGGACATGGGCGCGGTGTTCACTTCGGGCGCGGTAATCGACCGCTACGAGAGCCATCTGGAGAAGCTGTTCGATGCGGCCTGAGCGTGAGATGGCCGTGACGGACGGGACTTTCGCGCCGGTCGCGGTGCCACATCCGGTTCATACACGCCTGCCGGTGGGGCGTTTCAGCCCCAGCAGCGGCGTGCTGCGCGCCTGGCAGCGCATGAGCGGCCTCTGGGCCTCGGGACCGGCGGGGCGTCTGCTCGCGCGGGCGATTCGGGGGCATATCCGCCGCGCCTACGGCTGCTACATCGCGCCGACGACGAAAGTGGGCGAGGCGGTCTACCTGCCGCACCCCGTGGGCGTGGTGATCGGCGACAATGCCGTGATCGCGGACGGCGTGACGATCTACCAGAACGTCACCATCGGCCAGGACGGCGCAGCCGGACGCTGCCCGCGCATCGGCGCCGGGGCGACGATCTTCGCGGGCGCCATGGTGATCGGCGATATCGATATCGGCGCGGGCGCGGTGATCGGCGCCAATGCAGTTGTGAAGTGTTCGGTTCCGGCCGGGCATATCGCCGTGGGCGTTCCCGCGCGCATCCTGCCGCCCTCGCGGAGGGCCGCGCCATGAGCGGCGCTCGGGCCATGGAAGGTGCGGGCCTCGTCTCGCTGTGGCAGCGCATGTGCCGCCTGCACCGCCGCGGCGGCGCAAGCCGGGCACTGGCGAACGTGATCCGGCGCTACATCCACTGGCGCTACGCCTGCCACATCTCTCCGCTGTCGCGCCCGGCGGGCTGGATCAATCTGCCCCATCCGGTGGGCATCGTGATCGGCCACAATGTCGAGATCGGCGAGAACGCCACGATCTACCAGAACGTCACGCTGGGCCAGTCCGGGCGCGAGGAAGGCTATCCGGTGATCGGCGCCGATGCCGTGATCTATGCCGGGGCCGTGGTCGTCGGGCCGCTGCGCATCGGCCGGGCCAGCCGGATCGGGGCCAATTCCGTGGTCTTGAGCGATGTGCCGGAAGGCGCCACTTCGGTAGGCGCCCCCGCGCGGATCGTGACGCCGAAGCGCAAGGACCTCTCGGCTGCATGAAACTGGGGCGCATGAAACTTTCCAAAGGCGCGATCACCACGGCGGCGCTCGGCATTTCCAGCGGGCTCAACTTCCTCTCGCTGATCGTCTGGACGCACCTGCTCAGCCCGGCCGAGTTCGGAACTTACGCGCTCGTCTCGGCAACGGTGCTGTTCCTGAATGCCGCAGTCTTCGAGTGGCTGCGTCTTACCGCCTCGCGCTTGCTTTACGATCCCGCCGCCGAGCACCAGCTCAACCCGGACATCGCCAATGCGCTTTCCACGGTCTGCCTCGGGCTGATCCTGCTGCTGCTGCCAGTGGCCCTGTCGCTGCGCGCGTTCCAGATCCACTTCCTGGGCGTGGCGCCGGACTGGTGGCCGGCCATGTGGCTCTGGCTGTTCTCGGAAATGCTCTTCGCGATCAGCACGGTCACCGCGCGCCTGCGTCTGCTGAGCTGGCGCTTCTTCGCGATGATGACGCTGCGCTCTTCGCTCTCGCTGGCGGCAGGCGCAGTGCTCGTGTGGGTCTTCGACATGGGCGCGCTGGGCGTGGCCCTGGGCATCCTCGGCGCGCAGATCGGCTGCGCGGTGCTGGGCAACCTGACCGACGCCGCCTGGCGGGGCCTGCGGCCATTCCGTGCCCGCCGCGCCGACCTCAAGGAAATCATGCGTTACGGTGCGCCGCTGATCGTCAGTTCGGGCCTGGGCTATGCCAGCGCCGTGGCGGACCGCTACATCGTCTCCTCCACCCTCGGCCAGGCGGCGGTCGGGCAATATTCGGTCTCGGTGGACCTCATGCAGAAGACCGTCATCTTCCTGATGCTGGCGGTCAACCTTTCGGCCTATCCCGCCATCGTCCGCGCTTTCGAGAATGACGGACGCGAGGCAGGCGAGAAAATCCTGGCCGAGAACTTCATCGTCTACCTGATGATCGGCGCCCCGGCGGCGGCGATCCTGGCGGCGCTCTCTCCGGGCGTGGCGCGGCTCTTCGTCGGGCCGTCGTTCCGCGACACCGTGGCCATGCTGCTGCCCTACGTAGCGATCGCGGCGATCCTGAAGGCGCTGACGACGTTCCACCTCTCGGTGGCGCTGCAACTGGTCAAGAAGACCAAGCTGCTGATCATCTCGCCCGCCGTCAATCTGGCGCTGCTGGTGCCGAGCGGGATCGTGGGCGTGAAGCTGGCGGGGCTTACCGGCATGGCGATCGGCATCGCCATCTCGCAGATCGGCAGCTTCGCGCTGTTCTATCTGGTGGTGAGCCGCCATGTCCGCACGCCGCTGCTGACGCGTTCGTCGCTGTTCGTGGTCGTGCTCTCGCTGGTGCTCGGCGCGGCGCTGGTGCCGCTCAGGGGCTTCAGCGAGCCGGTCGCCTGCCTTGGCCTGCTGGCGGCGGCGGGGCTGGTCTACTGCCTCGTCATCTGGCGGGGACGCGGGTGGATCATGCGCAACAGCCAGAGCTGGAGCCCGGCATGAAGGCCGACGCCCGATATAGACCTCTGCCGCCTCGGCAGCCCATGTCGCGCGATCCCGGCCCGAGTGGTTCAGGAAGGCGCAGCTTCGCGGCGCTGCTGACGACGCTGACCGGAGCCGCCGTGCTGCTGATCGTGGCGCGCGAAGTCTTCGGCGGGGCGGCGCGCTATTATTTCGACCGCTTCGGGCTGGGCCCGCTCTGGTTCGTGCCCGATCTGGCGGTGATCGCGGTTGTGCTGATGCGGCTGCTGCTGGCTGCGGTGACCTTGCGCCTGCCGACGCCGCTGATCTGGCTCTTCGCCGCAACCGGGGTGCAGATGGCGGTCGGCATTGTCGCCTATCACAACCCGGTGGCGGTGTTCTCCGGCTTCAAACTGCTCTGCCCGATCATCGCCGTGCTCATGCTGCCGCCGGGCTACATCAATGCGAAGTGGTGGCGCACGGTGTGCCTCGTGCTGCTGGCGCTCGGCATCGCCGGGGTGGCGGCGGACACCCGCATGACGATGCCCTGGACCGGCTATTCCGTCTCGCAGTTCGGGGTCGAGCGCGAGGCGGGCCGCGAATGGTGGATCCACGGGCAGGAGCGTATCGCAGGGCTGGGCGCCGCCAGCAGCGCCTCGGCCAGCGTCCTGCTGCTGCTGGCGTTGATCGTGCTGCGGCAGGCCCGTGCCTGGCATGTCCGCCTGCTGATCTACGTCGCGACGCTCTGGGCGCTGAACACCACGACCTCGCGCACCAACCTCATCGCGCTGGCCGTGGCCATGATCGTGGATTTCTGGCCCTGGCACTGGTTCCAGAACCTTGGCCCGGGTCGCAAGACGCTGGGCATGCTGCTCTCGATCTGTTTCTTCCTGCCCGCGCTGGCCGGGCTTTGGCTGCTGGCGATCGACGGCGTGGGCGAGATATCGGTGGGCATGAGCAGCACGGTCGTACGCCTTCACGTCACCTGGCCGGGCGTCTGGGACATGATCATGGACGGCGGCCCGGCCACCGCGCTGCTGGGCCACGGCTTCGGCTCGGTCGGGCCCGCGGCCTTCTACACCGGGGTCTATGTCTCGCCGTTCAGCGCGGTGGACAATCTGTTCCTCTACATCCTCTACCAGTTCGGACTGTTCGGCGTGCTGATGGGCGTGGAACTGATCCGCAGGCTGGTGCGCGTGCCCCGGCCGGACCGCCATATCGGCTTCGTGATCGCGATCCTTTCCGCCACGATCAATTGCCAGGGCGCCGCGCCGCTGGTGCTGATCGGCCTTGCTGCCTCGCTTGGCGCCTATCCGGCGCTGGCGAACACCGCGAGGAATACGGGGCGCAAGGCGATCCGCATGCTGCCGAAGCCCGGCCCCCGAGGGTCCTGGCAGCCCCGGACGCTGTGATGATTCTTCGAGGAACCCATGAGAATTAAGGGCCTGGACGCCGCGCGGGGCGCTGCGATCGTGTTCGTGGTGTTCGGCCATGTCTGGCGCGGGCTGGACGGGCAGGGGCTTGTCGAACCGCGCCTGTTCGAAACGATCGACCGCGCGGTCTATCTCTTTCACATGCCGGTATTTTTCCTGATCTCCGGCATGCTGTTCAAGGCGCCGGAGAAGCTGCTGGGCGGCTTGTCGCGCAGTGCTCTCAACCTGCTCTGGCCGATGTGCCTCTGGGCCTGGGTGGAGGGCTGCGTCCATCTCGTGACCGGGGCGGGCAACAAGGGGCGGATTTCGCCCTTCGAAGTGCTGGCCTACCCGTTTCCGCCCAAGAGCGTGTTCTGGTTCCTGCTGGCGCTGTTCCTGTTCCAGGCGGCGGCGATAGTTCTGCGCGGGCGGGGTGCGGCCGCCGTGATCGCGGCCGGCAGCGTGGCCCTTGTCGCGATCGCGCAGCCGCAGGGGCTGACCGGCCAGATCCTCCAGCACGCGCCGTTCTTCTTCGTCGGTCTGCTGGCGGGCACCCGCTGGCTGGAGAAGGGGCTGCCGCTGGCCGCCAGTCTCGCCGCTTTCGCCCTGGCCGAGGGCGTCGCCTGGGCGCTGGCAGTCTCGCCTTTCGAGACCGTGCCCGCCTATATCTGCGGCTTCGTGGCCTGCGTGGGCTTCCTCGGGATCTGCCTGAACGGACCGGCTCTCGTCCGCAAGCTGGGTGAGAGGACGATGCCGATCTACCTCACCCACATCATCTTCGCCGCCGGAATGCGGGTCGTGCTGACGCGGCTCGGCCTGAAGGACGTGGCGACGGTAGTTCTGGTCTCGACGGCGGCAGGTGTGGTGCTGCCGCTGATCCTGTTCGAGATATCGCGGCGCTTCGGCCTCACGGGGATATTGGGCTTCGAACCGTTGCGAAGGCGCGCAGACAAGACCGTTGCACCGTCTGAGGGGCACGGCGTACGAGCATGAAAAAAGGGGCCGCGTCGGCGACGCAGCCCCTTTCCCGGTGGAGCCTGAGCGATCAGACCTGATAGTAGTCGCGATACCAGGCCACGAACTTGGCCACGCCCTCGGTCACCGAAGTCGTCGGACGATAGCCGGTAAGCTCCTGGAGCAGCGATGCGTCCGCCCAGGTCGCGGGCACGTCTCCCGGTTGCATCGGCATCATGTTGATCTCGGCCTTCACGCCGGTCGCCTCTTCGATCGCGCGGACGAAGTCCATCAGCTGCACCGAGTTCGAATTGCCGATATTGACCGCGCGCCACGGCGCCACGGGCGAAAGGCTGTCGTGCCCGGCGATGTCCTCGGCGCTGTCGGGACGGACCGGGGCGCTGTCGATCAGCAGGCGGATGCCCTGCACGAGATCTTCCACATAGGTGAAGTCGCGCTTCATGTCGCCGTGGTTGTAGACGTCGATCGGCTTGCCCGCGAGGATGTTCTTGGTGAACTTGAACAGCGCCATGTCCGGGCGACCCCAGGGGCCGTAGACCGTGAAGAAGCGGAACATCGTGATCGGCAGACCGTAAAGATGCGCATAGGAATGCGCCATCGCTTCATTGGCCTTTTTCGTGGCCGCATAAAACGACATCTGCGTATCGACCTTGTGGGTCTCCGCATAAGGCATCTCGGTATTGGCGCCGTAGACCGATGACGTGGACGCCATCAGCATGTGCTGCGGCGGATAGGCCCGCGCCGCTTCCAGCAGTTCGAAAACGCCGATCAGGTTCGCCTCGACATAGGCGCGCGGGTTGTCGATCGAATAGCGCACGCCCGCCTGCGCGGCGAGGTTGACCACGATGTCCGGGCGCTCGTCCGCGAAAAGCTGCATCAGCCGTTCGGGATCCTCCAGCTTGCCCTTGATGAAGCGGAAGTGCTCGTTCTGGCTGAGCATGGCCAGGCGCCGCTCCTTCAGGGCGACTTCGTAGTAATCATTCAGGCTGTCCAGACCGATTACGCGAAAACCGTCATCCAGCAGTCTGCGACAAAGGTAGTACCCAATAAAACCCGCGGCACCCGTAATCAAAGCCGTGCGGGGGGCTGCCTTGCCGACGACGTCATCAGTCATGCTAAAGTCCAGATTTTGTGGAGATGTCCGCACTTTTTGCAGGGTAGAAACAGACTTGGCAAGTCGTCCGAAAGGGCAGGTGTCCGACTAGCGGAACGGGTGGCCGACAGTTTCGCTCCGGTTGTTCGCAGTCGAGACCGGGATATGATTTTCGCCAGCCATCCTACAAATCGATTGCAGCGGAAAATCTTCGACACCACTCGGTCGACGCCCGCCCTTTTGCACCGCAACAATGACCCGGCACAGGCCCCGCCGCTTCCACGATCCTTCCCTTCCAGGATGTCGCGAATTGGCCAAATGAGCGGCGCGCTTGGTAAACTGGCTCTAAACTATTATTTTCTTTCAACTAGATGTATCCAAGATGAATGACTGAGGGCGATCTATCGATTCGTTTCGGGACGCGAATCGGACCTCTGTTTCGTGAACAGGCCTCTCTAATCGAGATGTTCGGAATGGACCGATTAAGCTGGAAATTGGGTGCGCCGCAGCATTGCGATTGAGGTCCGAAGGGAGCGATTTGCGGATAGAGACGAATTCCGTCGCGTTACTGCACCCGATTATCCCATATTTTCCCGAAGCGCTTGAACCGCCAATCGATCCTCGGCAGAGCATGGACAGCCCATCGGTAGCGGTTTCATGGGCCGGAACTTTCCGATATCCCCGCGTCGGAAGCGCCGGATCACCCTGCCGGCGCGCACTTGCCGAACCTGCCCAGCCGGGCGGTCAGAGGAGCAGAGATGAAGATCGCGGTTGCTGGCGTTGGATATGTCGGTCTTTCGAATGCGCTGTTGCTTGCGCAGAACCATGAAGTGGTGGCGAAGGACGTCGTCCCCTCCAAAGTGGACATGATCAATGCCGGCCGGTCCCCGATCGTCGATACCGAATGCGAGGCTTTCCTTCGCCGCGACGACCTGAACCTGCGCGCCACCCTCGATCCGGTCGAGGCTTACAGCGGCGCGGACTATGTGATCATCGCCGCGCCGACCAACTACGACGAAGTGACCAATCGCTTCGACACCACGCTGGTAGAGGCCGTGATCCGCGAAGTCATGGAATATGCGCCCGATGCGGTCATGGTCATCAAGTCTACCATCCCGGTCGGCTTCACCGCCGCGACCGCGCAGGCCATGGGCACCCGCAACCTGATCTTCAGCCCCGAGTTCCTGCGCGAGGGCAGGGCGCTGCACGACAATCTCCACCCCAGTCGTATCGTGGTGGGCGAGCAGTCGGAGCGAGCGAAAGTCTTTGCGGAACTGCTGCTGGAAGGTGCGATCAAAAAGGACGTGGAGGTTCTCTTCACCGATCCTTCCGAAGCGGAAGCGATCAAGCTATTCGCGAATACCTATCTTGCCATGCGCGTCGCCTACTTCAACGAACTGGACAGCTATGCGCTTTCGCGCGGGCTGGAGGCACGCCAGATCATCGAAGGCATCGGCCTCGATCCGCGTATCGGTTCGCACTACAACAACCCTTCGTTCGGCTATGGCGGATACTGCCTGCCGAAGGATACGAAGCAGTTGCTGGCCAATTACCATGACGTGCCGCAGACCATCATCGGCGCCATCGTCGAGGCGAACCGCACGCGCAAGGACTTCATTTCCGACACGATCCTGGCCCGCAGGCCCAAAGTCGTGGGCTTCTACCGACTGGTGATGAAGGCCGGATCCGACAATTTCCGCCAAAGCTCGATCCAGGGCATCATGAAGCGCGTCAAGGCCAAGGGCATCGAAACGGTGCTCTACGAGCCGAGCTACCCGGAAGACACCTTCTTCAACACCCCGGTCGAGGCGGATCTGGAAACATTCAAGCGGCGGGCCGACGTAATCGTCACCAACCGCATTCTGCCGGAACTGGACGATGTGAGGGACAAGGTGTTCTCGCGCGACTTGTTCGGCTCCGACTAGTTGCGGCTGGTTTCCACTCTGAAGTCCCGCTCCCCTTCGAAGGACCACTTACGCCATGAAACATAGTGTTCCTGTCGCCCAGGCACCCGTAACGGGGAGCGAGGCGCTGATCCATGGCGAGCGCATTGCGCTCGTCCATGACTGGATTCCGGTGATCGCCGGAGCAGAGCGGGTGCTCCAGCAAATGGCGCACTGCACGCCGGGCAGTGACATCTACACCTTGTTCAACTTCCTGCCCGAAGAGACGACGCATGCGTTCTTCGGTGACGATCACTGTATCCATACCTCGGGACTGAACGACCTTCCGCTGGTGGAGCAGTATTACCGCTTCCTTCTCCTGCAATCGACCCGCGCCATCGAAGGGTTCGACCTGTCGGAACATGACGTGGTGCTCAGTTCCTCTGCCGCGCTGGCGAAGGGCGTGATTACCGGGCCGGGGCAGTTGCATGTCAGTTATGTCCACAGTCCCGCCCGCTATGCCTGGGATCTGACTCACGAATATATTGCTACCGTGGGCGGGACGTTGGGCGGATTGAAGCGGGCCGTCGCGCGCGAGATGATGCATCGCTTCCGGCTATGGGACATGCGCACTGCGCAGAGCGTGGATCACTATCTTGCGAATTCGCAGTTCATCGCGCGCCGCATCTGGAAGATCTACCGGCGCGAGGCGCAGGTCATCTATCCGCCGGTCAACACCGGCAACTTCGTGCCCGGCACCGCGCAGCGCGGGGACCACTTCGTCACCGCGTCGCGACTGGTGCCCTACAAGCGCGTGGAAATGATCGTGGAAGCCTTCAACCGCCGCCCCGATCTGCACCTTCGGGTGATCGGTGACGGGCCGGACATGAAGAAGGTGCGGCAGATCGCGGGACCGAACGTCGAAATCCTGGGCCATGTGCCGTTCGAGCAGCTGATCGCGGAGTTCCAGACCGCGCGGGCCTTCGTCTTCGCCGCCCTTGAAGACTTCGGCATCGTTCCCGTCGAAGCACAGGCATGCGGGACGCCGGTGATCTGCCTGGGCAAGGGCGGCACGGCGGAAACCGTGCGACCGCTCGGAGGGAGCGCGGCTACCGGGGTGTGGTTCGAGGACCAGACCGTGGAAAGCCTTGTCGGCGCGATCGACAGGTTTGTGGAAGGCGAAGGCGACATCCGCGCCGAGGACTGCATCGCCAATGCCGCCAGCTTCGGCGAGCAGCGGTTTCGGCAGCAGTATTCCGAGTGCGTCAATAGTTTCATTAACTGATCGACTATACTCGGCGCAGTCGATCCGAACTTATACTTGAGCTAGGCGAAGCCGGGGCAAGCGATGCGCTTGGCCCGGCTTTTTGTGTCCTGTGTGCCAATGCCCTGAAACGGCGCAGATAACCGGCATTACGAATCCGGCCACTTCTAGCGTTGTCCCGAGCCATCGCTTCCGGTCGATGCAATCGGTTTTACTGTGAAGGCCTCTGCGGGTGTTTTGCCGCACTGCGGTGGAAAGGCTTGAAACTGCGACGAGAGGGGAGGTGTCGTGGCGAAATGGCGCCATCCCGGTTTGCCCCTCATTGTGCAGCGCGATATAGTCGAAGCAGACGATCGACCTGTATAACGCAGTTCCAGGAGGACTCATGAAGCAGAGAAGCGCGCCGCCCTCGACGATGGCTGCCAGCGTCGCGATGATCGGCGATGCTTCGGGTTGCGGAATATATACCGCAGACATCTGCTCCATGACTGCATGACACCTGATCTGGCCGAAATGAATTCAATACAAGCTGCGGATGTTGTTGGCCGGCAGGATCGTGAAAGCCGGCAGGAACGGTGATCCGAGGGCAATCGCCTTCGAATCCGATCTGCAATCATAAGGAAGAAGCTCTGTCTGGGTCGTTAGCTGACAAGCGCACGGTTTTCGTGCCGAAAGGTCGAGTGGCCGGTTTCCGGGCGAGCAGTCGCGCGGTGCAGGCCGGGTTCCTGGTGCTGGCCGCTCTGCTGTTCGGCGGCGGAGGTTCCGGCGCCGGCCTGGCCAACCTTGTCGTGCAACTCGTTGCCCTGGCCCTTCTGGCCGTCAACGGTTCGGCGGTGGGCGCGTTCTTTCGCTCGGCGCCGCGCGGGTTGGTCATCCTCCTCGGCGTGACGCTGCTCTTGCCGCTGCTCCAGCTGGTGCCCTTGCCGCCTGCGATCTGGCAGGCATTGCCCGGCCGCGAATTCGCCGCGCAGGCCCTGGAAGCCACGGGCGGTGCCGATGTCTGGATGCCATTCTCGCTCGACCCGAACCGAACCGCGATCGCCTTTTTTTCGCTGATACCGGCGCTGGCCGCCCTGGTGCTGGCCTGGCAGCTTTCACGAGAGGGCCGCCGCGGGCTGCTGATGGTCGTGGTGGCATGCGGGCTTGTCGTGGTTCTGCTGGGGGCGCAGCAGCTTGCAAGCGGCAACCGCCACCTGGTGTTCTATGCCGAGAACCTGGGCTCGCCCGATCTGCAAGGCACTTTCGCCAATCGCAACACCGGCGGGCTCATGCTGAATATCGCGCTTGTGGCGCTTGTCGGCGTGTTTCCGCTGCGTCAGATCCGCGCGATCTGGACATTGGGCGGGATGGCCACGGCGGTGCTTCTGATCGTCGGCGTCGTCCTCACCCGCTCGCGGTCCAGCATGACGCTGCTGCTCATTCCCGCCGCGCTGGCGCTCTGGCGCTGGTTGCGCTGGCGACGCCCCGCCTTCGACAAGCGGGCGGCGATCGTGGTCGCGGCCGTGCTGCTGGTGGTGGCCGGTGCAATGGGCGTGCTTGCCACCAACCAGCGCGTGCAAAGCGCCTTCGGCCGGTTCGACGCCGTGGAAGACGAACAGCGCCCGCTGATCTGGAAGGACACGGTGGTCGCCATCGGGCGCTTCATGCCGGTGGGCAGCGGTATCGGCAGCTTCGACGACGTGTTCCAGGCCGACGAAGCCTTGGAAAACCTCAGCTACGGCCGGGCCCAGCGGGCGCATGACGATTTTCTGGAGGCGGCTCTCGAATCCGGTGTGGTCGGCATCGTTCTGGTGCTGGGCTGGGCCTTCGTCCTGGCGCGATCCGGCGTGCAGGCGCTTCTTCGTGGCGGCAGCGGACTGGCGGCGGTGGGCACTTTCGCTTTGATCGCGCTACAATCGATCACCGACTATCCGTTGCGCAGCCAGACGCTGCTCTGCCTGTTCGGCCTCATGCTGGCGCTGCTGATAGGCGGCCAGGGCCCGGATAGCGAAGAGGATGGCGCACGCAGCGCACAAAGGCCGCGAAGGACCAGCGGCAGGCCGGACGCCGCCCGGCATTCCAGCACGGATCTTCTGAAACGATGAACGAAATTCGGGTCAACCACTACTCGCGTGGAAACGATAACAAGGCGGGATACATCTTGAACCAAGCTTTTCTCGATCGGGTCGATCTGGAAGGATCCGCTTATCCCGAGGAGTCCGGCCCGGACCTGACGGCGCTGCTGAAGACCATCATGGGCATGGTGCGCCGGAACCTGGCCCTGATCGCGGCGATCGTCGGCGCGACGCTGGTGCTGGGCGTGATCGTGACCTTGCTGATCGCGCCGCGCTACAGTGCCGAGGTCCGCGTGCTGATCGAGGATCAGGCGGACCAGATCATCGAAGGCAGCGAGCTTCAGAAAGTGACCAACGTGCAGGACGCAGAGCGTTTCCTGCAGACCCAGCTGGGCATCATCCAGAGCCGTTCGCTGGCCGAGAGCGTGGTCGAAAGCGGCCGTCTGGACCGTGATCCCGCCTTCTACGAGGCGATGGGCGTCGACATGCCGACGCAGGAAGACGTGCTGAAATCCGGCGGTACCAAGAAGCTGGATCAGATGCGCAAGGAGGCGTCGATCGAGTCGCTGCTGCGCAACCTCACCGTGGCGCTGCCGCCGGACAGCCGCATCGTCAGCATCAGCGTCAGCAGCCGCAGCGCGGCCTATTCCGCCAAGCTGGCCCAGCTCTATGGTGAGCGCTATATCGAGCGGAACCTCAACCAGAAGTACGACAGTTCGTCCTACGCCCGCCGCTTCCTGGCCGACCAGCTGGACGAGGCGCGCGCGAAGGTCACCCAGTCCGAGCGCGATCTCAACCAGTATGCCAGCGCCGCCGGGTTGATCCGCGTCACCAGCCAGGGGCAGGACGGCAACCAGGAATCGGTGCTTTCGGTCACCAACAACAGTCTGGTCCAGCTCAACGACGCGGCGGCCAAGGCCACGGCCGACCGGATCGCCGCGCAGGATCGCTGGCTGACGGTGGCCAAGGCGACGCCGCTCGCCATGCCGGAAGTCAACGCCAACCCGGCGGTGTCGGGCCTGCTGGCGGAAAAGGCCAAGGTAGAGGCCGCGCTGGCCGAAGAGCGCACCCGCCACCTCGACGACTTCGTAACGATCAAGTCGAAGCAGGCGGAAATCGCCGAGTACGACAAGCGCATCGGGGCCATCGCCGATTCCATCAAGAAATCCGCCTATCTCGAATACCAGTCCGCGGTGGAGCGCGAGAAGACTTTCTCCGGACAGGTGGACTCGCTGCGGGGAGAGGCGCTGAAGGAACAGGATCGCGGCGTCCAGCTGGCTGTGCTGAAGCGCATCGCCGATACCAACAAGACGCTCTACGACACGCTTCTGTCGCGATACAACCAGCTCAACGCGACGGCGGGCGCCTCCTCCAACAACCTGACGCTGGTCGACAAGGCCGAAGTGCCGGCCAAGCCCTATTCACCGCGTCTGGTGGTGAATATCGCCGCTTCGCTGGTGCTGGGCCTGATCCTCGCCGCCGGCGCCGTGCTGCTGCGCGAGATTTTCGACGACGCGATCCGCTCGCCGGAGGACGTGGAACGCAAGCTGGGCATGCCGCTGCTCGGCCTGGTTCCGCTGGAGAAGGGCGGCGACGTTGCCGGTCATCTCGACGATCGTCGATCGCGGGTCAGCGAGGCCTATCGCTCGCTCGTCACCAACTTGCGCTACTCGACCGCGACCGGCCTGCCGGAAGTGCTCATGGTCACAAGTTCGCGCGAAGGAGAGGGCAAGTCGACCACGGCGCGCGCCGTCGCCCACGACATCGCCGTGCTGGGCAAGCGGGTGCTGCTGGTGGATGCCGACTTGCGGCGCCCGACGCTGCACAACTTCGCCGCAGACCGCAAGGCGACCGGCCTGACCGACGTGCTGACCGGCGAAAAGACCTTCGATGCCGCGCTCCAGCCGGCGGAGGTTCCGACGCTTCGCTACATGTCGGCACTGCCCGCGCCGCCGGACCCGGCGCTGATCCTTGCCGGTGAAGGCCTGAACCGGTTTATGGAAGAGGCCCGCCGCAAGTTCGATGTGGTGGTGATCGATTCACCGCCGCTGCTGGGCCTGTCGGACGCGGCGCTGCTGGCCAACCATGCCGACGGCGTGCTGTTCATGGTCGATGCCTCCAGCTTCCATCGCGGCGCGGTGAAATCGGCGCTGCGCCGCCTCGCGCTGATCAAGGCGAACATGCTGGGCGTCGTGCTCAACCGCTTCGATCCCAAGGTCGGCGGCGAGGACTACAACTACTACGCCGCCAGCTATTACAGCTATGGCGAGAAGGACTGACGCGGGATGACATCGCTCTTCGGCCGGGTGGTCTGGATCTTGGTTCTGGGCGTCGTCGCGGTCGCGGCGGTGGGCCTGCAAATGGACCGGGAAGGGCGCCGCAATTTTGCCGTCGCACAAGCGGTGCCTGCGCCGTTCCGGTCGTCGTCGCTGGAGTCGCTGGCGCATGCGGCTTACGACGCCGGTAACGTCGAGGGTGGGCTGGCGCTTGCGCGCGACATGGTGCGGCGTCGGCCGATCCCTTCCGAAGGTCTGGCGCTGCTGGCCTATGGGCAGCTCCAGAAGGGCGATCAGGATGCGGCGCTGCAATCGGTGATCATGGCCGGCGATCGCGGCTGGCGGGACCGCTTCACCCAGGAGACGCTGGTGATGCTGGCGCTTCAGGCCGGGGAATGGAGCATTGCCGCGCAGCGCACCGTGGCGCTCTGGCGGATCGGCATCAACGACGATCGCCTGAAGGCCATGACCGCCGACCTGCTGTCGCAACCGCGCGGTGTCGATGCCTTCACTGCTCAAGTCGGCCGGGAAAAATACTGGGCCAATGCCTTTCTTCCCTGGGCCGGCGCTGCTCTTGCACCCCAGGCATTGACCGAGGTCGCCTCGACCATGGCCCGCAAGGGTGCGCGGGTGGACTGCACAGCGCTTTCTCCGCGCACGCTGACTCTGGTTCGGTCGGGCCGGGCGGAGCCTGCATCGATCCTGTGGCGCAACTTGTGTGCGAATGGCCGTTTCACCGAACCTGCCGCCTTCGCCTTTCGCGAGGATCTGGGCGACGACGCGCCCATTGGGCCGTTCGACTGGCAATACCCCGAAGTATCCGGAGTGGACCGCACCTTCTCACGCGGCAAGCAGGGCCCGGTGTTGGCCTATCGCAACCGCGAGCCGCTGCGCAGCGTGATCGCCAAGCGAAACGCCGTCCTGAAGGCGGGCAACTATACCGCCAGGCTCGACGGCGCTGCCCATGCCGAGGCGGGTTTTCGTCCGATTGTGTTCCAGATCATCTGCTACGCGCGCGACGGCAGCGCCAGGCGCCTGGGCGACGCGGAAATGAGTTCGGGATCGACTGACTTCTTCATCCCGGACACCTTCTGCGACAGCCAGGAACTGGTGTTCCTCTCCGGTCGCGGCGAGGGCGAGATCAGCAACCTCACGATTACCCCGCAATAAAGGCTTGGAAACCGAACGAACCGGGAAGCCCCCCGCAAGTCGAGAGAGATTTCGGCTAGGCACCTGCCCGAATGGCTGACTTGCCGCGAGGACAGGGGGCAAGGATAAGTTCGCCCAGTTCACATCTCCCAGTTTCATAAGGAAATGGAAGCGCCATGAAGATTGCGATGGTAGGTTCGGGCTACGTCGGCCTTGTCTCGGGTGCCTGCTTTGCCGATTTCGGGCACGAGGTGGTCTGCATCGACAAGGACGAGACCAAGATCCAGCGGCTGCTCCACGGCATGATGCCGATCTACGAGCCGGGCCTTGCCGAACTGGTGGAATCCAACGTCGCCTCCAAGCGCCTGTCCTTCACCACCGACCTTGCCGAGGGCATTGCCGGGGCGCAGGCGATCTTCATCGCCGTGGGCACGCCGTCGCGTCGCGGTGACGGCCATGCCGACTTGTCCTATGTCTACGCCGTGGCCCAGGAAGTGGGCGAGCACCTGTCGAACGATGCGGTGATCGTCACCAAGTCTACCGTGCCGGTGGGAACCGGCGACGAAGTGGAGCGCATCATCGGCGCGTGCAATCCGGCGCACCGCTTCTCGGTGGTCTCTAACCCTGAATTCCTGCGGGAGGGCGCGGCGATCGGCGATTTCAAGCGTCCGGATCGCATCGTCATCGGTGCCGAGGACGATTTCGGCCGCGACGTGATGCGTGAGGTCTATCGCCCGCTGTTCCTCAACGAATCGCCGATCCTCTTCGTCAGCCGCCGCTCCTCGGAACTGACCAAATATGCCGCCAACGCCTTCCTCGCGGTGAAGATCACCTTCATCAACGAGATGGCCGATCTTTGCGAGAAGGTGGGCGGGAACGTGCAGGATGTCGCGCGCGGCATCGGCCTGGACAATCGTATCGGCTCGAAATTCCTCCATGCCGGGCCGGGCTATGGCGGATCGTGTTTCCCGAAAGACACCCTGGCCCTGCTCAAGACGGCCGAGGATTACGACAGCCCGGTCCGCATCGTCGAGGCCGTGGTCAAGGTCAACGACGCGCGTAAGCGGGCCATGGGCCGCAAGGTCGTGGACGCGCTCGGCGGCGTGGAAGAGGCGCGGGGCAAGCGCGTCGCCATGCTGGGCCTGACCTTCAAGCCGAATACCGACGACATGCGCGATTCGCCCTCGATCGCGATCGCCCAGACCCTGGCCGATGCTGGGGTCAGCGTCGCCGCATACGATCCCGAAGGGATGGAGCAGGCCCGCCCGCTGATGCCCGACGTTGAGATGAAGCAGGATCCCTATGCCGCCATCGAGGGAGCCGACGCGGTGGTGCTCGTCACCGAATGGGATGCCTTCCGCGCTCTGGATCTCGCCCGCATTAAGGCCATCGCGAAGGCGCCGGTGCTGGTAGACTTGCGCAATGTCTACAAGCCAGAGCACGTCCGCGAGGCCGGCTTCACCTACCTCTCGATCGGGCGGGGAACGTCCGTGAAGGAAAAGAGCCGGGACGGAGAACTGGCAGCCGTTCCCGCCTGAGTTGCCACCGGCCAGCCCCGGATTAGAGGCTTGTCTCGGGTCCGGGGTTTGGTCCTTTTGAAAAGAAAGAAAGGGGTTCGCGCGGAGGCGCGGAGGTGTTGCGCCTGCGTCGAAGACGCTTTCTCCTGCAACGGTGCGATTGCCGCTCGGTCAAAAGCGAGAAGTAGCCTGCGGCGCCGCGCGACACCTTTGCGCCTCCGCGCCTTCGCGCGAGCCCTTTAAACTCTTGATCCCACCTTCACGCGCAACCTTCAGGCAAGCGCGAAGTGTTGGACGATCTGCGAATCAAGCGGCTCGGCAAAGCGCACCGAAAGACTGCGCGAATCCTTGCGGGTGGCGGTGGCGGCAAAGGGGCCGATGGCGCCGATCCACAGCGTCAGATCGCCTTCGATGCCCGCCACGGGAGCATCGGCTTCAACGGCGCAGCCGACGCTTGCAAGGTCGGAGATGCGGACTGCGGTCGAACCGCCGGCGCTGACGCATTCGCCGTAGAGAGTCGTATCCATAATCTTCAGTGCCTGTTCTTCGAACCCGGTTTCCCGAGGTCCTTCTGGTCATCCTGCGGTCCGCGACTTTGCCGCGTGACCTTGCGGAATCACTTCCGCATTTCCCTTCATAGTGACGTTAGAGGTCAGATTGGTGGCAGGCGAGTGACGTTTTGCGAATGACGGCGATTTTCATGATGAATGCCGGTTCTTACGGGTTAGCCTGAGGGGCGATGGGCAGCACGAAATCGCGGTCAATGCTGCGATGTCGTGCTGCAACAAATACGCAGCAAACGGGCTCTCAGACCGCCTCGCCCTGCGTGGTCTTCGAAGCCTTCTGCGAAGCCTTTCCGACCAGCGCCGCAACGAAATCCTGGCGCCAGCGCTGCACGTCGTTCTCCCGCACAGAGGCCAGCAGCCGGGCGTGGCGCTTGCGCCGTTCGGCCAGCGGCATGTCGAGCGCCTTGCGGATCGTTTCCGCGACGTGTTCGGTCGAGTGCGGATTGACCTGGAGGGCATCCTTCAGCTGATGCGCCGCTCCGGCGAACTGCGAGAGGATCAGCACGCCGGGATTTTCCGGATCCTGCGCGGCGATATATTCCTTGGCCACGAGGTTCATGCCGTCACGCAGGGGAGTGACCAGGCCGATGTCCGCCGCACGGTAGAATCCGGCCAGCTGGTCGCGTGGATAACCCCGGTTCACGTAGCGGATCGGCACGAAGGCGACATCGGCATAGGCGCCGTTGATATGCCCAGTCTTGCGCTCCAGATCCTCGCGGATCTGCTGATAGCTGGCGACATCGCCGCGAGAAGGGGGCGCGATCTGGAGCAGCACGGCCTTGCCGGCGTCGTCGGGGTTGTCGGCCAGGAAACGGCCGAACGCCTCGAACCGCTCGCCGAGCCCCTTGGAGTAATCGAGCCGGTCCACGCCGATCAGGATCTTGCGGCCGCGGACGCTGGACTTGAGGCGATCATGCGCCTCCTTGGCTTCGGGGCCCTGTGCCGCCTCGGTGAATTCCTGGAAATCGATGCCGATCGGAAAGGCGCGCGCGATTACCTTGCGCCCCTGGTAGTCGACCGAATTGTCGAGATTGACCTTCAGGCCCATCTCCTTCTGCACATAGTGCAGGAAGCTCTCCAGCCATTCGGTATTCTGGAATCCGATCACGTCGTATTCCAGCATCGAGGCCACCAGCCGCTCATGGAACGGCAGCGAGACGAGCAGGCGCGTCGGCGGCCAGGGCGTGTGGAGGAACAGGCCGATGCGGTTCTTCACGCCCTTTTCCCGCAGGAGCGAGCCGAGCGGGAGCAGGTGATAGTCATGGACCCAGACGAGATCCTCGTCCTCGATCAGCGGCAGCACCGCATCGGCGAAGCGCGCGTTGACCCGCTCGTAACCCTCGCCGAAACTGCGGTCGTACTCGGTCAAATCGATGCGATAGTGGAAAAGCGGCCAGAGCGTGCGATTGGCATAGCCGTTATAATATTCGTCTATATCCTGGGGTTCGAGGTCGATCGTGGCGGTGGTGATGCCGTCGTTGCGCTGCATGTCGAGGTGGCCGGTGAATTCCTCCGTCTCCTGCCCCGACCAGCCGAACCAGATGCCACCGTGTTCGCGCAGCGCCGAATTGAGCGCCACTGCAAGCCCTCCCTGCGCCCCGGCTGCGCCTGCCGCTTTGGGAACGGAGACCCGGTTCGAGACGACGATCAATCTACCCATTTCAAATCCCCTGCGGCGCGCCCGCAAAGCGGGGGGCGGACACGCATAGCGGGACCGGCTTTAGCGCCAGTCCCGCCAAGACCGGGACAGCTGCCCGGCACAATTGATGATACCTACTAGCGAATAGGTCTGCGGAAAGTTCCCCCACAGCTCGCCCGTCTCGAAATCCATGTCCTCCGACAGGAGCCCGGACCGGGTGCGGTGATCGAGCATGGCTTCGAACAGGCGGCGGGCTTCCTCATCCTCCCCGCTGCGGTGGAGCGCCTCGATCAGCCAGAACGTGCAAATGTTGAAGGCCGTTTCGGGAAGGCCGAAATCGTCCTCGCTGTCGTAGCGCAGCATGTGCTCGCCCCGGCGCAACGCCTTCTGAACGGCCTGGAGCGTGGCACGAGAGCGCGGATCGTCCGCTTCCAGATAACGAAGCTCGACCATCTGCAGGAGGCTGGCGTCGAGCTGCGATCCACCGAAGGTCGCCGCATAGTGCCCACCGGCGCCGCCATCGTCGAAGTCCGGCCCGTCCACCTCGTGCCAGGCGTGTTCGTCGATATGTTTGCGCACGGTGGCGGCGCGCTCGCGCCAGATCGCCGCGCGATCTTCCAGGCCCAGGAACTCGGCGGCATTGGCCAGGCGGTCGCAGGCGGCCCAGCTCATCACGCTGGAATAGGTATGCACCGCCGTGCGCGTGCGCAGCTCCCAGAGTCCGGCGTCGGGCTGGTCATGCGTTTTCCAGGCCATCTCGCCGACCTGCTCCAGGCTGGCGAAATCCTCCTTGGTGGCAATCCGCAGCAGGCGCTGGTCGGAGAAAGCCTGGATCGCAGGCAGGACGATCTGCCCGTAGCAGTCGTTCTGCACCTGGTAATAGGCCGCGTTGCCGATCCGCACCGGCCCCATGCCGCGATAGCCGGAAAGGTCTGGGGCTTCCCATTCGATGATCTCGCGCCCGCCGCTGACCGCATAGAGCGGCTGAATCGCGCCGCCTTCGGCATCGTCGACGATGTTGCGCAGATAGGCGAGGTACTTTTCCAGCACGTCCAGCGCACCGAGATGGTTGAGCGCCTGCACCGTGTAATAGGCGTCGCGAATCCAGCAGTAGCGATAGTCCCAGTTGCGCTGGCTGCCCGGCGCCTCCGGGATCGAGGTGGTGAGCGCGGCGACGATGGCGCCGGTTTCCTCGTGCTGGCAGAGCTTGAGCGTGATGGCGGCCCGGATCACCGCGTCCTGCCAGTCCAGCGGGGTGGCAAGGCCACGCACCCAGAGGCGCCAGTAGTCGCCGGTGTGGCGCAGCATCGATTCCATCTGGTGTTCGATATCGCCGGCGAAGGGCTCATCCGGGCCGAGGAAGAAGTGCTGGGCGCCCTCCAGCCGGTAGTAGCGTTCGTCCAGCACATAACCGATCGGGGCATTGGTGGTGAGTCGCAGCGTATTGCGTTCCACCAGGTAGCGGATGTGGTTGGAGCCGCGCGTGATCGTCGCCAACTGCGCGCCGTAGCCGCTCATCGGCGTCAGTACCGTGCGGATGCGGGGCGAGCCGCTGACGGGGCGGACGATGCGGGCATAGGCGACCGGGCGATAGGTACGGCCCGAGCGCTCGAAGCGCGGGCAGAAGTCGATCACTTCCACCACGCCGCCCCGGTCGTCTTCCAGGCGCGTGATCAGGATCGGCGTATTGCGCGAATAGCGCTGGCTGACCGAAACCTGATTCTCCAGTTCGAAGCGCCAGGTGCCGGCGTCCTGCCCTTCCGGACCGCGCAGCAGGGCGCAGAACGTGGGATCGCCGTCCACCCGAGGCACGCAGCCCCAGACGAGGGCGCCACTGGTGTCGATCAGGCCGGAGACCTGGCAATTGCCGATGGGCCAGAGTTCGAGCGCGCTCATACCGGGCTGTTCTCCTTCTGCGGATTGGAATCTGGGTCGAGGGCTGCGGCCAGCCAGGCGTGCACATCCGCTACGCCATCCAACCGCCAGCGCGCGTGGGTCTGCCGCATGGGGCCAACGAGTATACCCGCGCCATCCAGCGCGTTCACGGCGGCGAAGGCGTCTTCATCGGTAACGTCGTCGCCCACGAAAATCGGGCGCGCCCCGGCGAAGGTGGGTGTCTGCATGAAGCGTTCGACCGCGCTGCCCTTGTCGGAACCGGGCATGGAAAGCTCGATCACCTGCTTGCCGTGCTTCATCTTCAGCCCGAATGCCTCGCCCGTCTCGCTCGCGCGGGCGAGCAGGGCGGGGAGCACCTCGGGATGACCGCGGTAATGGACCGCGATGCTGAACGGCTTCGGTTCCACCAGAAGGCCATGTTGGTCGGCAAAGGCGCAAAGGCCTGTCACCACTTCGGCAGGAAGCGGCTGGGCGAGGGCATGGACTTCGCGGCTGCCTGCCGGTCGGAATTCGCCGCCGTGTGAGCCGGCGACGGCCACCTCCAAAGTCCCGAGCAACCCTTCGAGCGCATCGAGCGAGCGGCCGGTGACGATCGCGAAGCGGCCATCGAGCCGCTGCGACAGGCGAGCGATCAGCCCCGGCAATTCCGGGGGCACGAACACGCCGTCTGGGTGGTCCGCAATCTCTACCAGCGTACCGTCGAAATCGAGGAACAGCGCGTCGGCAGTAGGCGCCAAAAGGGGGGGCGCCAGAAGGGGAGGAAGCGGCAGATCGCGCGGAATTGCGCCATGTTCCGCCAGCGAGTGGGCTTCGCGTGGATCGGTCATTGCGTTCAGTCTTGCACCTTCGAAGGAGGATGGCCACCCCTCTTGCGGCGAAACTTGCGCCGGATCGGCCGAATGATGCAGTGCAACGAACGGTTCTCGCAACTGTTCCGGACAAAGAGCCGCAGCGAGCGCCATTTCGGAGGCAACTCCTTGCAGCTCAGGGAATTTTCCGCACGTTTCGCGGATTTTGTCATCGTATTGGTGCAGGAACACGATTTCCTTGTTCCGGCTTTGGTGGCAGGGCCGCTGACACACGCAAATGCGAGAAGGCAGGAAATGAAGCAGATCGTAGCGTTCGACCTCGATGGAACCCTGGCGCTGAGCAAGCAGCCGCTGACCGACGAGATGGCGCAGCTCATGGCCGCGCTGCTGGAAGTGGCGCAAGTTGCGGTGATTTCCGGCGGCGACTGGCCGCAGTTCGACAAGCAGGTGGCCAGCCGCCTGCCCGCCCATGCCGATCGTTCGCGGCTCTGGCTGATGCCCACCAGCGGCGCCAAGCTCTATGTGCACAAGGAAGCAGGCTGGACCCCGGTCTACGCCGAACTCTTCACCGACGAGCAGAAGCGCGAGATTCTGGATGCTTTCGACGCCTCGCTGGCCGCCACGGGCTTTACGCCGGAAGAGACTTGGGGCGAACGGATCGAGGATCGCGGTAGCCAGATCACCTTCTCGGCGCTGGGGCAGCAGGCGCCGCTGGAAGCCAAGGAAGTGTGGGATCCGGACTTCGCCAAGCGCAAGGTCATCCAGGCCGATCTGGTGAAGCGCCTGCCAGGCGTCTCGGTCAATCTGGGCGGCGCCACTTCGGTGGATGTCACCCAGCCCGGCGTCGATAAGGCCTGGGGCCTCAAGCGCCTGGCCGAGCACAGCGGCGTGGCCGAGGCGGACATGCTGTTCATCGGCGACGCCATCTTCCCCGGCGGCAACGACTATCCGGCCAAGGCCATGGGCCTCGACACCATCTGCGTGCGCGACCCCGCCGACACCGCCAACGTCATCGCCGCCATCGTCGCCTGCCAGAAGGCGCGCTGAATATCGGTCGCGGAGACGGATGCCCGCGTTCTATCTGACCTTGATCGCAGTCCTGCTTGCCGGTTTCGGCGGGCGGGACCAGGCGACGATCGCCGGCCTGACCGCACGGCAGGGGCAACGGCCGGGGGTACTGCTGGTGGGACTGCTCTGTGCCGGCCTGACCGCTGCTTTCGCGGCCTGGCTGGCCGGGATCATGCTCGCTCAGTTGCCCCCGCCGGCGCGCGCCATCTTCGCAGGGATCGCGCTGGGGCTGGCAGGGCTCGAATCCATCCTGTTCGTGCCGAAGCGCCGCCCCGCCGAGCCGACGAACTCGCTGGGGGCGCTGCTGCTCGTGCTGCTGGCGGGCCAGCTTACGGACGCGGCCCGCTTCGTGGTTTTTGCCCTGGGCGTGGGCATGGCGGCGCCGCTGGCGGCGGGTGCCGCAGGCGCCGTGGGCGGCGCGATCCTGGGAGGCGCGGCCTGGGCCGCGCCACAGATTCTCGATGGCGCGGCGGCGCGCCGGGTTCGCCGCGCCATCGGTCTTGTGCTGTTTCTGGCAGCCCTCATTCTGTTCCTGCGGGAATTCTCGATACTCTGATCGAAAAATGATGGCGAACCAGGGGTTCAAATCCGCCTTCATAAATCTACATAGTTCAACGAATAGAAGATGCCATCCAGCAACAAGGGGACCATCGGCATGACTTCCAAGGACAATTCCAAGGCCGCTCTGATCGACAGCCTGAACGGGCTGCTCGCGGATACCTTCGCGCTTTATATCAAGACCAAGAACTTTCACTGGCATGTCCGCGGCCCGCAGTTTCACGACCTGCACCTGCTGTTCGACACCCAGGCGACCGAGATTTTCGGCCTGACCGACCTGATCGCCGAGCGCGTGCGCAAGCTTGGCGGCACCACTCTGACATCGGTGGGTTCGATCGCCGCCAAGACCTCGATCAAGGACGAGGACAATACCCGCCTCGACGCGCTGGCCATGGTCAAGGAGCTGTTCGAGGACAATTCGGCCTACGTCGCGTCGCTCAAGTCGACCAAGGAACTGGCGGGCGAAGCGGGCGACAACGCCACCGACGGCATCATCGACGACTGGACCGACCAGGCGGAACAGCGCGCCTGGTTCCTGCGCGAAATCATCGCCTGATCACTGCATCGGGGCTCTTCCCTGTGAGCCCCCATACTGCCGGCGCGGACACGCTGTCCCTTGCGGGGCCGCTCCGGTGAAGAATGGCGTCGCTCCCTTGCTGGGGCGGCGCCTTTCCTTTCACTCTCGCGCAGGCGGCAAAACCGTCCTACTGTCCGCGCCATGCCCAAGCTCGAAATCATCGAAGGCGCCGACGACAGCGCCATTGCCGTATGGTTCGCGGAACGCCTCAAGGCGGCGCTGGCGACCAGTCCCGAGGACATCGCCGTTACCGTGCCCGGCGGCTCCACGCCGTTTCCGATCTTCGACCGTCTGGCGGCCATGGATTTGCCTTGGCACCGCGTCGCGATCTGGCCGGGCGATGATCGCATCGTCGACGAAGACCATCCGGCCAGCAACGTCGGCAAGATCCGTGCCCGGCTGGAACCCGTCGGCGCGCAGATCGTGGCGCTGAGCGAAGACGCGCAGCCGCCCCACTTTGCCATCGCCTGGCTCGGCATGGGTGGTGACGGGCACATCGCCTCGCTGTTTCCCAACACCGACCCGCAAGCGGACGATCCTTACCCAATCCGTCGCCTCACTCCCGATCCGCTGCCGCCGGAGGCCCCCTTTGATCGCCTCAGCCTCACCATTCCGGCCCTGACCGACAGCGACGAGATCGTCTTCGTGATTCGCGGCGCAGACAAGCGCGCGGTATTCGAGGCGGCGGTGAAGGGCGAGCATGACCTGCCGGTCGCCCGCCTGCTGCGCGCCGCCCGGCACAAGGTGACGTGCTTCTGCTAAGCACCTTGCTAGGCTCAGTCTTGGGCCCTGTGCTGCACCGCCTTCCGGCGCCTCTGCACCGCAGGCTCTATCGGCTGGCGCATTGGTGCCGCAAGCAGGTCTGGCGGATCTGGCAGCCCAGCCTCCATGGCGTGCGGGTGCTGGCGCTCGATGCCGAGGGCCGCGTGCTGCTGGTGCGCCATTCCTACGGCTCCGACAAGTGGATGCCCCCCGGCGGCGGCCTCAACCGCGCGGAAGAGCCTGTCCCTGCGGCCGAACGCGAACTGCTGGAGGAAACCGGCTGCCGGCTGGCCGAGGCGCGTTTGCTGACGGTGGCCACCGAGGATCTGGTCGGCGCCAGCAACCATGTCCATGTCGTGGCCGGGCGAACCGACGACAGCCCGCGCGTGGACGGACGCGAGATCGTGGAGGCACGGTTCTTCGCCCTCGACGCCTTGCCGGAGCAGATGGCGGCGCGCCTTCCCGCCGAAATCCGGCGATGGGTGGCGGACTATCATGGCTGATGGGCCGACCCTGGAGACGCAGCGCCTGCGATTGCGACCGCCCGTTGCAGCCGATTTCGAGGCGATGCGGCAGATGTTCCGCGACCCGCGCGTCACGCAGCATATCGGCGGCAGCCCGCTCCCCCGCGCCGACGCCTGGGTGCGTTTCCAGCGTGACGTGGGGCATTGGACGCTGGAAGGCTTCGGACAGTTCACGGTGCTGGAGAAGGCGTCCGGCCGTTATGTGGGCAAGCTCGGCCATGCAAGGTTCCTGCGCGACCTGGGGCCAAGGGCGGAAGCCGAGATCGAGATGACCTGGACTCTGGCATCGGGATTTCATGGTCAGGGCTACGGCTTCGAGGCGGCCTGCGCGGCCTTGGACTGGTTCGATGCGCTGGGTCCGCAGCGCACGGCCTGCATCGTCGCGGAGGCGAACCTGCCTTCGCTGCGGCTGGCGGCGAAGCTGGGATTCCGGGAGATCGATCGCCTCTCGGGCGCCACGGGCTTGCGGATCGTGCTGGCACGCGACGCTCCGAAAGAGTGAAACGTTCGTCACCCGGACTTGATCCGGAACCGCTGGCCGGGAACAGCCCACCTCTCGGCAGGGCGCTATCACGCAAGCTATTGCCTCAAGAACTGCCAGCGGTCCCGGATCAAGTCCGGGACGACGTGAGTTCAAAGTAGCGGCAATTGCCCATCTTTCGATGGGCGACTGTCCTGCTCTCCCCGTTCCAGTGCCGAAAGCGTCAGGCCCATAAGCCGGATCGGTTGGGGAAGGGGCAGCAGTTCTTCCAGCAGGACCTGGCCCAGTGCCGCGAACTCCGCCTTGTCGGCCACGAAATGATGTACCGAGCGCGCGCGGGTGAGGGTGGTGAAATCGGCATAGCGCAGTTTCAGGGTGACCGTGCGGCCGCGTGCCTCGGCGCGCTCTATGCGGTCCCAGACGATGTCGATGATATTGCCGAGCGTTTCGCGCAGCGCCTCGGTGCCGTGGATGTTCTCGAAGAAAGTCCTCTCTCCGCCCACCGACTTGCGGGGCCGGTTGGCGCGCACTTGCCTGAGGTCCACGCCGCGCGCCGCCTGGAAGAGATACTCCGCGAAGCTGCCGAACTGGGCGCGCAGGAAAGCTATGTCCTTGGCCCTGAGGTCCGCCCCGGTCTCGATGCCCAGCCGGGCCATCTTCTCGGCGCCGCGCGGTCCCACGCCGTGAAAGCGCCGCACCGGCAGTCCGGCCACGAACTGGGCGCCTTCTCCGGGGCGGATCACGCAAAGGCCGTCGGGCTTGTTCTGGTCGCTGGCCAGCTTGGCGAGAAACTTGTTGTAGGAAACCCCGGCGCTGGCGGTGAGGCCGGTTTCCGCCTTGATGCGGCGGCGGATTTCCTCGGCGATGCGCGTGGCGGAACCGATGCCCCGGAGGTCCGCCGTCACATCCAGGTAGGCTTCGTCCAGGGAGAGCGGTTCCACATGGGGGGTATATTCGTGGAAGATCGCGCGGATCTGCTGGCTGACCGCGCGGTAGACCTCGAAACGCGGCTTGCGGAAGATGAGGTCGGGGCAGAGCCGCGCCGCACGGGCGGAAGGCATGGCCGAGCGGACCCCGAACTTGCGCGCTTCGTAACTGGCGGCGGCCACTACGCCGCGTAGCGACGAGCCGCCCACGGCCACCGGCTTGCCGCGCAGCGCGGGTTCGTCACGCTGTTCCACGCTGGCGTAGAAGGCGTCCATGTCGACATGGATCACCTTGCGCAGACCGTCCGCCTCCTCCCCGTCAGCCGATTCGGTGTCGTGCGATGCCATCGGGGCGATATAGGGCGAATCCCGCCGAAAGCGCCATCCTGAGCGCGAAAATGCTGGTCAGTGCCCTGCAAGTGCTGCAATGCGCCGGACATGACATCCGACACAGCGAATCCCGCACCCTTTCCGATGCGGGGGGTCGAGTTCGTCGTCCTCATGGCCGCGCTGCAGGCTCTCCAGGCGCTCTCGATCGATATCATGTTGCCCGCCCTGGGGGAGATCAGCCACGATCTTGCGGTTGGCGATCCCAATCAGCGTCAGCTGATCGTCGGCGTGTTCCTGATCTGCACGGGGCTTGGCTCGCTGTTTCCCGGCGCCATCGCGGACCGTTACGGACGGCGGCCGGTGCTGCTTTTCGCCACCATCGCCTATGTCCTGAGCGCACTGGCCTGCGCCGTGGTCACCACCTTCCCCGCGATGCTGGCGGCGCGCGCGGTTTCCGGGCTCTGTACCTCGGCGCTGATGGTCATGCCGATGACGGTGATCCGCGACCGCTTCGAGGGCGACCGCATGGCCAGCATGCAGTCGTTGGTGTCGATGACGTTCATGGTCGTGCCGATGATCGCGCCGATGGTGGGTCAGGGGGTCATGCTGGTGGCCGGCTGGCGCTGGATTTTCGGCCTGATCGCGGTGCTGGGCGCCTGTGTCTGCGTGTGGACGGCCTTGCGCCTGCCGGAGACCTTGCATCCCGACTATCGCCAGGAAATTCGCCCGAAGGTGATCGCCACCAACATGGCGCTCACCCTGCGCACCCGCGAATCCGTGGGTTACCTGTTCGGCGTGGCTTTCGTGCAGGCAGCGATGTTCGGCTATATCAACAGCGCCCAGCAGCTGGTGGCCGAACATTTCGGCGCGGGCTTCTTCTTTCCGGCGGTGTTCGGCGGCATGGCGCTGGTCATGGCTTCGACCAACTTCGTCAATTCGCGCATCGTCCAGCGTTTCGGAGCGCGTCGTGTCTCGCAAGTGGCGCTGTTCGGCTACATAGCCAGTGCGGTGATCCACTTCCTGATCGCGCTGCGGGGCGAGACGCTATGGGTGTTCATCCCGCTCATGACGTTCTCGATGTGCATGATGAGCTTCATCGGCTCGAACTTCCAGTCGATCGCGATTCAGCCCTTCGCCCGAACGGCGGGCGCGGCGGCCTCGATCATGTCGTTCGTGCGGATGGTGATGGGGTCGGTGCTGGGGGCGATGATCGGCCAGGCCTATGACGGCACACCGCGCCCCATTCTGGCGGCGATGGTGGTGGCGGGGCTGACCGGGCTGATTTTCGTGCTCTATTCAGAACGCGGCAAGCTGTTCCGCCGCCTCAACTATCCGCCGGGCTATTACGCGGCGGGCAAGCGGCCCTGAGGCGTAAGGGGGGCATGAAAGCCCCCCTATCCGCTAGACGGCTCGGCCGCCGCGGAACAGCTGGACCAGGCCCACGACGATGGCGATTACCAGCAGGACGTGGATGAGCGCACTCGAAACGTGGAACACGACGAAGCCGAGCAGCCAGAGGACCAGAAGCACGGCGGCAATGGTGAAGAGCATGGTGGTTCTCCCTTATTGTTACGAAGTGTAAACGCGCGGTCGCGAAGGAGGCTCCCAACCTTTCGCCGTCGTTTCATAACCTTCCGGCGGATTGCGGGTTTTCGGGCGCGAGTTTTGGGGCCCCATCGCAGTGCTTGCCGCGAAACCCCATCGTCATCCTGAACTTGTTTCAGGATCCATCTCGCCGATGGAGCCGCCGTCGATGGTCAGGAACGGATCCTGAGCCGAAGGCGAGCGCAGCTAAACGAGTTCAGGATGACGTGTTCGGAATGAGGGCGTTTTGCGAAGAGGCTACCGCCTCAGGCCTGCGCCAGCGCCCTCAATTCGCGCCTCGACAGCACCGGACGGGACGCTTCGTGCTTCGGTTCGCTCGCCGTGCGGGCTTCCTCCAGCGCCGTCCAGACATGGCTGAGCTTCTCGCCACGGCTGGTGCTTACCCGGTGGTCCCAGGCATGCGCGCCCAGCCGCTCGACCTCGCGGGCGATGCCGCCGTAGATGTTGGCGGCCGAAAGCACGGCCCAGCGCTGACGAAAGGCCAGCCGCGTCGCCCCCACTCGCGCCGAAGCCTCGTAGTCGCGGGCCAAGGCGCAGGCGCGGGCGACCATCGGCACCAGCGCACCGCGATAGTGCGGCTTGGTGACTTCGCCTGGTGGAATGTCAGCCTCGCTCAGCCATTCCACCGGCAGGTAGCAGCGGCCATGGGCGTCGTCTTCCCAGACGTCGCGCACGATATTGGCGATCTGGAAGGCGATGCCGAGGTCGCAGGCGCGGTCCAGCGTGTCGTCGTCTTCGGGTGCCACGCCCATCACTGCCGCCATCATCACCCCGACGGCGCCGGCGACGTGGAAGCAGTAGCGCAGCATGTCCGCTTCCGAACGCGGGCGCCAGTCGGCGGCATCGAGCGCGAAACCGGCGAGGACGTCTTCCACCATCGCCGGTGTCAGCGGCACTTCGCGCATGAGCTGGCCCAGCGCGTCGAACGCCGGGGTGCCGGTGGTTTCGCCCGCCATGGCCAGTTCGGTGAGCGTGCGGATCGTCGCCAGCCGGTCTTCGGGCGAGAGCCGGGTGCCGAGCCGAACCGGACCGACGGCATGACCATGGTCCTGCTCGTCGGCGATATCGTCGCAGGCGCGGCACCAGGCGTAGAGCAGCCAGACCCGCTCGCGCGTCTCGCGATCGAACAGGCGGCTTGCGGCCGAGAAGCTCTTCGATCCCTTGCGGATCGAGCGGTGCGCCTCCTTCACGAGCCGCGCCCGGTCCAGAGCCTTGCCGCTCCTGATCACACCGTTCGTAGCGGTTTCGAGGAGAGTATCAGCCGCCACCCGAAATCCTCACAGCGTGCTGGCGTCCATGCGGACGATCGGGACGATCGGCTCGTGCGCTTCCATGCGTTCGAGCAGGAGGTCCAGTTCGGTTTCGGCCAGGATGATGCCCTGGTGGGCAGGGCGGACGAAGCCGACTTCGGCCATGTGGCGGTTGAAGGCGAGCAGTCCGTCGTAGAAGCCGAAGGAATTAAGTACGCCCACCGGCTTGTCGTGATAGCCGAGCTGGGACCAGCTTACCGCTTCCCACAGCTCGTCCATGGTGCCGACCCCGCCGGGCAGGACCAGGAACCCGTCCGACAGGCGGGTGAATTCGGCCTTGCGCTCGTGCATGGTCTTGACGACGTAAAGCTCGGTGCAATCGTGGTTGGCCACTTCGCCGCCCTTGCCGTTGGCGCCGGTCAGCGCCTCCGGGATCACGCCGATCACTTCGCCGCCCTGTTCCAGAGCGCCGGAGGCCACTGCGCCCATCAGGCCGAGGCGACCGCCGCCGTAGACCACGCCCAGGCCGCGCGCGGCAAGGGCGGCGCCCACGTCGCGGGCAAGCTGGACGTAGCGGGGATCGGCGGGGGTGGCGGAGCCGCAATAGACGGCGATACGTTTCATCAGTCAGGTAGCCTTCAATTGCACCCGCGTCCCATCCGGCAGATCGCGGGTCTGTCTGGCGAGGTCGCCGGTCAGGTAGATCAGGTCGACGAGGTCGATCCGGACCAGATTGTCATGCCCATAGTCGCCCGACAGGATTGCGGAAAGCGTGCGGCTGTAGACTTCCCCCATCGCGGTAAAGCCCAGGCGCTGCGTGGCGGCATCGACCAGCGCGTCGGCGCGCCAGATGGCCTGGGTTTCATCGAGGGCCATATGGGCTTGTGCCGCGGCTTCGTCGCCCAGGCGGTCCAGGCTCAGGAGGTCCGGATCGAGGTAGTGGAACGTGCCCGCGCGGTCGACCACCAGCAGGTGGCCCATCAGGCTCTGCCCGACGATCTCGGCAAAATCCACGAGGGTCCAGCCCCATGCCTGCCGGAGCGCATGCAGTGCCCTGGCTGGCTCCGCGACTACGGTCATTTCAGCCCTTCCAGCATGAGCTTTGCCGTCGCCTTGGCCGAGCCGACGACACCGGGGATGCCCGCGCCCGGATGGCAGCCCGCGCCCACCAGGTAGAAGTTCTTCAGCTTGTCGTCGCGGTTGTGGCCGCGGAAGTAGGCGCTCTGCGTGAGCAGCGGCTCCAGGCTGAAGCCGTTGCCGTTGTAGGCGCCCAGATCGCTCTCGAAATCGGGCGGGGCATAGTGGAACTTGGTGACGATGCGGTCGTCGATATCGGGGATCAGGCGGCGGCCGACTTCGGCCAGCACGCGCTGTTCAAGGATCGGGCCGGCTTCGTCCCAGTCGATCGGCAGCTTGCCCATGTTGGCGACCGGGACGAGCGCGTAGAACGTGCTCTTGCCGGCCGGCGCCATCGAGGGGTCGGTGACGGTGGGGTGATGAAGATAGATCGAGAAATCGCGCGGCAGCACGCCGTGCTCGAAGATGTCGTCCAGCAGGCCCTGGTAGCGCGGGCCGAACAGGATCGTGTGGTGCGGAATGCCCGGCCAGGTGCCTTCCAGCCCGAAGTGGACGACGAAGAGGCTGGGCGAGAAGCGCTTCTTCTTGAGCTTGTGCGCCATGTCCTGGCCGCGCTGGTTGCCGGAGAGCAGGTCGCGGTAGGTGTGCATGATGTCGCCGTTGCTGGCGATGGCATCGAAGCGCTGCTTCCAGCCGCTGTCCGTTTCCACTTCGGTGACCTGGTCGCCCAGCGTGTGGATCTGCACGACCTTTTCACCCAGGCGCAGTTCGCCGCCGAGCCGCTGGAACAGGCGGGCCATGCCCTGCGCCAGCTTGTTGGTGCCGCCGCGCGCCCACCAGACGCCGCCGTCCTTCTCCAGCTTGTGGATCAGGGCGTAGATCGCGCTGGTGGTCATCGGATTGCCGCCCACCAGCAGCGTGTGGAACGACAGCGCCTGGCGCAGGTGCTCGTCCTTCACGTAGTGGCTGACCATCGAATAGACCGAGCGCCACGCCTGGTAGCGGGCCAGTGCCGGGGCGGCCTTCACCATGCTGGAGAAGTCGAGAAACGCCTCATGCCCCAGCTTGACGTAGCCTTCCTGGTACACCCCGGCGGCATAGCGCACGAATTCCTCGTAGCCGGCCATGTCCTTCGGCGCGACGCGATCGATTTCCCGCCGCAGGGCCAGTTCGTCGTTCGAATAGTCGAACGTGACGCCGTCGGTCCAGTTGAGGCGGTAGAACGGCAGGACCGGCATCAGGTCCACGTCGTCGGCGATGTCCTGCGATGAAAGCGTCCAGAGTTCGCGAAGGGCGTCCGGATCGGTGATTACGGTAGGCCCGGCATCGAAGGTGAAGCCGTCCCGCTCCCAGGCGTAGGCCCGGCCGCCCACTTTGTCGCGCGCTTCGACCAGGGTGGTTTCGACCCCGGCGCTCTGCAGGCGGATGGCGAGGGCGAGGCCGCCGAAGCCGGCGCCGATAACGCAGGCCTTCCTCATCGCGACGCTCCCGCCAGACCGAGATCGCTGAGCGGATAGCCGCCCCCGGCCAGGCTGGCCATGGCCGCGCCCACCGGCACCGGCGGCTTGCCTGCCAGGACACGCGCCATGTCCGCCAGGCCCGGACGGCCCGCGTAGAAACGTTCGATCAGCCCCTCGGGCAGGGTGTAGAAGCGCTCAAGCACCGCCCGGCGTTCCTCCGGGCGTGCGGCCCCAAACAGCATGCGCGTCAACATCCGGTAGAAGCGCCCCCTGCGCCAATGATTTGCAGCCCATGCATGACTGGTCCTTCCTAGGCTGACGCCGGAGAGGTTGTCGAGAGCGGTGAGGTGCATGGCGAATCTAACTGCGTCGGGAAAGGAATAGGACGTCATCGGATTGACGAGGGCGGCGCGGGTTCCGGCACGCGCAACGCCGGGGTCGGCCGAAGCGTTCCAGAACCTGTCGAAATCGCCGCCGGCGATCACCGGCAGCACGCCGGTTTCCTCATAAGTGACGGAATCGACATGCCAACCCATGGAATCGGCATAATCCCCGATCCTCTGGCGCAGCACCGGCCGGTCGAGGGTATGATCGCTGGAATAGTAAGTGTCCTCGACGAAGACCTCGCGCTCGGAAAAGGGCAGGCAGTAGACGAAGCGATAGCCGTCGTGCTGGGGCACGCGCGCATCCATCACCACCGGGCGTTCCAGGTTGTGGGGGACGGACAAGTGCAGCATGCGGCCCAGGAACTTCTGCCATCCTCCGGTCAGGTGGGGCAGGCCATGGGCTCCGCGCGCGTCGATCACCGCTCCGGCAGCGATGCGCCGTCCGTCGGCTAGCAGCACGGCGTCCGGCGAAGCCTCGGCGACGTAGGCCCCGGTCAACAGCGAATCCGGGCCGAGCGTCGCCCGCACCAGGGCGTCGAGCCGGGCGCTGGTGACGCTTGCGTAGGGCGTCGACAGCAGGCGCGAATGGCCGGGAAAATGGACCGTGTAGCCGCTCCAGCGGCGGGCGATGAGCGGTTCGACCAGATCGCGGTGCTCGGGGGCCACGTCCGTCTCGAAGAACGACCAGACGTGGTCGCCACCCAGCCGCTCGCCCTGTTCGACCAGCAGCACGCGCACTTCGGGCCGATGGCGCGCCATGGCGAGCGCGATCAGCGATCCGGCGAGGCCGCCACCCAGAATTGCCAGATCGGAGGAAAATTGGGCCATGAAAATACCGTTTAAGGACAGGTTATGCCTGCCGCAACTTGGCAGGGCAGGGGCTTTACGGCATTGTGATGACAATGACCGATGATTTGACTGTCTGCGACGCTTCTATCGCTGATGCCGCAGCCATTGCCGAGATCTATGCGCACTATGTGCTCGAAAGTACCGCAACTTTCGAGACGGATCCGCCCGACCTTGCCGAAAGTGCGCGCCGTATCAAGGAAATCGTCGACAGCGGCTACCCTTTCCTCGTGGTCCGCGAGGAACCGAGCGGCCGGGTGATCGGGTTCGGCTTCGCCCATCGCTACGGGCCGCGCATCGGCTATCGCTACAGCGTGGAGACGACGATCTACGTCGCTTCGGACTGCATCGGGCGGGGCATCGGCGGGCGATTGCTCGGCACGCTCCTCGAACAATGCGAAGAGCGCGGGTTCCGGCAGGCTTTCGCCGTCATTGCGGAGAGCGAGCCGGCCTCGGTGGTGCTTCATGCACGCGCCGGTTTCCGGCCGGTGGGCACGCTGGACCGGGCGGGTTGGAAGCACGGCAAGTGGCTGGACGTCTTCATCATGCAGCGCCAACTGGGAGAGGGCGACCAGAGCCTGCCGGACCGGGCAGCATGAGGCGCGTGCAGAGGGTTCCCTGGATTTCCTAATTTTTTCAATCCACTTCGGCGATACCTAGGGTGCAACCCTTAGGGGTGGGATGCGTTGCGCGGGGAAACCTCATGAGGAACCCGATGCGCAACACCCTGATCGCCGGCCTGGTCGCCGGCGCCTGTATCTCCAGCTTTTCCGTCCCGGCCGCTTCGGCCCAGGAAGCCGCCCCTTCGGACAACGTCTACGAGCGGGACCACCTGACTATCGGCGTCGGCGCGATCTACGGCCCCAGCTACGACGGTTCCGATGACGAGGCGTTCTCGCCCGTGCCGCTGGTTCAGGGCCGTTACAAAGGCATCGAAGTCAATCCCCGCGCGCGCGGCGTGGCCTTCAACCTCATCCCGTCGAGTCGCGACGCCAAGATCGACTTCTCGGCCGGACCGGTCGTGGGCGTTTCGTTCAACCGCAACCGCCGCATCAAGGACGCGGTCGTGCGCGCCGCCGGCAAGCTGGACGCCGCCATCGAACTGGGCGCGACCGCAGGCGTAACCGTCAACCGCGTGCTCAACCCCTACGATTCCTTCACCGTCTCGGCAGATGTGAAATGGGATGTCGCCGGCGCCCATGGCGGCATGGTGTGGCAACCGCAGGTGACCTACATGACCCCGGTGAGCAAGGCGATGATCGTCGCCGTCAATGCCCGCGCGCGCCATACCGATGGCGACTATTCCCGCTACTACTACTCGGTGACGCCTGAGCAATCTGCGGCTTCCGGCCTGCCGGTCTATGAGGCGAAGAGCGGCTGGGACAGCGTGGGGATGGGCGCCCTTGTCGGCTACGACCTTTCCGGAGACTTGCGCGACGGCGGCTTCGCGCTGTTCGGCGTCGTCAACTACTCGGCCATGCTGAACAGCGGCAAGGACACGCCCTATACCTCTCTGCGCGGCAGTGCCGATCAATGGACGTTCGGCGCGGGCATCGCCTACACGTTCTAACTGTTTTTGAAAAAATGCCCGCAGGGGCATTTTTAAGGCGGCACCGGCCCACGCCCCCACCCTACCACCCGCAGGATACTACCGTTGGGTGGTAGGGTGGGGGCGTGGGCCGATGCCGCAAAATTTCTCTAGATCTCCGAAAGCGCCTGCCGGACCCGTTCGCGCAAGTCCGGCAGCATTTCGGCTTCGAACCAGGGATTTCGCGCCATCCACAGGCGGCTGCGCCAGGCGGGATGCGGCAGGGGAAGCAGTCCGCCCGGCGCCTCCCGCCACTGCCGCACCGCCTCGGTAAGGTTCGGCGCGAAACCGCGAGGGAGGTAAAGCTTCTGCGCATATTGCCCGACCAGCAGGGTCAATCGGATGTTCGGCAGGGCAGAGAGCAGCCGGTCGTGCCAGAGCGGCGCGCATTCGCGGCGCGGCGGAAGGTCGCCCCCTTTGCCCTTGCCGGGATAGCAGAAGCCCGCAGGTATCAGCGCGATTCCAGCAGGATCGTAGAACAGGGTCTTGTCGATCCCCATCCACGCGCGCAGCCTGTCCCCGCTGTCATCGTCGAAGGGAAGGCCGCTTGCATGGACCTTGCTGCCGGGCGCCTGGCTTATGATCAGCAAGCGCGCCTCCTCGCCTGCCTGGACGACCGGGCGCGGGCCTTGCGGCAGGTCGGCGCAGGCGCGACACTCGCGAATGGCGGCGAGGAGTTCCGGAAGGGAAGCAGCGTTCATGCCCCCTCCAGATGGAGAGCCGCCCGACGCGCTGCAAGCACCGTATGCCGGGCGCGTCAGCCGGTTTGTCGAAGGCCTGTGTCCGGAGTGTCATATTCTCAACCGCGACGGTTGATAAAGCCTGGGCGCCGTCGCTAGATGGTGCTTTCGAATACCGCAAGGGAGCAGCCAGTTGAATACTCAGAATGGAAACGGCGCGCTTCCCGTTGCGATCGTAGGGGCAGGGTTCAGCGGAACCCTGCTGGCGATCAACCTCCTGCGCAACGGCGTGCGTGTGGTCCTGATCGAGCGCAAGGACGCCCAGCTTGCCAAGGGCCTGGCATTCGGCACGCGCTGGCCCGAGCATCTGCTCAACGTGCGCGCTGCCAACATGAGCGCCTTCCCGGACGATCAGGCCAATTTCCTGCGCTGGATCGGACATAGCGGCGACGAGCAGGCGAACCGCTTCGTCCCGCGCCTGTCCTATGGCCTCTACTTGCGCGAACTTCTGATCCGGGCACTGGCCGAAGCGGGGCAGAACGCTCTCATCGTCAATGCCGAGGCTTGTTCCACGCGCTTCGAGGACGGCCGCGTCGTCGTGGAAATGTCGGACGGAGACGAGATTGAGGCCCGCGCGCTGGTACTGGCGCTGGGCAATTTCCCGCCTTCGCCCCATCCCGTGCTGGCCGCCATTCCCGAGGATCGCCGCTTCACCGACCCCTGGCAGCCGGGCACGCTGGAGAAGATCGACGAGATCGATCACGTCCTGCTGATCGGCACCGGCCTTACGGCTGCCGACATGGTGCTCTCGCTCGACAAGGCCGGGTTCAGGGGCAAGATCACCGCGCTTTCGCGGCGCGGGCTCAAGCCCTTGGCCCATGCGGAGAGTGGTCCCTCGGTGAGCTACGTCCCCGCCCCGGAAGAGCGCGGCTCGCACCTCGTGCGCCGGGTGCGCAATCGCGCTGCCGAGATCGGCTGGCGGGCCGCCGCAGACGAATTGCGCCCCCACACCCAGAACCTCTGGCGCCGCCACGACGAGGCCGGGCAGCGCCGCTTCCTTCGCCATGCCCGCCCCTATTGGGACGTCCACCGCCATCGCCTGGCGCCGGATGTGGCAAGGCGCATCGCCGAGATCGAGGCGGAAGGGCGGCTGGAATTCGTTGCCGGAAAGCTCGTCGGCGCGGAACCGACCGAGCGCGGCGTTTCGGTGGTCTATCGCCCGCGTGGGCAGGACAATCTCGTGCGGCTGGAAGTCTCGCGCACCATCAATTGCACCGGACCCGAGGGCGACCTGATGCGCAGCGGGGCGCCGCTGGTGAAGGATCTGCTGGCACAGGGCAAGGTGCGTTCGGATGCGCACCGGCTTGGGCTGGACGTCGATCATCTCGGCCGGGTGCGCGATGCGGAAGGCGCGCCGCAGGATACTTTGTTTGCAGTAGGCCCGGTCACCAAGGGCGAGGCCTGGGAGATCGTGGCGGTGCCGGATATCCGGCGGCAGGTGTGGAACCTCGCGCGCTATCTGGCGGATGCGCATTGGGTTGGGGGTGAGGGGCTTTAGAGGAAGGGAAGACCCGGGGGATGATCCCCCGGACCCTCGGAATGTCCACCTTGCGCGCTACCTATCCGTTGTACGCTCCCTGCGGCGCAGCCATTATGTCTCCCGACGCAGCCATGGGCGCACTATGCAGTCGGTCCGCGTGACCTAGACGGTAATGGGGGTGCAGGGGGTGTTGACCCCCTGCTTTCCCTTTTGCTTAAAAGTCCTTGCGCAACATGATCCCGGCATAACGCTTGTCGTCGCGCGGCACGTAGCGGACGATCCCGGCGAGCGTGCCGTTGGCGAGGAAGTTCGAGTAGCTCTGGTTCGTGATGTTCTTCACGAAACCACGCAGCTGCCAGTCGCCGGTGGTACCAATCAGGGCCACGCTGGCATTCCAGATGTAGTAGCCCGGCTGGATCGTGCCGGGCGTCTGGGCCAGCTGGTATTGCGTGCGGCTCTTGAGCGTGATGTCCGACTGCACTTCGAGGTCGAGCGAACCCGACAGCGCGAAGCGGTAGGCCGCGTTGCTGTAGAGCTTCCATTTCGGCGCGAAAGGCAGGACTTCGCCGTTGATATCGCAGCTTGCCGGGGCGCCGGTGGGGCAGATGAAGTTCAGCACCTTGGCGTCGGTATAGGCCACCGAGGTATCGAGCGAGAGGCCCGGAATCGGGCGGAGGCCGAAGTCCAGTTCCACGCCCTTGGTCTGCACGGTGCCGGCGTTGATCAGGCGGGTGACCTGCGCGCCGCCGACCACGTCGTTGTAGTTGGCCTGGTAGTTGTGGAACTTGGTGGTGTAGACGGCAAGGGCGTAGGTGATCTGGTTGCCCAGCGCCGAGCCCTTGATGCCGCCTTCGAACGAGTCCGAAGTTTCCGGCTTCAGCGCGATTTCATCCAGCGGCGTCGTCGCGTTGAGCGAGCGCATGTTGAAATAGGCATTGTAGGCCGGGCCCTTGTAGCCGCGCGAGTAGGTGAAATAGGCCTGGTTGTTGGCCGCGAAATCCAGCTGGAGTCCGCCGCGATAGGAATCGCCACGTGTCGAGGTGGAGCCGGCTGAATTGTGGTAGGCGCGGATGCCTGCCACGTCGAGCGCGGTCGCGCCCGAGTTGGTGGGGTCGTTCGTCGAGGTGCGGACGTGATAGTAGCTCAGGTCGTCCCAGGTCGAGCGATAGCCTGCAATGGCGCGCAGCCAGGGGGTGAAGTTGATGTTGGCTTCACCGAACAGGGCGTAGTTGTCGCTCTTCACGCCGTAGTTCGCCACGCCCGTCACCACGTTCTGCGCGCCGGAAATCAGGCGCGTGAGCGAGCGGGTGTAGACCTCGTCGGTCTTGGCGTGGAGATAATAGGCGCCGACCACGTAGTCGATCAGCTTGCCCTTTGGCGAGGTAAGGCGCAGTTCCTGCGAGAACTGACTGTTGTCCACGATGCCGCGATCGTCGCCTTCGGGGAAAGTGGCGGAGAGCTGCGACAGGGCGTCGTAGTCCTGGTGCTGGCGGTTCTTCCACTCACGATAGGCAGTGATCGAGGTGACCGTGTAGTCGCCCAGGCCCCACTCGGCGGTCAGCGAGCCGCCATAGTTCTTGTCCCGCACGTCGGTGTCGAAGTTGGTGCTGACCTCGCGGTTTTCCGGGCCTGCGGTGATGCCCTGGCCCGCCAGGAAGGCTGCGAGGGCCGGAGACTGGGTGACGGTGCCGGTGGGATAGGCGATCTGGCTGGTGCGTGCGTAGACGCCGCTCGGCGTGGTGTCGTGCGAATAGAGGTAGTCACCCGCGAGGGTGAACTTCAGATTGTCGACCGGCGTCGCCTCGATCTTGGCGCGGGCGCCGTAACGTTCGTAGCCGTTGACCGTGTTGTCGGTGAAGACGTTGCGCACGTTGCCGTCATAGTTGGCATAGAGGCCGTCGATCCGGGCGGCGACATTGGGCGCGATGCCGCCGGTGACGCCCGCCTTGATGCGGTATTCCTCGTCCGTGGTCGCGCTGCCTTCGGCATAGGCATGGAATTCCTGTGAAGGCGCGGCGGTGACGATGCTGATCACGCCTGCCGAGGCGTTCTTGCCGAACAGCGTGCCCTGCGGGCCGCGCAGCACTTCGATGCGTGAGACTTCGCCGACGTCGAGCGTGGCCTGGCCGGGGCGGGTCAGGACGACGCCGTCAAGCACGGTGGAAACCGAGGATTCGACGCCCGGCGAAGTGCTGATCGTGCCGACACCGCGAATGAAGACCGTGCGGTCCTTGTTCGAGGCGCCATTGCGGAAGTCGACCGAAGGCACGGTGGCGCTCAGGTCCTGGAGGTTGTGGATCGCGCGGTCGTTCAGCGATTCGCCGCTGACGGCGGTGATGGCGATCGGCACCTGCTGAAGCGATTCGTCGCGGTAGCGCGCGGTCACGACGATCTCGCCCGAATTGGAGTCGGGGGCCTCGTCCGCATAGGCGGTGGCGGGAAGCAGGACCGCGGAAGCCAGCAGCAGGGTGCGGGCGGCGCGGAGCGGTGTCATGGTCATGGAATTCTCCCTGGATCGCGCGGCGCTAACTCAACTGTTTAAGTTGAGAAAGATAGTTTTCCTTTAGTCGCCCTATGCGCGAGATGAATCGGCGTCCTCTGCCGGGACGATTTGGGGCATGGTGAGCTGAATCCAACCAAGCGCAAGCAGGTAGGAGACGGCGGCGAAGCCGAACAGCGGGCCGTATCCGAGCCCGGCGGCGAGCACGAGGCCGGCGATCTTGCTGATCGCCGTGCCGCCCAGGTTGCCGCAGAAGGCGCCGAAGCCGGTCACGCGGCCCACCTTGTGGCGCGGGGTCACGTCGGCGATCAGGCCGAACAGGTTGGTCGAGAAGCCCTGGTGTCCGGCCAGGGTTAGCGCCATGAGGCCCACGGCGGGCCAGTAGCCCTCGACATGGAGCGCCAGCGGCACCGGCACCACGCAGAGCGCCGAGATCAGCATCAGCGTCTTGCGCGTGCGGTTGGCGCTCCAGCCGCTCGAAAGCAGGCGGTTGGCCGCGAAGCCCGAGATCAGCGATCCGGCCGCCGAGCCACAGTATGCCAGCGCCAGCGGGGGGCCAAGGTCGGTGCCGGACAGGCCGAACTGCCGGTTGAAGTAGTCGGGCATCCAGAACAGCATGAGCCACCAGGTGGCGTCCGACAGCACTTTGGCCAGAGCGATCGTCCAGGTGCGCCCTTCCTTCAGGAACAGCTTGTCGCCTGAAACCAGGCTGCCCTCCACGGTTGGTTGCCGGTCCCCGAAGTCCACCCCGCGCGAAGCCAGTAGCCACGCCCCAACCCAGAACAGGCCGATCACGCCGGCCAGCACGAATGCGGCGCGCCAGCCCCAGACTGCCGCCACCAGCGGTATCGTCAGCGGGGCCAGGATCGCACCCAGGCTGTTCATGGCGTTCGAAAGCCCGAAGCCGAGCGACCGCAAGTTCGGCGGGAAGATGGTGGCGATGGTCTTGACGCCCGCCGGCGTGCCCATCGATTCCGTGGCGCCCAACCCGATGCGGCAAAGCACGAACTGGCTGAAGCTATGCGCCCAGCCATGCGTCATCGCGGCCAGAGACCATGCCGCCACACCCGCCGCATTGGCCCACTTCACGCCCAGCCGATCGACGATCCAGCCCGCCGCGAGGAAGCCGAACGCGGCGCCCGCCTGAAACCACGCGGCCAAGGTGCCGTAGTCGTCGTCGCTCCAGCCGAGATCGGCGGCGATCGTCGGCTTCAGCACCGAGATGATCTGGCGGTCGACGAGATTGAGCACGCCCGCCGTAAGAGCGAGAGCGAAAAGCAGCCAGCGGCGGCGCGGGGACAAGGTCATGCGCGGCACGTCCGGGTGTGGAGGAATTTCTGCATCGCGGATCGTCTAGCGATGGCGGGGGGCAGGGGCGAACAAGAAATTCTAGGGTGGAGGGGTGAAGTCAGAAGTCCTGGGGGATGATCCCCCAGACCCTCGGAATGTCTACTTTGTGCGCTACCTATCGGTCCTGCGCTCCTTGCGGCGCAGCCATTAAGTCTCCCGACGCCACCATGGGCGCGTGAGGCAGTTGGTCGGCGTGACCTAGACGGTGTTGGGGGTGCAGGGGGTGCTGCCCCCCTGCTTTTCCCTTGTCCTTAAAGCGCCAGCGGTCCGTGATCGATCCGGGGCAGCACATGCCGCGCGAACAGGTCCGCCTCGCGCGCATGAGGGTAGCCGGAGAGGATGAAGGCATCGATCCCGGCCTCGCGATAGGCCTGCAACTTCGCCAGCACCTGGTCCGGATCGCCGACGATCGCCGCGCCGCAGCCCGAGCGGGCACGACCGATGCCGGTCCAGAGGTTGTCTTCGGCATAGCCGTCGTCGCTGGCGGTTTCGCGAAGTGCGGCCTGCGCCTGCACGCCGACGGATTGCGAGTCCAGCGAGCGCGCACGGATCGCGGCGCCCTCGGCCGCATCGAGGCGCGAAAGCAGGCGATCCGCGGCGCCGCGCGCTTCTACTTCGGTTTCGCGCACGATGACATGGACGCGATAACCGAAGCGCAGGGTGCGGCCGTATTTGGCGGCGCGGGCGCGCATGTCGGCGATGGTTTCCTTCACCGCTTCCATCCGGTCCGGCCACATCAGGTAGACGTCGCAGCCCTTGGCGGCGACGTCTCGGGCGGGTTCGGAAAGGCCGCCGAAGTAGAGCGCCGGGCACTTCGAACCGGGCGCGATCATGCGCGGGGCGTCGAGCTTCAGGTTCCAGAACCGGCCCTGATGGTCCAGCGACTGGCCCGAGAGCAGGGTGCGCAGGATTTCGATGGCCTCGGTCGTGCGCTCGTAGCGCGCGGGGCCGTCCAGCGTCTCGCCCGGCATCTCGCTGGAAATGATGTTGATATTCAGCCTGCCGCCTAAAATCTGATCGATCGTGGCGATCTGGCGGGCAAGCTGGGCAGGCCACATTTCGCCGATGCGCACGGCCATCAGTAGCTTGATGCGGCGGACTTGGGTGGCGATGGCGGCGGCGAAGGCGGTGGTGTCGATCCCGAGCGTATAGCCCGAAGGCAGCAGCACGTTGTCGAAACCGCCTTCCTCGGCAGCCGTCACGATATTGCGGCAATGCTCCCAGCTGGAGCGCAGCATCGGGTCCGGCTGGCCGAGGAACTCGTAGTCATCGTCGCAGAGCGCCGAAAACCAGCTGATCTCGCACGGATCGCGTGTCACGGCAGGCGTGCTCCCATCGAGGCTTCGAGCACGGCATACCATTCCGGCGCCGTCCATTCGACCTTCAGCGCATCGCGCGAGGCGAGAATGCGCTCCGGGGTCTGCGAGCCGACGATGGGGATCGCGCGCGAGGGGTGAGCCATGATCCACGACAGCGCGGCGGCGGCGGCATCGGTGCCGTAACGCTCGCCCTGCGCGGCGACCAGCTTCGCGACCGGATCTTCCGAACCGGCGGCAAGGCGCCCGCCGCCGAGCGGTGACCATGCCAGCACGGCCACGTCGCGGGCCATCGCCTGGTCGAGCGTGCCGTCATAGAGCGGCGCATAGCGCGCGGCGGAGAATTCCGGCTGGGTCGAGACGATGGGGAAGGGCAGGAAGGCCTGGAGCGCGTCGAATTCGGCGGGGCTATAGTTGGAGACGCCGATGGCCTTGACCTTGCCGCTATCGACCATGGCGGCGAGGGTGTCGGCCACGTCGCGCGGATGGGCCAGGAAGTCGCGGCGGTGGATCTGGTAGAGTTCGACCGAGGGCAGGCCAAGGCGTTCGAGCGAGGCTTCGAGCGCCTTGTTCAGATAGTCCGGGCTCGAATCGTAGGGAACGCCGAGCACGATGCCGCCCTTAGTGGCGATGATCATGCGTTCGCGCAGATCCGGGCGGGCGGCGAGCGCCTTGCCCAGCAGCACTTCCGCGCCGCCGAAGCCGAGCGCGGCGTCGCAGCCATAGATGTCGGCGGTGTCGAACAGGGTGATTCCGGCCTCAAGCGCCGCTTCGATACGCGCGACGATGGCGCCGATATCGTCGTTGCCGTCCGGTCGGGCGAGCCGCCACATGCCCCAGGCAATCGGGAAAACGGAAATTCCGCTCTTGCCGAGCGGGACGGGTTGGGCCGATAGGGCCCGCGTCGTGAGCGTGGTCATGAGCCGCCACATGGCACATGGAGTCGTGAAATGGTAGAGACGCTGCGTTACGGAATTGTCGGCACCGGGATGATGGGTGTCGAGCACATCCACAATCTCAAGATCCTCGAAGGCGCCGAAGTGGTCGCCATCGCCGATCCGGAACCGACGTCGCTCGGCTGGGCCAAGGATGCCCTGGGCGAAAATGCGGAGGGCGTGGCCGAATATGCCGACAGCGCCAGCATGATCGCCAATGCGGGGCTCGATGCCGTGGTGGTCGTCTCGCCGAATTTCACGCACCGCGACGTGCTGGAGCCGCTGCTGTACAGCGACGTGGCAATCCTCTGCGAAAAGCCGCTCTGCACGACGATGGAAGACGCCCGCTGGGTGGTCGAGCGCGCGGAGGCCCGCAAGGCCCCGTTCTGGACCGGCATGGAATATCGCTTCATGCCGCCCGCCAAGGCCTTCATCGACGAGATCCACGGCGGCAAGGTCGGGCGTCTGCACATGCTCTCGATCCGCGAGCACCGCTTCCCGTTCCTGGTGAAAGTGCGCGACTGGAACCGTTTCTCGGTCAATACCGGCGGCACCATGGTGGAGAAGTGCTGCCACTTCTTCGACCTCATGCGCCTGATCACCCGCTCGGAGCCGGTACGGGTCTACTGCTCGGGCGCGATGGATGTGAACCATCTGGACGAGCGCTATGATGGCCGCCAGCCCGACATCATCGACAACAGCTTCACCACTGTCGATTTCGCGGACGGCAGCCGCGCGCTGCTCGACCTCTGCATGTTCGCCGAGGGCGCCGAGCATCAGGAAGAGATGAGCGCGACCGGCGACAAGGGCCGCCTCGACGTGCTGATCCCGCCGGGCGATCTCGTCTGGTCGCCGCGCGTGCCTTGGCCGGGGCCGAAGTCGGTCGAGCGCTGGCATGTGGCGGTGGACGAAGCGGCGATGGAAGCCGGTTCGCACCACGGCGCGACGTTCTACCAGCACGAAGCCTTTGCCCGTGCGGTTCGCGGCGAGGGCGAGGTTCAAGTGACCGCGCGCGACGGGCTGATGGCAGTGGCCATCGGCGCCGCGGCCGAACTCAGCGCGCGCGAAAAGCGCGTGGTGGAGATGGCCGAGCTGCTGGGCTGACGCCTGAAGTGTAGCCCGAGGTGTCCGCGGATATGACGCTGAATAAGTCGTCGTCCCGGACTTGATCCGGGACCGCTGGCCGAGCTGCGTCTACCTCAAGGCTGGGCGCGGTGTGGCTGGGGCGGGGTTCTGCGACGTATTGCCTGAAGATTTGCCAGCGGTCCCGGATCAAGTCCGGGACGACGTATGTCTTCGGCGCCTTCTGCCACCGCTCAAACGCAAGCGTCAGCCGGTTCCCGGAACGGTCGAAAAAGTATCGGCCTCTTTTCGGCGACCCACCATGCGCAGGGAATCCAGCCTTCGGGAAAATGCGAATCCGCAGGGGTTTGCGGCCTGAATGGACGGATTTTCGCCAATCTTCGGGTGTTGCGTAACCGTCACATTCCGCTCCGGATCGCGTACCGGATTACCCCTAATGAGCAACTTTGACCGTCCGGTCGCGGTTCTGCTGGAACCCCCGACCCCAAATGAGGACGTGTTATGAAGATCAAGGCCACCACGCTCGCAGCCATGCTCGCCGCCGGACTTACCGCCGGCATCGCTGCCCAGCCGGCCCTTGCGCAGGATTCAGGTTCCCCCGAGATCGCTCCCAACGGTACGAGCTTTCGCGGGATCCGCGTCGAAGGAAACTTCGGTGGTGACCGGTTCCGGTCGCAAGGCGATCACAACGACAAGTTCGGCTACGGCGGCACGGTCGGTTTCGACGGCACGCTGGGTGAACGCATCGTGATCGGCGCCGAGGGCAGCTTCTGGAAGCCGGGCAGCGGCAATGAAAACTGCAACGGCCTGCCGGACGGCAACAGCGTTTGCCACAAGGGCTTCGAGGAATGGGGCGCGGCCGTTCGCGCCGGTTTCCTCGCCACGCCGCAGCTGCTGGTGTTCGCCAAGGGCGGCTACGTCAACGGCGAGCAGCGCCGCCGCATCGACGGTCCTACCGGCGACACGCTGGTCTACGACCACTACCGCGCCGATGGCTACCAGGTCGGCGGCGGCGTGGAATATACGCTGACCCAGGGGCGCCTGCCGGTCTATGTGAACGCGCAATACGTCTATTCCGACTATCACGGCCATACTTCGCGCCAGCGCCTGATGGGCGGCGTGGGCATCCGCTTCAAGTAATCGGATTCTCTTCGCAGGCCAATCTCTTCGCAGGGGAGTGGGCCCGGATCGTCCTCGTGACGGTCCGGGCCTTTCCTCATGAGCGCTATACGCCCCCGGAAACCCTGACTTTCATAAGCGAGGACGAATAGGGCACGATCAGTTCGGCGGCCCGTTTCCAGTCGCCGCGCAGCCAGGTTTCCTGCGCGTCCGGCGGCAGGATCACCGGCATGGTGTCGCGACCCTCGGCGCGCAGAGCCGCATTGGCCTCGCAGGCGAGCAGGGCGAAGCTCGGAACTTCGCTGTCCTTCCAGACCGCGGCCATGGCGAAGATCGGCTGGTCGACCGCTTCGAACCAGCACTGGCGGCGCTTGCCGTCGGTCGGGTCGACCCGGCCCCATTCCATGAAAGCGGTGGCCGGCACCAGGCAGCGGAACTCGCTGTTGCGCAAGTTGCCGATCCAGAACGGACTTTCGAGATTGCGCACGGTGAGAATGCCGTGGCGACGCTGGTCGAAGGCGGCGGGCGGCGGCGGCACGCCCCAGAGGCGCGGCACCATGCGGCGCGGCTGGCGTTTTTCGGGTCTTGGCCCCGCCACGAACTCGCGGCCCATCGTCACCACCGGCGCGAAGCCGCCGCCCGAAACCGCGCCGCCCCGCCAAGGATCTTCGCCCGCCTCTGCTCCCATGGCACGGGCGACCTGGGGGGCGGCTGCGTCGAGGCGATAGATGATCGGCATGTCTCTCGCGGCTCTAGACGGGGGGAAAAGCCGCGTCTATCGTCCGCCCATCCCCGGGGAGCTTGTGCCCAAGGTTTTCGCTTTGCGAAAGCCGGAAGGAAACAAAAGGCTGAGAGGGGCAGGTCACGCTGCCCGACCCGTTGAACCTGAACCCGTTAATACGGGCGGAGGGAAGGGCGGGCCACAGGACTCATCTGTCGCGACCTTTCTTTCGTCCATAAGTCGAAGGAAAATCGCTTATGGCCGACATCAATTCCAAACTGGAAATCGGCGTTACCACTGGCCCTATTCGCGGGTCGAAGAAGATTCACGTCGGGCCGCTTGGCGTTGCCATGCGGGAAATTCATCTGGAGCCCGGTTCGGGCGAGGCGCCGGTGCGCGTTTACGACACCTCCGGACCCTACACCGATCCCGATGTGAACATCGACATCGCGGCGGGCCTTGCCGCCAAGCGCCGTGAATGGATCGTGGCACGCGGCGATGTGGAGGACTACGAGGCCCGCGCGGTGAAGCCGGAGGACAATGGCCAGCTCGGTCCCGACCGTTCGGGCGGCGTCCCGGCGTTCCCCAACGTGGTGAAGCGCCCGCTGCGTGCGAAGCCGGGCATGAACGTCAGCCAGATGCACTACGCCCGGCGCGGCATCATCACGCCGGAGATGGAATACGTCGCCGAGCGTGAAAATCTCGGTCGCGCCATGCTGAAGGAATATCAGCGTGACGGGCAGGCCAGAGATGGTGAAAGTTGGGGTGCGGCGATCCCGGATTACGTTACGCCCGAATTCGTGCGCGAGGAAGTGGCGCGGGGCCGGGCCATCATCCCCTCGAACATCAACCACCCCGAAAGCGAGCCGATGGCGATCGGGCGCAATTTCCTGGTCAAGATCAACGCCAATATCGGCAACTCCGCCGTCGCGTCGGACGTGGCGAGCGAGGTGGACAAGATGGTCTGGTCGATCCGCTGGGGGGCGGACACGGTGATGGACCTCTCCACCGGCCGCAACATCCACGACACCCGCGAATGGATCATCCGCAACAGCCCCGTGCCGATCGGCACCGTGCCGATCTATCAGGCGCTGGAAAAGGTCGGCGGCATTGCCGAGGACCTGACCTGGGAGGTATTCCGCGACACCCTGATCGAACAGGCCGAGCAGGGCGTGGACTACTTCACCATCCACGCCGGCGTGCGCCTGCCCTTCGTGCCGCTCGCCGCCAAGCGCGTGACAGGAATTGTAAGCCGGGGCGGATCGATCATGGCCAAGTGGTGCCTCGCCCATCACCGCGAATCGTTCCTCTACGAGCGCTTCGACGAAATCACCGAGATCATGAAGGCCTATGACGTGGCCTACTCGCTGGGCGACGGCCTGCGCCCCGGTTCGATCGCCGATGCCAATGATGAGGCGCAGTTCGCCGAACTCTACACTCTTGGCGAACTGACCAAGCGCGCTTGGGCACAGGACGTGCAGGTGATGATCGAGGGGCCGGGCCATGTGCCGATGCACAAGGTGAAGGAGAACATGGACAAGCAGCTTGAGGCCTGCGGCGAAGCGCCGTTCTACACCCTCGGGCCGCTCGTTACCGACATCGCGCCGGGCTACGACCATATCACCAGCGGCATCGGCGCCGCCATGATCGGCTGGTACGGCACGGCAATGCTCTGCTACGTCACGCCCAAGGAGCACCTCGGCCTGCCCAACCGCGACGATGTGAAGGTGGGCGTCGTGACCTACAAGCTGGCCGCCCATGCCGCCGATCTGGCCAAGGGGCATCCGGCCGCCAAGGTGCGCGACGATGCGCTGTCTCGCGCCAGGTTCGAGTTCCGCTGGCGCGACCAGTTCAACCTCAGCCTCGATCCCGACACGGCGGAGCAGTACCACGACCAGACCCTCCCCGCCGAAGGGGCGAAGTCCGCGCATTTCTGCTCGATGTGCGGGCCGAAGTTCTGCTCGATGAAGATCAGCCAGGAAGTGCGGGACTTTGCAGCCCGGCAGAACCAGCCCTCGACCGGCTTCATTGCCGCCGAGGATGGCGGAATGCTCGCCATCAGCGAAGCCGAGGCCGGAATGGCGCAGATGAGCAAGGTGTTCAAGGAAACCGGCAGCGAACTCTACATGGGCGCCGGTGACCGCGAGCACGATTGAACGGAGAACACGGATAATCACATCGTCCCGGACTTGATCCAGGACCGCTGGCGGTGAACGGCCGTCCTCTCGGCAAGGCTCTTCAATGCGAGGGCTCGCCTAAAGAACTGCCAGCGGTCCCGGGTCGAGCCCGGGACGACGTAGATGCGCGACCCCACCAATTCTCCTTCGCGGGAATCGATTGCGCTGGTACTGAGGCTCTCCATCTGGAGAAACCCGAATGCCCCGCGATACCAACGGCGACTGGATGAAACTCGCCCATGACAGCTACTGGCTCTGGGCCGAATCCATGATGGTCATGGGTATGCGCACTACGGACATGATGACCGGACGCGGCAGCAACCGCGAAAACATGCTGATGGTCACCGAAAAACTCCAGGCCAACGCCGAACTGGCGATGAAGCTGGCTACCGGCGGACTGACGTCTCCGGAGCAGACCGCGCACAAGGCGGTCCGCCACTATCGCAAGCGCGTCACCGCCAATCGCCGCCGCCTCTCGCGGAAGAAAAGCTGATGGCCGCCGGGGGTAAGGGCGAAGTGCACGTCGGCATCGGCGGCTGGAGCTACAACCCCTGGCGCGAGACATTCTATCCCAAGGGCGTGTCCAAGGCCCGCGAACTGGAATACGTCGGGCAGCACCTTACGGGAACCGAGATAAACGCCACTTTCTACGGCCGCCAGAAGCCGGCCAGCTTCGCCAAATGGCGCGATGCCGTGCCCGATGGATTCAGGTTCGCGCTCAAGGGCTCCCGCTACTGCACGAACCGCAAGAACCTGGCCGAAGCGGGTGAAAGCGTCACCAACTTCGTCGAGCAGGGACTGGTCGAACTGGGCGACAAGCTGGGCCCGATCAACTGGCAACTGGCCGCCACCAAGCGGTTCGATCCCGACGAGATCGCCGCATTCCTTGACCTGCTGCCGGAGCGGCACGGCGGTCTGCGCCTGCGCCACGCCATCGAGCCGCGTCACGAGAGCTTCAACAATCCGGCCTTCCTGGCTCTCGTCCGCAAGGCCGAGGTCGCCGTCGTACTGGCCGACAGTTCGGACTACCCGGCATTCGAGGAAGCGGCCGAAGCGGGCCCTTTCGTCTACGCCCGCCTCCAGAACGCGCGCAGCGAGATCGAGCAGGGCTACCCCGACGCCGAGCTGGATCATTGGCGCAAGCGTGTCGAAGACTGGTCCGACGCTGGGCGCGACGTATTCCTGTTCTTCATCAATGGCGCCAAGGAAAGAGCGCCGGCGGCAGCCATGGCACTGATCGGGCGGCTCGACGATCGATCCTGATGGCGCAGGGAAACCTTCATCTGGCTTGCGCATTGCCCTGTCATGAAGAACATCCTCGTCGCATCCGCGCTCGCCTGCGCCCTCGCCGCCTGTTCGTCCCAGGCACCCGAGCAGGCGGGCGACGCCACGTCGCCTGCTGCCGAGCTCACATCCGTCGTGCCGACGGCGGATGTGGCAGAATCGCCCGCCGTCATGACCACCGGCAAGACCACGGCCGGTACCGACGGGAAGATTCTCTCGCTGGAAGGCCTGGGCAATCTCCGCATCGGCGAGGCGGCCCCTGCGGGTTCCTCATGGGCAGAGCGCGGGGCGCAGGAGTCCGACACCTGTCGCACGATCACCTCGCCGGACTATCCGGGCGTCTATGCCATTGTCGAACAAGGCAAAGTCCGGCGCATCACGCTGGGGCAACGTTCCACGGTGAAGCTGGTGGAAGGCATCGGCGTGGGCTCTACCGAGGCCGACGTGAAGAAGTGGTTCGCGGGTTTCCGAGAGGAAGCGCACAAGTATGAACCCGCGCCGGCGAAGTACCTCACGGCGCCCAATGCCGAAAGCGGCGATCCGGCCTTGCGGTTCGAGATCGGGCAGGACGGGAAGGTCAAGCTGATCCATGTCGGAACGATGCCGGTGCTGGAGTATGTGGAGGGTTGTTCCTGAATTGCTCGCTCAAGGCGGGTTTCGTGTAAGCTCGGTGGTCACACCTTCAAGCACGAGAGCCGCGCGATGAACCACTACCTGCTGACCTATCACCTTGCCGCCGACTATCTGGAACTTCGCCCTCAATATCGCGAACCGCATCTGGCGCTGGCCTGGCAGGCGGTGGAGCGCGGCGAACTGGTGCTGGGCGGGGCAGTGGAGGATCCGGTCGATACGGCGCTTCTGCTTTTCGCCGGGGACAGTCCGGAGGCGGCGGAAGCCTTTGCAAAGGCCGATCCCTATGTGACCGCAGGCATCGTCGAGCGCTGGACGGTGCGGCGCTGGGCAACGGTCGTCGGGCGTGACGCTGCCAATCCGGTACGTAGCTCGGGGAACAACGGGTTCCAGGCGTGAGCGCGGCCGAACTGGCGATACGCGCCCGCCGCGCTGCATTCAACCGCGCCATCGCCGAGGGCGACGCTGCCGCTATCGGCCCCATCCTGGCGCGCGACTGCGTGATGGTGACCGGCACCGACAGCGCGGTGATTTCGGGCCGTATGGGGCAGGTCAAAGTCTGGCGCCGCGAGTTCGCGAGCCCGGCGCGGATGGTCTACGCGCGAATGCCGGATCAGGTCACGATCTCGCCGGTAGAGCCGATCGCAATGGAGCATGGCCGGTGGGAAGGCATCGACAGCACTTCCGATGTGATGGCGGCCGCCGGAACCTACACCGCGAAATGGCGCGAACTGGGCGGCGCATGGGTGATCGAGGCGGAGTTATTCCTGACGCTGGCCTGAGCCATCAGGCGCCCTCGCGCTCGGCGGCCAGGACATCCGCGGCCGCACCGGCGGCGCGCGCGGCGGAAGCGGCGGCGGCATCGGCGCCCGAATCGCGAGGCGGTGCGGGGGGCCGGGGCGGCGTGGCCGGGGCCGCCTGCTGCGGCAGGTAGCTGCGGGGGCTCGGTTGATAGAGGCGCTGCTCACGGCTCTGGAAAGGCGCGGGCGGCGAGACGAAGGCGGGTTCTTCCCCTGCCTCGCCTTCATCCCGTTCGATCCAGCGCGGCGGAGGGGCGCGATCGTCCCAACCGGACCCGTCGAGGATCACCATGCGTCCTCGCGGCGGCCCGAAACCGTCCTCTTCGGCAAAGCCGTCCGCCTCATCCATCGCACCGTCGGGCAGGGCATAGCCGCGCGCGTCGTCCATTTCGCGATCCTCGGCGCGAGACCGCTGGCCATCGGACAGCGCATAGCTGTCCGGATACTTCTGGAT
>NZ_DAMDBA010000019.1:0-14728 GCF_032093395.1 Novosphingobium sp.
GGACGAGGCTGGCCCGACGCGGGAATTTCGACGACAGCTATCTGATGCTGGACATCCGATCCTGAAGCGTGATCCCGCCGCCACCCCTCACGGACCACCTCGCGAAAGGGGATAGCGCGGACAGGCGGCTTGTGGAGAGCGGAGCGGAACATTAGCGGCGTGGTTCGGGTGGAGCCGAGCTTGACGGTTGCTCCACCGAAACAAGAGGATGCGCCTGCGATGACCGACGACGAACTGATCGACCATGCCCAGCGGCTCTACGATCTCGCCGCATCGCGCGTGGGATCGCGCCTCGACCTGATCCAGTTGCGCGATGTCGTGCCCGATCTGCTCGAACGGTTGCGGGAACGCATCGGTTCCGGGGATAGGGCGCCCCGGATCTGATATTGGCCAGATCTAATATTGGAGAGTAAAAGGAGGGCGGCCGCGTGAATAACACCGCCGCCCCCCGGTCCATCGGTGTTTAGAGGCGAGGACCGGGCGCGGCCTCTAAAGCGGCTTTGCCTCGACAACAAGCGCTGCGGCGCGGAAATCCTATGGAAAGGCCGCCCGCCATGTGATGGGGGCGGCCTTGATGGAGTAGCGGGGCCCGGTCGGGGGTGGGGAAAGAGCCCTCGCATTGCCTGCCTCTGCGGAGCAGTTTCCGTTCAACACCCGTGTCGGCATGTGGTTCCGATGCAACCTCGAGAACGTCGGGTTCCGGGGAATGAGCGTGGCTCGCGCTGGACGCCCGCGCAACAATATGGCAGCGGTCGCAACGCTCCGGCCGCAGCAGGCCAGGGCGTGTTCCACCAGGGGCAAGGTCTTGCCGGACAAAGCGAGACCGGCCTCTTCACGATCGACCGGACGGTATACATGGCGAACGAAACTGGCGGCGCGCGCGCGGGATCGCCGCTCGAGCTAACCTTGCGCGGGGTGCTGCTGGGCGGCGTTATCACGCTGCTTTTCACTGCCGCCAATGTCTATCTTGGCCTGAAGGTGGGGCTGACTTTCGCCACCTCGATCCCGGCAGCGGTGATCTCCATGGCGATCCTGCGCGGGTTCAAGGACTCCACGATCTTCGAGAACAACATCGTCCAGACCGTCGCGAGCGCAGCGGGCACACTGGCTGCGATCATCTTCGTGCTGCCGGGTCTGGTCATGATCGGTTGGTGGCAGGGCTTTCCTTACTGGACCACGGCGGCGATCACCGGCACCGGCGGTATTCTGGGGGTGCTGTTCTCGGTGCCCCTGCGCCGCGCACTGGTGATCGACACGCCTCTGCCCTATCCCGAAGGTCATGCCGCAGCGGAAGTTCTGCGCGTCGGTTCGCAATCGCGCGAAGGGGCGGAGGAAAGCGCGAAAGGGCTTTCCGTTCTGCTCTGGAACGCGCTGGCCTCGGCCGGTTTTGCGATCCTCACCCAGACCCGTCTCGTCGTGGCGGAAGCCTCGGCATGGTTCCGGGCCGGACCGGGGGCCACCGGCATTTCCGGAGGCCTGTCATTCGCCTTGATGGGTGTGGGCCATCTCGTGGGTATCTCAGTCGGCATGGCGATGTTCCTTGGGCTGGTGGTGGGGTGGTGGATGCTCCTGCCCATGCTTACGGCCCAGAACCCGCTGCCCGGCGGAGCTGAGGTCTGGGCGTTGACGGTGTTCTCCGACAACGTGCGGTTTTTCGGCGCAGGCGTTATCGGCGTGGCGGCGGTATGGACCCTCTTGCGGATTGCCGGGCCGGTCATCGGCGGCGTCCGTTCGGCCATGGCGGCAAGCCGTGCGCGGCAATCCGGGCACGCACTGGCGGTGGAGGAGCAGGATCTGCCCATCTCGATCGTGTTCATCGGCACCCTGGCGATGCTGGTGCCGATCGCCATCCTGCTGTGGAGCGTCGTTGGCGCCGGCCCTCTGGCGGGCTCGGAAATGCTGCTGATCTCCGGAGCGCTTCTGTTCATTCTGGTGATCGGACTGCTGATCGCGGCGGTCTGCGGCTATATGGCCGGTCTGATCGGTGCTTCCAATTCGCCGGTCTCCGGTATCGGCATCCTCTCGGTGGTGGCCGCCTCGCTGATGTTGGTGGGACTGTTCGGCCGCGACCAGCCGCCCGGAACGACCGAAGCGCTGGTCGCCTATGCGCTGATCGTCACCGGCATCGTCTTCGGCGTGGCGACGATCTCGAACGACAACCTGCAGGATCTCAAGACCGGCCAATTGATCGGCGCGACGCCGTGGAAGCAGCAGGTGGCGCTGGTGATCGGCGTGGTGTTCGGCTCGCTGGTCATTCCGCCGGTGCTCGATCTGCTGAATACCGCTTTCGGTTTCGCCGGCGCGGCCAATGCCGGGCCGAATGCGCTTCCCGCGCCTCAGGCCGCCTTGATTTCCACCCTGGCGAAGGGCGTGCTGGGCGGCAATCTGAACTGGACGATGATCGGCTGGGGCGCGGTGGCGGGCGCGGCGTTCATCGTGCTCGACGAGATCCTTGGCGTCATGGGACGATTGCGCCTGCCGCCGCTGGGCGTGGGCATCGGCATCTATCTGCCGATGAGCGTCATCCTGCCGACGGTCATCGGATCGGTGCTCGGGTTCTTCTACGATCGCTGGGCGTCGAAGCAGCGCGATCCCGAATTCGCAGAGCGAATGGGCGTATTGACTGCCACCGGCCTGATCGTGGGAGAAAGTCTGTGGGGCGTGGGGTTCGCCGCGATCGTCGCCGCTTCGGGCAGCGATACACCGCTTGCCGTGGTCGGCGAGGACTTCGCGGGACCGGCCCTGATCGGCGGCACTTTGCTGTTCTTCGTCCTCGTCCATGGCCTCTATCGCCGGACGCGCAAGTTGGTGATCTCAGACTGACGGGTGAAAGCCGGGGTGGTTTGCAGGAACGGTCCCGGTATTTCCGTTAGCCCGCCAACAGCCGCGGTGCCGATTTGGCGGAGCGGTTATCGGACGCGAGTCTTTTCGTTATCGCGAGTTCGCCAGCCTCTGCCTGAAAGCCCCTCGCGCAGGCTTCGAAGCGCAGGCAGGGAGCATGTAAGTGCCGGAAACAAAAACCATTTCGACCTAAATATTTACCGCCGGATCGAATGTAAAAGTAATCCGTTGCGCTAAGGTAGCGAGTCTGACGAATAAAGCTTTTTCGTTTTTATTCAGTTTGTTGCTTTCGCATACAGGCTACTGACGGGCGATCTGTCCGATAATCGCGAAACACTTTTCTGGTCGGAAAAGTTCACAAGGCATCGGTCAAGCGTGAATTCCAGGCGGTAAACCGTTCCATCTTCATCGGAAACTTTCAGCGGCAATTGCGTTGGAGGTCGTGATTAGGTGATAAATCCTAAGTCAAGGAACCGACGAGGCTGGGCCGCCGATGTATTGATGAGCTGGAGGGGCGCGTAATCCTGTCGCCGTGGGGGTATCCATCACGGTTTATCTTGCAGGTTTTAGTTAGTTTATAAGACTAACTTGACGACGACTTTCCGTCTTGTTCGTTATCCGGACCAATCTCGCGCAACGAACGGCAGTACCGCCGATCGGCGGTGCTCGATGCTGGAGCAACGAGATGGACAAGCAGGTCGAGATCGTCAATCGCGCCACCAAGGCAACCACCACCTCCCTTGCCCGAGAGGGTGAAGCGCGGATTTCGGTTCCCGCCGGTTCCAACGTCAACATCGCTGCACCGCCCAGCACGGTGGCGTCGATGGTGCGGGAGGGCGATGATCTCATCCTGAAGTTTGCCGATGGGTCCACTATCCGGCTGGAAGGCTATTTCGGCTGCTCGCCCGAGGAACTGGGGCAGTTGACCCTGGACGATCCGGCCACCGGGTCGGAATGGCTGGTGAACCTGAGCGAGGCTTCCTGCTTTGCGCCCGGAGACGTTTCCAGCGAACCTCTCAGCTATAACCTCTCCACGCTCGACACCGCTGCCGCCGCCACCGCGACCAGCGCCGCAGCCGGGGGCGGCATCAGCAATGGCCTGCTCATCGGTTTGGGTGCTCTGGCCGTGGGCGGCGGCGTGGCGGCGGCGGCGAGTGGAGGCGGAGGCGGTAGCGGCGGCAATCCCGGCACCACTCCACCACCCGATACCACGGCGCCCACAGCTCCGGTGGTAAGCGGTGCGAGCGACGACGCGGTCCCAGTAACGGGAGCGATCGTTTCCGGCGGTTCGACCAACGATGCGACGCCTACCTTCAGCGGCACCGCGGAGGCCGGGGCGACGATCACGGTGTTCGACAACGGCACCCGGATCGGCACGGCCACGGCCGGGGCCAACGGCGCCTGGACGTTCACGCCCACGACGCCGCTGGGCGATGGCGCGCATAGCCTAACCTTCACCGCGACCGATGCCGCCGGAAACCAGGGACCGGCGTCGGCGCCCTTCGGCCTGACCATCGATACCGGTGCACCTGCCGCTCCAGTGCTGGATACGACCGACGGGACCACCATCTCCGGTACGGCGGAAGCTGGCGCCACCATCGGCGTGGACACCAATGGCGACGGCGTGGCCGATCAGACCACCACGGCGGGCGCCGATGGAACCTGGAGCGTCACTCTTCCGGCGGCACTGGGCAATGGTACGGTGGTCACTGCCACCGCCACCGACGCGGCGGGCAATATTTCCGGCGCGGGCAGCGTGACCGTGGTGACCGACACCACCCCTCCGGCACCGCCGGTGGTGACAGAAGGCCTTGCTCAGGGCGGGTCCACCAACGACACCACGCCGACATTCGGTGGCACCGCCGAAGCCGGTTCCACCGTAACGATCTTCGATAACGGGACGCAGATCGGCACTGCCCTGGTCGGCGCGGATGGAACCTGGACCTTTACCCCTGCCGCGCCGCTGGGCGAGGGGCCGCACAGTCTGACGTTCGTGGCTACCGACGCAGCGGGCAATCCCGGTGCGGCCTCGCCGGCCTACGCCTTCACGATCGATACGGCCGCTCCTTCCGCGCCGGTGCTCAATCCTACCGATGGGACCACGATCTCCGGCACGGCGGAGGCGGGCGCCACCATCGGCGTTGACACCAATGGCGACGGCACGCCCGACGCTACGACCGTGGCGAGGGAAGACGGCACCTGGAGCGTCACTCTGCCAACACCGCTGAGTGACGGCACGGTAGTCGGCGCCACTGCCACCGACGCGGCCGGCAACGTCTCCGGAGCCGGAAACGCCACGGTCGATACCGCGATCGACACGACGCCGCCGGTCCCCCCCGTGGTGTCGGGCGCAAGCGACGATTCCGATCCGGTGGTCTCGCCGCTCCTTCCGGATGGAGCCACCAACGACACCACTCCGACCTTCGGCGGTACCACCGAGCCGGGCTCGACCGTCGAGGTCTTCGATAACGATAGCCTTATCGGCACGGCCACGGTCGCCGCGAATGGCAGTTGGACCTTCACGCCCGCGACCCCGCTGGGCGAGGGTGCCCATAGGGTTACCTTCGTGGCGATCGACGCGCAGGGTAATCGCGGCGCTGCCTCCGCGCCCTTTGCCTTCACGGTGGACACGAGCGCTCCCGCTGCTCCCACCGTGCGCGCCACCGACGGGACGATGATCTCCGGCACTGCCGAAGTCGGTTCGACGGTAGGCATCGACACGACCGGCGACGGTGTTCCCGACGGTTTCGCGCAGGTCGACGGTTCGGGCAACTGGACCTTCATACCCGGCAGCGCCGTGCCCGACGGCACCGTGATCTCGGTGACGGCGACCGACGCCGCCGGCAATGCTTCGCCTCCGGCAACCGTTGCGGTGGACGCCAGCGTACCGCTCGCTCCGGGCATCACCGAGATCGTGGACGATGTGGAAGCCGGGACGGGGGTGGTCGCGCGCGGCGGCGTGACCAACGATGCCACGCTCACGATCAACGGCACGGCCGAACCGGGCTCTACCGTCAATATCTACGACGGCGCCACCCTGATCGGTACGCTGACCGCCGATCCCGCAGGCAACTGGACCCTCACCACCGCCGCGCTGGCGGAAGGCCCCCATGAGTTCGCGGTCACCGCCACCGATGAAACCGGCAATGTCAGTGGACCCTCGGTGACCTACGGCGTCATCGTCGACCTTGCGCCGCCCACGACCCTCACTCTCAACCCGACCGACGGCATCACGCTCACCGGGACGACCGAAGCCGGTGCGACCGTGCTGGTGGACACCAACGGCGACGGCACGCCCGACCAGACCGCCATAGCCAATGCGAGCGGAGGGTGGAGCGTCACTTTCGCAAGTCCCTTGCCGGACGGTACGACCGTCAGCGTGGTTGCGGTCGATGCGGCCGGCAATGCCACGGCCCCGGCCACCGTCGCGGTGGACGACAGCATCGATTCCACGCCGCCGCCGATCCCCGTCCTGGGCCTGGTGACGGACGATGCCGCTCCCGGGCAGGGTGTCGTCGCCAGCGGCGGGTCCACCAACGATACGCAGCCCACCTTGACGGGTGTGGCGGAGCCCAACGTCCTCGTTTCGGTCTACGATGGCGGCGTGCTGCTCGGCACGACCAATGCCGACCCGCTCGGAACCTGGACCTTCGTACCTGCAACGCCTCTGTCGGACGGTCCGCACAGCCTTACTGTCACGACCACCGATGCGATCGGCAACGAAAGCCAGCCCTCTCCGGCGTTCGATCTCATAGTCGATACCGCGCCGCCCCCGGCGCCGGTGGTCAATCCCTCCAACGGCGTGACGATCAGCGGCACGGCGGAGGCCAATGCGACTGTCAATCTCGATCTGAACAACGATGGCGTGTTCGAGGCGAGCACGCAGGCCGACGCCTCCGGTGTCTGGACCTATACGCCGCTGCTGCCGCTTGGAACGGGGCCGATAGCGGCCACGGCCACCGATGCCGCCGGAAACACGTCCGGAGCCGCGACGGGCGTAGTGGATGCCGCCGCGCCGCCCATACCGACGCTCGGCCCAGTCGCTGACGACGTCGGCGCCATCCGCGATCCGATCGTGGACGGCGGTTCGACCGACGATGGGCAGCCGACCTTCACCGGCACCTCCGAACCCAACGCGGTGATCACCCTTTACGAAGGCGCCACCGTGATCGGCACGGCCCAGGCGAACGAGACCGGCGCCTGGACGGTGACCCCCACGGCGCCATTGGGGCAGGGTAGCCATACGCTCACAATCACCGCTACCGATGCGGTCGGCAACGAGAGCGATCCGGCAAGCTTTACGCTGGTGGTCGACAATGCCGGACCCGCGGCGCCGATCCTGGGCACGGTCACGGACGATGTCGGCGCGGTACGCGATCCGCTCGTCACCGGCAGCGTCACGGATGATGCCCAGCCGACCTTCACCGGCACGGCGGAGCCCAATGCCACCATCTCGGTCTTCAGCAACGGCACTCTCCTGGGAACCACGGGTGCCGATGGTGCCGGCGCCTGGACTTTCACGCCGCCGGGGGCCTTGCCTCAAGGCAGCAACAGTATCGTTTTCCTCGCCACCGATGCGGCGGGCAACGCAGGCACGCCGTCCGAACCGTTCCTCCTTTCGGTGGACAGCGCGGTTCCAACGACACCCGTTTTCACATCGGGCTTCGATGACACCGGCTCGGTGCAGGGCAGTTTCGCCGCCGGCGCGACCACGGATGACACCCGGCCGGTCCTGACCGGCACGGCCGATCCGAATGCGGTGGTCACGATCCTCCAGAACGGCGCGTTCGCGGGAACGGCAACTGCGGATCCGTTCGGCGTGTGGACCTTCACGCCTACGACCGCGCTCGGCAATGCGACGTACGACTTCACGGCCAGCGTCACCAGCGCCGCCGGCGTACCCAGCGCGGCGTCGGCGCCGTTCCAGCTTACGGTCTCGACCACGCCGCCGCCGCCGCCCGCCATCGTGTCCGCTACCGACGACGTAGGGCCGCTGGCCACGCTCGGGAGCGGGGCGGCCACGGATGACGTGCACCCGCTGCTCAGCGGTACGGTCGCTGTCGGCAGCACGGTGACGATCTTCGACAACGGTGTGGCGGCGGGGCTGGCGACCGTGGATGGCGTGGGGGGCTGGACCTTCTCGCCCACTCTGGCGCTTTCGGAAGGCCCCCATGTCTTCACCGCGACGGCGACCGACGCCATCGGCAATACCAGCGGGCTTTCGGGTGCGTTCACGCTGACGGTCGATACCACCGCGCCGCTCGCACCGGTCATCGCGCCGAGCGCAGGGGCAATCCTGACCGGAACCGCCGAAGCCAACGCGACGATCCGGCTGGACCTGAATGGCGACGGCACGATTGACGACACGACCCAGGCCGATGGAGCCGGAGTCTGGACTTACACGCCCGGCTCTACGCTCGACAATGGCGCGACCGTCATCGCCACTGCCGTGGATGCGGCCGGCAACGTCTCGGGCACGGATACGATCATCATCGACCGTACCCCGCCTCAGGCACCCAGCATCGACAGGATCATAGATAGCGAAGGTTCGCTGACCGGCACGGTCGCCAACGGCGGCACGACCGACGATGTCTTGCCCGAACTCGTCGGCACCGCCGAGCCGGGTTCTACCGTCCGGATCTATGATTTCGGAGCGCTCGTCGGTACTGTCGTCGCGGGAAGCGACGGCACTTGGACCCTGCCGCTGACGACGCCGCTGACCGCGACGCCGCATTCCTTCACCGCGACCGCCACGGACCCGCTCGGCAATCCCGGCCCCGCATCCCCCGCCTATGATATCGCGGTGGATGTCAGCCCGACCGTCACGCCCGTGATCACCGGCGTTACCGACGATGTCGGCGCGGTGGTCAATGTCGGGCCGGGCGGCCTCACCAACGATGCGCTACCGACTATCGTCGGCACGGCCGGTGCGAACGCCACGGTGCGCGTCTACGACGGCAGCACCCTGCTGGGCACGACCACGGCGAACGGCAGCGGCGACTGGAGCCTCGACGTCACCGGCGCTCTGGACGGCGGGCCGCACACCTTCACCGCCATCGCCACCAACCCCGCAGGCAATTCCAGCGGCTTCTCGAACGGTTATGCGATCAACGTCGATACATCCGTCCCCGGTGTGCCGACGATCACCCAGGCCAACGACGATGCGCCGGGTAACACCGATCCGTTTGCGAGCGGCGGGCTGACGAACGATGTCACGCCGACCCTCGTCGGCACGGCCGATCCGGATGCCGTCGTCTCGATCTACGCCAACGGGGTGTTCGTCGGCACCGCGAATGCCTCGCCAACCGGCGCGTGGTCCTATGAACTCGCCACCGGCGGAGACGGGCCGCAGAGCATCACCGTCAGCGCCGCCAATGCGGCGGGCAACAGCAGCGTGCAGTCGCCGCCGTTCGTCTTCACCGTCGACGCGTCGCCGCCTGCATCGCCGTTCGTCAACCCCACCAACGGCACCGGCACGCTCTCGGGAACGGCCGAGCCGAACGGATCGGTCAGCATCGTAATCGGTCTGGGCGGAACTCCGGTGACGGTCCCCGTCGATGGGGCTGGTGCGTGGAGCTACATCATTCCGGGTAGCAATCCGGCCCTGACGCCGATCGCGGTGACCGCGATCGACGCTGCCGGAAACGGCTCCCCGCCCACGACCGTCCTGGTCGATCTGGCTGCTCCCGCCGCCCCGAACTTCACTGCGACGGATGATCAAGGTGACGTTCCCGGTCCCATTCTGTCCAACTCCACAACTGACGATACCCTCCCGGTGTTTGCAGGCGTCACCGAGGCAAATGCAACGGTCAGGGTCTATGACGGCCTCGATCTGATCGCCACCGTGCAGGCGGACCCGGCCGGGAACTGGACGGCAACGCCCGACAGCCCGCTCTCCGACGGCCCGCACAGCATTACCGTCACCGCGACAGATCTGGCCGGAAACACCAGCACCGGCGGTGCGGCTCTGGACTTTACGGTGCTCACCGGCACGCCTTCGGCACCCACCATCGATACGGTCGCCAACGACCAGAGCGGCACGGCAATCCCGATCAGCGGCGGCGCCACCAACGATCCGAGCCCGCTCGTCTCCGGCACGGCCGCTCCAGATGTGCTGGTCACGCTCTACGTGGACGGCACGGCGGTGGATACGGTCATAGCAGGGCCGACCGGCGCATGGTCGTTCAACACGCCCAACCTGCCTGACGGTCCGCATACCATTGCCGTTTCCGCCACCAATGCGGCCGGCAACGAAAGCGATCTGTCCGGGGCCTACACGGTCACGATCGACACCGACGCTCCCGACGCGCCGACGATCATGACCAGCGACGGCACGACGGTGATGGGCGACAGCGAAGCCGGCGCCCTGATCACGCTGAACGTGCCGGGTCAAGGCGATTACACGACCACCGCCAACAGTCTGGGTCAGTGGAGCATAACGCTGCCAACCCGCGCGGACAACGGCGCCACGCTGACGGCAACGGCGACGGATGCCGCGGGCAACGGCTCCGGCGGCGGAACCGGCACGGTGGACTATGGCACGAACTCGACGCCGCCAAGCATCCCGGTCATCGTCACGATCGACGACGACGCCGGACTGGTGACCACCCCGATCGTCAACGGCAGCTTCACCGACGATACCCTGCCGGAGATTTCCGGAACGGCCGATGCCAACGTCGTCATCACCCTCTATGACGGCATCAACGCCATCGGCACGACGACCAGCAGCGCGACCGGCTCCTGGAGCATCACGCCCACCGTTGCGCTCACCGAGGGCGGGCACAGCCTCTCCGCCACCGCTACGGCGAATGGCGTGGAGAGCATCAGCGGCAATGCCGTGGCCTTCACGGTGGACCTCACGCCGCCGCCGGCCCCGCTGGTCGATGCCGGCAACGGGACCGTCCTGACCGGCACGGCGGAAGCGAACGCCACCATCGTCATCACCTTCCCCGGCGGCTCCGACACGGCGCAGGCGGACGGTGCAGGGAACTGGACCTACACGCCCGCGCAGCCGTTCACCGATGCGGACACGGTGACCGTGATCGCGCGCGATGCGGCGGGCAATCCCTCGCTCTCGGCCACGGCGGTGATCGACACCACCGCTCCGGCCAACCCCGCGATCACCAACGCCGACGACAATGCAGGCGGTCTGGTCGGCGGTGTCGCCAGCGGCGGCGGAACCGACGATAATACGCCCACCCTGTCCGGCGTTGCGGAGGCAGGTTCGACCGTTTCGATCTACGACGGTACGACCCTGCTCGGCACCACGACGGCGACGGGCGGAGCGTGGAGCTTCACGCCATCTACCGCGCTGGGTGATGGGGTGCACAGCTTCACCGTCACCGCAACCGACGCCTTCGGCAACGTCAGCCAGCTCTCGGCACCCTACACGCTGAACATCGTCACGACCACGCCGACCGCCCCGGCGATCACCGGCGCGGTCGACGACTTCGGGCCGATCCCCGGCGCCATCGTCAACGGCGGCACCACGGACGACACCCAGCCCACCGTCAGCGGTACGGCCGGCGCGAACCTTCTGGTCACGCTTTACGAAGGCGCGACGGCGGTCGGTTCGGCGGTCAGCGACGCGAACGGCGTATGGACGATCACCACGTCCGTACTGGGGCAGGGAGGCCATGTCCTCACCGCTGTCGCCACCAATGCGGCGGGTACGGCGGGGCCTGCGTCCAGTCCGTTCACCGTCAATATCGACACGCAGCCGCCCGCGGTGCCCGCGATCACCCTGGTCTCGGACGACAGCGGCACGGTCCAGGGCGGTCTTGCCTTCAACGCGCAGACGGACGACACTCAGCCGACACTGTCCGGCACGGCCGATCCCAATACCACCATCTCGATCTTCGACGGCACGACGTTGCTGGGAACGACCACGGCCGATGGCTCGGGCGCGTGGAGCTTCACGCCGACCACGCCGTTCGATCCGGGCCCCCATGTCCCCACCGCAACCGCAACCGATGCGGTGGGTAACCAGAGCGGGCCCTCCACGTCCTTCAACCTGACGGTGGACATCGCCGCACCCGTCGCACCGGCCATTACGGGTGCGGCTGACGATGTCGGCGTGCCCGGCGCCATTGCGGCCAATGGACTGACCGACGATCCCCTGCCGATCCTGAGCGGCACGGCGGAAGCGAATTCCACCGTCTCCATCTACAACAACGGTGCGCTGCTCGGCACCGCAGTGGCAAGCGGCACCGGCGATTGGACGTTCACGCCGCTTTCGCCCCTGGCCGATGGGCCGCAAAGCTTCACCGCCACTGCCAGGGACGCGGCAGGCAACCTTAGCGGCACGTCTGCGCCTTATGCCTTCACCGTGGACACAACCCCACCGGTGGCCCCGGTGATTGCAGCCGCGAACGACGATACCAATCCTCAGACCGGCCTGGTCGCGAGTGGCGGCGCCACCAACGACGGCACGCCCACGATCAGCGGCAGCGCCGAAGCCAACGCGCTGATCACCGTCTACGACAACGGCGGGCAGATCGGCACCACCACCGCAGACGCCACCGGCGCCTGGAGCTTCACGCCGGCCACAGCGCTCGGCGAAGGCAACCACAGCTTCACCGTCCGGGCCACGGACGCCACCGGCAACCAGGGCGCTGCGTCCACGGCCTATACGGTGCGCGTCGATACCACCGGACCGGGCGCTCCGGTGATCGCGAGCGTGACCGACGACGTGGGCACGGTGCAGGGCCCCATAGGCAACGGCGGCACCACCAACGACACGGTACCGCTGTTGCGCGGAACCGCCGAGGCGGGGGCTACCCTGACCGTCCTGGCCAACGGAACCGCGATCGGCACCACCCAGGTGGATGCCACCGGCAACTGGAGTTTCAGCCCGACCACGGCTCTTGCGGAAGGCACCTATACATTCACTGCCGTGGCTACGGACGCGGCCGGAAACCCCGGCCCCGCCTCGGCCGGGTTCGTCATAACCGTGGATATCACCGGTCCGGCTGCGCCTGTCATTACCAGCATCCTGGACGATGTGCCCCAGAACACCGGAGTCATTCCGAACGGTGGCCTGTCGAACGACGCCTCTCCGCAACTCACCGGAACGGCCTCGGCCAACACCGTGGTCCTGATCTACGACGGCAATGTCCTCCTGGGCAGCACGACATCCAACGCATCGGGCAACTGGAACTTCACGCCCGGCGCTGCGATCGCCAACGGCGCGCACAGCTTCACGGCCGTGGCGGTGGACGCATCGGGCAATGCCAGCGCATCGTCAAACACTTACGGGCTGGCCGTCGATGCGGCGGCTCCGGCCCAGACCATCGCCATCACCACGCTCACTACCGACACCGGAACGCGGGGTGACTGGAGCACCCAGGATACCACCCCGACCATCGGCGGCACGTTGAGCACCGCCCTTGGAAGCGGCGAGCAAGTGCAGGTGCAGATCGACGGCGGCGCATGGGTAAATGCCGGTTCCTCGGGTGCGACTTGGTTCTACGGCGCCGGAACGCTGGGCGTCGGTTCCCACAGCGTGGTGGCACGCGTGGTGGATGCGGCCGGCAACATCGGCAACAGCGCCTCGCAGACGGTCAGCATAGCGGCCGTCCCGGCACAGGCGCCGATCGTTCAGGCCAGCGGTTCGTCCCTGCTGGGGCTCATCGGGGTCGAGGCTCTTAGCCTGATCGATCTCAACACCCAGTCTTTGACGGCCGTCGATCCCAACAACAACCTGCGAAGCGTGCAGGTCCGCTACGCGCCGCTGTTGGCGCTGAGCCTGGGGGCCTATACCCTGACCGCATCGACCGCGCTGGCGGCGGAGCTAGGCCTGCAGATCTCCGTCAGCAATACGGCGGGGCTGCTCGGCATTATCGCGCCGACCTCGACATTGACCATCACCGCCATCGGCGGCGGCACGATCGATAACCTTGCGGTCAACGAATTGCTGAACACCGTGCATTTCCAGCAGAACGTATCGACGCTGGGCGTGGATCTCCTGAATTCGATCAGCATCACGGCCACCGACACGACGGATCGCACGTCCACCTCGTCCACGGGGACGCTGCTCGACCTCAGCCTGCTGAACGCCAGCGGTTCGCCCAATGTGATCGAAGGCGGGACGGGGAACGATACGCTGAACGGAACTGCGGGCAACGATCGGCTCTACGGCCATGCCGGCACCGATGTCCTCAACGGCGGGAACGGCAACGACTTCCTGCGCGGCGGGGCCGGCGCCGATACGCTGAACGGCGGCGCGGGGAACGATACCCTGGTCTATGACGCGGCGGATACGTTGATCGATGGTGGAACCGGAACGGATACACTTCTTATCGACAGCGGCACCGGACAAGTGCTGGACTTGGGAACGGCCACCAACATCCGCAATATAGAGGTGATCAACTTGGGCATCGGCGATGCGGGAAGACGCATAAACCTGACGGAAGCGGGCGTTATCCGCGCTACCGAAAGCAGCCACCAGCTGACGATCAACGGCGATGCCAACGACAGCGTCACGATGACGGGCGCGGTCTTCCAGGGACAGACGCTCATCAACGGAGAAGCTTACAATCACTACTCTTTGGGCACGACCAACATCTTCGTGGATCACCCGGTGATGGTCGTCGTCTGACCGAAGTTGCCGCCACCGATCTGATTACGAAAGGGGAGCATGGCGTTTACGGAGTGGAGGGTCGCCGGGGCGGCGGGAATTGCCGTCCTGGGATTTGTGGGAAGCCGATGTCACGCAGAGGAACAGGACCACGCGAATGAAGTGATTGCTTCCGGTGAACTGCCGCCGCTCGCCGCAGGATCGGCTGCTTCACCGGAGAGGGCCGTGCAAGCCGATCCTGTCATGCCACTGCCGCCACGCGATGACCTGAACCCAGGTTCGGCGTCGATCCCGTCGCCGGTTGCCGTC
>NZ_DAMDBA010000019.1:14738-63852 GCF_032093395.1 Novosphingobium sp.
CAGATCGGAAAGCATGAGATCGGAAAGCGGGGCATCGCAGGAAGAGGAAACGGGGATTCCGAAAGTCCCCGAACGGCTCGACCTGTCCGATGCCGTGGTGCTCACCTTGCTGCGTCATCCCGAAGTTTCGAGGGCTAACGCCGCATTGGCCAGGGGGCGGGCAGACCTCGGCGCCGCGAAGTCCGCTTGGTATCCGCAAGTTTCCTATCAGGCCAACTTGGGCCCGAATATGCTCTCCGGCAGAAATACATCCGGATTGAACGAAAATATGGCCGGCCCCAGCGTCTACCTTCAGCAGCAGGTGTGGGATTTCGGACGCTCGAAGGGAGAGATCGGCGCCGCCCGTTCCACAATGCGGCAGCGGCGGTACGAACTGGAATCGGTGGCCGATCAGCTGGCCGAACAGGGCGCTCTTTCCTTCCTTCAGGTCAAGCGTTTCGAACTGCTCTCGATAGAAGCGCGCAAGCAGGTGGAGGAACTCGAACACCTGCGCCACCTGATCGGGCTACGCGTGAATGCGGGAGTTTCCGACAAGTCGGACCTTTTCCTGGCCGACGTGCGCGTGGAAAGCGCGCGCGGCGAAGCGATCCAGGCAGAGACTGCGCTTGCGGTCGCCCAGTCCGGCCTGCTCAACCTGATCGGCGATCTGCCGCAGAGCTACGAAGACCCGGCCGCGCAAGTCTCCCGCTTCGAGACAGGCGACGACGAGCCCGACTACGACAAGCTCCCCGCCGTTGTCGCCACCGAACAGGCCGAGCAGGCCGCCGCCGCCAAGATCGGCCAGGCCAAGGCGGAACGCTATCCCCGGCTTGGCTCCAACTCGGCTATACGCGCAACAACTATACCTACAACACGCGCGACAATTCGTTCGCCGGCATGGTGACGGTGACCGGCGACCTCTACCGTCGGGGCAACCACTATCTGATCGAAGCCGCCGAGGAAGACCGGCGCGCGGCGGAAGCGACGCGCGATGCCGCCGTACTCGAAGCGCGGGGCAGGGCGCTCTCGGCCCGGCAGGAAATCCGGGCGGGAAAAGCCCGGATATCCGCCTATGCGCGTCAGGAAGAGCAAGCCGTCACCGCCAGCCGCATCTTCTTCGAGGAATACAAGCTGGGCAAACGGACGCTGACCGAACTGCTGAACACGCAGCTTGAAATCTACCGCGCGGCCAGCGCCCGCATCGTCGCGGAGTACGACATCATGGAAGCGCGCGTCCGGTTTGAGAACGTCAGCGGCACTTTGCGGCCCTCCCTCGGCCTGCCTGCCCGTCTGCGTGAAGAGGAAGACATCGATGGCTGACAGTGCCGATATCGTCCAGCCCCCCTGGACTGCCGCGGTCGCCGCCCTCGGCACCTTGAAAGGCGTGCCGGTTGGCGCGCAGGAACTGGCGAACCGCCTCTACTGGTCCGAAGGGCTGGATGCGGAGAAGACGCTGGTCCACGCCGCCCGCCTCTCCGGCCTGGACTTCCAGATCGTGAATATGGCGATCGACGATGTGCCGCAAATCCTGCTCCCGGCAATCGTGGAACTGAACGACCAGAACGCGGCGATCCTTCATTCTCGAGACGGAGAGGGGGTCAGGGTCTCGATGCCGGGAATGCGGCACGACGCTCCCAAGGAAATACCGCTGGATACGTTCCGGACGCGCCTTACCGGCCGGGTCGGCTTCGTGGAACCCCTGTCCACCCGCTCTCGCGATGCACGACTGGACGAATTCCTGCGGGCGCCGACGCGTTCGTGGCTATGGGATATCATCATGGCCGACCGGCGCGGCTATGGCGAAGTGGTGCTGGGATCGGTCTTCGGCAATCTCCTGACTTTCGCCACCTCGCTGTTCGCGATGCAGGTGTGGGATCGCGTAATTCCGGCGCAATCGATCCCGACGCTTTGGGTGCTGGCCCTCGGCACGGGCATGGCGCTGTTCCTGGAACTGATGCTGCGCACCGCGCGCGTGCAACTGGTGGACCGGATCGGCCGCCGGGCGGACATGGCCATATCCTCGCGCATCTTCGCCCGCGCCCTGGATATCCGCAACGACGCCCGGCCGCGATCCACCGGTGCGCTGATCTCGCAACTGCGCGATGTCGAGCAAATCCGTGAGATGCTGACGTCCACCACCGTGTCGGCGATGATCGACCTTCCGTTCATCCTGCTGTTCCTGGTGTTGTTCGCTTTCCTGGCCGGGCAGCTTACCTTCGTGCTGATCGGGGCGGCGGCGCTGATCCTGCTTCCGGGTCTGCTGCTGCAACGCCCGCTGGCAAGACTGGCGACGGAGGGCATGCGCGAAGGCGCGCTGCGCAACGCCATTCTCGTGGAATCGATCGAGCGTATCGATGAAATCAAGTCCGCCCAGGCGGAAGCTCGCTTTCAGTCCATGTGGGAGCGGCTGACCCTGGCCGGAACCCGCGTCGGCGCCGAGCAGCGTTTTCTCTCCGCGCTGTTCGTCAACTGGACACAGACACTGCAACAGCTTGCCTATACCGCCGTGGTCGTGGCGGGGGCATTCCAGGTCATGGAAGGCAACATGACCATGGGCGCGCTGATCGCCTGTTCGATCCTCACCAGCCGGGCACTGGTGCTGTTCGTGCCGTTCGGCCAGATCTTCACGCGCTGGCAGAACGCCAAGGTGGCGATGATCGGGCTGGAAGATCTGTTCGGAAAGCCCGTCGATCACGATCCCGAACGCGGGCTGCTGCGGCGCGCGACGCTGAACGGCTACTACGAAGTGAAAGATCTGACATATGCATACGAGCCCGAGGGGCCGCTGGCGCTGAAGGTAGATCGGCTATCGATCCGGGCGGGAGAGCGCGTTGCGCTGCTCGGGCGGATCGGTGCCGGCAAGTCCACGCTGCTGCGGCTGCTTTCGGGGCTGGCCTGGCCGACGAGCGGCGAAGTTCTGCTGGATGGCACCAATCTGACCTTGATCAACCCCGTCGATATCCGGAGAGACACCGCCTATCTGGGCCAAGGCGCGCAACTGTTCTTGGGCACGATCCGGGAAAACCTGATGATCGGCGCGCCCGGGATCGGCGACGAGCAGATACTTCACGCCTTGGCAGTCACCGGGGGGCTGTCCCTTGTCCAGAACCAGCCGCAAGGCCTGGATCTTCTGCTTCAGGAAGGCGGCGCGGGGCTTTCCGGCGGGCAGCGGCAAACACTGCTGCTCACCCGCGCACTGCTGCGCAACAGCAATATCCTCCTGCTGGACGAACCCTCGGCGCCGCTAGACGATATCAGCGAACGGGCCCTGGTCGCCAATCTCGGGCAATGGTTGCGAGGCCGAACATTGATCGTGACCACCAACCGGCCCGGGCTGCTGGAACTGGTAGACCGGGTGATCGTCATCGATTCCGGCCGCATCGCTCTGGACGGGCCAAAGGAACAGGTGCTTCGCACTCTCGCCGGACCGGCTGCCCCCGGGCCGGGTATTCGGGAGAAACAGGCATGAACGGCGTCTCCCAGGCACCTGCCGGAAGCGGCCTGCTGGAAGGCCTTCGGGGAGAGGAAGACAGTCGCTGGCTGCGTACGGTCGGGCGGCTGCGGATCATTCCGATCCTTTCCGTAGGGATTCTGGCCTTCCTTGTCTGGAGCTATTTCGGGGTGCTCGACGAAGTGGCGGTCGGTCCCGGCAAGGTCACGCCGCCGTCCCGCTCGCAAGTCATCCAGAGCCTGGAAGGTGGCATCGTCAACGGCATCTTCGTCCACGAAGGCGATATAGTGAAGCCGCACCAGAAACTGGCCACGCTTGACCGCGCGCGCTTCAGTTCGATGTTGGGCGAAGCGGAAGCCAAGGCGCGGGCGCTGGAAGCCACGGCGGCGCGGCTTGAAGCGGAGATCAATGGCGGCAGTCCGAATTTTCCGGCGGCGGTCAAGGCTACACCCGGCCTGATGGCGCGTGAAATGGAGCTGATGCGCTCGCGCCGGCAAAACCTGGACGTCGCAACGGCCAGCCTGCGTCAGTCGCTGGCCCTCACGCGCCGTCAGCTTGCCATGACCGAGCCGCTGGTAGAACTGGGGGCGGCGAACCAGGTGGAGATCATCCAGCTGCGCAGGCAGGAGAACGAGATCCAGGCCAAGCTTGACTCGTTGCGCAATCAATACGTGATCGATGCCAGCGCCGACTATGCCAAGGCGCGCGCCGAACTGGATCAGGTGACGCAAGTGATCGGCGGTCGGCGCGATCAGCTCGATCGCACGGTGCTTTACTCGCCGGTGCGTGGGATCGTGAAGAACCTTGAAGTTACGACTATCGGCGGGGTTATCCAGCCGGGCGGCTCGCTGATGGAAATTGTGCCGCTGGAGCACCAGCTGCTGATAGAGTCGCGTATCTCACCCCGGGACATCGCCTTCATCCGTCCCGGTCAACCCGCCACGGTGAAGATTACGGCCTATGATCCATCGATCTACGGAAGCCTGGCCGGAACGGTCGACAGGATATCGCCCGACACCTTGCAGGACGAGGTCCATCGCGATCAGGTCTACTACAGGGTCTACGTGCGAACCGAGCGTTCGACGCTGCGCGCGAAGAACGGTCATGAATATGCGATCATGCCGGGCATGGTTTCTACGGTGGAAGTCAGGACCGGACGCAAGACGATCCTTCAGTATTTGATGAAGCCCATCAACAAGGCCAAGGAGGCCATGCGCGAACGCTGAGCCGGAAAAGCAGCGTGTATTCAGACGCGCTGGCAGGCCGAATTCGAGACTTGCCCGCTTGCCTTGCCCAGCTTGGCCTGGACGCGGGCGAGGAACGGCCTGCGGACCTTGGGTTCCGGGTCGCTGCAACAAGTGGCTTTCCAGGTACGGGTGCGCAGTTCCGCATCCTGTCCCGCGCCAAGCTGAGTGCGATCACCCAGCGTTTCGGTCGAACTTTCGCCCGTGTTGCAAATGTCCTCGGCGCGCGCGAGGCCGCCTCCGCCTGCCGAACCGCCCGCGCCACCGCCAGAGCCGCCGGCTCCCCCTCCACCTCCACTTGAACCACCGCCGGAGCCTCCGTTCCCACCGCCCGAGCTTCCGCCCCCGCCTCCTTGTCCTCCGGACTTCGCGATTGCGGGTGAGGTTAACGTGGTGGAGAGAAGCATGGTCATAGTCGGTGGAACCAGCAGCGAGTATTTTCCGCAGGCCGTCAGGAAGGAGCGGCGGTCGCTCTCTCCGTCAGGGCCTAAGAAGACATCGGGCTTTTCCATGACTTATCTCCGAATTTTGCCCCCGCTTCAAAAGTACAGGAACAGGCCGCGCAGGTAAGTCGCTCTTGAGAGTGGTCCGTGCTTCTCCTGATGATCCGGACGCTAAGCCGTATGTACGCGAAAACTAACACACTTGCGTACAAGGGCTCCGGTCAGCTTAGGTAAAATTTACCAGACGCGCCCCGATGATACCAAAATGGAACTAGAGCATTTTCTAATCAGGTGGCATCACCTGATGACTCGGAAAATGCGTCAAACCGGAAACTTAGAGCAGTTGATCCGATGCAATGGGATCAACTGCTCTATCCGGCGCTTCCGGTCATGCGGGAGAGCGCTGCAACTCGAGCAGTCTTCGGGCGATTTCCCGTTCCCCCATGACGACATGATCTGCGCCGACCTTTCGCAGGTGATCGACTTCCTCGTCGGAATGCGCGCGCGCCAGGATCTCGATGCCAGGATTGAGCTGGCGTGCTCGCTGCACGATGACGCCGGCTTCGAATCCTTCGGGAATCGCGATCATCAGCCGCGTGGCCTCGCGGATGGCGGCGCGATCGAGCACTTCGACTTCGGAGGCATTGCCGGCGAGCACCTCATGTCCCGCCTCGCGCGCGCGCTCGACCAAATCGGGCCGTTCTTCGACGATGACGAAGTTGCGGGCGTCCTGCGCCAGACCCTGCGCCACCAACCGGCCGACGCGGCCGTATCCCACCAGCACGACGCGCTCTCCAGCAGCGGGAGCGGCCTCTTTCGCTCGGCGCGCCTGCTCGGCGACGGCTACCGACTTTACGATGCTGTGCCTTCCGGCAAGCCAGCGGAAGATCAGGGGATTCGCGAGGATCGAGAAGATGGCGCCGGCAAGGATCAGGTCGCGCCCTTCCTGTGGCAGGATGCCGAGTTGCACGCCAAGCGCTGCCAGCATGAACGAGAACTCGCCGATCTGGGCGAGGCTTGCCGCAACCGCCAGCGCCGTTTGCGGCGGATGCCCGAAGAACCTGACGATCGCCACTGCCGCGAGAGACTTGCCGACGACGATGACCAAGAGCGTGGCCAGCACCGCCACACCATGTTCGACGACGACCGACGGGTCGAACAACATGCCCACCGAAACGAAGAACAGCACGGCGAAGGCGTCTCGCAAGGGCAGCGTCTCTTCCGCCGCGCGCCGGCTGAGTTGCTTCTCGCCCATGACCATGCCTGCGAAAAATGCCCCGAGCGCGAAGGAAACATCGAAGACGTAGGCGGCGCCGAACGCCACGCCCAGGGCGATGGCCAGGACTGCCAGGCGGAACAGTTCGCGGGAGCCGGTATGGGCGGCCCAGTGCAGCGCCGCCGGAATGACGCGCTTGCCGACGATAAGCATCAGGGCGATGAAGCCGCCGACCTTGGCCAGGGTCAATCCGATCGTCCACGCCAGGTCGATGTTCGATTGCGCGCGTCCGGCCGCCAGACCGGCGAGCGCCGGGAGCAGGACGAGCACCAGAACCATGGCCAGATCTTCTACGATCAGCCACCCCACGGCGATCCGCCCGCGTTCGGTGTCGATCAGGTTCCCGACCTGGAGCGCCCGCAGCAGGACGACGGTACTGGCAACCGACAGGGCAAGGCCGAAGACGAGGCCTGCGGCCATGGACCACCCCTGCCACGCGGCGATGCCTGCCCCCAGAGCGGTGGCGAAAGCGATCTGAAGGATCGCGCCCGGCAGCGCGATCTTCCGGACCGACATCAGGTCTTTCACCGAGAAGTGCAGCCCGACGCCGAACATGAGGAGGATCACGCCCAGTTCCGCAAGCTCGTTCGCCAGGGCGCTGTCGGCGACCACGCCTGGCGTGAACGGTCCCACCAGGACACCCGCGAACAGATATCCCGCAACAGGAGATATCCTCAATCTATGCGCGAGCGCGCCCATGGCGAAAGCGGCTACCAGGCCGGCGACGACGGTTGCAACGAGGGGCGTGCTATGCGGCAAACGGTACTCCTGGCGCGCGCGTCAACAATGGCGGCACTTCATTCCAGGCTGGCGACGAGCGCGACGGCTATACCTGCCGCGACCATCGATACGATCAACAGGAGCGGCAACAGCCACCTTGGAGCAATACTACGCCTGCGGCTCATCGCCGGTTCCTTCACGCCTGTGCCGACGGACCCATAGTGCTCAGGAAAGCGCCTGCCGTCCACCTTTCTTGGATGTCGGAAATGTTGCCCGGTTGCTGGCGACCCCTATAGAGGCGCAGGCGGCCTTCAATAGATGTCGCGGCGATAGAGACCGGCCTCGGCCATGGCCTCAAGGCGGTCGTCGCCGAGCGCGGCCCGCAAGGCCTGATCGACAGCCGGAGCCATGCCCTGAAGGCTGCCGCAGACGAGGATCGCCGCACCGTTCTCCACCCATTCGCGCAAGTCCGCCGCTGCTTCGCTGCAAAGGTGCTGGACGTAGCGGCCGCAATCGGCATCGCGCGACCAGGCTCGGTCGAGACGGGTCAAGGTTCCGCGCGAAAGCCAGCGCTCGATTTCGTCCGGCAGGAGGGCATCGTGCTCTCGGCTGCGTTCACCGAACAGCAGCCAGTGTCCGCCGTGCCCTTCCGCTTCCGATGCATGCAAGTGACCACGCAGGCCCGCCAGACCGGTGCCGTTGCCGATCAGGATCATGCGGCGTGGACCGGCCGGGCCGGGAGGCGGTGCGTGGAAGCCGCTGTTGGGGCGCAGGCGCAGGGCGATCTCGGTGCCCAGCGGCGCGAACCGGGTGAGCCAGCCGGAGCCGAGACCCAGCGTGGCGTCGCTTCGCTCGACCTGCCGAATGAGCAAGTCGATCCTGCCGTCGGAAGGGATCGAGGCGATCGAATATTCCCGATGGGGCAGGGGGCGGAGCGCCGCCAACAGTTCGGCACCGTTCTCCACCGGATGATCGGGGATCAGGGCGGCGGCGAGATGCTCCGCCAGAGGCGCACCATCCACCACTTGTCCGCGATCCAGCCCGCAAGCGGCGAGATAGGCGGCAACACGCGCCGGGTCGTTGATACCGGGAAGCACTTCGGCGATGTCACCGGCCTGCCATTTCGCTTCGACGCCTTCGCCCGGCTCAAGGCCGATCAGAAAGGCCGGTCCGCCGGCGCTGCCGGGGTTAAGGAGGCGGCGCGAGACCAGGCGCCAGGAGCCATAGGAGGCCGGTTCCCAGTCCGGCAGGTCGGGTTCGGCGCCGAGGGCGGCCAGCTGCTGCTGCCATTGGCGCTGCGCGTCGGCATCGTCGGCGTCCACTTCGATCATGTCGAACAATCGGCGGGCGCCGCCTTCATGAAGCCAGCGGTCGAGCGAATGGCCGAAGGCGCAGAATTCCGGGTATTCGCGATCGCCCAGCGCCAGCACGGCATATTCCAGATGCCCCGCGCCGGGCGGCGCGGTCATGACCTGACGGGCGAAACGTCGCGCCGGATCGGGCGGCTCGCCCTCGCCATAAGTGCTCACCACGAAGAGCGCGCGATCGACTTCGGACAGCACGCCTTCGTCCACCGCCGAAAGCGGAAGTACGCGGGCGCCGCCCAGGGCCGAGGCGGTCTGGCGCGCAAGGCGCTCGGCACCGCCGGTCTGGCTTGCGAAGGCGACCAGCATGTCGCCGGAGGCATCGCCGACTTCCGGGTTCTGGGGAAGATCCGCCGTTGCCTCTGCAAGAGCACGCTTGCGCTTGCGGCGCGCGAGATAGAGCAGCAGGCCGGTGATGGTGAACAGCGGCATCGTCAGGCTGGTGAGCAGCAGGAGGATGCGCCCGCCGATCCCGAAAAAAGCGCCGCGATGCAACTCGTACATGCTGGTGGTGATGACCTTGCCCATGCTTCGGTCGACATAACGGTCAGCTTTGACCAGCTTGCCGGTGATAAGGTCCACCTTGAGATCGTCAGTCATGCGATCGTGGCGCGCATCGGCCAGCAGCACGCGGAACGTGGCCGGTTCCGTGTCTTTCGGCAGCGTCACGGAGATCGAGCGGTAACGGCCGTCCATGGCGGTCAGCACGGTGGGCCAGGCGCGATCCAGGCGAAGATCGGCGAGCGGTTCGGTCTTGGCGCCTTGGTCTCCGCCGCCGTGGCCGCCTTCCTCGCGCGAGGTCTTGCCGGTGAGCGTGTAGAGCACACCCTGGCGATACCAGTCGTAAGACCACCATAGGCCGGTCAGGGCGCTGAGAAGATAGACCAGCGCCACCCAGCCGCCGATCACGGCATGGAGCGCGCGGTACAGATTGCGGCCGCTTTTCCGCAAGTCGAGCACCAGCCAGGCACGCCAGTCGAAAGTGCGGCGAGGCCAACGCAAGTAAAGACCGGAGATCGCGAAGAAAACCAGAGAGATGGCGGAAAAGGCCGTGATCTGCCGACCCACGCCGTTGCCGCCGCCTGGAAGCGCGAGCCAGCGGTGAAGGTTCTCGATCGTACGAAACACCCCGGCGCCGGTTGCCTGGCCCAGCAACATGCCGTTGCGCGGATCGACATAGCTCCGCTCGCCACGGCGTTCGCCGTCGCGGGGCGCGAACTGCACGGTCCAGGCCGCTTCGGGATCGCTCTCCACGCTGAGACGCTCGACCGTCATTCCCGGACGCTGCGCCGCCGCGCGGGCGATCACTTCGTCAGGCGAAAGGGGCGTCGCCGCCGGTCCCCCCAGCGTCACCACGCCGGGGCTGAGCGCACGCATGATTTCGTGCTCGAAGCTCAGCGTAGCTCCGGTGACGCCCATGACGGCAAGGACGAACCCGGCGGTGATGCCGAGGAACCAATGAATCTGAAACAATACCTGCCGCGTCACTCGTCTCGCACCCCGAACCTGATGGCACTACCCATCGCTTTCACGCGAAGCAGGTGCCGATCGGCATCCGAAACTTACGCCAGTCTCTCCTGTGAAATCCCGTTAATGATATCCACTCGCAATAGCAACCTCTGCCGAGCGTAGGGGTAGACCTTCTCCCTCACGCGGGAACGAGGGCGCTTTCCCGTGCCAGGGCAACGCAGTCGGATGCCAGTCGGTCCACCTGGGCGAGATCGGCGTCCCAGGCGAACATGAACCGGGCACCGCCGCCTATGAACGTGTAGAATCGCCAGCCGCGTGCCCTCAGCCCGTCCAGCACCGCGTCCGGGGCGGCAAGGAACACGGCGTTCGCCTCGACGGGGAAGATCAGTTCAAGACCCTTCGCTTCGGTCACGGCTGCGGCAAGTCTCTGCGCACAGGCATTGGCATGGCGCGCGTTGGCCAGCCAGGCGCCGGTTTCGAGCACGCCGATCCAGGGCGCGGAAAGATAGCGCATCTTCGAAGCCAGCTGCCCCGCCTGCTTGCAGCGATAGGCGAAGTCTTCGGCAAGGGCCCGGTCGAAGTAGATCACGGCCTCGCCCGCCGCCATGCCGTTCTTCGTCCCGCCGAAGCAGAGTACGTCGACGCCGGCCTGCCAGGTGATCTCGGCAGGCGCGCAGCCGAGCGTGGCGCAGGCATGGGCGAAACGGGCGCCGTCCATGTGGAGCTTGAGTCCAAGTTCGCGGCAGGTCGCAGAGATCGCGGCGATCTCTGCCTGGGTGTAGACCTGACCGGTTTCGGTAGGCTGGGTTATGGTAACCACGCGGGGCTTCGGGAAGTGGATATCCGAACGGCCGGTAGCGAGCGCGCGGATGGATTCGGGCGTCAGCTTGCCGTCCATGCTCTGGGCGACCAGCAGCTTGGAGCCGTTCGAGAAGAACTCCGGCGCGCCGCACTCGTCGGTTTCGACGTGGGCGGACGAGGAGCAGATCACCGAGTGGTAGGACTGGCACAGCGCCGCCAGCGCAAGCGAGTTCGCGGCCGTCCCGTTGAAGACGAAATAGACGTCGCAATCGGCCGCGAACAGGTCTCGAAAGGCATCGGCGGCGCGCAGCGTCCACGCGTCCTCTCCGTAGGCCGTGGCCGAACCCCGGTTCGCCTGCTCCATTGCCGACCATGCCTCCGGACAGATTCCGGCGTAATTGTCGCTGGCGAATTGTTGGGTGGGCAGGGAATCTGTCATGCGGTCTTTCCTTCCAGGCGCAATGGGCGAGGCGCGATGGGCCGGAAGCGAAACGACGGCGATGCAGCTGGAAAACCCGATTGTTGCCGGTCCGGCCACATCCCTTCGCATGTCTGCGAAGGTACCACCTTGCTCGGGAGCAGGTTGGTGCCGGGCGCGATCCCGACTCTTGATGCTGGGAGGGCCTCTACGCCAGCGACAGGATGCCGTCAATTAGGACCACCTCCTCTAAGCGGGCCGTTCCCCCCTTTGCGCTGGCCATTCAGCAGTAAGGCTGACTCGACGAAAATGCAGCAGCTTCGTAGTCTTTTTCGGCGCTTGCGGCCGTCATGCCTGCGGCGGGGGGACTGGAAACGAGATGGGGCGGACATTCGAAGCAAGGACATCCGGTTTGAGCCGGGCACGCAACGCATTGCTGATCACCGACCCCAATCGGCTGATAAGCTATGGACGTCTGGTGACGGCCGTCTTCGCGGTTATCGCCATCTATCTCGATCCGACCCAGCCGATCCGCTACCGCACCGAAGCGCAGGACGTTCTCGCCGTTTACCTGGCCCTCGCGATCCTGCTGGTGGCCTTGCCGATCCGGCGGCCGGTGGATAGCCCGGTTCATTTCGCGGTCCACGTTTTCGACACCGTGATCCTGGGCTGGCTGGCTTTCCTGACCAATGAGCTGACCAGCCCATTCTTCTCGTTTCTGCCCTTCACCCTGCTGGCGATGACGGTGCGCTGGGGCTTCATGGGGGCGATGATCGGGGCGGTGCTGCTGGAAGGCGTGCTTTTCGCGATCGGCATTCCCGATATCCTCGATGGCGAATCCGAACTGAACTTCCTGATCATCCGCACCGTCTACTTCCTGGTCTGCGCGGTGATGCTCGGCTACTTCGGGGCCTATCGCGAAAGCAGCCGCGAAAGGCTGGCGCGGCTTGCAAGCTGGCCTATGGACGCCGGCGTCGGCGATCGCAGGGGCTGGCTGACGGAACTCTGCGGGCATTCCGGGGCGATCACGGGATGTGAAAGCCTTACCCTCATCTGGCGCGAGCAGGACGAGCCCACCGGGTTCATCGCCCATTGGCGCAAGGAGGGCCTGCGCCTGCTGCCGCTGGATCCCGTCACGTTCCGCAGCATATTCGCAGAGGCGCGGCTGGATTTCATGGATCGCACCCGCGCCAGCCTGCTTCAGCCGGATGAGATGGCCGCTCTTACCCATGTGCTCGATGCGTTGGACCTGCCGCGTCCGCTGCCGCACGATTATGCCGTGCGCTCCGGCTTTTCCGGCCTGCGCTTTCGCGGCGCGCTGATCGTGGTCGATCCGGACGGGCGCCCCGAGGATGCCCTGGCGCTCACCGAGATCATCGCTGCGCGCACCGGATCGGAACTGGAACATGTCGAGCTGGTGGCGCGCCGCGCCGACAGCGCCAGGGCCGAGGAACGGAGCCGCCTGGGTCAGGATCTCCATGACAGCGTGCTTCAGGACCTGACGGCCACCAGCCTGAAGCTGCGCAGCCTCGCGGCGCGACAACCCGATGTGGCCCCGGATCTCAAAGCCATCGAGGATCTGGTGACCGAGCAGCAGCGGCGCATTCGCCGCTTCGTGGAGGAGCAGCGCGATTTCGACGCCGATCAACCCATCGACATGGTGGCCGATTTGCGCCGCCAGGCGGACCTGCTGGAAAAGAAGTGGGGTGTCTCGGTGGCGTTCGACTGGCACGGCCGCTCCACGCATCTGCCACGCAACATCGTCGAAGAAGTGATCGCCCTGTTTTCTGAGGCCACCGCCAATGCCGTGCGGCATGGCGCTTCCACGCGCGTCGCGCTGAAGGCGCGCAGGGTAGGGAGCGCACTGGAACTCAGCGTGTCGGACAACGGCCACGGACTGGGCCGGACCGCTAGCGGCGTCGGTCCCGTTTCCCTGAGGAGCCGGGCGATCCAGCTGGGCGGCTCGATCGCGCTGGATGACCGGCCGGACGGTCTGCGCGTAACCATGGTCATTCCGCTGGAGGAGGCTGCATGACTGCTACCGAATTGCAGGCCCGTCGCGTTCTGCTGGCCGACGATCATCCCCTGCTGCTGCGGGGATTGGCCGACCTCCTTCAGGCGACGGGCGAGGTCGATCTGGTCGAGGCGACCAGTAGCGGCACCCGCGCCCTGGCCTCCATCCGCGAGAAGCGCCCCGACATTGCCGTACTGGATGTCTCGATGCCGGACGTCGGCGGCCTGGCCATCCTGCGCGCCCTGCGCGAAGGCGGGCTGCCGGTGCGGGTGATCTTCCTTTCGGCGACGATGACCGGCCGCCAGATCGCCGAAGCCATCGGGCTGGGCGTCTGGGGCCTGCTCCTCAAGGATTACGCTTCGGATTCCCTGCTGGACTGCCTGCGCGAAGTGATCGCCGGTCGCAAATGGTTGCCGGAGGAGCTGGTGAGCAAGGCCCGGCGCGGAGGAGGCGTCGACATCGGCGGAGAGATCGCCAGCCTGACCCCGAGGGAAAAGGAGATCAGCGCGCTGGTCTGCCGGGGCTTCTCGAACAAGGCCATCGCCGGAATGGTCGGATCGACCGAGGGGACGGTGAGCATCCACCTGCACAACATCTACCGCAAGCTCGACATATCGAGCCGCACCACATTGGCGACGCTCTTCGTGCAGTATCAGTCCCAGATCAGCGATCAGGCCTGATGGGCAGCCTGCCGGGCTCCGGTGTTCGAGAACGAGGAAGCGGGGCGCGGTCGCCAGCTTCGGCATCAGCGATATCCTGCCGTTCCGTCTAGGAATGGAAGGAAAGTACCGGGCCGCGCCCCGCATATGTATCTACAGGACCATATAATACCGAATGCCAGGGTGGGCCCCGCAGGCTCTAGCCCGACGGAGCTTCGGACCATCCCTGGGGGAGTAGGCCGGATTACCCGTTTCGTTACGGTCCGGGCACGGTCGGACGGCGCGATGGCGATCGGGCCAAATATGCCGTTCGTCGATTCTGCGACAACAATTGCCTCGCAACGCGTCAACGAACCCCGTATTGGCGAAATCCGGTCCGGGGTGGGCCAGATCGACGGGAATTGCAGGCGAAGCCGAAGACCATGGCCTTGACGTTGGAGAATCTAGACGGTCCGCCGGAGGGCGACGCCCGTCGGGACGACCTTTCCCCGCATCCTCGCAATCCGCTTCCTCCCAGCGGCGAACCGCCTCGCAAGCGCCGTTCCCGCTGGTGGTGGTTCTCGCGCGGGGTGGCGGTTTTGCTCATGCTGTTCATCCTGACGATCGGCTGGCTTGCCGTCACCGCGCCGCTGTCGAAATCGTTGCAGCCGATTTCGCCGCCGCAGATCACATTGCTGGCCGCGGATGGCACGCCGATCGCGCGCAACGGTGCCATCGTAGATGCGCCGGTCGAAGTGCGGAAACTGCCCACGCACGTCACCCAGGCCTTCATCGCCATCGAGGATCGCCGCTTCTACAGCCACTGGGGCATCGATCCGCGCGGTATCGCCCGCGCCATGTGGAGCAATGTCAGCGGCGGCAGCACCCAGGGTGGCAGCACGATCACGCAGCAGCTTGCCAAGTTCACGTTCCTCACTTCCGAACGCAGCCTGACACGCAAGGCGCGCGAAGTGCTGATCGCGTTCTGGCTGGAAGCCTGGCTGAGCAAGGACGAAATCCTCGAACGCTATCTTTCGAACGCCTATTTCGGCGATAATGCCTATGGCCTGCGCGCCGCCGCCATGCACTATTTCCACCGGCGGCCGGAAAATCTCAACGCCGCGCAATCGGCCATGCTCGCGGGGCTGATGAAGGCCCCATCGCGCCTGGCGCCCACTAACAACTACGAGCTTGCCGAAAAGCGCATGAAGGTGGTGCTTCAGGCCATGGTCGACGCGGCCTACATGACCCCGGCCCAGGCCCGCGTGACGCGTGCGCCGCGGCTCGACGTGCGTTCGCGGAACGACCTTCCGACCGGCACCTACTTCGCGGATTGGGCACTGCCGCAGGCGCGCGGGCTGGATGAGGCGAGCTACGCCGCCCATACTTACAAGACCACGCTGGATTCCCGTCTCCAGGCCGCTGCCCGCCGTGCGATCGAGTCAGCGCCGCTTGGCACGGCGCAAGTGGCGCTGGTCGCCATGCGGCCGAACGGAGAGGTGGTCGCGATGGTTGGCGGGCGGGACTATGCCAAGTCACCGTTCAACCGCGTAACGCAGGCGCAGCGCCAGCCAGGCTCCACGTTCAAGCTTTTCGTCTATCTAGCCGCTCTCAAGGATGGCTGGAAACCGACCGATACCATAGAGAACACGCCCTTCGAGATCGGCTACTACCGTCCCCAGAACGCGGGCGGGGCCTATTCGCAGACCATCACTCTGGCCGATGCCTTCGCGCGTTCGAGCAATGTCGCCGCCGTGCGGCTGTTGCAGAAGGTGGGCGACAAGGCCGTCATCGACATGGCCCGCAAGCTGGGCGTCACCGCCTCGCTGCCGAACGGCGATCCAAGCCTGGCGCTGGGCACTTCCACGATGAACCTGATGGAACTGACGGCGGCCTATGCCGGTGTGGCGGGCAACCGCTTCCCGGTGGTGCCCTCGGCGTTCAAGGTCAAGGAGGAGGGCTGGTTCGACGGTTTCATCAACGGCCGCAGCAGCCTGTCGGACGGCGTTCACGAGAACATCGAGACGCTGCTGCGCGGCGCGGTCAATCGCGGCACAGGGCGGGGTGCAAGGCTTCAGGCCGCCAACTATGGCAAGACCGGCACGAGCCAGGAGAACCGCGATGCGCTGTTCGTGGGCTATGCCAAGGATCTGGTGGTCGGCGTATGGGTGGGTAACGACGACAATACCCCGCTAAAGGGCGTATCGGGCGGCACGATCCCGGCGCGAATCTGGCGCGACTTCATGCAGCAGGCGCTGGGCGAACGGGCAGCACCGCGTCCGCGGGCGACCGAAAGCCCCGATCCGGAAGGGCCGGTGCAGCCGCTGGACGTGCCCGATCTGGGCGATATGCCGCTGGGCGACACCGACTTGCGCGTGGAGCAGGGCCGGGCCGTGCTCTCCACCCAGATCAACGGGGCGCCGGTGGACGTGCAACTGGACCGGAACGGCCTCCAGATCGACGGGCGCAAGGTGATCGAGCAGATCGTATCGCCCCCGGCCCCACCTCCGCGCACGGCAGAACCTCCCCCGCCGCAGCCTTAGGCGACGCGCAACACCGAAGCAGGAACGATCGGTCGCCTGAGGCTTTCGCTTGAGGAACTCGCCCGAGGAGCCTTGCGCAATGTCCGACTACGACCTCTACTACTGGCCGGTGCCGTTTCGTGGGGAGTTCATCCGCGCGATCCTTGCTTTCGCAGGGAAGACTTGCACCGAACATGACAGCCACGAGATCGAGGTCGTCATGGGCAAGGCGCCCGAACGCCAGCCGGTTCCCTTCATGGGGCCGCCGCTGCTGGTCGACCGGTCGAACGGTTTTGCCATCGCGCAGATGCCCGCGATCGCGCTTTACCTGGGTGAAACGCTGGACCTGCTTCCCGGCACCCCGCAGGACCGCGCCTTGACGATGAAGATCGTCAACGATGCGAACGACGTGATCGACGAACTCACCCTTGATGGGGGGCGGGAGATGTGGACCGAGGCCAAGTGGCAGGAATTCGTGCCGCGTCTCCAGCGCTGGATGGGAATCTGGGAAGCGCTTGGCCGGGCCAACGGACTTGAAGAGACTGGCGGAACGATGCTCGGCTCGGAGGAGCCGGGCATGGCAGATGTGGTGACGGCCGTCCTGTGGTCGACCATGACCGAGCGCTTCACAACGATCGGTGCGCTCCTGGAGAACACCGCCCCGAGTATCGCCGGCCTGACGAGACGGACCATGCAACGGCCTGAACTCGCGCGTTTGGCAAAGACTTCGGCGGAACGGTATGGCGATGCCTATTGCGGGGGCCAGATTGAAAAGTCCCTGCGCAAGGTGGCGACGTGAAGGGGCTAGAGAACGATCATCGTCATGCCGATGATGGCCGCCCAGAGCAGCACGGTGAGCCCGGCTATCGTGAAAAGGTCCAGCTTGCGGATTTCCTGACCGGGTGCGATCCCGGTGGATGGACCCAGGATGGATCGGCCGCCGATTGATGAGCCTGTCATAGCTGGTGCTCCTTGCGTTGCCACCTGACACCCCGCGCCTGAACTTCCTCATCTAATCAACGGCAAGGTCGGCGCAATGTTCCCCATAAAGGTTCGACAGGGGCTGCGCAGACATCCTGCGGGGCGGATGCAGGCAGCTTCTCCATCGCGATATCGCCCGACGGATGCAGCCTCGCTTGATGGATAATGCATTATCCTTATCGAAGAAGCATGATCAAGGAACACACGACGAAGGAACACGGGCCACTGGCGGGAATGCGCGTGCTCGAACTGGGCACGATGATCGCGGCGCCCTTCGCAACGCATATCCTCTCGCAACTGGGGGCGGAAGTCGTCAAGATCGAGCCTCCGGCCGGCGATACTACGCGGTCTCTGGTGCGGGGCGGGCCTTCGGGCACCATCATCGCCTATAGTCACTCCAAGAAAGCGATCTGCCTGGATCTGGCGACGGAAGACGGAAAGGCGGTGTTTCGCCGCCTCGTGGCCGGAGCGGCGGTGGTGATCCATAATCTGGCGCCCTCGGCGGCGCGGAAGCTGGGTGTCACGGCCGACGATTGCATGACGGTGAACCCGCGCCTGGTCCACGTTCATGTCAAGGGCTATACGGAAGGGCCGCAGGCCGAAGGGCTGATGACGAACCCCATTGCCGAAGCGGCGACCGGCGCCATGGACGATCATCGCGTGGACGGCCGTCCTACGCGGTTCGGGCCTTCCTATCACGACCAGTTCGCGGGAACTTACGCAGTGATCCGCGTGCTCGCCGCGCTGCTCGATCCGCAAGCGGACGAAGCGACGCGCCGGATCGAGGTGGGGCTCTATGAGACAGGCCTTCATCTCGCCGCACGCGACCTTGCCGGGATGCAGCTCAAGACTCAGTTACTGGGGCGGCTTGAGAAGGAAGGCGGCGGCGAGTTCTCGATGCCGGGATACGGCGCCTATCTGACCGCGGACGAACGCTGGATCTATCTCCTTGTCCTGACCGATGCCCATTGGGCGCGACTGACCGGGGCGCTTGAGATGCCCGAACACGGCGCGCCGCAATTCGCCCGGCTGCGCGATCGCAAGAAGGCGCGTGACGAGGTCGAGGCAGCCGTTCGCACCGCCCTGGCACGTTTCACCTACGACGAGGCGGCGGATCGTCTTGGCCGGGCTGGGTTGGGCTTCAATGAAGTCATGCCCCTCGAACGGGTACTGGAGGCGCCGCAGGCGCGGGCGCCGGGCAAGCTGCGCGACGTCGAATTCAGAGGTCTGCGGTTCGAGGTGCCTGAGTTCGCCGGTCGGTCCTCGTCGGAGCCCGGCCTACCCCCGCCCGAAATCGGTGAGCATACCGAGGCACTGCTTGCGGAACTGGGCTATGACGCACAGGAGATCGCCGGCCTGCTGGCGTCGGGCGCGGCAAAGGCCTATCAACCCGGCGATTTTGCCTGGGCTCCGGTACGCGAGAAGGCATGATTACATGTATGGCCGGAAGGAAGGCCAGTGAAGAGGAATGCCGATGTCGATGATGCCGTACCGCACCAAGGAAGAGCAAGTCGCCGACTTTCTGCGTGAAGGCATCATTTCCGGAAGGATCGCGCGGGGATCCCGGCTCAAGCAGCAGGAAATCGCAACCTTGCTGAAGACCAGCATCACGCCCGTTCGCGAGGCGCTCAAGCTGCTGTCGGCCGAAGGCTACGTTACGGGAGACAGCCATCGCGGCGCGACTGTCGCGCCGTTCGACATTGAGGCGTCGAGCGAAGTGCTGAACTTGCGCATTCTTCTGGAGACGCAACTGGTGCGCGGCGCCGTGGAGAAAGTGCGGGGCGAGGATATCGCCGAGTTGAAAGTGCTGGGGGCGGAGTTCGCCACTGCCTTCGCCGCCGGGGACAACGAAGCCGCACGGGCGGCGAACTATCGTTTCCATCATCGCATGTTCGAGATTGCGGCCATGCCGCAGACCCTGCACTTCGTTCAGATTCTCTGGGCGCGCTATCCGTTCGATTTGATCAACCGGCTGGAAGGCCGCGTCAGCCGGGCCGCCGACGAGCACGACGACATGCTTGCGGCTCTGATCGCCGGCGATGCCGCCGCCGCGATGCTGGCGACCCGGCAGCATATCGAGACCGGTTTTCGCGAATTGCGGGAATCGGTGTGAGCGGATGCGGTCTTGCCGTAACGAAGGATAACATCATGAAGAACACGCTTTTCCTCGTCATGGACATGATGAACGACCTCGTGGCCGAGGATGGCTTCAGTGGTGCGACTTACGGTGCGCAAGTGCGCGGCCGCCGCGTGCTGGAGAACACCCGCGCCGCCATCGCGGCCGCGCGGGCGGCAGGTGCCAAGGTCGGCTATGTCCGTGTCTGCTTTTCCGCCGACTATCGAGAGGCCCCGGAGAGTTCGCCGATCTTCTCCGGCGCGCGTAAGAACGGAATATTCAAGGAGGGTACTCCGGGCACGGAGGTCCACCCTGCGATCGCGCCGGAAGAAGGCGATTTCGACATTGTAAAGCATCGGGTCAGTCCGTTCTACGCGACGTCTCTAGAGCCCATCCTGCGTGCCAATCGGATCGAACGCATCGTGATGTGTGGGGTTTCCACCAATGGCGTGGTCCATTCCGGCGCGCGCGAAGCGCATGACCGGGATTACGAAGTGGTGATCCTCGAAGACTGCTGTGCCGGCGCCACCGCCGACGAGCACATGCACGCGCTGGCCTGCCTCGATCGCTATGCCCGCATCGTGAAAAGCAACGAGTTCGACTGGCTGGGCTGAGCAGAGGACCGGGGTTTTCTCCTGCTGTTCGGCCTGAATACGCACCTGTATTTCTTCGGATTTCGGCGTTAGAGGCCGGGCGATGCAGTTCCGAATGCTCATCGACGGCCGCCTTTGCGAGGGCGCCTCCACCCTGGACGTCATCGATCCCGCCACGGGCAAGCCGCTTGGGGCAAGCTGGTGCGCCGACGATGCCATGGTCGAACAGGCGGTCGTGGCCGCAGGCCGGGCGTTCCGCTCATGGCGGGGCATGTCGCCGGAACATCGCGGTGCGGTGCTGGAGGCGCTGGCTGCTGCCGTGGAGCGGAATTCGGAGAAGTTCGCGCGGCTGTTGACGCGTGAACAGGGCAAGACTTTGGCAGAGGCGAGAGGCGAAGTCGGCGCCTCCGTCGCGGCGTTGCGCTATCATGCCGGGCTGCGTCTGGAAGACCGCCTGCTGGTGGATGGCCCCGATGAACGTATCTTCGAACAGCGCTATCCGCTGGGCGTCGTGGCGGCGATCGTGCCTTGGAACTTTCCCCTGCTGCTGCTGGTGCTCAAGCTGGCGCCCGCTCTGGCCGCGGGCAACTGCGTGATCGCGAAGCCCGCTCCGACAACTCCTTTCACCGCGCTTCTGCTGGGCGAGACGGCGGCGGACCTGCTGCCGCCCGGCGTGTTCCAGACCCTGGGTGACGATGGTGCTCTTGGCCCCGTTTTGGCGGCGCATCCCGACATCGCCCATGTCAGCTTCACCGGATCGACGGCGACGGGCCGCAAGGTTATGGCTTCGGCTGCGAGTAGCCTGAAGCGGTTCACGCTGGAACTGGGTGGAAACGACGCCGCACTGGTGCTGGACGATGCGGATATCGGCGCCATCGCGCCTCGACTGTTCGAAGGCGCCATGTCCAATGCCGGGCAGGTGTGCCTTGGCATTAAGCGCATTTACGCCCCGCGCGCCAAGATGGATTCACTTTGCGAGGCGTTGGGCGAGCTTGCACGCCGGTCCGTTCCGGGTGACGGCCTCGATCCGGCGACGACGCTCGGCCCGGTGCAGAACGCGGCGCAACATTTACGGCTGGCGGGATTGCTGGAAGAGAGCCGGACATTGGGCCGGGTGGTCGCGGGTGGCGGGGCGATGCCGGGAGACGGCTGGTTCGTGCCGCCAACGATCGTGCGGGACTTGCCCGAACAGGCCCGTCTGGTCCGCGAGGAGCAGTTCGGGCCGATCGTTCCCGTGCTGGCCTACGACAGCCTGGACGAAGCCGTGGCCCGGGCGAACGACAGCGAATACGGGTTGGGCGCCTCTATCTGGAGCGGCGATGCCGAACGCGCCATCGCCCTCGCTTCGCGCATCGAGAGCGGGCTGGTCTGGGTCAATCGCGTGTTCAGCCTGCCGTTCGAGGTTCCCATCGGCGGCGCGAAGCATTCCGGTATCGGGCGGCATCAGGGCCTGGCCGGTATGGAAGAGTTCACCCAGGCTCGCATAGTCAACGCGGCTCTGGTGTGAAGCCGATTTCTTGACCTCCTCGGGGATTCCTTGACCGTGCTGCGCCTCGGGTGGGCCGAGGCGCAGCGGTGTCGTCAGAAGCGATAGTTCGCCATCAGGCCGAAGTAGTTGCCGTTCTTGCCGCCATGGGCCTGGAAGGAATCGCTGGCGGCGAAGTAGGTTTCCCAGAGGCGGAACGCCAGCCGGTCGGTCGCCTGCCAGGACGCTTCCAGGTTGAGGTCCGTGCCGATCGACCGGCTCGATGCGTAAGGCGCGAAGCTGGAGCCCGAGGGGCCGATGTAGACGCCGTCAGCCTTGCGCGCGCGCCAAAGGAAGTCGGGACCGGCCATGACGGTGATCGATGGCGTGGGTTTGACCGTGATCGAAGGGTAGATGTCCATCAGGTTGGAAAAGCTGAAGAACGCGGCCTCGCTGATCAGCGGCAGGCGAGCGGCGGCGGGAACGAACGTGCCCATCTTGCCGTCGCCCGCATCCTTGTCCCCGCTGAAATAGTTGAGGCGCAGACCCAGTCGCGGCTTCATCGGCGCCTGGCCGAAGGTATATCCGCCCTCGAACATGACGCCATAGGCATCGATGTCCTTGTCTATGAAGGTACCGCTCTGGTGGGTGGCTTCGAGGTCGAGATCCCAGCGCGGCCCACGCTTCCACAAGCGGGCGCCCCAGTTGTTGCGGTCGTCCCTGCCGGTACCCGCCGTCAGCGTGGCGCGGTCGCGTTTGAATTCATACCAGTAGAGGTCGGTGCCGAAACCGGCGATGCGGTTGGGGGCGCTGATGTAGACGCCGTGGAACGCCTGCGCGTGGTTCGGCCCGTCGTCGAACGTGCCGGGATAGATCTGGACGGGCCTGACCGCGAACAGGTCTACCGATACCTTGCCGGGCAGGATGTAGGTGGCGCGCACGCCCTGATAGGTGAAGCGCATGTTGAGCCCTTCGCGCACGCCAGCCAGCTTGCCGTTGCCTAGAGGCATCTCGAAGCGGCCGGGGCGGAAGGTGATCTTGCCGGCATCGCCCAGCGGAACCGTTACATCGACGAAGGCCTGGTAGACATCCAGTTTGTTGCGATTGGGCGGGGTGGCGAACTGCTCGCCGAATTCGCGGTTGTCCCCCAGTTCCAGATAGGCGCGCAGATTGGGGCCGACGTGCAGATCCGCCAGCAGGCGCAGCCGCGACTGGACCGGATCGTTATCGTCGTTGGCCTTAAGGCCAAGCGAGGAATGGTGCCAGCGCGTGTAATAGACGCGCGCTTCGCCGCCGAGCGTCAGGTAGACGTCGTCGCCGGCGATCGGGATGTGCTTGATCCTTTCCAGCAGCGGCGCATCGGCATCCGGCTTTTTCGACCAATCCTCGGTCCAGCGGATGTTCTGGGGCAGGCCGGCGGGGCCGGGGTTGCCGCCCGGCATGGCCTCGGCGGGACGCGCCTGCGATCTCGGAGGGCGGATGCCGGGAGGTGCCTGGGTGGATAGCGTGCCGGCCTCGTTCGTCTTGGCGCTGTCGGGCGGGACCGATTGGGCCACCGCGGGAAGCGCCGCAATGGAAGCGGCAAGGGCGGTGCCACAGGCAAGCAGGGTCGTTGCGCGGGGGCGCATGGCAGGAATCCTCATTTGAAATCGTTTTCGTATTTTAGGCGGGGGGCGGCGAGAATGGTCGCGGCCGTCCCCTAGATCAGTTGATCTGATTGCATCGGATCAACTGATCTACGTTTTGTTTTGCGGCATTTTCCGAGTCATCAGGTGTTTCCACCTGATTAGAAAATGCTCCAATCCTTCACGCGATCGCGCTTTCGCGGTAGCGCACCAGCGAGAGCGCGACGGCGGCCAGCAGGGTGCCGCAAGCGAGCGTCATCGCGACAGGAGCAAGCCCCCAACCCGCGCTGAACAGCAGCCCGGCAACGATCGGACCGAACGCGGCCCCGGCGCGGCCCACGCCTACGACCAGCCCGGTGCCGCCTGCGCGCAGCGCGGCCGGAAAGCTCTGGGCGATCACGGCATAGAAGCCGGCAATCGCGGCATTGGTGAAGAAACACGCGATGCAGGCGATCAGCGACAGGCCGCCCAGCGTCGAGAAGCCCTGGCCGAACAGCATGACGGCGCCGCCGCCCAGGATCATCGAGCCCACTACCAGCGGGCGGATGCCGATCTTCTGGCTGAGCAGGCTGACGGCGATCGAACCGATCGCGCCCCCGATGTTCGCCCAGACCAGCACGCCGCCGGCCGCCGCCGGTGCGAAGCCGAGATCGACGACGATCTTCGGTATCCATTTCACCAGGAAGTAGAAGGTCATCATGTGGAAGAAGCAGACGGTGGTCAGCAGCACGGTGACGCTGGAAAGACCTGGCGCGAAAAGCGCGGCGACGCTGGTCTTCTGCTTGACCGGATCGACGGGCGGCATGTGAGGCAGCGGCTGGCGGCCCTGACGGACGAGCGTGCGGTTGATCTTCTCAAGGGCGCCGGCAGGTCGCTTCAGCAGCAGGAAAGCCATCGTCTCCGGCACTAGCCAGAGCACCAGCGGGATGAAGCATAGCGTGATCACGGCACCGAACTGGAACACGGATTCCCAGCGTCCGGTGGTGGCCAGCAGCCAGGATGCCACGGATCCCCCGACGATGGCGCCCATCGGATAGCCGCCTGCCATGATGGCGACGGTCAGGTTGCGGCGGCGGGCGTTGGAGCATTCGGCAACCACGGCATTGGTCGCTGCCAGCATTCCGCCGATGCCAAGGCCGGTGAACAGGCGATAGGCGGAAAGGATCGGCACGGAGGTCGCCGTCGAGGCCAGCGCCATGCCGATGCCCATGATGACCAGGCAGGCCAGCAGCATCGGGCGGCGGCCGACCTTGTCGGCCAGGTTGCCGAGCAAGAAGGCGCCTATCCCCATGCCGAACAGTTCCATCGACAGCACCAGGCCAAGGGCCGCTCGATCGATGCCCCAGTCCTTGGCGATACCGGGCGCGGCGAAGCTGATCGACAGGACGTCGAAGCCGTCGAGGGCGTTGAGCGCCGTCGCGATGCCGATGGCGATTACCTGCCGGTAATGCATCGGTTCGCGCGCGATCAGGGCGCGGGGGTCTTCCATGCACTTCTCCTCTGATCCACCCCTTTCTCTTTGTTGTGGGGTAGACATTATTGGCGACACTCGTCGTGGCGGCTCAAGTCGTCCTGCGTCTGGCTGCCACCGAATATCGTTTGCTGGTCGCGGGTCTTCGTGGACTCCTCAAGTGGCTTGGCGTTTATTGAGGCATAAATAGCGAAATTGGATAGCTGCCGAAGCTGCGTGAGCGAACTCCCGTCTTCGGTGTTCCTCTCAGGAAATCCGCGCCCCTGGCCGGTCGATTCCGGTTCGACTATAATCCAAAAGCGGCCCGCGGCGGAAAATGAAAATGTCCCGCGCTTCTTCGGCAACGTCGGATTTTGCGCTGGCGGGTGGCTTCGGCATGGGTGGTCTGCTATGGAGGCGTGATTGCAAGGCATCAGGCCGTGCAGGGCGCAGGAGGGCGACGATGTTTCTACCGTATATTGCCTTCCGGGCACGCGTTCCGAACTAGGTCGTATCGACAGTAGACCGAAGCTCGGCTCGGTCGCCCGTTTTCCCGGCCGTTCCCCCCGATTGTCGAAACCGACGCCCAGATAGAAATCGCGCAGCCCGTTCTGCGCCGGCCCCTGCGGATATCTCCCGATGACCGATCAAGACGAAGACCTGTTCCCGCGCGCCGCCGTTCTGCGCAAAGTGCTCTCCTTCACCATCGCGCACTGGCGCCGGACACCCGCGCTGGCCGTGGCCTGCGGTGCCGCGATGATGCTGGCAACCGTTACGGAGGTTTTCGTGCCGGTCTATGCCGGGCGCATGATCGACGCCGTGGGCGCCGGTATCGCGTCCGACGCCTGGCGTGCATTCGCGGCGATCACCGCACTGGGCGTGGGCCTGGTGGTTTTCCGGTTCCTGGGCTGGTGGGCGATCACCCCCCTGACGCTGAATATGATGCGTGACGTCACGCAGGAAGCGTTTGCCCGCGTCCAGCGCTTGTCCACGGACTGGCACGCCAATGCCTTCTCCGGATCGACCGTGCGGCGGATTACGCGCGGCATGTGGGCGCTCGATACGCTCAATGACGTGCTCCTGCTCTCGCTGCTGCCTTCCCTGACGGTGCTGGCTGCGACGGTGATCCTGCTGGGCATGCACTGGCCGGTGCTGGGGCTGGTGATGGCCCTTGGTGCGCTGGCCTACATAACGCTGACGATTGGTTTGGCGGTGCGGGTGCTGGCGCCGATCGCGCGGCTCTCGAACCAGTGGGACACCCGGATCGGCGGCATTTTGGCGGACGCGATCGGGACCAATGCCGTGGTCAAGGCCTTCGGCGGCGAAGAGCGCGAGGAGGCGTTGCTTGGCAAGACGGTTGCCAAGTGGCGCCGCCGGACGTGGCGAACCTGGATGGCCTTCACTTGGGCCGGCACCGGGCAGAGCAGCCTGCTCTGGCTGGTGCGGGCTGCCGTTACCGCCGCCGCGTTGTGGCTGTGGATGCGGGGACAGGCCAGCGCGGGCGACGTGGCCTATGTGCTGACCAGTTATCTCGTGCTCAACGGCTATCTGCGCGACATCGGCCAGCACGTCCACATGCTCCAGCGTTCCGTCAACGAGATGGAGGAACTGGTTCAACTTCATGACGAGCCGCTGGGCGTGGCCGACCGACCTGACGCCGGCCCGATCACCATCGTCGACGGCGCGATCCGCTTCGAGGACGTGACGTTCCATTACGGCGGCCATGAGAAGCCCCTGTTCGAGCACCTCGACGTGGCGATACCGGGCGGCCAGCGCGTTGGCCTGGTGGGGCCGTCGGGGTCAGGCAAGACCAGCTTCGTCAAGCTGATCCAGCGGCTTTACGACGTGGCGGCGGGCCGGGTGACGATCGATGGCCAGGACGTGGCGCTGGCAACGCAGGGCTCGTTGCGGCGGCAAGTCGCCATCGTGCCGCAGGAGCCGGTGCTGTTCCATCGCACCCTGGCCGAAAACATTGGCTACGGCCGCCCCGACGCGACGATGGAAGAGATCGAGCAGGCGGCGCGGCTCGCCAATGCGCACGACTTCATCATGCGCCTCCCCAAGGGCTATCGCACCATGGTGGGAGAGCGGGGCGTGAAGCTGTCGGGCGGGGAACGCCAGCGCATCGCCATCGCCCGTGCCTTCCTAGCCGATGCGCCGATCCTCATCATGGACGAGGCGACCTCCAGCCTCGATTCCGAATCCGAGGCCGCAATCCAGGATGCCATGGAGCGGCTGATGGTGGGGCGCACCGCGATCGTCATCGCCCATCGGCTCTCGACCGTGCGAGCATTGGACCGCATCCTGGTGTTCCATCGCGGGCACATTGTCGAGGATGGCACCCACGAGACGCTGCTGGAATCCGAACAGGGGCAGTATCGTCGGCTGTTCGAACGGCAGGCGGGCACGGTACTGGCCGAAATCCACTAGGGCGTAAACGGTGCGACCGTCTCGAAACTGACACGGCAGGAGGCTAGGGGCCGCCACATGGTTCCCCGCCTCCATGCTCCATTCGTGACCTGACATGCAGGCGCAACCGCAGCGATCCGCGCGTTCCGCAGGAAAGCGGGCGGGCGCTGGCACGGGCGGCTTGTCGTTCAAGACAGAGGCGCGGCTGGTGGGCTATGCCAGCGGCAATTATGGCAAGCACCTGGTTTTCACCGGGGCCGACGTCACATATCTCTACCTCCTGACCGACCTGTTCGGGCTGCCGGGATCGGTGGCGGGGCTGCTGATGCTGGTGGCGCTGGCTGGAGATCTCGTGTTCGATCTGCTGGCGGCGCTTCTGGTCATCCGCATGCGACGTGCGGGGAAAGGCTATCGCTGGCTCATTCTCGCAGGCGTGATACCCGGCGCGGTCGGTTTTGCGCTGCTTTACGGCCTGCCGGCTCTTGGCGTGGAGCGGATCTGGATGGTGGCCGCCGCGCTTCTGCTGTTTCGCGGCGCCTATGCTCTCGTCGACGTGCCGCATAATGCGCTGATGGCGCGCATGACCGTGGACAGCCGCGCGCGAGGGCGGGTTTCGGGCTATCGCCTGTTCTTCAGCACCGCCTCGTCGCTGACGGTCGCCTCGCTGCTCACGCCCGTCGTCCAGCACGCCGTCGCCGCGCGGACGCTGGAGGTTCTGGCACTGACCGGCGTAGGGGCGGCCCTGCTTTTCGTCGTGACCCTCGCCTTCTCCGCCCTTGCCTCCGGGCGGGACGAAGAAGCCGAAACAGTGCGCACGGCACCTGTCCAAGGCAGCGGGGAAGGGGGCGGGGAAGGGGATGGCATCGTGGTACCGGTGCGGGACGGGTTGGTGCTCGGCATGGCGCTGCTGGCCCTGATCACCGGTTTCGCAGTGCCCACTTTCCAGCGGATGCTGCTTTACCTTGGGGCATATGTCTTCGATCGTCCCGAAATGGTCGGTTCCCTGCTGATCGCGGTAACGATCGGGCAGTTCGTCGGGGTGCTGTTCTGGACCTCGCTGACCGGCAGGCACGACAAGAGCAGGCTGCTGTCGGCGGGACATGTGCTCTGCGCGGTCAGTCTCGCGCTGTTCGGGCTCTGCATGGCTTCTCCCGTGCTGCTCCTGGCCTGCGCGGTGCTGATCGGGATGGCCTTCACATGCGTGTTCATGCTGCCCTGGGGGCTGCTGGCGGATACCGTCGATTTCGTCGCCTGGCGGCATGGCCGACGCTACGAAACGGGGCTCTTCGCCTTCTATCTGGTGATCGTGAAGGCCAGCGGCGCGGCGGCGAACGTCGCGATCGGATCGTGTCTCGGCGCTCTTGGATACGTGGCCGGGGCGGAACAGACGGCGGCGGTGCGGATCGGCATTGTCGTGTTGGGATTGGGCGTGCCGATTGCCGGAAACCTGGCCGCGATCGTCATGCTGCGCCGTTTCGATATCGGTCATACCCGCCACGCCCGCCTGCTCACGGCGCTCGCCGGTGGGCGGAAGCGTCTTCAGCAGGCGGGGCGGCAACAGGCGGTCGGTTCGGAGCAGTCGGTCAGGCGCCGACTTGTGCCGGGGCGGAGCCGGTCTCCGGGTTGTGGGCCGGGTTGGCGGGGTCTAGCGGCGAAGGCGTGAGCGGCTGGGGCTTGCTGGCGCTTTCGGCCCAGGCCCGGCAGATCATGTCGCGCAGCATCGCGGCACCCCCGGCCGTTTGCGCATAGACCATCTCGCGCACGTCCTTGTCCTTGAAGTTGGAGAAGCCATCGCGCTTCTCCAGGACATAGACCTGTTCCATCCGGCTGGAAGCATCGTCAAGGAAGGCCAGGACCGCCGTGAACATGTCACCGTCGCGGTGCCCGGGCGCGCCGATGCGCGGTGCGATGTCCTTCACGGTCAGCCCGATGCCGTCGACAAACTCGCTCTCGAACCGGCCGTGGATCGTGCGATCGCGTGTGTAGTCCTTGGGATTCTCGCCGCGCCAGCCATCGCTGTTGACGGAATCGTGCAGAGGCTGCGCGCCGTCGCCGATGTAGTGCCCCAGGCGAATGACCTGGAACGCGCAATGCTGCTCGGAGAAGCTGGTGTCCTTCCTCGCGGCCTGGAGCGCGCGGAACTGGCGCATGCAGGCGATCAGGCGTTCGTAGGATTCCATGGCCGCATAAGGAAGGGTGCCGGTCCAGCGTACATTGGTGCGGGCGGCGGTTGCGGGATCCTTGTCCTTGATCGCCTCGTAATGCTTGTAGAGCGCCAGGACGAATTCGTGGCGGGAGCGTGGGATCGGCTTGAGGAAAGCGAACTGTTCCTTGAACCAGCCGTGATTGGGGTCTTCCTCCATCTTCGAGAACGGTTCGCTGTCCCCGCGCCAGCCGTCCGGGAGCGAGGCGGAGCCGGCGATGTAGTCGATGTGACGGCGCAGGAAAGTGGGGCCGCTATCGGGGATCGCCTCGATGGCGGCGCGGTCGATCACGGCATGGGCGGTGCCGCCCCAGGCGAGTGCGGTGGTGGGAGCGAGCGCAGCCAGCGTGGGAAGCGCGGCGGCGGCCAGCAGGAAGAGGCGCATGGCGGGTTCCTTGAAAAGACGCATCAGGGATCGAGCGGATCTTTGGGATCGACCCTCGCGGACTGTGCCGAAGGACGAAATTCCAGCTCTGTGGGAGAGATACGGCGGCCGACCTTGCCCGGCTCGTAGCCCAGCTCCGTGATGTTGCGCTGCACGAAGGCGGGGCTTGAGATCGCGGCGCTCTGGCCGGGATTGCAGACGATTACTGTGTCCTTGTCCAAGGGCGCCCCCATCTCCATCAGCAGGCGCGTGGCATTGCGCAAGTTGGTGGTCGTATGGCGTGCGTAAGGCTCGATGACGATGGCCTCGGCGGGTACGCCGTAGCGCTCGATCAGCGCCTTGCGCATCTCTTCCGCCTCGGTGAAGGGCGTGGCGCGGGGATGGGCCCGACCACCCGTGACGATGATGAAAGGCACGTCGCCGGCCGCGAAGCGACTGGCGGCAAGGCGCAAGTGATACTTGCCGAAGGGGCTGAGCGCCATGTCCGGCACTTCGGGGCCGACGCCGGTGACGATCATCGCGCTGTAGCGGAACCGCTTCCAGTCGATCCCCTTCGCGCGCTTCATGGCGGGCGCGTTGAGCCCGCCGATCAGCGGTTCGAAACCGATGGCGTCTGCACGGTCGCTGGCGTCGAGCAGGGCCAGGGCGAAGTCGAAGCCGGGATCGAGCGCCTGTGTCGACGCCGCGCGCGGGGTCTGCGCAAGCCATGCGGCGGCCTGGAGACGCGCGCGGGTTTCCTGCGGGTCGATCGTGCCCGCGCCGTCGATCTGCGGGTAGGGCGGTACCTGGCCCAGACCGAAAGTGCGCACTATGGCGTTGGCGCCCTCTATCTCGCGCGTGGCTTGTGCGGCGGTGCCGTCGTCGGCATCACGCTGGCCAGAGGGCCGGACGGCCTTGCCGGCGATCAGGCTGGTCTCGGCGGAAGTCCAGATCATCGCCTGGGCCAGGCAGCCGAGATCGGAAGTGCAGGCATCCCGGCGCTCCTGCCGCGCGCGAAGCATCGCGGCGACATCCGGTTGCGCCTTCAGCGCGTCCAACGCCGAAAGCTCTCGACCCAGCGCGTCGAACAGGGGGAAGAGCCGGGCGGAAAGCGCCTCGCTGCGATGGTCGCGAACCGCCCCGGCCGAAGCCGGGACGGAAGCGAGCGAGAGCATGGCGGCAGCAAGCAGCGGTGCCGCCATCCGGTACGCTTTTCGGCGCATTACCAGGACTTGCTCACGACGAGGCGGAAGTTGCGGCCGAAGATCGGGCGGCCGTAGATCGCCTCGGCGCTGCCCTGGCCGGCCAGGGAGTCCGTGCGCGTATTGCCTTCGGTCAGGCCATGGGCGTTGAACAGGTTGTCGCCCACCACCTGAAGCTGCCAGGTGCCGTGCGTGGCCGTGATGCCCGCGCCGATGGTGCCGTAGGCCGGAAGCGCGGTGTTGTTGTAGAGGTCGACGAAGCGCTTGCCCATGTAGGTGTAGCGACCATAGACCGAGATGTCGGTATCGCTGGTCGTGAAGTTGAAGCTCGGGCGGATGTTGCCGTAGACCTTGGGCTGGCGGACGATCTGGTTGCCTTCGGCCTGTTCCGGATCGGCGCCCGTGGAGCTTTGGAAGTTCTTGTACTTGGGATCGCTGACGGTGAGGGCGCCGTTCAGCGTGAACCACGGCGTAACGGCCCAGGCGCCGTCGAACTCGACGCCCTTGACTTGCGCTTCGCCGATGAAGGGCACGTTCACGTCGTTGCGGCCCGTGGACGGATCGAACGCCAGGAACGAGGCGTTGAGCGGGTCGAAGTTGGTGTAGAAGCCGGTGACATAGAGGTACGAGCGGCCTGAGGCGAGCTTGAGGCCCACTTCATACTGGTCCGCCACCGTCTTGATGATGGTCGGGTTGATGCTCATCACCGTCTGCACGTTCGGCGGCGTCTCCAGGTGGGAGGCGCGGCCGTAGATGCCGACATGGCTGGAGAAGTCGTAGTTCGCGCCGACCGTCCAGTTGGTGGCGGTGGGCTTGAGGTTCTGGTTCAGGATCACGCCGGTGAAGGCGCGGGTGGAGTCGTCCGCGAGCGTGGTGGCGTCGCCCAGGTTGGCGCTGGTGGTGAGCGCGGCCCAGCCCTTGTAGCTGTAGCGCTCGTGGCGGATGCCCGCATCGATGCGCAGGCCGGGCACGATTTCCCAGGTATCGTTGGCGTAGATCGCGAACATCTTGGCGTCGCTATCGCCCTGGTTGAGCGTGGCGGCGTAGTTGAGGACGCCGTTGTCGGTCACGCGGCCCACAACCGCACCGGCGGCGTTGTAGCCCACGAGATCGAGCGTGCGCGGCGTACCCGCCACTTCGATCAGGTAGTTCTGGTAAAGCGTGCGGCTGTCCTCGCCGTAGAGGCTGCCGTAGAGGCCCACTTTCACGTCGTGTGTGCCGATGCCGGTATTGAACTCCTTGGCGACCGAGAGATTGGCCTGCCCGGAATAGAACTTCGAGTGGATGTCGCGATACTGGCCCTGCATGACCAGCCCGGAAGCGGAGTAAGGGTCGTAGACGGTGTTGGTACCGGCCAGCACGTAGCCGAAGCGCGTGGCGCCGAACGGGGCGCCGCCCTGGCGGTTGAGATAGCCGTTGGCGAAGGCGTTGCCGTCCACCGGGTTGGTGGTCGAATAGAACGCGGTGAAGTCGTTCTTGCCTTGGGTATAGCCCGCTGCGGCGGTGACCAGCCAGCCGCCGAAATCGCCTTCGTAGTGCGCGCCGAAGTTCAGCATCCGCATGTGGCGGCCATCGGACAAGTCGCTGTTGCGGCTCTGGATCACGCCATTGCCGTCCCGGTACTTGAGATTGACGTTACGGAACGCCGGCGAGTTCATCGTGCCGGTGAAATAGTCGATGTACTGGTTCAGCGACTTGCTGGGGTCGCGCGGGTCGTTCGTCGGGATCGGCAGATAGAAGACGTTGTGATCGTTGACGTAGTTTACGTTGAACTTGATGAACCCGTTGTCCAACTCGTGCTTGATGTTGGCGCGGATCTGGCCGCCCTTGTCGTTCGGGAAGCCGTTGTCGCGATAGCCGTCGTGATGGCGCAGGAAGCCGCCGACTGCGTAGTAGGTGTTCTGGGCGAGCTTGCCGGCCTGGTAGGCGTCCAGGCGGTAGAGGCCGGTGTCGCCCAGCGTCACCTGCACCTTGCCGCGTGCCTGTTCGCGGCCTTCCACCGTGATGTTGTTGATGATCGCGCCGGAATAGCTGGCATAGACCGGAGCCGGGCCGCCGCGCACCACTTCGACGCGTTCGGTCATGAGGTCGGGCTTCAGGATGGCATCGCCGCGGAAGAACACGCCGTCGTTCTCATGGAACAGCGGCAGGCCGTCCTGCTGGAAGCTCACGAAGCCGCCGTCGTTGGGCAGGCCGCGGATGCGGTAGATGTTCTGCACTTCGCCGCCGGTGATTTCCGTCTGGAAGCCGGGAAGCTGGCCGATCAGGTCCGCGAAGTTGACCGGGGCGATCTTCTGCATGTCTTCCTGCGATACGGTGTTGATCGCGTAGGAAACATCGAAGCGGCGCTGGGCGCGGGTCGAGCCGGTGACGATGATGTCGTCCGGCGAAGAGCTTTGCTCGCCGGCGTCGGCGGGAGCAGGCGCAGTGGTCTGGGCGGCGGCGGGTGCGATGAAAACGGTGCAGACGGCGGCAAGTGCCGTGCCGGAAGCAAGGATGCTCTTGAGCATTGGGGGACCCCTCATTTCGTTGTGTGTCGTTCCGGAGAAGCGACTGGGGTGCCCTTGCCGATCTTCCATGACGATTTTAATTATTATTCGTGAAATAAATAATTATGACGATTCAAAGGCAGTCCGAGCGCCTGCGAATTCGTGGAGACCCGGCGATGCATCTGCCCGTTTTCGAGAAGGACCAGCGCCGGATCATCCAGGAATTGCGCAAGTCGGGCGCCTTGTCGCGCTCATCGCTGGCGGCTCGGCTGGAGATCAGCCCCGCCGCCCTGACCAAGCTGTCCCGATCGCTGCTGTCGCTGGGGGTAGTGGAGGAAGCGGACGATTCCACGCATGCCGCGCGCGGGCGGCCGGCCGTGCCGCTGCGCCTGGCGCCGGGAGGCGGCTATGCCGTGGGCGCCACCGCGCACAAGGGGATGCTGGACATCGCGCTGGTCGACTTTGCCGGCGGTACCATCGCCACCCATCACGAGACCATCGAAGCCATCGATCCGCGTCAGTTCGCCCGAAAGGTGCGCGTGCTCACGCATGAGCTGGTGGATGGGCACAACCTGCTGGGAAGGAGAATGCTGGGGATGGGCGTGGCGGTCCCCGGCCCGGCGCTTTCGATGGATGGGGAGCAGTGGAGTGTGGTCGATGCCCTGCCCGGATGGCGCGGCGCTCCCTTGCATGCCTTCCTTTCGCAGGAACTGGGATGGCCGCTATGGCTGGAGAACGATGCGAACGCGGCGGCTTTGGCCGAATTCTATCTCGGCGGGCTGATGCGGGACTTCTCCACCGTGGTGGTTCTTCTGCTGGGCTACGGAATCGGCGCCGGGGTGATCGTCGATGGGCGGCTCATGCGCGGGGAGTACGGCGTTGCGGGGGAAGTGGGGTGCCTGTTCCCGATAGATCGTCCCCGGCCAAGCCCTCTCGACCTGCTTTCGTGCCTGCGGGCGGATGGCTGTGCGATCACGTCCGTCGCGGAAATCGACTACGCCGCACCGGAGCAACGGGCCACGATCGAAACCTGGATGGATCGCGCCGCCGGGCAACTGGAGGCAGTGTGCAACACGGCTTTCGCCTGGATCGATCCCGGTGCCATCGTGCTGGCGGGGCCGCTTCCGGGCGAGGTGCTGCGAGGGCTCGAGCATCGGCTGAAGCGCGCGCCACTGGTCACCACCGTTGAAAGCCGCCGACCGCCGGTGCGCGTGTCGGGCCTCGGCGGATCGCCGATCACCCTGGGCGCGGCCCTGTTGCCGATCCATGCTCTGGCGATGCAGGGCTAGGGCGTAAACGCATTCAGGGCCGGCCGGCCTATGGTCGCAGAAGGCAATGAGAACTGCCTCTCAAGGAAATGGCGAGGCCTCGCCAACAGCGGCTTCCCGTTCGAGACCGACGGCGTTCTGGTCCAGGACGAATACATGCTGTTGAACGGATCGCTCGAATATCGCCCGTCCGAACGATGGGGCCTGGAATTCTGGATGAAGAACATTTCCGATACCAAGTATTTTCAGCAGAAAATCTCTACCGGCCTCGGCGCGACGACGGCCAGGGCGGCGCCGCGGACCTACGGCGCCACGCTGCGTTTCAGCTACTGAGGCTGGCGGTCCCGAAAAAGGCCCCGCCGTTATGGGCCGACTGATCGGCCTTGCGGCATGGCCAAGGGCGTGCCGCAAGGCCGGGCTCATCAGATCATCGTTTCGGGGCGGACAAGCCTATCAAAAGTGGCATCGTCCACCAACCCCAGCTCCAGCGCCGCTTCTCGCAGGGTCTGGCCCTTGCCGTGGGCGTGCTTGGCGATCTTCGCGGCATTGTCGTAGCCGATTTCCGGCGCCAGGGCCGTTACCAGCATCAGCGAGCGCTCCACCAGTTCGGCGATGCGGGTGCGGTTGGGCTCGATACCGTCGACGCAGCGTTCGGCGAAGCTGGTCATGCCGGTGGCAAGCAGTTCGATGGAGCGGATAATCGCCGCCCCGATCATCGGCTTGAACACGTTGAGTTCGAAAGCACCCTGAAGCCCGCCCACGGTGACCGCCTGGTGGTTGCCGATCACTTGGGCGGCAACCATCGTCAGCATCTCGCACTGGGTGGGATTGACCTTGCCGGGCATGATCGAGCTGCCGGGCTCGTTCGCCGGAAGGTCAAGCTCTCCAAGTCCCGAGCGAGGGCCGGAACCCAGCAGGCGGACGTCGTTGGCGATCTTGGTCAGCGCCACGGCAAGGGTGGAAAGCGTGCCCGACAGTTGGACCAGCCCGTCATTGCTGGCCAGCGCCTCGAAAGTGTTCGGCGCCTTGACGAAGGCCTTGCCGGTCTGCTCGGCAAGATCGGCGGCAACCGCGTCTCCGAAGCCTTCGGGCGCATTGAGCCCGGTGCCGACGGCCGTGCCGCCTTGTGCCAGCCGCAGCACGCCTTTCTCGGCGTCGCGCAAGCGTTGGTAGGCGTCGCGAAGCTGCTGAACGTAGCCCGAGAACTCCTGGCCGAGGGTGAGCGGCGTGGCGTCCTGAAGGTGCGTGCGACCGATCTTCACGATGTCTTTCCAGGCCTTGGCCTTGGCATCGAGCGACGCGGTGAGGCGATCGAGCGCCGGGACCAGCACTTCCTCGATAGAGACGACCGCCGCGACATGGAGGGCAGTGGGGAAGCTGTCGTTGGAGGACTGGCCGCGGTTGACGTGATCGTTGGGATGGACCGGGCTCTTGCCACCGCGCTGGCCGGACAGGATCTCGTTGGCCCGTCCGGCGATGACCTCGTTTACGTTCATATTGCTCTGGGTACCGCTGCCGGTCTGCCAGATCACGAGCGGGAACTGATCGTCCAGCTTGCCTTCCACCACCTCGGTCGCAGCGCTCTCGATGGCGTCGGCCAAATTCGCATCCAGGCCGTGAGCGCGATTGGCGCGGGCAGCGGCCAGCTTCACGCGGGCAAGGGCGCGGACGATCGGCAGGGGCATGCGTTCGCTGGCGGCGAAGGGGAAGTTCTCGATGCTGCGCTGGGTCTGAGCGCCCCAGTACGCGGTTGCGGGAACTTCGATTTCACCGATGCTGTCGGTTTCGCGACGAATTTCCATGGCCGTGACCGTCTCCTCGTTGCCGGGCCACGATAGCAGGCCCGGTGTTGAACCTAGGATCCCTCCATGAGGGGTTCAATGGCGGCGAATCATAGTGCCGCTTGATTGCGTATATGGACCGCGTTTGAGGAAAAGCATATGCGACGCATTAGCAATTAATGCATTGAATCGTTCGTCTTTTAGTCGCCATGGCCACGCGAACGTCATGCGTCACCATCGCTCTGAATGTGCGTGGTTGTGTCGGTATCGGGCGCTCCGGTTGCATGTGGCACATAATACCGTATACGATCTCGCCATCCAGTCGTTATCGAGGTCGCCTCCCATGTCGCTTATCGCTCGCCGTGCTCGTATCTGCGGACTGTTGATGGCCGGTGCTGCGAGCCTGGCTTCGGCCGCTGTTTGCGCGGCTCCGAGCCGGGCGGATATCGACCGTTCGCTCGCATTGCGGGAAAGCTGGCAGTACCTCACCCGCGACATAGCCTGGCCGGCGCACTGGACGCCGGACGGCCAGGCCTTTTCCTATCGCAAGACCGTGGAAGGCGGCTTCGCATTCGAGACTGTCGACGCCCGGTCGCTGGCGCGCAGCGCGGCGTTCGACCAGCAGCGCCTGGCAGCGACGCTGACGCAGGCGCTGGGCCGTCCGGTCGCACCGCTGCGCCTTCCTTTCGCGGAGTTCGACTATGCCGGCGACCGGCAGACCATCCAGTTCTGGTTAGACGAAGATGGCTGGCGCTGCACGCTGACGGACTACGTTTGCGAGAAGCAGGAAGACCCCCGCCGTCCGCGCGGCTTCGGGGTCGTTCGCGACCTTTCGGTTCCCGCCGACAATCACCCGCGCCTATCGCCGGACGGCAAGTGGGAGGCGCTGGTCGAGGATGACAACCTGATCGTTCGCCCGGTCGGGAGTGGGGCCGGGAGCAAGGAGGCGATCCGCCTCAGCACCGATGGATCGTCGGGCAACTTCTACGATCCCGAAACCATTGCCTGGTCGCCGGACAGCCGCCACCTGATGATCTATCGCGTCCGCCCCGGCTATGCGCGGCAAGTGCTGCGCGTGGAAGCGGCCCCGGCAGGCAAGGGCCAGCCGGGCTTGCGGACGCAGCTCTATCCCAAGCCGGGCGATGCGATCGATCAGGAGCAACCCGTCCTGTTCGACGTGGCGGCGCGCCGTCAGACCGTGGTGGAGCCCACGCTTTTCCCCAACGCCTATGAATTGTCCGCCCCGCGTTGGCGTGCGGACGGCAAGAGTGTGGCTTTCGACTATGTACGGCGCGGTTTCGGACAGGCGCGGATCGTCTCGGTCGATGCCGCGAGCGGTGCTGCCCACGCCGCCGTTAGCGAGGATGCGAAGACTTTCGTCTATGCCGACCGCCGCTTTTCGCACGAGGTGAAGGGGCTTGGGAACGAGATCGTCTGGGCTTCCGAGCGCGATGGCTGGAACCATCTCTACCTGATCGACGGTCGGACCGGAAAGGTGAAGAACCGCATTACCAGCGGCCAGTGGGTGGTGCGCGATGTCGTGAAAGTCGATGACGACAAGCGGCAGATCTGGTTCGCCGCCAGCGGTGTGAACTCCAACGAGGATCCTTATTTCCGCCACTACTATCGCGTCGATTTCGATGGCCGGAACTTGACGCCGCTCACGCCGGGACGTGCCGACCACAGCGTCAGCTTCTCGCCGGACATGCAGTTCTACGTGGATACCTACTCGCGCGTGGACATGCCCAATATCAGCGAACTCCACCGGACGAGCGACGGGGCACTGGTGCAGACCATCGCCAAGGGCGATATCACGCGCCTCGCCGCGGCGGGTTTCCGCGCACCGGAAGTCTTCTCCGCCAAGGCCCGCGACGGCAAGACCGACATCTGGGGACTGGTGGTCCGTCCGCGTGACTACGATCCGGCGAAGAAGTATCCGGTGATCGAGAACATCTACGCCGGGCCGCACGACAGTTTTGTGCCCAAGAGCTTCTGGCCCTTCGGCTATCACTCCGGTGGCGACAAGGTGATCGGCATGCAGGCCCTGGCCGATCTCGGCTTCATCGTCGTGCAGATCGACGGCATGGGCACGGCCAACCGCTCCAAGGCGTTCCAGGACGTGGCGTGGAAGAACCTCCAGGATTCCGGCTTCCCCGACCGTATCCTCTGGCACAAGGCGCTGGCGGCGAAGGACGGGGCCTATGACATAAGCCGCGTCGGCATCTACGGCGCCTCGGCAGGAGGGCAGAGCACCCTCAACGCCCTGCTGTTCCATGGCGACTTCTACAAGGCGGGCGTGGCCATGGCCGGCTGCTATGACAATCGCATGGACAAGATCAGCTGGAACGAACAGTGGCTGGGCTGGCCGGTCGACAAGAGCTATGCCGATGCCTCCGGCGTGGACAATGCCGCGCGGCTCCAGGGCAAGCTGTTCATGATCGTGGGCGAGCAGGACAGCAACGTCGATCCTGCCTCGACGATGCAGGTTGCCGACGCGCTGATCAAGGCGGACAAGGACTTCGACCTTCTGGTGGTTCCCGGTGGCGAACACAGCGTCGGGCGTTCGACCGGACCGATCGACTATGTGACGCGCCGCCTGTCGGAATTCTTCATCCGCAGCCTGCAATGAAGGGCGTTTTGTAAGTCCACTCGCTGATGGTGCACAGGCCAGCCCTCTACACTGCCGTCATCCTGAACTTGGTTCAGGATCCATCTCACGGATAGCCCCGCCGTCGATGGTCAGAAATGGATCCTGAAACAAGTTCAGGATGACGATGGCAGTTGTGGGGGAGCGGCGGGGCGGCCAGTCGTCGCGCGGGATCACATGACCGCCCCCATTTCTTACTCGTCGTCTTTCGCGGGTACGTCCTTTGCCGAGACGAAACCGTCATGGTCGGTCTCGTGGCGCAGGAACATACCCCAGCCCGTCGCGTCGAATTCGGGCTTCGAGATGCCGCCGCTCTTGTCGCTGTCCAGCACCCCGAAGCGGACCTCCGCCTGGCGCATCTGGCGGGTGCGCTCTTCCGCGCGCTGGCTTTCCGGACGCTGCGCCAGTTCGCGCTCCAGGCGTTCGCGATAGTCGCCGACATATTCGTCATGCGAAAGAACACCGTCGCGGTTGCGATCCATCCGGGCGAACTCGGCATCCCGCCCGCGCTGGTACTCTTCCTTGCTGACCTTGCCATCGCCGTCGAGATCCTGCTCCTTGATGAACGTCGCCAGATCGTGGGAGGCGGCCTGGGCGGCCGTGGCGCCAGCGCCGATCGCGGCGAGCAGGGAGATCGCGGTTATGACCGTCTTCATGGTATTCATCCTCATTTGGTAACGGAATAGGTCAGGGCGTAAGTGTAGCTGCGCGCGGGCTGGGCGCCGACAGCGCCGACACGGTGGCGGGTCATCGCGAAATAGAGGCCGGGCTCCGGCGCGGTCACGGTGAAGCGGCCCCTGGCGTCGCTGGTGACGATCGGCAGGCGGACATTCTCCACGTCTCCTGCCCGCGCTGCTTCCACTTCCACGTCGGCATTGGCCAGCGGCTTGCCGTCGAACAGCACTTCGAACTCGGCAGGCTGGCCGGCGCGGATCGCGGAAGGGTGGGTTACGGCACGATATTCGATGCCCTTGCCCACCGGCGCCAGCGCCGCCTGATCCGGCTTGCCGCGCGTCACGTAAGCCTCGGCTTTGGTGATGCTTTGCATGTCCACCGGAGTGACCCCGGCGGGCAGCGCACGGCGTGGGTCGACGAATTCCCACACGCCGTCGATCAGCGCCGCCTTGGCGACCCGTCCCTGGCGTTCGCCGCTGGTCAGGCGATATGTGCCTTCGGCGGGAAGCGGCGCTTCCATCATGGCCAGATCCCGCATGGCGACCGGCTTGAGCGGAACCGCCTTGCCGTCCGGACCTACGAGGTGGAAATCGTCGGAAAGCATGGCGACGGTCGGCACGAAGACATGCTCGCTGAACGAGGCTTCGACCGTGACATGGTCTTCCTTGTCCAGCGCGAAGCCGTTCGGAAGCAGGTAAGGCGAGTGCGCCGATGCCGGGATAGCGGCAAAGCCGGCGAGGGTGGCAAGGCTTGCGGCGAGGATCAGGCTCTGGCGGTTCTTGGGCGTCATCGGGTCTTTCTCGACAGTGAGCATGGACGCGCTAGGCCACACAAACTAATGCGAATCAATAGCGATAATTACGATGGCGGTGGATGACGACGCCAATGTAAGAACAGCGACCTGTTTTGATCGCAAGGAACGGGGCGCTATCGCCCGGGCGCGATGCTAAGAGTCTGCCCATGAACGATGGCATGAAAGAGGAAACGCGTGTGGCTGCTGCCGGTTGGGAGGCCGTGGCCAGGGATCTCGACCAGGAAGGGTGGGCCGTCCTGAAGGGATTGGTGCCAGCAGAAGTGTGCACGCAAGTCGCGGCGCTTTACCGGGATGACCGGCCATTCCGCAACCACGTCCACATGGCGCGGCATGGGTTCGGGCAGGGCGAGTATCGATACTTCGCCTACCCCCTGCCGGATAAAGTGCAGGCACTGCGATCGGCACTCTATCCTCGCCTGGCGCCCATCGCCAACCGCTGGTATGCGCGCATGGACATGCCCACCCGCTTTCCGGACGATCATGCGGAGTTTCTTCAGCGGTGCCATGCGGCGGGCCAGCGCCGGCCGACGCCGCTCCTGCTGGAATATGGGCCGGGCGACTACAATTGCCTGCACCAGGATCTTTACGGCGAGCACGTCTTTCCGTTGCAAGCCGCAGTTCTGCTGTCCCGACCCGGACAAGACTTCACCGGCGGGGAGTTCGTGCTCACCGAGCAGCGACCGCGCATGCAGTCTCGACCGGCAGTCGTTCCGCTCGAACAGGGGGATGTCGTGATCCTTGCCGTGAACCAGCGCCCCCAGCGCGGCGCTCGCGGGGATTACCGGGTGACGATGCGGCACGGGGTATCGAAGCTTCATTCGGGCAAGCGGCACACTTTGGGGATCATCTTCCACGATGCAGCCTGACATGTTCGCGGAGAGCCGCAGCGCGGTGCGGATCGGCCCCGGCGCCATGCTGCTGGGCGGCTTTGCATCGGCCGAGGCAAGCGCGTTGCTGGCGCAAATTCCGAAGCTCGGCGCGGTGTCCCCTTTCCGGAACATGACGACCCGCAACGGTGGACGCCTGTCGGTGGCGATGTTCAACTGCGGGGAGACGGGATGGGTCAGCGACCGCAGGGGGTATCGCTATCAGTCGCTCGACCCGGAAACCGGCAAGCCCTGGCCGGCCATGCCCGACCTGTTCCGGTCGCTGGCCGGGCGCGCGGCCGCAGCGGTGGGCTATGCGGGCTTCTTGCCCGATGCCTGCCTCGTGAATCGCTACGATGCGGGAACGCGGCTGTCGCTGCACCAGGACATGGACGAGCGGGATCATGACGCGCCGATCGTGTCGGTATCGCTGGGCCTTTCGGCCACCTTCCTCTGGGGCGGGGCTCTGCGCGCGGACAGGCCGGAGCGGCACCGCCTGCATCACGGAGACGTGGTGGTCTGGGGCGGGCCTTCGCGCATGACGTTTCACGGGGTGGACGGCGTCGAACGCGGAGATCATCCTGAAACCGGGCCTTGGCGATACAACCTGACGTTCCGGAGAGCGCGATGACAGAAACGATTAACCGCTGCCGCTGGGCACAGGGTGATGCCCGGATGCAGGCCTATCACGACGAGGAATGGGGCGTGCCGGTCCGCGATTCGCGCGCGCTCTGGGAAAAACTGGTGCTCGATACGTTCCAGGCCGGACTGTCCTGGCGCACCATCCTCTACAAGCGCGAGGCTTTTCGCATTGCGTTCGAGGATTTCGATCCCCGGCGCATCGCAGCCTATGGTCCGGCGGAGATCGAGCGGTTGATGGGCGACGCGGGGATCGTGCGGGCCCGCGCCAAGATCGAGGCGACTATCCGCAACGCGCGGGCCTATCTGGCCATGCAGGATCGGGGAGAGGATTTTTCCGCGTTCGTCTGGTCCTTTGTGGACGGCCGTCCCGCCATGGGCGATAGAACCGGCAGCGCCGCGCGATCGACCGTCGGGGATGCCCTGTCGGCAGCGCTGAAGAAACGCGGGTTCGGCTTCGTGGGGCCGGTGGTGGTCCATGCCTGGCTCCAGGCGGTGGGTGTGATCAACGATCACGAGGCGGACTGCTTTCGGCGATCGGGCTGTGGCTGACCGGATTTCTTGACTTTCACCGAATTGCTGCTTATCGGGCAGAGTTTACCGATCCACCAGATTTCATACGGAGTGCCCATGGCGCGCGTTACCGTCGAAGATTGCGTCGACAAGATCCCCAACCGCTTCGATCTGGTCCTTCTGGCCGCACAGCGTGCGCGCGAGATTTCGGGCGGCGCTGAGCTGACCCTGGAACGCGACCGCGACAAGAACCCGGTCGTCGCCCTGCGCGAAATCGCCGAGCAGACCGTGACCCCGGCCAATCTCAAGGAAACGCTGGTCACCTCGATGCAGCGCGTCCTGCCCGACGACGATGACGAGATGGACGAAGTCGGCTCGCTTAGCCAGTCGGCCGAAGCCCTTCGCATCACTGCCTCGGCTCCGACCCGTAACACGTCGCTGGGCGGCGATTACGACGGTTGATCGAAAGCGATAGATCGAGAGCGGGAAACTCCGCTTCCTCGTTCTTATCCCCGCGGCACCGGCCCGCGTTCCCACCGATCCTTCCGGAATTTTCGGATCGATCGCACGGAGCGCGGGCCGAGCCCGTTTCAGGGCTTATCGGAATTTCCCGTTTTTCGCCCAGGTTCGTGCCAGTTCCTGGTTGACGTATCTGACATGTCCGGCAACCATCGACCGGTGGTTGGTAAGAAGAACAAGTTGCCTCGCATTGCCGGCATGTCGCCCCGGCTTCGCGCTCCCGTGCAAGACCAGACATCCGATCGCGTTAGCGCGAAAGGCGCCACTATCGCGATCTATAGTGTCAAGGGCGGTGTGGGTAAGACGACCTTCGCAGCCAACTTGTCCTGGTGTTCGGCGCAGGGCGGCCATCCCACGCTCTTGTGGGATCTCGACGCAGCGGGCGGCTCGGGGTTTCTCTATGGCTTGGAACCGAAAGGCTCCGGGCTGGCGGAGGAAGTGTTCTCGCGCGATCGATCGCCGCTCCGCCTGATCCAGCCTACCGCCTGGGATGGAATAGACGTCCTCCCTGCCGACGAGAGCATCCGCGCGCTCGATGCGCAGCTGATGCGCATCGGCAAGCGCAAGCGTCTGGCGCGGCTGACGGAGGAGTTGGCGCAAAATTACGAGCGGATCGTGCTCGATTGCCCGCCGGTTATGAACGAGCTTTCGGCGCAAGTCGTGCGTGCGGCGGACCTGGTGATCGTCCCGCTGCCGCCGTCGCCCCTATCCGCGCGCGCGTTCGATCTGGTGGTGCGCGAAATCGCCGGCAATACCCGTCGCCACCCGCCGATCCTGCCGGTGCTCTCCATGCTGGACTTGCGCCGGGCCCTGCACAAGCAGGCGCGCGATGCAAATCCGAACTGGCCGACGATCCCTTACGCCAGTGCCGTCGAGCAATGTGCGGTGCAGCAGCAGCCGGTCGGCGCGCATTCGCCGCAAAGTCCTGCTGCGCAACATTTCGCGCGCTTATGGGCCGCGATCGAACAGAAGCTGGCCGAACGACGCGGCTAGAAGGCCGGGCAAGCGCTTTCCTTCAGGCCCAGGCCGATTGCTGCTTTCCGGTCGTGGGCCTTCGCGCCTGGCGCAGGGTCAGCGTGATCATGACACGCGTAGAGCGGATCGCCAGATCGAGCAGAGTGCCGCGCGGTTCTTCGCAAGGGAGCGCGATCGCGCGCCGTTCCAGGCCTTCCAGAAGAGACAACATCATCTGCTCGTCCTCCGACAGGTCTTGCGATCGCCCGGTATGCAGGGGCCTGCCCAGTGCGAACTCGAAGAGGGAGCAGAAGCTGTCCATGACCGGAGCCAGCACCGTGCAATCCAGTGCCTCGAGACGGCGGGTCAGTCTGGGCTGCGCCGGAACGCCCTGGCGTCTGGCACCGCACCAGCAGCGGATCATATCGACGAGGACGCTGGGCGGAAGGCGGGCAGGGGTGCCCTGCTGCGTTTGGAAATGGAAGGTCATCGGCGGGCACTCCAGGTCGCTCAGAACATGCTATTGCAAGTCATTCGCAATTACTAGCGTAAAGTGAAGCTCTGCCGACATACGAGGCAAACCGGAGGCGATGGCGATTGTTCCGCCACCGCCATCCGATCAACGGCCGAAATCGCCGCGCGGACGCTGCTGGCCCGGAGGCGGCGCGGTGAAGAACAGTTTGCGGAACGTGATCTGAAACGCTCTGCCCACAGGATCGAGATAGTAGGGCGAGTAGGCAAATGGGGTGTTGCCGTTTCCATCCCGCACTTTCTGGCGAGCGTCGAACAGGTTGGACACCGAAAACGTCAGCCGCGAGCCGCGCAGGAACGGTACCTTCTCGACCAGTTTGGGCTGCTGCCCCAGGTCGGCAAACAGCCGCAAGTCGAATTTCGCGAAGTCTTCGAAGCGCAGTTGCGTGGTCGGGAAACCATTTACACCGTCCACGGTGGTGCCGCTCTGCCAGCTTCCTGTCAGGCGCATACCCAGCCCGCTTTGCGAATAGCCGGACTGGAGTTCCAGCTTGTGGCGCGGCGTGCCGCCGCTGCTGGCGCCGATCGTGCCACCGTTGAGCAGGTCGATCTCCGGTTGCCCCTCGCGCAGTACGACGCGGTCGGAAAACACCCAGGTGTGGTAGAGCGAGAACGTCAGTCGTCCGCCTCGCGCCCCACCGCCGCCGAAACCGCCGCCGCCGAAACCGCGACCACCGAACCCGCCACCGCCGCCGGGACCGGCATTTCCGCCCGGTCCGCCGCCTGCCGCGCTGCCGCGCGGGGCGTCGGGACTTCCGGCATCGGACCTCCCCGTGTCCGAACCGGTGCCTTCGCGGGGAGGCGAAGTATTGTCGTCGCCCGGTGGGGGCCCGCCTTCGCCCTCGCGACGACCGGGACCGCCCTCGGGAAACCGCCTGCGGAAGCTCTCGCGCATCGCATCGATCTGCGATTGCGGCGTTTTCAGCGACTTCGTGAACGTGATGCCCATGCGAAGCTGGGACTTGTCCTCGCTGGCGATGTTGATCGGTCGCAGGTCTACGGCGACCAACTCGCCGTCGGCATCGCGGCTGAAACGTTCCGGGAAGGCGGCAACGACAGCGGGCGTGGCGCCGGGCAGCGCGGTTACCTGGTTGCGCTGCCAGGTGCGGTTGTAGTCCATGTTGAGCGTTATGTTGGGATTTTCAAACCGGAACGTACCGCCAAGACGGAAATTGCGCATGCTGGCGGCCTGAAGGTCCGGATTGCCGCCGGTCACGGCCGTCACGCGCACGGATTCCCCGCGCGTATAATCGAAGATATCGACATTGGCGGTCGTGATGATGGCACCGCCGAGTTGCGCGGCAGAGGGCGCGTTCTGATCGTCGCGATAGCTGGCGATCAGGCTGAACCGGCTTGAGGGATTCCAGGTCATGCCGCCGCCCAGGGTGCGCAGCGTGCCGAAATCGCCGATCTGCCTGACGGCGGCATTGGCGTTGATCGAGATGCGGCCCGCACCCGGGAACAGGGGCACCGCGCGGCTGCTGAGCGGGATGTCGATGTTCACCGAAGCCTCGCCCTGATCGCGGTCCACGCTGGTGTTTCGGGTCAGTCCTTGCCGGGTGACGGCGCTTTCCGAGCGATCAAGATTGCCGCTGACCTTGAAGGTCGTGTTCACGGCTCCTGCGGGAAGCTGAAGCGGCGATGTGGTTGCGACGAGGTTTACTTCGGCGCTGTCGGTGGAATTGCGCGTCTGGTTGACGGGCTGGAAATCCAGGAACTGGCCGGCGATGGGCAAGGCGGGATCGGCAAGGGGATCGCCTGCGGCAACGGCCGCGGCATAGTCGGCCAGGTTGAGCGGGCGCTGCTGGATCGAGCGGGTATCGCTGTGGTCGTAGTTGCCGGTCACGGTCCACTGCCATTTCTGCGTGGTGCCGTTGAGGGTAAGGCCGAGGTGACCGGTCTGCGTGCTGTTGCTGTTTCGCAAGGGCGAAAGCCCGTCCACGGTCGGCAGGAACGTCTCGTCCTCGGACCCGCTCGCGTAAGGGCTGCCGCCGGGGATGGTCACGCCCGGTACGGCGCTGCCGCGCAAGGCCTGGGTGTCGGTGGTCGTGGCCTCGCCGTTGATCGTGGCAAGCCAGACGCTCGACAGGGGCTTGGCCCAGGTTCCCGTCACGGTGAACGCTTCGGATTCCGGGCGTAGCGTGCGGTTGTTGCCGTCGCCGCCGCTGGTGGCCAGGCCGCGCTGGGCTTCGGTGATCGGATTGGCGTGTGAATAGTTGGCGTCGATATTGACGCGCTCGCCGCGCCGGATCGCCAGAAAGTCTCCCTTGGTGTTCACGCCCAGCCCGTCGCCCTGGGTGCCCAGCTTGCCGCCGCCCTCCACGGCGAAAGCGCGGAAACGTTGGCGCAGCACGATGTTGACAACTTTCTGGGTGGCGGCATAGCCGTACTTGAGCGCGACTTCCTCGGGCAGGATCTCGACCCGCTGGATCGCCTCGCTGGGGATCGTGCCCACTTCGCGGAAGCTGGCGATGCGCCGCCCTTCGAGGAGAACGACGGGCGATCCACCACCGGCGCTTTGGGTCTGCGGCGCCAGTTCCTCAAGCAGTTCGGTGACGCTGGAAACGCCAAGCGCTCGGACGTCTCCGGAATTGAAGGTAACTTCGGGCGCGATATCTCCGATCACCGATCCGCGCGGTTTCTGGCCGGCGACGACGATCTCGAATTCCTCGCCGCTTTCCTCTGGAGCCGACGCTGCGGCGGGATTGCCGCTGGCCGGGCCAGAAGTGGATTGAGCCGGGGCGGATTGGGCCGAAGTGGATTGGGCATGGACGGAGGAGACCGGCCACGTCACCAGGGCGGCCGAGGCCAGCAGACCGAAACGGAATCGCACCACTTCGTATTTCCCTCATGTTGTTTTGCTGTTCCATTACAAACTTCGCGCTTTCTGGCGCGTCGCAATTTGTATTAATTGGTGACAGCAAGTCATCGTCCGATAGGCCGCCGTAACGGCGGATGCGGCTTGATGGGTTCTTGGGGATTTACCGAAGATGAGCGCCCGCCGGGCTAGCGCAGTGCGATCAGCCGCTCGCGCGTGATCTGGGCCACTTTCGCGCATCCCAGCTGCGCCATGGCCGCTTCCAGTTCGGTGCGCAGGAGGTGAATGGTATGGGCCACGCCCGGCATCCCGGCGACGGCCAGCGCATGAAGCTGCGGGCGGCCGATCAGCACGGATCGTGCGCCCAGCGCCAGCGCCTTGACCACGTCCGTTCCGGACCGGAAACCGCCGTCGACCAGCACCGGCACGCGTCCTCCGATCGCCTCGATCACGTCCTCGATCATGTCCAGGGCGCTCGGCAATCCGTCCAGCACGCGTCCGCCGTGGTTGGAGAGGATCAGGCCGTCGGCGCCCATGTCCACGGCGCGCAGGGCGTCCTCGCCCAGCACCATGCCTTTCACGAGCACAGGCAGCGAAGTGGCGGCGCGCAACCAGGCGAGGTCATCCCAGCGGGGCGCGCCTTCGGTGAGCGGGGTACCGAACAGGATGTTCCCACCGGGCGTTGCGGTCTGGCGCGGCTGCGGCATCCCGGCGAGGTTTGCCGCCCGGACGCCTGCGGGCAGGACCATGCCCGACAGCTTGATCGCGGCATCCACGGTGAGCACGATCGCCTCATAGCCGGCAGCTTCCGCCCGGCGCAGGAGAGCAAGGCTGTGCTCGCGCTCGGGCTGGAGATAGAGCTGAAACCATAGCGGGGCAGGGCGCTTGCCCATCTCGCCAGCGAAAGCATCGGCGCTCTCGGCGATTTCCTCCAGCGTGACGCTCGACAGGGTGCTGACGATGGTGCCGGTATCGAGCGCAGTGGCGGCGCGGATCGTCGCGTGTTCGCCATCGGGATGGGCAAGTCGCTGATAGGCGACGGGGGCGAGCATGAGCGGCGCGGCATGGCTGCGACCGAACAGGTCGATCGCGGTGCCGCCGCCACGCAAGTCGGCCATGGCGCGCGGACGGAAACCCCGTCGCGCAAGAGCTTCCAGATTGGCGCGCAAGGTTTGGCCGGTTCCCGACCCTTCCTGGATATGCTGCCAGGCCTCGGCCGTAAGGTGCGCGGGGGCACGGCGCTCGTAGTCGGCCAGGCTGCGCACGTCCGGCGGGATCTGCACCAATGGCGGGAGCGGGGCTCCGGTCATGTCGAGGACCATTGCCGAAGCAGGTTGTGATAGACCTGCGTGAGCGTGTCGATGGAGCCGTGTTCGGGATGGTCGGCCGCCACGGACTGGATTGCGCCGTCCAGCTCTAACAGAAGGCGGCGGCGTTCGGGGGCGGCGACGAAGCTCTGGGTCCAGAAGAACGAGACGAGGCGCGCGCCACGCGTGACAGGGGCGACGCGGTGCAGGCTGCTGCCCGGATAGACGACCAGATGGCCGGCCGGAAGCTTGACGCTGTGCGTGCCGAACATGTCCTCGATGATCAGTTCGCCGCCGTCGTAATCGTTCGGATCGCTGAGGAAGAGCGTGCCTGACAGGTCGCTGCGCAGATGCTCGCCGGTGCCGGGGATCGGGAAGATCGCGTTGTCGACGTGGTTGCCGTATTGGCCGCGTCCGTCATAGCGGCTGAACCGGGGCTGGAGTACTCGGTTCGGCAGGGCGGCGGCAATGAACAGCGGGGTCTGCATCAGGCGCGCGAGCACGCGATCGGCAAGTTGGCGGGCAAGCGGATGGTCGAGCGGAAG
>NZ_DAMDBA010000020.1:0-28574 GCF_032093395.1 Novosphingobium sp.
TGGCCATTACGAGATCGTGGCCGGTTGCCGCCGCTTCCATGCCGCGCAGCTGGTCGGCGCCGAAAGGCTGGCGGCCTGCGCCGAGGCCGGGGAACCGGACCCCGAGGCGGCGCTGCTGCCCTGCGCGATCCTTGACGATGCCGATGATGCGAGCGCGGTCGAGGCCTCGCTGATCGAGAACATCGCCAGACTCGATCCCGATGAAGTCTCGCGCTGGACCTGCTTCACCCGGCTGGTGAAGGAAGGACGCAGTATTGCGGAGATCGGCCAGACATTCGGCCTCCCCGATCTGGCGGTGAAGCGCATTCTCGCACTCGGCAATCTCCTCCCGCGCATTCGTGAGATGTACCGCGCCGAGGAAATCGACGCAGCGACCGTGCGTCACCTGACGTTGGCTTCGAAAGCGCAGCAGAAGACATGGCTTGCCCTTGTCGACGATCCCGACCCCTACCTGCCTCGCGGCTTCCAGCTGAAAGCATTTCTCTTCGGGGGGCAGTCGGTGCCGACCGGCCATGCGCTGTTCGATGTCGATGCAAGCGGGCTTTCGACGGTTGCCGACCTCTTCGGGGAGGATGCCTACTTTGCGGAGACGGACGCTTTCTGGGACCTCCAGAACGCCGCCATCGACGCCAGGCGGCTGGCCTATCTCGAGGCTGGCTGGGCGGACGCCGTCGTGCTTCCTCCCGAAAGCCACTTCCATTCGTGGGAGTATGAGAAGACCGCCAAGCGCAGGGGCGGGCGGGTCTATCTCGACGTGCGCGCCAATGGCGAAGTCGTCATTCATGAGGGTTATCTCTCGCGCAAGGAGGCCGCGCGGCTTGCCAAGGCCAGCTCGGAAAATGGCGGCGCCGGGAACGGGGACGGCGCGGCTGGCAAGGCAGTCCGTCCCGAACTGACTTCGATTACCCAGACCTATATCGACCTGCACCGCCATGCCGCCGTGCGCGCCGAACTGCTGGGCCGTCCGGGCCTCGCCCTGCGTCTCATGGTCGCTCATGCCATTGCCGGATCGCCGCTCTGGCGGATCGCTCCCGAACCGCAGGCGGTGAAAAGCGATGCGGTCAGGGAAAGCGTCGAGACCTCGCGGGCAGAAGCGGTGTTCGATACCGCGCGTCGCACCGTGCTCGCCTTGCTGAACCTGCCAGGCGACGAGCCGACTGTAATTGGCGGGGGCGTGATCGGCGGAAGCGGTTATGGCATGCGCGGATCGCCTCGGGATTTGTGCCGCCTGTTTGCACGGCTCATCGAGCTTCCCGACCAGACGGTCATGGAAATCCTGACCGTGGTCATGGGCGAGAGCCTTGCGGCTGGAACTGCGGCAGTGGAAGCGGTCGGCATGGGAATGACTGTCCCAATGGCCGACTGGTGGCAGGCGGATGCGGCCTTCCTCGATACGCTGCGCGACCGTGAAGTCCTGCTGGCGATGGTGGGAGAAGTTGCGGGCGAGGTTGTTGCGAGCGCCAACGGTAGGGAGAAGGGCAAGACCCTGAAAGGCATCATCCGCGACCACCTTGCAGGCATTGACGGGCGCGTGAAGCGCGAAGGCTGGGTGCCGCGCTGGATGGCGTTTCCGCCCACTCAATATACCGAGCGGGGCGGTGTCGGCACGGTGAACGCGCATCGCCGGGCGTTCGAGGTGTCCGACCCGGATTCCGGCGAGGACGAACTTCATCCGGGCGAGCCCGGCTCCGGCATTGCCGATGGCGATGGGCGCGACGGGGAGACGGAGGGCGATGGCTCCCGGCTAGCTGCCTGAAGAAATGGACCGGAGGCGGACCCTTCCGCCTCCGGTCGATCCTGCTGGGGCATTGAAAATTTTGGTGGCGAGGCCGCGCCCTGGCAGGCGCGGCCTCGCCGCTGATAGCAAAAGTTCGTTGCCGTCAGGCCCTGCCGATGGCACCCATGGAAAGCCATGACAGAAGTTAAAACAGACGCATTTCAAGCCATCGAAAACTCGTTTCGCGTCTCGCTCCGGAACCTGTCTGCGACGATTGCATTGCCCAGACGCTGGGTCTGTCGCCGCTCGATCATGTCGAACAGGCGACCCGCGAACTGGTCGGAGCCAATGGCTTCGAGCGCAGTAAAGGCGCGTGCAGCCTCTGCGGCGAAACGCGTCTCGTCACCCGCCGGCACTGACGCAAAGTAGCCGGCGGCAGGCTCGGGCAGCGATGCGATAAGCGGATCGCCCCGTCAGACCAACACCTGATCGAAAGCCTGTTTTCCCGGCGCCGCAGCGTGGCTAGCGGCGCGGATGCGATCGGGCGCCTCCTTTTGGTCCGGATCGCGTCAACCCTAACGGGGGACCGCCCCAATGCCCCCCGGGGCGGTCTTTCCGTAGTGGCAACGCTCGCCGGTCCCCCGTATCAGGCCGTTTGAAAGCGCATTGATGTCGGTTTCTCGCCCGGGTTCGACCCATGCCGGATGGTGCAAAGCCTGCGAGCTCCCTGCCACAGTTCGGCGGAACGCCCGGCTCTCACATCGCTCGCCTTCCGGTGGGCGGTCACCAGCGCTTCGGCGGCATCTTCGGCATCGAAGTCGAGACGCAGGGCGCCCGCATTCCCGTCGCCGGGAAACTTCAGGGTGTAGATGTTCACTTCAGGCTCCTCCAGCCGCTTCGGTCATGTTTCCCGACCTGGTCGCGCCCGCCCTCAATAGCATTGCTCTATGTCAACTTCGCGATACCCAATTCGGGTGATCCTTGCAGATCATGTTCGCCCGCCCAGGTGCTGCGCCCGTCGCCTTGTCCGCCGTCGCTTGCCGTGTTCCACGCTGCGGTATCACGACGCCGCAAGCCACGCTGACCACGCCTTCTTTCCCGAAATAAACGGGCCTGCGTTGCGGACAGATGCCCGACCGAAACCGCGCGGGGATCGGCTGTCAGTCGGTCGGATCCCGATCTGGCTGCGTAGCAGGCCCCGTCGTCCTCGCCCGATTCGCGCGTCCCGGAGACGGGCTGCGCGCGGGGAACGTAATTCGCGTGCCTCACGAGGCTGAGCGACAGGTCGCTGCGTTCAGCACTATCCCGCCGGCGCAATCACCTGGCGCCGACCAGGGCCCCGTCCGAACGAATGCGGCAGGTCCGTGCCCCGGCAGGCCTTGCGGGGGTTTGGGATCATCGATTGCCGCGAAATCGCCGGCCGCAAGCCGGCCGAAGCTGACTGGCTGCGCGCAAGAGACTTATCCGATTGCCGGCATCCTTTTGTGCTCCTGAGCCCGGGCGCCCGCACCCATTCCCGGATCCGAAAGGCAATGACCTGGAAGCGGTCGCGGTCCCGTCGAAACCATCGCCCGGCAACTTATTTCCCCGACCGCCTGGCGGTCTCCTCGCGGGCGCTTCGCTCGCAAATAAGCCGCCGGCTCCTGTCCTGCGCTGCGCTTCGGCCCAAGGGTTCGCGGGCCCTGGCGAGCCGTTCCTGCCGGTCTGCCATCGTCCGGGAAATCGGTCCGGGACGACCCACTCAGGAGACGAACAATGCCAGCAATCGGATATGTCACGCGCGATGGCCACAGCTTCAAGGGCCAGCTTCGCACCCTCTCGATCCGCGCCGAGATCGAGATCACCCCCAATCCCCGCAAGACCAGCGACGCCCAGCCCGACTACCGGGTTTCCTCGGGCGGGGTCGAGGTCGGCGCCGGGTGGCTGCGCCGCAGCGAAAGCTCGGGCAACGACTATGTGTCGCTCAGCCTGGCGGCCCCGGAATTCGGTCCCCGCCGGCTCTACGCCAATCTCGGGCGCGCGGCAGGCCGGGACGACGAGGACAGCTTTGCGATCATCTGGAATCCGGCCGACTGACAGCCGGTCCCCGCGCCGTTTCGGCGCGGGGATTTCTTCATTCCGTGTCCAACACAAGTGTTGTTCTCGCCCCGAACTCGTCTAGAATCAGGTGATTATGAAAACTGATCTAGGCCATCTCCCGGAAGCAAAGCGCGCAGACCTGAAGCGTGTTGTGGAGATCGTCTTCCATGAATTCGAGGACGTTCTCGCGCTCGCCACTCAGGGCTGGAAGAAGCAGGGGCGGATCATGAAAGTGATCCTCTACGGTTCATACGCGCGTGGGGACTGGGTCGCCGACCCGGTGGGCCGATACTATTCCGATTACGATATCCTCGTCGTGGTCAGCGACGAACGCCTTGCCGATGAAGCCGAGTACTGGGGCAAGGCCAAGGACCACCTCAATCGGGCATACGACATTACCAAGGTGATCTCGGCACCTGTTGGTCTCACCGTCCATTCGATGGCGGACGCGAACTTCCAACTTGCGCGCGGACGGCCGTTCTTCGTCGACATCGTGCGAGAGGGCATCGTCCTGTATGAACTGGAAGCCCAGCAGTTCGAAATGCCCAAACCGCTCGACAGCGCGGTGGCGCACATCGAGGCGGAAAACCATTTTAAACAGTGGTTCGACAGTGGAAGTCAGTTTCTCCAAGCCGCTAAATTCTTGATAGCCCAGGGAGGGGATAATATCCCTGCGTTTCAGCTGCATCAAGCAACGGAGAACTTCTACCACACGGTACTTCTGGTGCTGAAACTATATAGCCCAAAATCGCATAACTTGAAGTTTCTCCGCGGTCGCGCCGAAGATATCGCGCGGGATCTGATCCCCATCTGGCCGCGCGATACCAAGTTCGGCGCCCGGTGCTGGGAGCTGCTCTATCAGGCTTACGTCAAGGGCCGGTACTCCCCGCACTATGTCATTCGTGATGTCGAGCTGGAATGGCTGGTCGAGCGCATCGAACTGCTCGAAACCGAGGTCAGGTCGATCTGTGAGAAGCACCTGGGCAAGTCGCTGGACTGAAAAAGTTGGTCTCCAGCGTAGGGTGTTCATCGGTGATTGGAGTCTCCCGCCAGACGTTTTGACGCGAGGTGATTATGAAGACTGATCTTGGCCACTTATCCGGACAGAAGCAAAGCGACCTCGACCGGATAGTCCAGATCATCTTCTCGGAATTCGACGACCTCGTCGCTCGCGCAACGCAGCCTTGGAAAAGGCGGGGCCGGATCCTGAGTGTCATCCTCTACGGTGCTTATGCGGCCCCCGATTGGGATGCCTGCCCAATGGCCGGTCATGCGTGGGATTATGATGTCCTCGTCGTTGTCAATCATGAGCGACTAGCCGACGAAGTGGCCCATTGGCGCAAGGCAAAGGCCGCTCTCGCGCGCGAGCATTCAATAGCCAAGCGTATTTCGGCGCTGCCAAACCTGATTGTCCACTCCCTGGAGGACTTCACCCGGCAACTTGGACACGGAGGCCCGTTTTTTGTGGACGTTTTGCGGAAGGGAATAGCCCTTTATCAATGCGGCTCGATGCAGTTCGAACCGCCCCGAAAGCTGGACCGGGACGAACTTCGCCTGCAAACGCAGCAGCTTTACAATCAGTGGTTCGACAGCGCCAAGATCTTCCTCGATATGGCGGATTTCGCCCTGTCCCGGGGAGCGAACAGCCACGCGGCGTTCCTGCTTCATCAGGCTGCTGAGCAATCCTATCAGGCCATCCTGGCGGTCAAGACGCTTCACTGCCCGCTCTCGCATCATCTCAAATTCCTGCGCGGTCGTGCCGAGAACGTTGCGCGCGATCTGATCCCGATCTGGCCGCGCGAGGACAAGTTTGCCCGTCGTTGTTTCGAACTTCTGCATCTGGCCTACATCAAGGGGCGCTACTCGCCCCACTACGCGATCAGCGATGCCGAACTGGACTGGACGTTCGAGCGGGTTCAGGCGCTTCAAACAGCGGTTCAAGCCATCGCGGAGAAGCAAATTTCCGAACTTTGAGTTGGTTCCCGGCTTCTTGCGGCGATTTCTTTGAGATGTGCCGGATTGCTACGTGACCCAGATTCGCGGGTGCTACCGGATTGACCAAATCCGCCTCGTCCGCGAACCATTACACCCCTGGCAGGGGGGCGAACATGCCAAAGGGCAGGGTTACGACATTCAATGCGCGAAATGGCTACGGGTTCATTACGCCTGACGACGGCGGCGCTGATTGCTTCGTCCATTTGTCGGCGGTCGAGGCGTCGGGATTGATGGTGCTGACGGTCGGGCAACGCGTCTCCTATGAGGTCCTTGTTGCGCGGAACGGGAAGGTGTCTGCCGTCAATCTGGCGGGGCTGCGTACCGCTGAGCGCTGAAGAGTCGAATTTGCCTATAGCCGTTTTCGACTCTGCCTGACCGGCAGGTTTTCCCTCATTTGAGTGTCCCTCACGGGCGGCTCGGTGCCGCCCGATGCACGGAAGGGACACCATGGAAGATTCTGACCAGGTCGGCCGGGCGCAGCGCGCCAAGCGCGGCTCCCCGTTCCTCAACACTCCCCAGGCTGCCAACTATCTCGGCATATCCATCCGCCTTCTGCTCAGGCTCAGGCGGGGCGGCGGCGGGCCGATCTACCGCCGACATTGCCGGTTCATCCAGTACCATATCGATGATCTAGATGCCTGGAGCGAAGCCAACTCCGGCCGGGCTTTCCGCCGGTGAGCGGGCTTTCAAAGCCTCGCAGCGAGGCACCGCTGCAACCGCTCGGCACTCAGGCTCGAGCCGAAAAGCGCCGCTTCAAAAAGCGCCTGGTCATTGCCGTATGGGCAAGCTTCTGGGTGGGCGCTTTGGGTCAATCCGCAGCGATGCCACCGCTCCCGTTGTTGGTCTGGAATGCCAGCGCAAGTGCCCCCACGGGCCTGTATTGGGTCAATCGCAAACGGCAAGTCCTGCCGGGGGAGACGGTCATTGCGCGCATGCCCTATGCCTGGCGGGAATTTGCCGCCACGCGTCGCTACCTCCCCAGCAATGTTCCACTGGTTAAGCGTGTGGCCGCTTCTAAGGGCCAGGAAGTCTGCGCGCTGGGGCCCCTGATTTTTATCGACGGCGTGCCAACCGTCGAGCGCCGCCTGCGCGACGGCCAAGGACGTCCGATGCCCTGGTGGGAGGGCTGTTGGCGGCTGCGTCACGGCCAGTACTTCCTGCTGATGAAGAACAGCCCGGAATCCTTCGATGGTCGCTATTTCGGCATCACCGGCAGCGCGGACATCATCGGGCCGGCGAGGCGCATATGGGCGCGCTGAAGGGCCTGATCGCCGCCGCGACGGTCATCGCGGCAAGTCTCGCCAGCCCCGCCAGCGCCGACGACGTCGAGCGCTGGGCTCCCCACATCGCCGAGGCTTCCGCAAGGTTCGGTGTTCCAACCAGCTGGATCGCGCGAGTGATGCGTGCCGAAAGCCGGGGGCGCACACGGCTGGGAGGCCGTCCGATCCGCAGCGTCAAGGGCGCCATGGGACTGATGCAGCTCATGCCCGGGACCTGGGCGGAGATGCGCGCCCGTCTCGGGCTTGGAAACGATCCCGACGACCCGCGCGACAATATCCTGGCAGGCACGTTCTACCTGCGCCTGCTTTACGATCGCTTCGGTTATCCGGGCTTGTTTGCAGCCTACAACGCGGGACCCGGACGTTACGAAAAGTACCTCGCAGGCGTACAGTCGCTTCCCGCAGAGACACGCAGCTATCTTGCGCAAGTAGCGGCGGGCGCAAATGAGGCCGCGATCGATCCTGGCTCCCGGATCGACGCTTCTGCCCAGCACAGGATGTTCATCGGCATCGGCGGCGGTGGTTCGGGTGCAGTGACAGCGGATGAAACCAGGCAGGCCGTCGATCCGATGTTTGCGGTCCGCGCAGTGCCCTGATCGCTAGGTGATGCAGGGCCGGCGGTCTTTTTGGGACAGAGCTTATCTGCGATCGTGCGCTAGGCGGAGAGGTCAACACCTCTCTCGGACTTACCAGCGTGACGGTCTCTGCAGCGGCTGTAAAGGCCGGCGGCCCCTCCAATTTTGCTGCAGAGAATGAGCGCGCTGCGCGCGCGAGTTTGTTTGTTTCCCTGCAACAAAATCGGTTCCTCCGCCGCCGCTTCGCGGCGCACCGGCAAGCCGGCGCGGCCCTGACAGCCGCTGCGCCAACCGTCGTCCAGGAAAGGTCCTCGAACGGCGGGGATGCTTAGGCGAAGGAGGCTATCATGGTTGCTTACGTGAACATCTCGGCTGCGGCGGATCAGGTCCTGGAGAGGCTGGTTGAGGGGCTCGAAATCGAGTTCGGGCGCGGTGCGGCAAGCGCATTGGCCGCGCGGTTTCTGGAAGCGGAGGAGAGCGATTTTGTGTGGGATGCGCGGGTCTGCGAGCGGTGGCTCGGCGCCTGGGAGCACGGTGAGGATGCGGATGGCGAATTCATCGGGTGGCGGTGGTGGGGCGGCTCGATGGGCGCTGGTTTGCAGCGGTCAGCATTGTGGATGGCGAGGGGCAAGCGCAGGGGCTCGTTGCGCGGCGCGATTGCGCGAGTGAGGCCGAAGCGCGCGCGGCTTACGCGTCCTTGCGATGAGGACAGGGCGAGAAATTGCGGCCGGGACGTGGGTAAGCGGGTACCCGCGTGCCGGCCATTGCCGTTCGGGGGGCAGCGTTGGCTGCACTGGGTCGGATGGGGGTTCTGTTGCTTGGAGGTAGGCTGGAGGCGGGGAGATGGCGGAGGTGGGCGGGACAACAAGATAGAAGGCGTGTCTCACGACACGCTTAAGTTTCTGTCTGCACATCGTTTCTTGGAGAGACTGAAGCCCCTGCGGAGAGACTTTCGCGAGACATGGCCATTCGGGAGACCTTGCATGGATTTCGACGACGATTTCAAGCCGCGCCTCGGCCGGCAGCGCGATGTGCGCGCCAGAAAGGTAGTGAAATATGCGAGCCGCGTCGCCGTCGCCGCTGGCCTCATCGGCAGCGGGAAGAAAGGCGGCAAGCTCGTCGGCAGCCGTATCGGTCGTGGAGCTGCGCTTGGCCGTGCGCTTTCGGGGCGGGACCGGCTGGCGGGATATCGGGCCCGCCGTGTCGTCGTGAAGACGAGGCTGGTGAGGGTACGCGGGCCCAGCGCGAGCGCCCTCAAGGCGCACCTCCATTACATTCAGCGCGACGGCGTGACGAAGGAGGGCGAACGGGGTGTGCTGTACGGGCCCCACGACGACCGCATGGATGGCGCCGAATTCCTCGAACGCTCGAAGGGCGACCGGCACCAGTTCCGCTTCATCGTTTCGGCCGAGGACGGCGACCAATATGGAGATCTCAAACCCTACATTCGCCGGCTCATGAACCAGGTCGAAGAGGATCTGGGAACCAAGCTTGAGTGGGTGGCTGTCGACCACCATAACACCGGTCATCCTCACACCCATATCGTGCTTCGCGGTATCGACGATCGGGGCAAGGATCTCGTTATTGCGCGCGACTACATTTCTCATGGCTTCCGCGAACGCGCGGTGGAGCTTATGTCTCTCGATCTAGGCCCACGCGCGGACCACGAAATCGAAGCCCGGTTACGCCACGAAATGGAGCAGGAGCGGCTCACGGGTCTCGATCGCCGGCTCTTGGGGCGGATGGATGCAGATCGGTGCGTCTCTCCGCACGACCGTGATCCGTTTTTCCAGGCACTGGAGGCGGGGCGTCTACAGGCTCTGAAGAGGATGGATCTTGCCAGCGAATTCGGGGATGGGCGCTGGCAGCTTGCGGATCGGTTCGATGAAACCCTGAGGGCCATGGGAGAGCGCGGCGACATCATCCGCCTGATGCAGCGCGAAGTCACGCGGGCTAGACTGGACCGACAGGACCAGCGCATCTACTCGCTGGAAACGGGACCGATCGTCGGCCGTGTCATTTGTCGCGGGCTTGCGGACGAACATCGCGACCGGCATTTCCTGCTGGTCGATGGCATTGATGGTCGTTCGCACTATGTCGACATCGGGCCGGCAACCGCTATCGAACAGTTGCCGCGCGGCGCTATTGTACGGGTCAGTCCCAGGATACCCGAGGTGCGCGAAATCGATCGCAATGTGCTCGCGGTGTCGCAGGCCAATGAGGGGCGGTATTCAGTGGCTCTGCATCAACGCCGCGACCGCTCTGTCACCCATGCCTATGCGCAAACGCATGTGCGCAGGCTCGAGGCCATGCGGCGGGCCCGGTTCGACGTTACCCGAGAAATCGATGGGTCCTGGCGGATTTCCGAAGGACATCTGGCAATCGCCGAACGCTTCGAGCAGCGGGATGTGCAGTCGCGACCGGTCAATGTTGAAATGCTGGGCGCGGGAGCAGTGGATCGGATGGCCGCGATGGAGGGGACGACCTGGCTCGATCGCGAGCTCGCTTCGCCTTCCGGCTTGGCCATGCGCGACGCGGGATTCGGCCGGGAAGCTCGCGCGGGTCTGGATCAGCGGCGCCAGTGGCTGGTCGAGCAGGACCTGGCCGATGTTGCGCCGAGCGGTGTGAGGCTCCGGCAGAATGTCCTCGCATTGCTGCAGAGGCGCGAATTGCTTCGCCTTGCGGCGGGCCTTTCCAGCGAGCTAGGAAAGGAATTCGCCGAGGCGAAGTCGGGCGATTGGATCGAGGGAAAGATAAGCCGGCGGATCGATGGGATTTCCGATCGATTTGCTCTCATCGAGCGCAGCCACGAATTCACGCTCGTTCCCTGGAGGCCGGTGCTCGAAAAACAGCTTGGTCAGCAGGCCGGCGGTATCATGCGCGAAGCCGGTATCAACTGGCAGTTCGGGCGGGGCCGATCGGGGCCGGAGATTTCGTGATCGTTTGGCGCGGACGGTCTTTTGGCGACGCGGAAAAACAGCGGGGGCGACCATCCGATCGTAAATGGCCGCCCTTGGAAGTCAATCAGACCGGCGGTTTGATGCCGGCCGGGTTGACCTTCAGGCCTTCGTGTCTGCAGTGTTCGGGGCCGTTGTTGCCTCGGCAGGTGCCGACGGCGCGGATGCCGCCGATGCCGGCGGGTCTGCAGCAGGCACCTTGATGCCAAGCTTCGACCGGCCCTTTTTCGGAGCAGGCGCCTTAGCGTTGGTCTTGGGTGCGGCTGCAGCCTTCGGCTTCGCAGCTGTAGGCGTTGCTGCCTCGGCGGCCTTCGTTGCCGCAGGCTTCTTTGCTGCCGGTGCCTCAACAGCGGGTTCGCTAGCTACCGGAGCTGAAGCGGGCGCTGCCGATGCGGCGCTGGCAGGCGTCCTTGCCATGCGCCGCGATGGCTTGCTCGGAGCCTTCGCCGTGCTTGCAGGCTCGCTCTTCGTCGCGGCCGCCTTCTTTTCTTCAGGTTTGGCTTTTTGAGCGGCGGCAATGTCGGCTGCGGACTTTGGCGTCGGCCTGTTCGCCATCTTCGCAGCCTTTTTCGGCTTCGAAGCCGAAGCCTTGGCAGCCGGGGCTTCTACGGCAGGCGCGGATTGCGGCGCTGGCGCTGCCTTTCCGGAAGGCTTGCTCGATGCCTTAGTTACAGCCTTGGCAACCGGTGCCGGCTTGGAAGCCGCCTTCTTCGGTTCTGCCTTAATTGCCTTACCGGTCTTCGCCGGGGCGGGCGCCGAGGTGTCCGGAGCCTTGGATGTGGCCGGCGCTGCGCGTGCTACTGCATTACCGCTGCCGCCAAGACCGGATGCCTTGGCAAAAGCCCGACGCTGCTCGGAATAACTCGGCGATACCATGGGATAGGTGGCGGGAAGATTGTAGCGCTTGCGGTACTCTTCCGGAGTAAGGCCGTTGTTGGCCAGATGCCGCTTCAGTGCCTTGTACGGCTTCCCGTCGATCAGGCTGAGAATGTGGTCGCGAGAGGCAAGGCTTTCTTCAACCGAAACAGCCGGCTTGTATTCTGGCTCTTCGACCTGCGGCTTCCCGGCGTCTCCGGCGAGTGCGCTGCGGGTCGCCTTGATCAGGGCGGGAAGCGCATCGCTCGAGATGGTGTTGTTGGAGACAAAGGCGCTGAGCAATTCAACTGTCAGGCGGGCGAGCTGTGGCTGCTCGGTGTCGGACATGGAAAGTCCCTCTTCTGAGGTTTATCGGAGGGTGCCTTTGTCTTCCCATTCGCGCTCCAAGTAAAGCCGATTTTAGACGGGTACCCGGCTGTCGCTAGTGAGCCATGACGCGTTCTTTACAGTATAACCCCCGACTTGGTCCGGGATGGATCAGATGATCGCCCGCTTCCGCAAACTGTCTTTCATGGTTTCGATCTCAGGCGAGACGCTGGTTCCCCGATACGCGAGCGAGGTCTCGTGGCGAACGAAGGCGCCTTCACGGGCAGCGCTGAGCCAGTTGAATGATCCCACGCAATAGACGTCGTTGTCGGCCATCACGATTTTGCTGTGCACGTCCTTCACTTCCACGACGATGGCCCCGACACCTTCGAGGTTCTTTTTTGCAGTGGTAAAGCTCTCGATGGCGCCCTTATCCTGCTTACTCCGCCGATCATTCAGAGCGCGGTCGGTATAGACCGTGACTGAGACCCCGGAGTTTGCGGCGGCCTCGATGAGGGGAACGATCCTGGCACCCTGCAGCCCGCGGTCGGTCAGCCACGGGGTGACGATGTGAATGTCGCTGCGGCATTCCTCCAGGGCGTCGCGTAAAAAGCCGTCGTGGGCATCGAGATCGGTGAGGTGCACCAGGCCTGCCTCGCGCGTGAGATCGGGCCGCTCAGGTGCGTCGAACAACAGCCGATTGCCTTCGTGCGCCAGGAGCCGCTGCCTCAACCGGCCGCGCGGGCTGCCCGGCGCCGCTGAAGAGAAGCAGTCCATGTCGCCGAACACCAGGAAGCTGTTCATCGCGCGCGATACCGCCACGTTGAGCATGCTGGCCTTGGCGTCGATGAAAGCGCCGTCTGCGTGCTTGGAATATGTCGGGGAGAACAGGATTACCGGCCTTTGGCCGCCCTGGAACGTATTGATTGTACCGATCGTCACATTGGAGCCGGCAAGGCTTTCCTGGCGTCCGAGCGCCGATGTGATGGCCCGGGCTTGGCCGGCGAACGGTGTGACGATGCCGACGATGTCAGCGAGGGTCTTGCCGGGGTACGCGGCCAGCAGTTCCTCTTGCCGATCAACCAGCCACCGGGCGATCGTTTCCGCCTCGAGGGCATTCCGGCGGCTGCCGCCGGCGATAGCATCGCACCGACCGTCGATATGAAGGTAGCCGAGGGCAGGGAAGCCGTCGCTTTTGCGGGCTTCCGATTTGAGCCCGCGCTTCGGCTGCAATTTGCCGCGATAGCAAAGATCGTTGCAGTACCCGACGATCTCGTCGAAACAGCGCCGATGCTCGTAGAGCATCAGGCCGCGCTCGAGATCTGCATCCTGGTGATAGCGAGACGCATGCTGGGCAATCCTCATCACGCTGCCCGACGACGCGGCGCGGCCTGTCTCGAGGAAGGCGGCCAGGTCCGGCCCGTTGTCATCGCCGCCAATGAGGCCGGCCTGCCTCAGATTGCCGACATCGTTCCGACTGGGCACGCTCCAGATCGGCTCGATCTGGGCGGTGTCTCCAATGATCAGCGCGCGCTTGGCAAGGGCGAACGATGCCCCGGCAATTTCCGGTGTAACCTGTCCGGCTTCGTCAACAATCAGAAGATCGATCTGGCCGTAGAGATAGTCCGGCAGAAAATCGCCGTCCTGGAACCGGCTCGCGCACAGCAGTCGTGGCAGCATGTAAAACGTCGACACAGCGCACGGCGTCAGCTTCATGCGGCGTGCCCACCGCGCCGTCATCGGGATCCTGCCGGTTTTCTTCTGCTTGGCCGGAATGTCCGGGTCGGCCGCCATGTCGAGTAGCCAGCGTCCTTCCCAATAGTGGGTCGTCGTCAGGAAGATCGGGAAGCGAAGCAGGCGATCCGCAGCCTCGTCGGCGTCGGCAAGTGTCACGGAAGACGCTGTTTCCGGCGTAATCGACAGCACCGAGAGGGCATTCGTCCAGATGCCGCGGGCGGTGGCTTCGCCGGCGATCGCTGCGTCAGCGCGACCGAGCGCTGCGATACATTCGCCCACCGCCGACTGCGCCTGAGTAACTTCAGTCCTCACCGATGACGAGATATCCCCCATGCTTGTCCATTCGGGCAGAGGGCCGGACCAGTCTGAAGCAAGAGCTGCCCGGGCTGCGGCAAGCCGGCGTTTTGCGATCGAGGGGAGCCAGCCAAGCAAGGTGTGAAGAACCGGCTCGGAGGCCTGGTGCAGGTCCCAGAGGCTCGAGATCGCTTGTGTCCGGCACAGCGCGGCCTCGGCCGCTTCGAGACTCTCAGCCCGATCGGCGCGCGACTCTCGCGGATCCGGACCCAGTTCTGCATGAACGACCGCTCGCGCTTGGAGCAGTCCCTCCCAGGCATGCTCGATCGCCGACAGCATCTGCGCCTGATCGGTCAACCGCTCGTGCAGCGCGGTGACGACGGTTGCGACGGTCAGTGGCTGAAGATGGGGGAACGCTTTGGCTGCCGCGTCGAGATAGGCAAGACGGCATTGCTCGACCTGATCGGCGTCCTCGAGGCAATCGAAGAAGGCGGCAATCTGATAGGTCCTGGCAGCCTCGCTCTCGCGCCGCTTCGATGGGAAATAGGACCCGAAGCTGCGCAGGGCCGGCAGCCATCGCCCGGCGAAAGGCCCGGTGCCTTTGGCATAGTCGGCGCCGAACGCATCGAGAATGTTGGTCACGGCCTGGTTGTTCGTCGATGTCGCGACGATCAGCGGTGCTTCACTCTGTTCGAGCGCCGCCTTGGCCCAAAGCGTCGTGATGACCGAGAGGAGCATGGTCGTTTTGCCGGTACCGGGCGGGCCGTTGACCGCGAGGACTTCGCCGTCCTTGGAGGCCGTCAAGTGAGCAAGGGCCTCGCGCTGAGCGGGTGCCAGCGCATAGGTATCGCTTGAGTGGCCGAGGCGCTCTGCAAAACGCGAGTTTTCGGGGAGGCACGGCTCGGTGCGTTGTTCGTTCTGGCCGGCAAATGTAGCGAGAAGTGGGCCGTAAGCGCTGTCCAGCTCGATCTGGTCGTAGAGCGCAAGAACATTGGCGGACATGCTGCCATGCCCGTCGGAGCGCTGGATATAACCGTGCGGAGCGAATTCGAAGCGTTGATCTTCCTCAAGGGCGGATGCGACGCCCCCCATGAGGCCTTCCGCGTGCTCGACGTAGTCCGCCCATTGGCAGTCTTCGGACAGCGGGTGCGTGGTGACAAACGTGTCGAGCGCATCGATCGTGCCCACCGTGAAGGCCATGCGATGCAGAGGTTCGAGAATGTCGCGCGGGACAACGCTGCTGACCGGGCGAATGAGCCAGCCGTCGCGGGTTACCGTCATCCGCGTTGCAATCGGCGTCACGACTTCGGGAAGGCTGCTACGCTTCTGCCCGCGCTCGGTGCGTGAGGCAAAGACGAAGGGGCGCAGGATGATCGCAAATGTTTCATTCGGCGAGGCATTGGCGCTGAACAGGGCGGCAACGAGATTTGAAGGGAGGCGCCCGGCATCGAGGCTCGCGTGGTCGACCATTAGAAAATCGCCCGCTTCCTTCTGGGTGAAGGTGCCGCGTCCCAGTTCTGCATCGGCCAGCGAATTGCGCCAGTACTTGGTAACCTTCTGAGTATCGCTCGTCATGATACGCCGCATGCCTTCATGGGGCGGGATTGTCATGATTAATATCACGTAATCAACCGGCGGATGATCCAATCATCCAATACGGTGCAGGACTGGCCGTCTTCATCGACTCGCTCATCACAGCAGCGATGGCAAAAAAGCGTCTGCCGGTTCTGAAGTGCACCCGAAAGACACCTCGGTGCACCAGACAGGGACTGTGATCTCCGCCGGTTTTCCGGGAGTCTTGCCCCGACGCTGCCGGACGCGATCCGCGGCGTGTGGAGGCTTTCATGACCCCGACGAAACTCCTCATCGGACAGATGATGGTCGTGTTCGCGATCGTCTTTGCCGGTGTCTGGCTGGCAACCCAGTGGGCAGCGGCCGAACTTGCATACCAGCCCGAACTGGGGAGCCCCTGGTTTGTGCTGCTGGAGCGCCGGATCTACGCGCCCTGGGCGATTTTCATCTGGTGGTTCGAGTTCGATGCCTACGCGCCGGCGGTGTTCGACAAGGCCGGCGGAATCGCGGCTTCCAGTGGGCTGGTCGGCTGTGCCGCTGCGATTGCCGGATCCGTCTGGCGCGCCCGGCAGCGCAGCAATGTCACGACCTATGGGTCGGCGCGCTGGGCGAGCCGCAAGGACATCCGCAAGGCCGGGCTCATGGCCGACGAGGGTGTGTTCCTCGGGCGGATCGGTGCAGATTACCTGCGCCACGATGGTCCCGAGCATGTGATGGCCTTTGCGCCAACCCGCTCCGGCAAGGGCGTTGGTCTTGTCATTCCGACGCTGCTGAGCTGGTCAGGATCGGCGGTCATTCACGACATCAAGGGGGAGAATTGGCAGCTGACCGCCGGATGGCGCGCGCGCTTCTCGCACTGCCTGCTGTTCAACCCCACCGATGCACGCTCGGCGCGCTACAATCCGCTCCTGGAAGTGCGTCGGGGTGTCCACGAAGTCCGCGATGTTCAGAACATCGCCGATATCCTCGTCGATCCCGAAGGCGCATTGGAACGTCGCAGCCACTGGGAGAAGACCAGCCATTCGCTGCTGGTCGGCGCGATCCTCCATGTTCTCTACGCCGAGGAAGAGAAGACGCTCGCGCACGTAGCAACATTCCTTTCTGATCCGGCGCGCAGTTTTGCCAACACGCTCCATGCCATGATGTCGACAAACCACCTTGGCACATTGGAAGCGCCGCAGGTCCATCCGGTCGTGGCATCGGCCGCGCGTGAAGTCCTCAACAAATCGGTCAATGAGCGCTCGGGTGTGCTCTCGACGGCCATGTCATTTTTGGGCTTGTACCGCGACCCTACTGTGTCGGCGGTAACGGCGGCCTCCGACTGGCGCATTGCCGACCTTGTTGACGGCAAGCATCCCGCTTCGCTCTATCTTGTGGTGCCGCCCTCGGACATCAGCCGCACCAAGCCGCTCATTCGCCTGATCCTCAACCAGATCGGCCGGCGCCTTACCGAGGAGCTACGCTTCGAGCACGGTTCGGACCGCAAGCACGATCGTCGGCACCGGTTGCTTATGATGCTCGACGAGTTTCCCGCGCTCGGGCGCCTCGACTTCTTCGAAACCAGTCTCGCGTTTCTTGCCGGTTACGGGGTCCGCGCCTTCCTGATCGCGCAGAGCCTCAACCAGATCGAGAAGGCCTACGGTGAGCACAACTCCATCCTCGACAACTGCCACGTGCGCGTTGCTTTCGCGACCAACGATGAGCGAACCGCCAAGCGTCTCTCCGATGCCCTCGGAACCGCGACCGAGCAGCGCGCCATGCGCAACTATGCCGGACACCGGCTCGCGCCATGGCTCTCGCATGTCATGGTCAGCCGTCAGGAAACGGCACGCGCCCTGCTGACGCCCGGCGAGGTAATGCAACTCGATCCGCGCGAGGAACTCGTGCTTGCCTCCGGCACGCCGCCGATCCGGGCCAGCAAGCTGCGCTACTTCGAGGAGCCCGCTTTCGCGCAGCGCGTGATCGCGCCGCCGCAGCTGAGCACCAAGGGCTATGCCGATACGCCGCCGTCGCGAAAGGAAGATTGGTCCGGGCAGGTTCGCGGTACCGACGACCGATTGGCACCGCCTGCCAGTGAGTTCGTGGAAGAGGAACAGCAGGGCAAGAAAGTGGTCACCGGCGGCGTGGAACAGGCGCGTACGGTCGAACTCGAAGCCGAAATCGATGCGCCTCCCCAGGAACCGCAAGTCGCCAGCGATCCGCTGGGGCTCACGGCGGATGACGACGATCCCGCATCGGACAAGCGCGTGCTCGACCAGGCGGCTCAGCAGCGGCTCGTGCGCGTCGCTTATGCGCTGGGCTCCGCCGAGCGCGGCGACCAATTCGACCTGGAGCTCTGAACATGACGAACAAGGTCCGCTATCAACTGTTTCTGCCCGTCTCGCTAAGTGCCCGTCTGCTCGAGGAAGCAAATCGGCCGGGCGTCACCAAGTCTGATATCCTGGTCCAGGCCCTGACGGTCTGGCTTGACCGGCGCGGCAGGAAAGAACTCGATGATCGATTCGGGCGCCGTCTCGACCGGATAGCCGAACTTCTCGATCGCCTCTTGCGCGACAGCCACATTGAACTCGAAACGTTGGCGCTTTTCATCCGCTATGAACTGGCGATCAATCCGCCGCTTGCAGAAAACGACGCTGCAGGCCGCGCCGCGGGTTCGCTGCGCTTCGAGGCGTTCCTGTCCCAAGTTGCGCGGCAGGTGGGGCAGGGCAAGCGCACGCTCGATCAGGAGGGCGGGCGATGACCGGCGACGAAGCCGCCGCGCGCCGCCGCGCCATGCTGCGGACCGCCATGGGCCCGGCGATCGAGACGGCACTTGGCGATCCACGCGTCATCGAGATCATGGTCAATCCCGACGGTGCGCTGCGGGTCGATGTTCTCGGCGAGGGCAGGGTGGATACCGACGTACGCCTCGCGCCCGATCAGGTTGAGCGCATCATCCGTCTTGTCGCCAGCCACGCCCGCGCTGAAGTCCACGCAGACAGTCCGATCGTCTCCGCCGAGCTGCCTCCGCACGGCGAGTGCGCCGGGGAGCGTTTCGAAGGCGTGCTGCCGCCGGTTTCGCTGGCGCCTTGCTTTTCGATCCGCAAACCGGCCGCGCGCATCCATACGCTCGCAGACTATGTGGCGGACGGCATCATGACGCCGGAGGTGGCCGAGATCCTTCGCACGGCGGTGCTGGATCGCCGGAACATACTGGTCGTCGGTGGCACCAGCTCCGGAAAGACCACGCTCGCCAACGCGCTGCTTGCCGAGATGGCCGTGCTCGACGAGCGGGTGATGCTGATCGAGGAAACGCGCGAACTCCAGTGCCCGGCGCCCGATACGGTCGCTCTGCGCACGCGCCAGGGCGTCGCGACGATCGCTGACCTGGTTCGCTCGACCCTGCGCCTGCGCCCTGACCGCATCATCGTCGGCGAAGTCCGCGGGCCCGAAGCCCTCGACATGCTCAAGGCCTGGAACACAGGACATCCGGGCGGCATCGCGACGATCCATGCCAACGGCGCGTCTGCGGCGCTGCACCGGCTTGAAGGTCTCGTGCAGGAGGCGGTGGTCACGGTGCCGCGATACCTCATTGCCGAGGCTGTCGATCTCATCGTTATGATCTCTGGGCGCGGCCTTGCTCGCCGGATTTCCGCCATCGCCACTCTCGAGGGCTTCGACCGGACAAGCGGCGACTACCACCTGCACGAGCTGTGCTTCCCGGCCACCGGCTTCCCTTCCAGCAGCAAAGGAAAATGAACCCATGAAGACATCACGACTTCGCCGCTTCGGTCTGCGCCTCGAACCACACACAGCACTCCTTGGGGCAAGCGCGATCGCGGTATCGCTCACGGTCCCGGTGCAAACCTGGGCTGCCGGCTCCGGCATGCCTTGGGAGGAGCCGCTCGAGCAGGTTCTGGAATCCGTGCAGGGTCCCGTCGCCAAGATCGTCGCGGTCATCATCATCATCGCCACGGGTTTGACACTGGCGTTCGGTGAGACCTCGGGAGGCTTCCGCCGATTGATCCAGATCGTCTTTGGTCTTTCAATCGCCTTTGCCGCCTCGAGCTTCTTCCTCTCGTTCTTCAGCTTCGGCGGGGGAGCGCTGATCGCATGAGCGGGGCCGGCCAGCACATCGAAGGCTTCGAGGTCCCGATCCATGTGAGCCTCGGCGCGCCGATCCTTCTGGGCGGTGCTCCGCGCGGGATCGCCATCGTCAATGGTACGCTCGCCATGGCTGTCGGGCTCGGGCTCCAGCAATGGCTGGCCGGCCTCTTCATCTGGGCGGCGGGACATAGCCTCGCTGTCCTCGCGGCCCGGCGCGATCCCGATTTCGCGCCTGTCCTGCTCCGCCACTTGCGCCAGAAAGGATATCTCGCGTGCTGAACCTCTCCGAATATCGCAGCAAGGCCGGACGCCTTGCCGACCATCTGCCGTGGGCGGCGCTGGTTGCACCCGGGGTGGTGCTCAACAAGGACGGCAGCTTCCTGCGGGTGCTCGCCTTTCGCGGCCCGGATATGGAATCGGCGACCGAAGCCGAACTCGCCTCCATCGCGGCGCGCGCCAACAATGTCCTCCGCCGGTTCGGCTCGGGATGGGCGCTGTTCTTTGAGGCCGAGCGCCGCGAAGCGGCCGTCTATCCCGACGATTCCTTTCCTGACGCGGCAAGTTGGCTGATCGACCGCGAACGCCGTGCCGCCTTCCTTTCCGAGGGCAAGCATTACGAGAGCGCCTATTTTCTGACCCTGACCTGGTTGCCGCCGGCCGACAGCGAGGATGCCGCAGGGCGCCGGCTTGTCGAGCGCGCGGACGATGAAAAGGGCCGCGATTGGCGCGCTTCGCTCGCAGGCTTCATTGCCGAGACCGACCGCGCGCTCGATCTCTTCGACGGCTTCATGCCCGAGATCCGTGCACTCGATAGCGCGGAGCTGTTGACCTACCTGCACTCGACGATCTCGGATCGCCGGCATGCGGTGCGCGTGCCTGCAACCCCGATGTATCTCGACGGGCTCCTCGTCGACACTCCGCTGGTGGGCGGGCTCGAGCCGATACTGGGTGATCGGCACATCTGCACGATCTCGGTGCTCGGATTTCCGAACGTCAGCCGGCCGGGCCTTCTGGATGCGCTCAACCACCAGGACTTCGCCTATCGCTGGGTCACTCGGTTTATTGCGCTCGACAAGTCGGAAGCCACAAAGGTCCTGACCAGCCTGCGTCGGCAATGGTTCAACAAGCGCAAGTCGCTGACCGCCATGCTGCGCGAGGTGATGTACAACACGCCGACGCAGCTTCTCGACAGCGACGCTGAAAACAAAGTCGCCGATGCCGATCTCGCGCTCCAAGCACTCGGAGGCGATCATGTCGCCTTCGGCTACCTGACGACGACGATCACGGTCAGCGATATCGACCGCAGCGCCGTCGAAGCCAAGATGCGGCAGGTCGAGCGGGTGCTGGGTGGTCTCGGCTTCACCACCATCCGCGAACGGGTCAACGCGGTTGAAGCCTGGCTGTCCTCGCTTCCGGGGCACGTCTACGCCAATGTTCGCCAGCCGCTGTTGCATACCTTGAACCTTGCCCACCAGATGCCGCTTTCGGCGGTCTGGGCGGGGCCTGCGGGCAACGATCATCTGAATGGCTCTGCGTTGCTTCACGCCAAGACCTCGGGATCGACGCCGTTCCGCCTTTCGAACCACGTCGGCGATGTCGGGCACATGTTCGTCGCTGGGCCGACCGGCGCGGGCAAGTCGGTATTGCTGGCGCTGATGATCCTGCAGTTCCGCCGGTATCCCGGCGCGCAGGTCTATGTGTTCGATAAGGGCCTGTCCGCGCGTGCGGCGGTACTGGCTTGCGGCGGCGCGCATCATGCACTTGGGCTTGGCAGTGAAGCAGGCGCGGTGGCCTTCCAGCCTTTGCGCGAGATCGATGACCCGGCGCAGCGGGCTTGGGCAGCCGACTGGATCGGTGCGATCCTGATGCAGGAGAATGTGGTCGTCACCCCGGAGGTGAAGGACCAGGTCTGGCTGGCGCTGGGAAGCCTGGCGAGTGCACCACCGGCGGAACGCACGATCACCGGGCTGACGCTGCTGCTGCAATCGAAGGCCCTACGCACGGCGCTAGGTCCGTACACGATCGACGGGCCCTATGGTGGTCTGCTCGATGCCTCGGAAAGCTCGCTCCATCTTGCGGACCTACAGTGCTTCGAGACCGAGGCTCTGATGGGGCATGCATCTGCCATCGGCCCCGTGCTGACGTACCTGTTCCACCGGCTCGAGGAGCGTTTCGACGGTCGGCCGACTATGCTGGTGCTCGACGAAGCCTGGATATTTCTCGACCATCCGCTCTTTGCGGCCCGCATCCGCGAGTGGCTCAAGGTCCTGCGCAAGCGCAATGTTTCGGTGCTGTTTGCCACGCAGAGCCTGGCCGACATCGCCGGCTCGCCTGTCGCGCCGGCGCTCATCGAAAGCTGCCCGCAGCGCATCCTCCTGCCCAATGACCGTGCGGTCGAGCCACAGAGCCGGGAGATCTACGAGCGCTTCGGCCTCAGCGAACGACAGATTGAGCTGATCGCCCGTTCGACGCCGAAGCGGCACTACTACCTGCAATCGGCCCGGGGGAACCGGCTGTTCGAACTGGGGCTGGGCGATGTGGCGCTGGCGCTGTGCGGCAGTTCCGATCCGACGACGCAGGCCCGGATCGATGCGGTGCTTGCCGAACATGGCCGCGACGAATTCTTCGCCCTTTTCCTCGCGGGAACGCACGCTGCCTGGGCGGTCGATCTGATCAGTACCTACCCCGGGCCGCGCGCCGGGAGCCTGTGACACCAACCTGAAGGAGAGTGATGATGCAAGTCTCGTCTCGCAAATCCCCGGCCAAGTCGATCTGGAGGTCAAGCACCGGTGTTGCCGCAGTGGCACTCGTGGTTGCTGGAAGCCTCGTGGTCGGTGCGATGATTTCCAGTCCTTCCGCCCATGCACTGGTCGTCTACGACCCGACCAACCATGCACAGAATGTCCTGACGGCAGCCCGCGCGCTGCAGCAGGTCAACAATCAGATCCAGTCACTCCAGAATCAGGCCCAGAGCCTCGTCAACCAGGCGCGGAACCTCTCGAGCGTACGCTTTCCCGAGCTTCAGGCGCTCACCGATACCCTGCGCAAGATCGATGCGCTGATGGGGCAGGCGCAGGGTATCGAGTTCAAGGTGGCATCCGCGGACCAGCAGTTCGCGCAGCTCTATCCCGATGCCTATCGTCAATCGCTGAGGCTCGACGACAGGCTCGCCGCGTCACGCGCACGGATGGATGCGCAGGTCGCGGCCTACCGCAAGACCGTCACGCTCCAGGCGCAGATCGCCGAAAACGTTGCCGCCGATGCGGCGACGCTCAATTCGCTGGTCGAGCGCAGCCAGGGGGCGGAAGGCGCCTTGCAGGTCCAGCAGGCGGCCAACCAGTTGCTCGCCCTTACGGCCAAGCAGCAATTTCAGATCCAGCAGATGATGGCCGCGCAGTACCGCGCCGATGCGGTGCGCGAAAGCAACCGGGCACAGGAGGCAGCTGAGGCTCAGGCGGCGACGACGAAGTTCCTCGGGTCCGGCAGAGCCTACACCCCGAACTAGCGGCTTCGAGCCGGTCGGCTCGATCCAGCCAGCGGCGGCGGACCGCCTCTCCCGCCGCCGCGTCGCGGGGCGCGTGCCTATCGTCCTTCGGCCGCGCCCCGCGACACCCTCTTCATTGCGGCAGGAAGGCCAGCAAGCATGGGAAATCTCAACATCATCGACGCCTTTCTGGCGACGTTCATCCGCTACATAGACAGCGGGTTCGGGCTGCTCGGGGGCGATGTACGCTTCCTGACCGGCACGTTGATCGCGATTGACGTGACCCTGGCCGCGCTGTTCTGGACTTTGGCCGGAGAGGATAATGTTCTCGCCAGGTTCGTGCGCAAAGTCCTGTTCGTTGGCGCCTTTGCCTTCATTATCGGCAACTTCTCCGATCTTGCCGATATCCTCTTCCGCTCCTTTTCCCAGGCGGGATTGACGGCAGGCGGCGGCGCGCTTGGACAGGACGATCTCATGAAGCCCGGCAGGCTTGCCGGTATCGGCTTTTCGGCGTCCTGGCCGCTACTCCTGCAAGCTTCCAAGATGCTGGGCTTCACCAGCTTCTTCAACAATTTCCTGACAATCGCGATCCTGCTTCTCGCCTGGCTGATCGTGATCCTCGCCTTCTTCGTCCTCGCTGTGCAGATGTTTGTCTGCATCCTCGAGTTCAAGCTGGTCAGCCTCGCGGGCTTCATCCTGGTGCCTTTCGCGCTGTGGAACCGGACCAGTTTCCTGGCTGAGCGCGTACTCGGCCACGTCGTCGGTTCGGGCATCAAGGTCATGGTGCTGGCGGTGATCGTCGGCATCGGCTCCACGTTTTTCGACGATCTGACGCAGGCGCTGAAGGGGCAGGAGCCGGATATCGGCCAAGCCATGAGCCTCGTGCTCGCGAGCCTGTCGCTCCTCGGTCTCGGGATTTTCGCGCCTTCGGTGGCCAGCGGCCTCGCTTCCGGGGCGCCGCAGCTCGGCGCAGGCGCGGTGGCCGGTACCGCCATGGCGGCAGGCGGCACGGTGATGATGGTCGGCGGAGGCGCCGTTGCCGGTGCGCGGATGGCGGGCGCGGCACTCGGCGGCATTCGGGCCGGAACCTCGATGGGAGGAGCAGCTTCATCCGGCGTTTCCAGCGCCGCGACAAGTGCCGGCTCGCAGGGCGGACCTGGTCCGGGTCATGGGGGAACTTCGCCGGCCGGTTCCGCAGCGCCTCGTGCGAGTGCGCCCGGCCAGGCGGCGGCCTCCGCGTCCGCCTCCCACGCCGATATCGCCGGGTCAAATGCAGGGGACACGAACTCTCCGTCGCCGGCATCCGGCGGCGGAGAGACGGAGCCTGCGTGGGCGAAGTCGCTGCGCAGCGAAGAGAAGGCACGCCACCGCAGGCAGGTTGCCGTTCATGCGGTCCAGCAGGGTGATCGTGGCGGCGGGTCTACCACTCCCGACATCAGCGAAAGGAATGACTGACCATGCGCTTCAAACGTAGCGTCCAGCTCTATGGACGCACCCCCGAACCGGCGACCCCGTTTCAGCGTGCCGCGCAGCTCTGGGATGAGCGGATCGGCTCGGCCCGGATTCAGGCCCGAAACTGGCGAATTATGGCCTTTGGCTGTCTGGGGCTTTCCTGCAGCATGGCGGGCGGCCTCATCTGGCAGTCACTCCAGAGCCGAATGGTGCCCTATGTCGTTGCCGTTGACAGGCTTGGCGAACCTCGTGCGATCAGCGAGGCGGAGGCAGGGTACCAGCCCACCGATCCGCAGATTGCCTGGGCCTTGTCCAAGTTCATTGCTCATGTGCGGGGTATCTCGCTCGACCCGGTCGTTATGCGCGAGGGCTGGCTCGAAGCCTATGACTTCTCGACCCAGCAAGGCAGCCGCTTCCTGAGCGAATATGCGCGGGCATCGGGTGCGCTGACAGGTTTGGGTGAACGGAGTGTTTCGGTCCATGTGACCAGCGTCGTCCGGGCTTCCGGCGCCAGCTTCCAGGTCAAGTGGATCGAGAACGCGTTCGAGCGCGGTAGTGCGTCGGGGACCAGCCATTGGACGGCGATCCTGACCATCGTCCAGCAATCGCCCAGAGACAGTGAGACGCTGCGCAAGAATCCGCTCGGGATCTACGTTGATGCCATCGACTGGAGCCGTGAACTCGAGGTCCCTGTGCCAGCGGCAACTGCTTCGCCGCCGGCATCCAATCCGAGTGCCGGCTCTGACCGCGAAGAACCTGCGCTGGCCATGCCGGCAATTTCCAATCCCGATGAAGCCAAGGAGATTCTGCCATGAAGACTTCGCTGCTAGCTGCGGCGGCCTTTGCCGTGGGTGTCCATCCGGTGGATTTTCCGGCGAGCGCAAAAGTGCCCGTCAGTGCCGTGCGCCGCGGCAGCGCGGAACCTTCTCCAAATGCTTGGGTCAACGCCCGGCAGGTCTATCTCTGGTCGGATGGCACCGTGTATAATGCCTATACCCAGCCGGGCATGATCACCGATATCGCGTTGCAGGCGGGCGAGGGTCTTATCGCGGTCGCCGCCGGCGACACTGCGCGCTGGGCCATAGGCGATACCTCCAGTGGAATGGGGAATGACAAGCGCACGCATGTCCTTGTGAAGCCATTCAGCACTGGGCTTGCCACCAACCTGGTGATCACCACCGATCGACGTACGTATCATTTGTTCCTGACCAGCCAGGCGAACGCGGGAATGACGGCGCTTTCGTGGAATTACCCGCTCGATGAGCTGGTGGCGATCAAGGCGGCGCAGGCTGTGGCCGAAGCGGGGAAGCCGGTCGCAGCCGGGCTTGGCGTCGAACAGCTCTACTTCGGGTATGGGATCACTGGCGACGCGCCGACCTGGCGCCCGCTGCGCGCCTTCGATGACGGCAGGCAAACCTTCATCGAATTCCCGGCCTCGATCGGCGAGGATGAAGCGCCGCCACTGTTCCTGATCGGCGCGGACGGCGCGGCCGAACTGGTCAATTACCGCATGAAGGGCCGCTTTTATGTGGTCGATCGCATTTTTGTGGTCGCCGAGCTTCGGCTTGGGACCAAGAAACAGCAGGTCGTGCGGATCACTCGAGGCGGCGAGGGGAGGGCGCGGCGATGAGCGAGAAGGTATCGGCAGCACCAAATTCGGAAGGTCCCGGTTCTGCTGCCCCATTGTCCGAAAGCCGGGTGGAACGGGCTGAGAGGGAGGTTCTATCTCCAGAGAAGCTCGATCCCGAGACGCTCGCGATCCGGGCGAGGACGCCGAGGGTCACGCGGTTCAGGAAGGAAGTGATCATCGGGGGAAGCACCTTGGCGGCTCTCGCGCTGATCGGGCTCGCATGGATCGCGCTCCAACCCCGAGTGGCAGGCCGGATCATCGCCGGCAGCGCCATGTCGCAACCTGACCGGAAGCCTTCGGACGAAGCGCTGGCGGGGCTGCCCAAGAGCTATGGCGACGTCCCTAAACTCGGGCCGCCACTTCCCGGGGACCTGGGGCGGCCGATCCTGAAGGCACAGCAGCGTCAGTTGGCCGGCGATGGCATCGCACCTGTTGTCGCGTCGGGAGTCGTCGAGGCGCAGCAACAGCATGCCGCAGAACTCAAAGCAGCGATGCAATCTTCGCTACTGGTTCAAGGCGCACATCCCGCAGCCGGGGCGAACATGGCCACTGCCCCTTCGGTGGCGGCAGCCACTGTCGATGCCGGCCAAGCGGGGGCTGGCGAAACTTCCGAACCCGCGGCGGCAGATCGCAAGAGCCAGTTTGCCGACAAGCTGGATGATCGCGGCGATGTGAACCCGCATGGCCTGGCGACCCCTGTATCGCCCTACATGCTGATGGCGGGAAGCGTGATTGCAGCGAGCCTCGTCACGGGCGTGAATTCCGATGTGCCGGGCATGGTCGTTGCCCAAGTCACGCAGAGCGTCTTCGACAGCGCGACCGGCGAGATCATGCTCATCCCGCAGGGCGCTCGGCTCGTGGGCAAATACGACAGCGTCGTCGCCTATGGACAGAGCCGGGCGCTGGTCATCTGGCAACGGCTGGTGATGCCCGATGGGAAGTCGCTGCGGCTCGACAACATGCCCGCAACGGATCCGTCCGGCTATGCGGGGCTATCCGACAAGGTCAACTTCCATACGGGCCAACTGCTGAAAGGTGTTGCGATTGCCACGCTCCTGGGCGTGGGAACCGAGCTTTCCATTACCGGCGAGAGCGATCTGGTGCAGGCGATCCGGGAATCCGCGCAGACCAGCGTGTCACGCGCGGGTGATCAGATTACCCAGCGCAATCTCGACATTCAGCCGACCATCGACATCCGTCCGGGCGCTCCGGTGCGTCTCGTCGTCCGGCAGGATTTGGTCTTGGCACCATGGAAGGGGGAGGGGGCACAATGAGCATGATCAAGCTGGCGAAGCTGCCGGACAAGACGCCAGTGAAGCTGGCCATCATGGTAGCGCCCGATCTCCATCAAGCCTTGCAGGATTACGCAGCTGCCTATGCAGCTTCCTACGGGCCTGAGGTGCCCGTTACGGATCTGGTCCCGGCGATCCTGAGTGCCTTTTTGGAAGGGGATCGTGGGTTTCAGCAGCAAAAACGAAAGGGGAAGTGATTATGGATCGTGACTTTGACGCGCGCGCGCCTTCACCCGGTATGGCGCAGATCAGCGTTCGAATTCCAGATGCGGTCAGGCTGACAGGCCTCAGCCGCGCGAAAATTTATCAGCTAATTGCGCGTGGTGATCTGGAAATTGCCAAAGTCGGAAGGTCTACCGTCGTCATTGCCTCGAGCTTGCAGGAATTCATCGCTGCAAGACGGACACGCCGAATTCCTGAACCGTGATCTTGATCCGCCTGGGGATCGTCGGCGATCGTGGGGCGCTAGTTAATTGGACCGGTTGGCGCCGGGCATCGACATTAATTCGGACGATCGGGCAAGCCTCCTTGGTCGGACGATCCGGAAAGTCTCCTTACAGGAGACAAGTCACCCAAGCCGCGGTTCGTTCAGGTCTTGGTACGAATGCTTCGGGAGCAGGGTATCGAGTTTGATGCGCAAGTTCTGGGGTGTAGGACGAGACGAAATCACTGCCCATTTCTATGCCAGAATATCGATTCTAATTCGAGAACGGTGGGGGCGATCCAGAAACGAGGAACTTAAGGGTGACTGGCATTCAATTTGTGCCCGGCATCGCAGATTTAACCCGGTTCCTGCGCCAACGGCGGCAGAAGTAGGATCTGGTATCGCGTCATTGATTTCAAAAATTTAATATCTGTCAAGAGAATGCCATGAATTCACCAGCGTGAAGCTAATTTGAGGCAGGATCGTAATGCATGTGCATCGATAAGCTTGTGGACATCTCGTGGAAATGCGTAGGCGCTCTTGACGTCACCTGAGTAACCGATTGTTCTAACTTGATGGAAATCGCAACCTTAGATCCGCAAATCAAAAATCCTGAGCCGACGATTCTAGCGGTGAAGAGCTCTCGTACGCGCGATCTTCTGAGAGGTTTGTTGACTAAACACTCGGATGCAAACGTAAAAACTACCTTAGCGAACATGATGGAGAGCGTCTCGTTCGAAGATCTACGTACGGTCGATCAAGTTCTAAGAGTCCGTTTGAGAATGTTCATGGATGGACAATTCTGCGGAGCATGAGAC
>NZ_DAMDBA010000020.1:28674-35572 GCF_032093395.1 Novosphingobium sp.
TCTAAGAGTCCGTTTGAGAATGTTCATGGATGGACAATTCTGCGGAGCATGAGACTGCCGAGAGCGACATGGATCATGGCCTCTGAGACGTCGATCCGCTGCTCGTAGTCGCGGACGAGCCGTTTCCACCGGGTCATCCAACCGAAGGTGCGCTCGACGACCCAGCGCCTCGGCAGCACCTTGAAGCCCGTCTCCTTGTCGGAGCGGCGGATGATCTCGATGACGAAGTCCTGATAGGCGGCGGTGTCCATCAGGCGGGTGCGGTCGTAGGCACCGTCGGCGAACAAATGCTTGAGCCAGGGCCATCGCTTGCGAATGGCTACGACGATCGTTTGAGCACCGGCGCTGTCGGAGATGTCAGCGGTGGTCAGATTGACCATGAGCAATCGGCCATCGGTATCGACGGCAATGTGCCGTTTACGACCGACAACCTTCTTGCCTGCGTCAAAGCCCCGCTTTTCCGCCGCTGGTGCCTTGATGGATTGGCTATCCACGACGGCCGCCGTCGGACTTTGCTCACGCCCTTCGCGTTCACGGTCCAACATCAGGGTGACGTCGTGGATCGTGCGAAACAGCAGTCGGCGCACGAAACGGCGAAACCACCAGTACACCGTCTGCCAGGGCGGGAAGTCGTTCGGCAACATCCGCCATCCACCACCTGTTCGGGCCAGATAGCGCAGCGCATCGAGGACATCACGCAGGTCCGTTTCTGGCTTACGACCGCGCTTGGCTACAGGCGGAAGAAACGGCTGAATGAACAGCCATTCTTCGTCCGTCAGATCGGTCGGGTAACGTTTCGATCGCTTTTCAAATCCTGCCATCCGGCTACGGCTCGCTCGGCTCCACATTCCAAGCTTGAATCACGCCCGCGCTGCCGCAGCAACCCATTCTCAAACAGGCTCTAAGGCATGCGAAATTATTCAAGCACATATTATTAAAAAAAGAATTCCCAATTGATAATCCTCCATTTTTTGACACTGGAGAGCTTTTAATTTCCCCGCAGAAGAAATTATGGCCTCACTATGTCTCGATGAGAGCTAATCACAAGCCGGCGGAAATAGCCAATGCCATGTCGGTTATTGCATGGATAAATCAATCTATATTCATAGCTGATGATTTCGATATCTTGGCGAGCATTCAGCTCCTGCACGATAACTATGGTCACTCCCTGGCTCTGGCGAGGAAGCTTGCTTTCATTCTGGGGTATTTGGATAAAGATACCGAGAGCTGGAAAACGGCTTCCAAGATGTTCGCTTCTTACGGAGTAAATGCTCGGAATTATGGGATGATGGCTGTTGCAGACTCAATTGGTCGAGAGTTTTCGTATCTGGATGTTAAATCGGGATTCCAAAATTTCTCCGATTACAAATCTGGCTCCAGCGCATCCCGCAAACTCGCCTATTTGAGTTTTAAACCCATAACATTTTCTCCAGATGAAGTACTTGACGGTATAGCTGCTAGCTATAGCTTCAGTCTAATCGATGCGATTATATATATACTTTCACATAGGGAGTTGGGTGTAATTGATGGCATAAGATTTGATCAGATAATTGAGGATGCGTGGGCATCTCTGCAGATAGACAGCCATCGATTCGAATTATTTTTTGTAAGTGATAGTGAATTTGGCGATCTTCATGCCTTTCGTGCTGCTCCTGCCTTCTTAGAGTACGGTGCATTCCGAAATTTCCGAGCCGCGACGCAAGACCTTTATGACACTGCTGACGTGCGCTCCAAAAAAATCATTGCGGCAAACCCATTCCAAGAGGATTTCTATCAATCTGTTTCCTCGATTAAGGATCTCTTGCCGTCGCGGCCGCAAGCATTTGATTCCCTTCCGCAACAATTCGACCGTATAACCTCCGGGAGTCTCGCTCGAAGCTGCGGGTTGTCGTTGGTTGCGACGCAAACCCCTGATTTCTCCAACATCAGTCGAGAAGAGATGGGGAGCTTGATGGGGCAGACGACCGACGTCGATCGCCTTTTGGCCCAAGTTGAACAGTGCTGGCAGAACATGCGGGGAGCGTCAGGCGTTAAATAGCTGATTTTGCTGGTAGTGGATTTGGCGGCAAAATGGGGTGTGCTAACAACATTTCGCCTGTGACTGGCGGTTTGGTTTATCTTCACAGGTGCAGGTAGTAACAACCTGACCATGTATATCGTCGAACGAGTCGCTCGCGGGCACCGCTATCTTTACCTAGTCGAGAGTGTGCGCGAGGGCAAAACCGTCCGTCAGCGCACGATCAAGGCTCTGGGCCGCAAGGATGTGCTGGCCGCGAGTGGTGAACTCGACAGGTTGGCCGCCTCGATTGCCCGCCACGCCGAGCGCAGCGTCATTCTGTCCGATATCGATGCAGGCCGGATCGCAGCTCGCAGGATTGGCGGCCCGTTGCTGTTCGGGCGCCTGTGGCAGCGGCTTGGTGTCGATGCGGTACTGGAAGAGGTGCTGGAAGGCCGCCAGTTCGGCTTTGCCGTGGAGCGCGCCGTATTCGTCGCCACACTGCACCGCCTGTTCGTCTCCGGCTCGGACCGAGCCTGCCTGGACTGGATGGAGAGCTACGCCATCGACGGCAGCGAGGATCTTGCCCTCCATCACTTCTATCGCGCCATGGCCTGGCTCGGCGAGGAGATCGAGGAGAAGGCAGAAGGGGGATTGGCACCTCGCTGCGTGAAAGACGTGATCGAGGAGAAGTTGTTCGATCGCCGCCGGGACCTGTTCACCGACCTCAGTCTTGTATTCATGGATACGACCTCGCTCTCGTTCTACGGCGCCGGCGGTGACACGCTGGGACGGCGCGGTCATTCCAAGGACCACCGGCCCGAGCTTGCCCAGCTGATCCTGGCCGTCGTGATCGACGCCCAGGGGCGTCCGATCTGTACCGAGATGGTCCCGGGCAACACGGCTGACGTGAAGGTGCTCATGCCCATCGTCACGCGCCTGCGCACCCGCTTCGGCATCACCCGCTCGTGCGTTGTGGCCGATCGCGGCATGATCAGCGCCGATACGATCGCCGCCCTTGAAGAGCTGGGCATGGAATACATCCTGGGTGCGCGAGAGCGCACCAGCAGCGTCATCCGCGATGTCGTGCTGAACGACACGGCCCCGATGGTGCCCCTGGTTCTCGAGCGGCAGGCAGGAGAAACTCAGCTGTGGATCAAGGAAGTGCGCGTTGGCAAAGGCGCAGATGCCCAGCGCTATGTCGTCACACTCAACGAAGCTGAGGCAAGGAAGGACAAAGCCGATCGGCAAGCGATCATCGATGGCCTTCAGACCCAGCTGAAGAAGGGTGACAAGGCCCTGGTTGGTAACTCAGCTTATCGCCGCTATCTCAAGGCCAGCGGCAAGACCTTCGAGATCGACATGGGCAAGCTTGCTGACGAGGCCCGCTACGATGGTATCAGCGTGCTTCGCACCAATGCCCGGATCACCCCGCTGCAGGCGGTCATCCGCTACCGTGACCTGCTTCAGGTCGAAGCCCTGTTCCGCGTCGCCAAGGCGAGCTTTGATACCCGTCCCATCTTCCATCAGTCCGATGCCGCTATCCGCGGCCATGTGTTTGTCTCGTTCCTCGCTCTGACGCTGGCCAAGGAACTCACCCGTCTTTGTCAGGAAAAGGGCTTCCAGCCCGAATGGCAGCCGCTCCTCAACGATCTCGATCGTCTTCAGGAAGCCACCATCGAAAAGGACGGCAAGGTCATTACCACCCGTACCCATGTCTCGGGCCAGGTGGGGAATGTCTTCAAGGCAACCGGCATCGCGCTGCCGGCCAATATCAGCGAGTTGCCACCGCAAACCTGAGCCTCTGCAAACTCAACCGACCCCAAAAATGTAGTGGTAACACTTGCGCCTGCGCGCGCATGTCATTGAACAAAAATGCATTTTCGAAACCCACTGTTCAAGTTGGGCAAGGCGCTCCTCGGGCGGGCGACCACGGATGTCCTTTTCGATGCCGTAGATCCTGGCGATGCGCTGCAACGCATCCTGCGCGATCGGAGCATCACTGCCCGCATCGACAAACTTACGTCGTAGGTGCGCCCAGCAGTAGGATTTCCAGACGCCAGCATTGGCGCGGTCATCCTTGCCGAACTGGTCGTAGGCTTGCCAGGCATCGACCTGCAGGATGCCGTGGTAGGCTCCCAGCAGCTGTCTCGCCCACATGGCCCCGCGGCCGGGCATATAGGTGTAGAGCGCCAGCGGCGGATCGGCACCGCCATGGGCCCGGTCGTCACAGACGATGACCCACATGTAGCCGGTTTTGGTCTTGCCGGTCCCCGGTGCCAGCACCTTGACGGTGGTTTCGTCGACGAACAGCCGTGATCGTGCAAGTGCATCCACGCGCATCCGGTCGACGATCGGCTGCAGCGCCGCAATGCCCCGGCCGACCCAGTTGGCCAGCGTGGCGCGGCTGATCTCGATGCCCTGCCGCGCGAAGATCTTCGACTGGCGATAAAGCGGAAGGTGGTCGCAGTACTTGTTGATGAGAACATCGGCGATCAGCGCATCGGTCGGCAAGCCGCCCGGCACCACGCGCTCCGGTGCCGGAGCCTGGTGTACGCCATCGTACAGCACCGGCACGCATAGCGCGGCCGGATCGTCACCATGACGCGGTGCTGCGCCGGGATGATGTCGAGCCGTTCCGCACGGTCCTCACCGATCTTGTGCAGCGCGCCGCCACAGGCGCATTCCAGGCTGTCGGGTTCGATCACCACCTCGAAGCGCGGCAGATGCGCCGGCAGTGATGCACGTTGTGTGTCGGCGGGCCGGCGTTTGCGAGGCACGAGGCCATGACGCTCGGTTTCTTCGTCCGTCTTATCCTGCAGGCCCTGGGCCTCACCAAGGGCCACGGCCTGGTCTTCCAGCGCGAGTGCGAGCTGATCGGCAGAAAGCTTCTCCGACCGCTTGCCGAAGGTCGTGCGGTTGATCAGTTTGAGGATATGCTCGAGCCGCGCTGCACGGGCGCGCTCGGCCAGCAGCATCGCCTTGAGCTGCTCGACGTCGTCGGGAAGCTCGTCGTATCCGGCTTCTGCGCCGGTCGCTGCGGGGAGTTCTGGGTGCGCCGCCACGCCTGCATTCTAGCGGATTTTGCTTCGCGAGGAACAGCCTTGCGCCAAGCAGAATCAGGCATGCGGCCTACTGCGCATGGATCGGTTTGGGCACGCGCGGCACGTGCACGCGCGACCAGTCCAACCCCTCGATCAACGCCGAGGCTTGCGCCGCTGACAGCTTCATCACCCCGTCTCCCGGGCGTGGCCAACGGAACTTCCCATCGTGCAAGCGCTTCGTCACCAGCACCAGCCCAGTGCCGTCCCAGACCAGGAGTTTGATCCGGTCCGCTCTGCGCGCCCGGAAGATAAACAGCATACCTGAGAAGGGATCGAGCCTGAGCTCGCGCTCGACCAGCGAGGCAAGGCCCACCATTCCTTTCCTGAAGTCCACGGGCTGCGTTGCGACCAGTACCTTCAGGGGGCCGGGCGGGATGATCACGCGCTCACCCGCGCGGCCAACAACACCCGCTCGATGTGATCCGCGCTCACGTCGGGAGGGATGCGGATCAACAGCCCGCTTGCCTCGACGACGATCTGGCCGCTGACTGGTGGCACTGCCGCGCTGGACAGCTCGTCGACCTTCCCACGCTCGACCATTGCCGGCACAAAGGTCATCGCCTCCGCGCGCTCCCGCAATCCGCGCCGCCATGTGTACAACTGCTGGGGAAACAGCCCGTGGCGGCGCGCCACCGCTGACACATTGGCACCCGGCTCCAGGCTTTCCGCGATGATCTGCGCCCGCGCCTCGGGCGTCCAGTGCCGCCTGCCCCGCGGGCTTTCGATCACGTCAAGCCGCTGCACCTGACCCGGGGCTCTCGTCTCGAAACATGTTTCGAAATCAGTTTCATCACTCACTGGTAACCTCGCCGATCATTGCGACGAAACTACCAACCTCGGAGCTTCTGAAAATGTGGGGGATTTTGACCGCTTACGGTGAACCGAGGGCGGCTATCAGAGAGCGGAAACGTTGTAGTAAGCGTCAGCTCTGTCGGCGGTTTTGGATTGGGCAGCGGGGCAGGGGCTTTGGCAAGGTACGCGCCCAACCCAGTCATTCACCCTCATTCGGCTTGCATCCAGAACCGGCCATTCCGTGGACCAGGCCGACAATCAGGTTTGAGGCGTGATTGCAATTGCGGAGTGGTCCGCTGAATTATTTACCGAGAGCCCAGCTTCCTTGCGTTCGGAGTAGCGGTCAACGAGTTGCCCTGCGTGCGGCCTCATCAGCACGGTAAAGCGCACCAGTTCCTCCATCACATCGACGATGCGCTCGTAATAGCTCGACGCCCGCATCCGGCCGTCTTCGTCGAACTCCTTGTACGCCATCGCCACCGAGGACTGGTTGGGTATTGTGAACATCCGCATCCAGCGGCCCAGTAGCCGCAGCGAGTTGACGGCGTTGAATGATTGCGAGCCGCCAGACACCTGCATGACTGCAAGCGTGCGGCCCTGCGTTGGCCGCGACCCGCGCATCTGGAGCGGGAGGTGATCGATTTGCGTCTTCATGATGCCGCTGATCTGGCCATGCCGCTCCGGACTGCACCAGACCATGCCTTCCGACCACAGCGCGTGCTCGCGCAGCTCGTGCACCGCCGGGTGGTCGTCTCCCGCTATCTGATCGGGCAGCGGCAGATCGCTCGGATCGAAAATCCGCGTCTCGGCGCCAAAGAATTGCAGCAGGCGGGCCGCCTCTTCCACGGCGAGGCGTGAGAACGAGCGCTCTCGCAGCGAGCCGTAAAGCAGCAGAATGCGCGAAGGCGGTTGGTCCGGGCCAAGGCCAGCGGCGGGACGAGCCAACGCGAAGGCCTTGTCCAAAGCAGGAAGATGATCGGGGTCGGCGAGTTCGCGCAGTCTCATG
>NZ_DAMDBA010000020.1:35582-60635 GCF_032093395.1 Novosphingobium sp.
CACCAAGGCGACGATCGACAGCATCACCGGCACTTCGACCAGCACGCCCACGACTGTCGCTAGCGCGGCGCCGGAACTGAGGCCAAAGAGGCTGATGGCGGCGGCCACAGCCAGTTCGAAGAAGTTGGAGGCACCGATCAGTGCCGAAGGGCCGGCGACACACCACGCCACGCCGAAACGGCGGCTGAGCCAATAGGCGATGCCGGCGTTGAGATAGACCTGAAACAGGATCGGGACGGCAATCAGCGCAATCACCAGCGGCTGCCGAATGATCTGCTCGCCCTGGAAGCCGAACAGCAGCACCAGCGTCAGCAGCAGGCTGGCAAGGCTGATCGGGCCGATGGCGGACAGGAAATGCTGAAGGCGCTGCTCACCCCCGCAAAGGAGGGCTCGGCGGAGCAGTTGCGAGATGACCACTGGGGCGACGATATAGAGCCCCACCGACAGTGCCAACGTGCTCCACGGCACGGTGATCGATGCCACGCCGAGCAATACGCCCACGAGCGGAGCGAAGGCGAAGACCATGATCAGGTCGTTCAGCGCCACCTGGCTCAAGGTGTAGTTCGGCTCGCCCTCGACGAGGTTGGACCAGACGAAGACCATGGCTGTGCACGGCGCTGCAGCCAGTAGGATCAGCCCGGCAATGTAGGACGACGATGCACCTTCAGGCAGTATCGGCGCGAACAGATAGCCGAGAAAGAACGTGCCGAGCAGCGCCATCGAGAATGGCTTGATCGCCCAGTTCACTACGAGGGTGACGCCGATACCGCGCCAGTGCTGCCGAAGGCTATGGAGCGCGCCGAAATCGACCCGCAGCAGCATCGGAATGATCATCAGCCAGATCAGCCCCGCCACCACGAGGTTGACGTTGGCGATCTCCAGCGCTGCGATCGCCTCGAAGGCACCGGGGAGCAAATGGCCGAGACCGATCCCGATCACGATGCACAGGGCGACCCACAGCGAGAGATAACGTTCGAACAACGACATGGTCGTCAGTCCTGCCCGGAAACGACAGGCGCAGTCGCAGTGCCCGCGCCTAAGGCGAACTGCATGTAGACCGTGTCGAGCCAGCGGCCGGCCTTCCAGCCCATGCCGGTCAGGCGGCCGACTTGTTTAAAGCCACAAGTGGCGTGCAGAGCCACGGACATCGGTTCACCGCCGCCGATGACGGCGACCATCTGCCGGAACCCGTGAGCCTCAGCGGCTTCCAGCAAGGCCTTGAGGAGCAGCTTGCCGATGCCCCCGCCGCGCCGGTCTTGCGCGACGTAGATGCTATTCTCGCAGGCATAGGCGTAGGCCGGTCTATCCCGGAACTGCGTGGCGTAGGCATAGCCGACCACTTCGCCGCCATCGCAGGCGACAAGGAACGGCCAGCGTCGGTCGGACACCGTCAAGATTTTCTCGACGGTCTCGTCCTCGGTCGGCGGCACGACTTCGTAGGTCGCCGTGCCGTGCAAGACATGATGCGCGTAGATAGCGGCGATGGCACCAGCATCGCCGATCGTTGCGCTGCGAACCGAAAGGGTCATCGCCGGGTCGCTTCGACGACTTCGCCGTCTTCCTTGACGAAAGTGGCGCGCTGTTCTGTGGGCAGCAGGTCCAGCACTGCTTCGGAAGGACGGCAGAGCTTCACGCCTAGCGGCGACACCACAAGCGGCCGGTTGATGAGGATGGGATGTTCTATCATCGCGTCGACCAATGCCTCGTCCGTCAAGGTCTCGTTTCCGAGGCCGAGTTCGGCATAAGGCGTACCCTTCTCGCGCAGCAGGGCGCGCGGGGTGATGCCGGCCCGCGCGATGAGTTCCACCAGCAGCGCGCGACTTGGCGGCGTCTTTAGGCACTCGACGACATGAGGCTCTATGCCCGCATTGCGGATCATGGCCAGGGCATTACGAGAGGTCCCGCAAAGCGGGTTATGGTAGATCACGATATCGGTCATTGTTGCCTCTTCAGCAGCAGGTAAGTTCGGCCAGAAGCGGCTCGCACAGTTCGGCGCGCCCCTGGCAGCAATCCTTGGCCAGATAGACCATCAGTCCGCGCAGCGCGTCGAGATTGGCACGCTGGATTTGTTGGCGGCCACGCTTCTCGGAAAGCACCAGTCCGGCCTTCGCCATCACGGCCAGATGGGTCGAAAACGTGCTCTGGGTCAGCCCCGATGCCTCGACCAGTTCGCCGGTCGACAGACCTTCAGGCTCGTGCCGGATCAACAGGCGAAAAGCATCGAGCCGCGTCGGATGGCCGAGAGCGGAGAGAATCGAGAGTGCATCGTTGGTGTCCATGCATCGGGTTTATCCGATGCAATCAAGTCGGTCAACAAAATATCGGCTATTTCCGATGTGTGAATGCTGGGAAGGAGTGGCAGACTCGGGTAAGTCTGCGATCTGAAGCTCCTTTTCAGAATCGCCCAGATTCATGTGAACTGCCGCGCGGCACTGCGCCCATTTCCGTCATAGGCGGTGCGCAGCCGCGCTCCCGAAACGGGAATGGCAAGATTGATTTTAATCAGAAAAGCTTGCCCAGCTTGTAGGCCGGTGTAGCAAGGGCGACCATCATCACAGGCCGCACCGCCACGGTCATCAAATCTGCTAGCTGGGTCACCGCTCACTCGCTTGGATACGATAATCTTCTCGCGCAGCAATGGCAGCACTTCGAAATGACCTCAATGGGACGCTTACGATCCGGCAGCCTTTCGGCGCGCGAGGGTGGGAAGTGAGTAGCCCCTAGACCGTATGTTCGCGCGGTGAAGTTGGCCCGCCCTCGGAGTAAGCAGGAACCGGAGGTTACGCCGGACGGGCCGGCGCCTATCCCCATGCTTAGGCGAGGGCGAACCATGCACGAGTATAACGAACTCTTTATCGGACTCGATACATCGAAAGCGAAGATTTCGGTTGCGGTCGCGGAAAAGGAGCGGAACGGCGAAGTGCGTTTCTTTGGCGAAATCTCAGCCGAACCGACATCGGTTGCATCGATGGTAGCCAAGTTGGCAAAGCGCAGGGCCACTCTTCACTTCTGTTATGAGGCTGGCCCGGCCGGGTACGACCTTTATCGTCAGATCATTGGGCTGGGGGCATGAGTGCCAGGTCGTTGCGCCATCCCTTATTCCCAAGCGTCCGGGCGATCGTGTGAAGACCAATCGGCGCGATGCAGTCAGCCTGGCACGGCTGCATCGCGCCGGAGAGCTGACCGCGATGTGGGTTCCGGACGAAGCCCATGAAGCTGTGCGAGACCTTGTCCGCGCTCGTGAGTGCGCCCACGACGCGCTGAAGAAAGCCCGTCAGCAGCTCCAGTCATTCCTGTTGCGCCATGGCCGGATTTATCCGGGGCGCTCGCCTTGGACACGAGCCCATTTTCGATGGCTGGCGGCGCAGAGCTTCACCCATCCCGCCCATCACATAGTCTTCGCCGAATATATCCAGGCCATCGAGGATGCGGCCATCCGTGAAGACCGGCTGACCAAACAAGTCGCGGAAGTAGTTACGTCCTGGTCCATGGCGCCTGTCGTGGAGGCCTATCAGGCAATGCGCGGAATTGCGTTCATCGCCGCGGTCACCTTTGTCGTGGAAATTGGCGACGTACGACGCTTCGAAACGGCGCCGCAGTTGATGGCATATCTCGGGCTTGTTCCATCCGAGAGTTCAACAGGCGAGCGGGTGAAGCGCGGCGGCATCACCAAGGCCGGCAATAGGCGAGCCAGCCGAGTGCTAATCGAAGGTGCATGGACTTATCGCTATCCCGCTCGGGTGAGCCAGACGATTCAAGCCCGATTGGACGGGCTACCGCGCTCAGTCCGCGAGATTGCATGGAAAGCCCAGATCCGGCTTTGTGCACGCTATCGAAGGCTGATCGCTACCGGCAAGCTCAAGACCGTCGCGGTAGCGGCGATTGCGCGGGAAATGGCTGCCTTCCTCTGGGCAATCGGGCAGGAAGTCTCTCCCACTGTTCGGGCATAAAGGCTCTTCCTCGGTAAATCGCCACGAGAAAGGAGCAATACAGAACCAGCGTCATCATCTGCTTGATGTGCAAAGTTGGGAGCAGGGCCCCGGTGGGGAATCCTCGTGAAAACTAAGTGGCGGACAATAACGTCTACGCCCGACCCTAGGCAGAGGCAGCCCCAGACGAACATACGGATATGCGGTAGCCAACCCGCGCATAAGAGTATGTCAACCGTCGTCGAAAGCCCTGCTCCCTACTCTGTACATCAGCTCCCACACCTTTGACTTCGTCATCTCAGGCGGAAAGGACCTCATCATGTCGAAGGCTCTCGAAATCGAACATCAGAGTTTTCTAGACGCCTTCTGCTTTCAGAATCTGCTGCCTTTCGAATTGGGCGGGAGACAGCATCCCGTTGACCAACTTGCGCACCGGGTGGAACAAAATTACGCACCGCGAATTACCTTCGAACCACTTGGGAGGAGGTTTTCATGGTAGACACGCGGTATGATCACACCGGCCGTAAAGGTGTAAACGTATGGGTTTGGGTAGCATTGATTGCCATTGTAATCGTAGGCCTGCTTTTTGCGACCGGGTTTTGGAGTGCTGATGTGAAGGAAGGGGATCTCCCCGAAGTCAGCGTTAAAGGCGGCGAGCTCCCCAAGGTGGATGTGGACAGTAAAGAAGTCGTGGTTGGCACGAAGAAGGAAACGATTGACGTTCCGACCGTCGATGTTAAGAACAACGGCGAAGATTAATCCATTTTTTCTTTGCGCGCGAAGGGCCTCCTGTTTCTACAGGAGGCCTTTGTAATTTTATGACAGGTAAACGTTCAGCCTATCTGCCTACAGTAACACTACTGGTAGGCCGAACGTGCCTGCGCCCGGCGCATGCGCTTTTGTTTGCGAACACCAAACCGACACCTCCCACGTGCGACCCGACAAGGTTTGAACACATCGCAAACTGGAAGAACAAGCAGGCAAAATAGCCATTTCCGTATACGACATTCGCTGTAGCCAAGGTGATCCGAGTTGCCGGCGAAGCCATGTACCATTCTGGCGCGCGGGGAAGGCGAGATGGACCTGCGTGTTCACCCTATTCCATTGATCCGTGGTATCCCTAGCGGTCCCACCCACCTAACCCGACACAGCCGCCAGAGCGACGGCGTCGGAAGGAAGTTGGTGGTGCATGCGAGACAACACCTTGATGTCGGCCGCAGCTGTGGCCGGTATGATTTCAGGCCCGTTCCGGCTGTTGATCTATGAAAAGGCCTATTGCCGTCGGCCTCAAAGGCGGAAAGGATGGTCCTTGCACGAGGAAGCGCTTACGGCCTCGCTACGCTAGCTTCTGACAGATTTTCAAGCCTCGAGCTGAATCGCGTCTGCCTATGGTTCTTTCCTCGCCGTGAAGCGTTGAAGCTTGTGAATGTCGCCCCGATAGCGGGGGGCTTCAATAGGAGAGCAACCATGGCTGCTACCAAGACCGCTACGAAGCCAGCTTCAAAACCTGCTGCGAAATCGACCAAATCCTCAGGCACCAACAAGACCCGCCCGGCCTCCAAGACCGCGCGAAAAACAGCTCGCGCGGCCGCCAAGCCCGCTGATGCGATTAAGCTGCTCAAGGACGATCACCAGGAAGTGAACGGCTATTTCAAGCAGTATGAAACGCTCGAGGATAACGCGGAGAAGCAAGCGTTAGCCGATAAGATCTGCATCGCCCTGACCGTCCACGCCCAGATCGAGGAGGAAATATTTTATCCCGCCGCTCGTGCAGCGATCGACGACGATGATCTTCTCGATGAAGCTGAGGTCGAGCACGCCTCGGCGAAACAGTTAATCGCAGAGATCCAGGCAATGAAAGCTGGCGACCGGCTGTTTGACGCCAAAGTAACCGTGCTCGGCGAGTATATCGATCATCATGTCGAGGAAGAAGAGAAAGAAATGTTTCCGGAGAGCCGGGATAGCGATCTCGACCTCAAGGAGCTTGGGCTGCAGCTGGCCGAGCGCAAGGCGCAGCTCATGGCCGAGCTGGGACAATAGGGTCTTTGCCGTCCGGTGGTGAGCCTGGAGGAACCGAGGGTATGATCGACTGTCTCGTGGTCGGCGGTGGCCCCGCAGGCCTTACTGCGGCAATTTACCTGGCCAGATATCACCTCTCGGTCACCGTGGTGGATGAAGGGCGAAGCCGGGCGGCACAAATTCCCCTAACGCGAAATTATGCCGGTTTTCCCGAAGGAATATCCGGCGAAGACTTGCTGGCGCGGATGCGCCAGCAAGCTCTGCTTTACGGTGCACGCACGGAGAGCGGCAGGGTCCGAAGGTTGGAGCAAGCGGCCGACTATTTCTTAGCAATTGTCGACGGAGCCATTCTCTGCGCACGGTCGGTTCTGCTGGCAACGGGGGTTATCAATCGCCGCCCGCCGATGATCGACCCAGAAACGCATGACCGCGCAGTCGAGCGCGGGGTTCTGCGATATTGCCCCGTATGCGATGGATACGAAGCAACCGATCAACGCATTGCGGTCTTTGGCTCAGGCGAGCGGGCGCTTGCCGAAGCAGTTTTCCTGCGCGGCTTTAGCCGCGATGTGACCCTGATCGCCGATGATCCGGACTTCGACTGGAGCACACACGAGCACCAGAGCCTTGCAGACGCCAGGATCACGCTGATTAGGAAGATGCATACCCTAAAGGTGAAAGAGCAGGGCATCGCTGTTGAAACTCCTGATGGCACGTCAGTGTTCGATACCCTCTATCCAGCCTTGGGCTCGACCATCAACTCGCAGCTCGCCCAGTGCGTCGGCGCGAATCTCTCGGACGAAGGGTGCTTAATTGTAGATTCCCATCAACGAACTAATGTCCGTGGCCTTTATGCGGCCGGCGATGTCGTCCTCGGCCTGGACCAAATTAGCCACGCCATGGGCGAAGGGGGAGTTGCGGCAACGACCATACGAAATGATTTAGCTCTTGGAGCTGGGCAATTTCGATAGCCGCCGACGGCGGGGGCTGGGCAAGTCAGCCGATAAATCGAACGCTGGAGCGGGGTGGTTCGCAGCCGCTCGCCGTTCCTAGCTGACTTTACCGTAAGCGCTAGCCTTCGATCAGATCCCTTAACGGCGCCAATCACGTGCATCACGAACGGCTTAGTCAGGACATGCATGCCCGGTTCCAGGCGCCGATCGCTCAGCGCCCCATTCCAGCACATCTGCGCAATCAGGGCGGCGCTACGGCTGCCATTGCTTACAGCGCCTGCACCCGAGCGTATGCGCCGATCGCCGTTCCGCTGATTTAGGAAGAATAAAACGAACTGGAAAAAGCCATCCCATTGGCACATCTTTCACGGCGCTGAGATGCTGAAGCGCGTCTCATCAAAGAATCTTGCCCACTGGGGCCGTGCCGATCAGGTCATGCCGGATCTGTAGGAACCAAGGGTTACCGCACGCTCAACCCACTTAAAAAAAAGGCCGACAAAGCCGGCCTTGAAGTTTGGGAGAGGATGCCTGAAAGGCGTGGCCATATTGCACCTGCGAACATCATTGTGCAAGTGCAAGATTTCACACGCGCAACGCCAGTTGGTCGCCGCGATCTTTCCCAAGAGCCTGTCAAGGACCGTACCTTCTACCAGGATCTGCATCTGGCGGGCGAGGCGGACGGAGGGCGGCTGACATGGCTGGTCGGCGCGGAAGGCCTGATCCAGCGCGACACGTACCGCCGTACGGCAGCGACGTCGCCCTGCGTGTTCCACCTCGGCAGCAGCCTGTGCACCGGCACCCCGACCGAGCCGGTGTGCATCAAACCGCTCCCGACATCGACCAATTGCCCCACGCCCTTTCCGAACGCTTTCGGCACTGACAACAACACCCGCCAGCGCGTGAACTCTTTCGCGGCCTATGCTTCGCTTCAATATACCCTGGGGCCCGTCACTCTTTCCGGCGAAGGTCGTTTCACGCATGACTACAAGCGCTCTGCGCTGACGGTCTATTCGCTTTACACGAACCGGATCGTCGGCACGCCGACGGCATTCTCGTTCAAGGCCGACCAGCCGACCTGCACCTTCACGGCCAGCTACAAGACGTCCGATGCCTCTCGCATGCTCCTCTATGCGAAAATCGGCACCGGCTACCGGGCGGGCGCCGTCAACAACGGCACGTACAACGCGGCCGCACCCAATCCTTTTGTCGATACCTACGACAACGAAAACACGGTGAGCTACGAGACCGGGGTGAAGTCCAGCATCCTCGATACCGTCTTTCTCCGTGCTTCTGCCTACCTGTCGCGAACCACCGATGCCATAACCAGCATCAACGACGGATGCACCGTCACCAATGCCTGCGGCACGGCGCCGCAATTCTTCAACGTGAACGGCGGGACGATCCATGCGCGCGGCTTCGAGGTTGCTTTGGACGGGCGCTCCGATGTCGGCTCCGGCCGGCTCTCGATCGGTCTCAACGCGGCCAATCAGCGCGCCCGCTTCCATGATGTTCTCACCGGGATTTCGGGGCTGCCGGTGCAGGGCTCCACAGTGGCGCAGATCCCCGACTGGACGATGTCCGCCAGCGTCGATTTCAGGCAGCCGGTCACCGATAAGGTGAAGAGCTTCGTCAATCTGAGCTATTCGGGCCAGCGCGGGGGCGGTCAGGACACGGCGACGATCGCGACGCCTTATAGCCCGATGTCTGACTTCGACAATTTCAACGCGCGTGCCGGGCTGGATCTGGGCGATGTCCAGGTCGCATTGTTCGTGCGCAACCTGACTGACCAGCAAGTGGAGGTCCTGAAGTTCCAACAAGGCGGTTATCCGCTGTCGGTTCGTTACAACAAGCCGCGCACATTCGGCGGCAGCGTCAGCTATCGCTGGTAATCCGAGGACAGATACGATGCACGAAACCGACAGGCGAAGCTTTCTTTCGGCAAGCGCAGCACTTTCCCTTGCCGCTTCCACGTCACCGGCTCTCGCTGCGCCACCCCTATCGCAGGAAAGCAGAGTCGCAGCGGATCTGGAACGATACATCGGCTTCGGCAGCAAACAGGCAGGCGGACGCGGCGATCTCGGTTGCGGTGAATGGATGCTGTCCGAACTCGCAGAGCTCGGCTTCGCAATCGAACGGCAGAGTTTGTCAGTTCCTTATTTCGAAGCACAGCGCAGCGAACTCGTTTGCGGCGAAGCGAGGGCTGCAGTATGGCCGCAACCGATCGTCACGCCGACGGGGGCCGAAGGGATCACCGGCAGGCTGGTACGTGTGGATACCGAAGGGCGACCGTTCGGCGCCCTTAAAGGGGCGATCGCACTTGTCGAACTGCCTTTCGGCCGCTGGTCCACGGCGCTCGCCAAGCCCGTAATCACGCCCGTCAGGGCCGCCTTCGCCGCCGGGGCTGTGGTTGTAGTCGCGATCACCAGCGGCCCCACCAGCAAAGTGATCGCCCTCAACGCCGATGGTCGCAAGCCCATGTTCGCAGGATCCGTCGCCCTGATCGCGCCGGAAGACGCAAGCAGTTTTCTGGACGCTGCGCGCACAGGTGCAAACGCAACGCTATTCATGACAGGGACCGGCGGACAGCGCCCTACGTTCAACTTCATCGGGCGCCTCGATCGTGGCAAGCCGCAGTGGCTTGCCGTCTCCACACCCCGCTCGGGCTGGTACGGTTGCGCAGGGGAACGGGGGCCCGGCGTTGCCGCCTGGCTTTGGCTGGCCCGCTGGGCGAGTGCGGTGGTCAAGGACTACAACTTGGCATTTGTCTGCAACAGCGGCCATGAGTATGAAAATCTCGGTGCGCTGGAATCGCTGAAAGCCCTTGCCCCGAAGCCCGAGGTCACGAAGCTGTGGCTCCACCTTGGCGCAAACGTCGCGGCCCAGGACTGGCACGAAGGGACCGGCCGCCCCCTGCCGAGCGTCGATCCCCAGCGGTATCTCTCCGTGAGCCATTCTTTGCTTCCGCTCGCCCGCACTGCTTTCGCAGGCCTTGCCGGCCCGGAAACCCCTTATAGCAGCGACTTTTTGTCAGCAGGAGAACTAAGCGAGGTTATCGCGGCGGGGTACGGAACCGTGGCCGGTGTATTCGGCACCCATCGCTATCATCACGTCGCGGGAGGCGATGCGCGATGTGTGGCGGCTCACAATGTTGCTGCAACTGCAATGGCATTTCAGGGCTTACTGACGCAGGCGACATGAAGCTGAATGAATTGTATGACCACGGTTGATTGACGCAATCGCCCCTAATGCGACAGCGGACCGTCTGCATCTCGACAGTGAGGATTTGCCATTGAATGTCTCACAAGGGTCGGTTTCACCGTTGGGGGGTGCCGGAACCTGGGACAGAGCTGTCGTTCCCACCATGATCGGCAGATGTCGCCTACCGGCCAGGAGTCGACACCCGCAGGATTAGCCGTCCCATTGACCAGCCTGGGGAGGAGCGCCCGGGGGGCGACCCGAGGCCGACAACTCTCGCACGATCTCGGCGACTAGCCCTCTCAACCAGCGATGAGCCGGATCCTGTCGGTATCGCACATGCCAGGCCATCTCGACCGGGAACGTGCCCAGATCTACCGGTGCAGGAAGTATCTTAAGGCGATGATCCTGTTGCAGCCGCCTGCAGATCAGAGATGGAAGCGTTGCACAGTAGTCGGTGACGGCCACCAACTCGGCGACCGCGAAGAAGTTGGTCACCGAGATCGCCACCTCACGCTTGAGCTCCTGCTGCGCGAGCGCCTGGAACAGCCGCCCTGGCGGTATGATGTTGACGTGCTTGAGCGCCTCGAACTGCACGCGGGTCATCGCATCGCCGACGGTAGGATGGTCCGCCCGCACAGCACAGGCGAGGCTTTCGTCCATCAAGTGCTGGACGACGAGATTGTCGGGCGGATCGACGATGCGACCGAGTACCAGCGCGGTGGTGCCCGAGACGACGCCGGTCTCGACCAGATCGTTGCCATAAGGCGTCAGCCGAAGCTTGATGCCGGGCGCGACCTGCTGAAGCCGGGCAACGATAGCGGGGAAGAGCACGAACTCGACGTAGCCGTTGGGCGCTATCGTGAAGACCCGATCCGCCTTGGCGGGATCGAAGCCCTGCTGGCCCAGCACCGTATCATCGAGCTTCGCTAGCGCCTCGGCAATCGCAGGCGCAAGTTCCAGTGCGACGGCAGTGGGCTGAATCCCGTACCGTTCGCGGATGAAAAGTTGATCCTGCAGCATCAGGCGCAGCCGCGAGAGCGCGTTGGATAGCGCCGGTTGCGTCATCCCGACGCGCTCGGCCGCGCGCGTCACGCTGCGTTCCTCCATCAGGGCGACGAAGATCGGGAGCAGGTTGAGGTCGTATCGCATACAGACATGCTCTAGAGCGTATATCTGAAATCAAGACAATAAACTTCTGGAATATGTTGGAATGGGCCACTTTCCATTGGTCCGCAACGAATGCGGTGAGACAATGGAGGCTCAGATGACCAATACGAAAGTGCTCTTCCTCGGATCCAACGCCACGCAGATCGAACTGCGCGGCGGCGGCTCGGCCACGATCGGCCAGTACCTGAACGAGACGGTGGTGCCCGCAATGGCGCTGATCGACGCCGGCTACGATGTCGTGCTCGCCACGCCCGAAGGCACCAAGCCGCACATCGACGAAGCATCGGATACGGTGCAGCATTTCGGGGGCGACCAAGCCGCCTATGAGCGCGGCCGGCACTTCTTTGCCGAGCACCCGGCCATGAAGGAGGTTCGCACCTTTGCCTCGGTTATCGAGCAGGGTCTGGACAAGTTTGCAGGCGTGTTCGTCCCCGGCGGCCATGCTCCTGCGGTCGACGTAATGCAGAGCAGCGAGGCGGGCGCCATCCTGCGCCACTTCCATGCGGCGGCCAAGCCGACCGGTCTGCTCTGCCATGGCCCTGTCGCGGTCGTTGCCGGCCTGGCCGACCCGGCAGCGTACCGGGCGGCCCTGATCGAGGGCGACGACGCCAAGGCGGCCGATCTTGCCAAGGACTGGATCTATGCAGGCTACCGCATGACGGTATTCTCGGAGAGTGAGGAAAAGATCGCCGAAGAGCACCTGCTGAAGGGTGAACTGTACTTCGACATGCCCAAAGCCCTGCGGCTTGCAGGCGGCGAGGTTTCGGCCGCCACTGAAGATTTCGCCGCCAACGTGGTCGTCGATCGCGAACTGATCACCGGCCAGAACCCGGCCTCCGATCACGCGGTCGCGAAGGCCATGATCGCGGCGCTCGGCGGCCCGCAGACGGCGGCATGAGCACGCGCATGACAGGTGGCGCGCTGCGGATGCGCGCCACCAGGCCCACCCATTCATCAAGGATTACCCCTATGACCAACCCTGTGAAGATCGTTGCCGTACTGACCGCCCGTGCTGGCGCGGCCGATCAGCTCCGTACCCTGCTCGACGGCATGCTCGTCCCGAGCCGGGCGGAAGCGGGCAACTTGCGCTATGATCTCTGGCAGGATCAGAGCGATCCCACGCGCTTCGTGCTGGACGAGCTCTACACCAACTCTGACGCGGTCGCCGCGCACCGCGCGACCCCGCACTTCCAGGCCTATCTCGCCGCGATCGGCGATCTTGCCGAGCGCACTGCGTTCGTGCTCGATCCCGTTTCGGCCTGAGGAGGTCGCGATGTGCAACCCGAAGCACTGGATCGACCCCGCGCTCCTCGCGTAGCCCTTCTACGCAGAGGAAATCCAGATGATCGAATTTCTGACGCAGACTGCCGCCGGATCGCGGTCAGCGATCAGACCTATTATCTCTTCCGGTTGGCGCTGGGCAGCCCGCATGAATCGAGCGCTGAACATGCGACCCACAGCTCAAGAAAAGAGGTGAGCCCGATCAGCTGGTGGATTGCCTCGATGGCTTTCGGTCTGTTTCGGCCAGACACACCATGCTGCGATTTACGCCCCGCAGCCAAGTACACCTCTGCGGGGACTCCTTTATCACGAGAGTAGCTGCGGACCGGGTTCGACACCGGCTGGCAAACGCCCCCACGCGTTCACCCCCTCCGTTTTAGGCTCTGAGGGCGCGTCCCTCCGCGCTGCCGCAGCCTCGCTGCGTACCACTTATCGTCGCGGGAGATGAAATGCGCAAAATTGCCAGCGAGTGGCAGCCAAACGGGTCACCACCGTGCGCGATTGTGCCCAAGTCCGCTTTCTTTTGGTGGCTCCGGGCGGATCGGCTGGACAACTGGCGCAAGGTAACGAAGTGGCTCCTCCGCCCGGAAGCTCCCGCTCCACATGGGTGACGCCGCAGCGCGGGGTGGCGCTGCGGCGTCAGAGAGGTAGCTGCGGGCGGGGCTCGACACCGACTGTCACGGAAGCCTTCCTCCCTCTGGCCCGTCCGCTGAAGCGGTTCCAAGAGCGGGCATGCCCGTCCGTGCAGCCACAGCAGAAGGAAAGGTATCACGGATCAATACCGTAACAACGCCCCTTGCAGCATGTTAATCAGGTATCGTCTCCAGAGACGCGACGGTGATCATCTCTCTCCCGGTTCACCGTACCGGGCCGCCCTTCCCGCGAGGGGCGGCCTCTTTCGCTTTGGGTCAAAGCGCGACCACGCCGACAAGCAACACGCAGCAGCCAAGCACTGCCAAAAGGTTCCGCACCCGACGACTGAGCAAACCATCCGCGAGAATTCCAGTGGCTGTCAAGCCTACCCCCACGAAGATAGACGCGACTAGCGCGTGAGGATTGCTACCCTCCATCTTGCCGCTCCTGATTTTCCGTTGTCGGTCCTGTTCACACCAGGAACAAAATGCCGCATACTGCCAAACAGGCGGCACTCGCAATACGGAGCAGGTTGATTATTTCGGGCGGCACCTCGCCATCGCTTACAATCGCGACCGCACCTGAGCAAATTCCGACGGTGCCGACCGCCAAGGCCGCCCATTGCGAGACAATGCCTAAGTCCACGTCAACGTGCGGACCGCGCCGCGGCCCAACTTCCAAACTATCACTTGCGACTCCGAGGCGACGCCCTGCGTTCAAGCGCGGGCTGCCTTGTGTAGTCATTAGTTGGAAGGCGGGTTCCTCTGCCATAACCTAGATCATGCTACCTCATCCGGATGTCGTCCGAGGGACACAACGGTGATCATCCCCCCGGATCATCGTACAGAGGCCGTCCTTCCTTCGAGGGGCGGGCATCTTCTCATTTCTGGTCAGGCCGTCAGCCGCGCCGCGGACGGCGGACCGATCCCATTTCACCTCCCTCAACTGGTTCGCTCTTCGTCAGGTCGATGATGGGAATCGGCACCATCTCCTCACTGGTCATATGCCGCTCGATCACACACTCTGCGTGGGCATGCTCGGCCTCGAGAGCCTCGAGCGTCAGCTCCAGCTGATCGGGCTGAAGAGCAAGGCGGTCCGACGGCTCACCGAACTTCATGCGCCGGAGGCGGGCCAGCTGGACCTTGAACTTCTCGATCTGCAGCGCCGTCAGCCTGATCGATTTCTGGGTAGTCTGAAGCTTCTCGCGGGTCTCGTCATGGGCCGCCCGTTCGGCTTCCAGCACCTGCTCTGAAGCTGCCAGACGCGCGCGCATCGCCTCAGCAAAAGCGCGCAGTTCTGCGAGATCAGTAGGGAGTTCGAGATCGCCGGGAAACACGCTTCCCGATAGCAGAATCCGGACTCCCGCCAAGCAGACAGCCCGGAATAAATACGCCTATTATCGCGTCAAAGTTGTACCGGTAGACGGGGCGGATCAGGGGCCACCGTGCTCCGCCAATCCATTGCTTCGATCAGCAACGCGAACTGTGCTGGGGTCAGCACGACACCGCCCTAATGTGCGGCGGCCAGACGAAACGGCGCACTATTGCGACCCGCGGAGAAATTGTGATCGCGCTTAATCAAATCTGAAGTCGGAGATTGGCCAGAGTCTTGAAGGGGGGGGCTGCGGGGTCATGTGGAGGTACTGAGGATTAAATTGGGCGATCTGGCGTAAGCCGGGCATATCCAGCACGCAGAGGAATGGCCGAGTTTCGACAAATCCTATTTCGCGCAGGTTGCGGAGCGTTCGGTTCACATGGACTGCAGTAAGACCTGTGGCATCTGCAATTTCTTCTTGGATCATATCGGTGACGGCGGCATGACCATGTTGCCGGGCGAGTCCATGACCAGCGTCGAACATCGCCTGTCGGACAAGATTGTCGTCTATGACCGGAACGACCTGTACAACAGTGGGCTGCATGCCCTCCAAGCTCCTGATCGCTGCCGGCAATGCGGCTCAGTCGGTTCGGCATGCCTCAATATTCGGTGTGGAAGCGGAACCGCTGGTACGCGGCAAGGCAGTGATGAACCGTTTGCGAGAAACGCGCGACGGATTCATTGCTGCAGTATAGCAGTCAATGGACGAGATCCCGAGCGCTATCAAAGTGAAGGCGCGCGCCGCGTTCGACGGGCCGACCACGCTCCGCCTCGGCGACGGAACGATCGTCCGGGCTAAAGCGGTCGTCATCGCAACCGGCGCGATGCCTTCAATCCCTGATCCGCTGCGCCCTCTGGGTGATCGCGTGCTGACCAACGAGACACTGTTCGACCTGCCTGACCTGCCTCATTCGGTCGGCGTGGTCGGCGCAGGCCCGCTGGGTCTGGAACTCGCGCAGGCGCTTTCGCGCCTCGGGGTCGATGTCATGGTGTTTGATGAAGGCGATAAGTTGGCAGGCCTTGCCGATGAACCTGTCGCGCAAAGCCTGCGAGCCGCGCTCGAGCGGGAATTTCCGATCCATGTTGGGGTCAAGGTCGAGGCCGAACTGGATGGTGAGGCTGTCCGCGTGCGCTGGTCGGGTGCGAGCAAAGGAGAAGGGCGCTTCACTTATCTGCTCGCCGCAGCAGGAAGACCGCCCAACCTTGCGGGGCTCGACCTTGAGCGGACCGGGCTGACCCTCGACGAGCACGGCATGCCCGATGTCGACCCCGAAAGCCTGCAATGCGGGCAGGCGCCGATATTCATGGCGGGCGATGCCGATCATGACCGCCCTGTGCTGCACGAGGCGCAAGCGGAAGGGACTATCGCGGGGCGCAACGCGGCTCGCTATCCGGAGGTCGCACCTTCCCGGCGGATGACGCCTCTCTCCATCATGTTTACCGATCCGAACATGGCGATCGTTGGAACGCTCCCCGGCAAGGAAGATGCCGCGTTATGCGGCACCGCGAGTTATGACGATCAAGGACGGGCCAAGATGTTCACGACGAACATTGGTCGCGTCCATATTTACGCTGAGGCCGAAAAAGGCCACCTTCTTTCGGCGGTGATGGTTGGTCCGGCTGTCGAGCACGGCGCGCACCTTCTGGCGCACGCCATTCAACGAAAGCTGACCGCGAGCGAGCTGCTCGATATGCCTTTCTATCATCCGACATATGAAGAGGGACTGCAACCTGCACTGCGAGAGATTTGCAAGCGTGTCAGCGATCCCGAACCCACCGATCGTGAGGATGGGTTCATGCCCGGGAGCTGAACCGTTTTGCAGATAACCGGCGGGCTTATGCAGGCTCATGCCTGCAACGCGACACGCAATATAGCGTTCTATCGATGCTGAAGGAGAGACGAAATGGCAGATAATAAAGATATGCGTGGACCGCAGGACCGAACCCGGATCGCAATGGGCGAAGACTATGAAGTCGACTATTGGACAGATAAGTTCGGCGTGTCGCGCGAAGCGCTGCAGCGCGCCGTCGATACTGTCGGTAACAGTGCGGACGCCGTCGAACGGCATCTCAAAAGTTCCTGAACCGCGTAGCGGCCTGACGGCCCCGTGAGTGAGGAGCTGGATCGCGACGATGCTCTGCGCGAAATGGCGCAACATCGCGGTTTCAAGCTGCTGAAATCCCGCCGACGCAAGCCCGGCGTCGGAGATTTCGGGCGGTTTGGTCTGAGCGACGCTGCGGGCAAACCGCTCATGGGTGTCGGGCCAGATGGCCTGACCGCTTCGCCGGACGAAATTGAAGCCTATCTTCGCACAGGCGCGCTCGAGAGCTGGAAAGCCTCCGCCAAGGCAGCGCCCGACGCGCCGAAAAAATCCAGGACAGCTGCCGTCGCCGATGACAGCAAGAGGAAGGGTGAGACCGAAGCAGCAGCTGCCGGCACGAACCTCACCGCTGGCCGGAAGGCGCGCCAAACGGGAAAAAGAGAGCTACCCGATCGTCGGCGCAGCGCTGGCACGACCGACGATCCGTCTGAAAAGTTCAGTCCTCAAGTCGCGAAGGAAAAACGCGCGCAGTCCACCGAGCCTGAGCCGCCACCGCCACCACCGGCGACGCTCACGATCAGAAAACACAAAAAAGAGGACGTCGCTGTCATCGCTCGCTTGCTTGGAGAGTTACCTGGCGTCGATCGAACAGCGCAGGACGTTGCTGTTGCTATCGCGGCGGCTCGCAAGGCGGGAGGTGGTTTGCTGGTCGCTGATCAAGGCGGCCTGATCGGCTGCATCGCCTGGGTGATTGTGCCCACCATGCACCGCAGCGCGATTGGACGGATAATCACCCTCATTGTGACCGCCAAGAAGCGGCGCAAAGGCATCGGTCGCAAGCTCGTTGCAGGAGCGCTGGGGGCGCTTGCGCACGCCGGTTGCGAAGAAGTCGAGGCGATGAGCGACATAGACATTCGTAACGCCCATGGCTTCTTTCGGAGTCTTGATTTTGCGCAGACCAGCTATCGTTTCACGCGATCGACGACATTACAGGGAACGTAGGCGCTTGCCGGGAATTTCTCGCTCGAGCACGAGAGGAAGTTTTCCATGGCAGCACGCCCCTATTGGAGAGGTCAGATCCGTCTGGCCCTGGTCTCGATCCCGGTGGAGGTCTATTCGGCGACCAAAAGCGGCGCGACAATCGCCTTCAATCAGATCCACGAGCCTTCCGGCAAGCGCATCAAATATGAGAAGGTCGTGCCGGGCATCGGCCCTGTCGATGTCGATGAGATCGTCAAGGGCTTCGAATACTCCAAGGGTGAATATGTCCTTCTCGATGAGAAGGAAATCGAAGGGGTCAAGCTCGAGAGCAAGAAGACGCTCGAACTCACCCAGTTCGTCGATGCGCACGACATCGACATGATTTATTTCGAGAAGCCCTATTATGTGGTGCCGGCCGACGATCTTGCCGAAGAGGCGTTCATCGTGCTGCGCGAGGCGCTTCGGCGCAGCCGCAAGATCGGGCTTGGGCAACTTGCCATGCGCGGACGAGAATATGTCGTCTCGGTCAAGGCGTGCGGTCGCGGAATGGTGATGGAGACGCTTCGATACGCCGACGAGGTCAACAAGGCGGCAAGCTATTTTCGCGATATTGGCGACAGCGATCCCGATGAGGAATTGCTCGATCTTGCCACCACGTTGATCGACAAGAAGACCGGCAAGTTTGACGCAACCGAGTTTCACGACCGCTACGTCGATGCATTGAAAGATCTCATCGAGCGCAAAAAGAAGGGCAAGACCCTCAACATCGACGATGAGGATAAAGGCACCGGCGATCCCCGCGGCAGCAACGTCGTTGATCTCATGGCAGCCCTCAAAAATTCGCTTGGTACAGGTGGAAAGACCGGCGGCAACCGAAGTGGCGGCTCGAAAGCCGCGGCAAAGGCGCCCGCCAAAAAGGTGCCTGCAAAGAAGGCTGCGGCAAAAGCTCCAGCGCGCAAGCGGGCCTAAAAGTGGCGGGACCAACGAATGACGTGCTGAGCCCTGAAGATAGCAACGCCGCCTTCGCCGAGGGCGCCATCACGCTTTGGGCCAACTTCCTTACCTTGATGGGGACGCATATGCTCGATGGTGGCACGCCGCGAGACGAGGTGCTCGAAATGCTGACGATGCTGCACGAAACCAATGAGGAAACGATCTCATCGCCTCGCGCGCGTGCCAGCGCCTCGCGGCATCTGATGGCAGTTTACCGCGCACTCGCTGAAGCGTAGATATCATAGGTCGGGCAGCACCTGATCGGCCCGACCCCAGTTTTTGAGATCTTTGGAACCCGCACGTTTCACCAATGCGGCGCCGTCGCCGATATGCCAGTGCGAAGGCTTGTCGAGATCGCGAAGTTCTTCCCAGCTGAGTGGGACAGCCACGGGCGCGAATTCGCGCGACCGGGCGCTATACGGCATTACGGCCGTGGCCCCGCGCTGGTTGCGCAGATAATCGACGAATATCTTGCCTGACCGTCGCGCCTTGGCGAGCGCTGCCGTAAAACGATCGGGCTCGCTCTGGGCCAGAGCCAGTGCGAAGCGGTGCGCGAAATCCTTGACCTGCGGCCATTCGGCCTGAGGTGTGAGGGGCGCGATGACATGAACGCCCTTGCCGCCGGTCACCATCGGAAACGTCGCCAGACCCATTTGCGCCAGGAGATCCTGAACGTGGAACGCGGCGGAAACCACGTCCTTGAAATCGAGGCCTTCATCGGGATCGAGATCAAAGACGAGCCGGTCGGCCTTCTCGACATCCTCGATACGCGCACCCCAGCCATGAAATTCGATCGTACCCATTTGTACGCAGGTCAGGAGACCGGCTGCGGAATCGACGAAGAGATAGGACTCGTCATGGCCGTCCTTCTCCCTGATCGCGACATGCTTCACATCCTCGCCGAAGCTCCCTGCGTCATGCTTTTGAAAGAAGCACTTTTTGGCGCGGCCCTGTGGACAGCGAACGAGGCTGATCGGTCGGCTGCCAGCCCAAGGCAGCATGATGGAGGCGACAATCTCATAATAGTCGGCGAGCTGGCCTTTCGTGAGCTTGCCTTCAGGGAAGATCACCCGTTCGCGATTGCTGATTTTAACGCCTGACGCCGCGCGCGCCTTTGCAGCGACCTTCTCGACCGGCTGCTCGGTCTCGATCACAACGGCTTCGGGTTTCTTGTCCTGGCGAAGCCCGAGATAGCTCGGGTGTCGAAGGACACCTTCGTCGGTGAACTCGATATAGGCGATCTCGGCGACGAGCTTGGGTTTGATCCAATGCGCGCCGCGAACCGCTGTACGCGGCGCTTCGACGGTCGGAGCCTTTACCTCGAGCGGCGCCATCAAGGTCATAAGCCGCTCGATCTCATCACCGGTAAAGCCCGTGCCGGCCTTGCCTGCGTAACGCAGCTTGCCGTTCTCGTTGACCCCGAGAAGTAGCGAGCGAAAGCCGCGTTGTTTGACAGAGGGCGTCCAGCCGACGATGACGAACTCCTGACGACGTATGCACTTGGTTTTGAGCCAGGTGCCACTGCGCGACCCGCTATATCTGGCATCAGCGCGCTTGGAGATCACGCCTTCGAGCCCTGCCCCGCAGAAGCTATCGAACAATTCCTCGCCGCGCCCGACGATGTGATCGGAATAGCGGAAGTGGGCCGATCCATTGCCGATGAGGGCCGCCAGCCGCTCCTTGCGTTCCAGAAGTGGCTTGCTGGTCAGGTCCTCACCATCGAGGGCGAGAAGATCAAACGCGTAATAGAGAATTTTCCCCGGATCTCCTTTGAGGGCTGCCTGCAGCGCCTGGAAGCTCGTCTTGCCTTGGGCATCTACGACCACCGCCTCGCCGTCGATGAGGGCCGAGCCGGCGTGGAGGGCGACCGCGTCGCTAATGATCGACGCAAAACGATCCGACCAGTCGAGGCCAGACCGGGTATAGGCGCGGCCTTCGCCGCCCCCAACCGCGATTAGCGTCCGATAGCCATCAAGTTTTATCTCATGGAGCCAACGGTCGCCGGGAGGAACATGATCGACAAGGGTTGCGAGCTGGACTGGCTCGAAAGGTGGGGGAGCGCTCAACCCACGAGATCCGCGGGCCGCCCTTTTGCGTGGCTTTGCTACGGGCGTTTCCGCCTTGGTCGCGATGGCCTTTGCAGCCTTAGCAGCGGCACCGGTCGCGATTTCCGCCATGGTGCGGCCGCTTGTGATGCTGGTAAGATGGGTGCCGACAAGATCGTCGGAGCCGCCGGCATAGTCATCGGCAATCTTACGGAGCAGCCAATTCTCACCCTTCTCCTTGCCGCGGGGCTTCAGCCGGATCATCAGCCACTCCCCCTTCATCCGGTGGCCGTGAAGAAAAAAGTGCAGGTGACCTTCGGCAAGCGTCTTGGCCGGGTCTTTGCCTGGCACCGGCTCCCAGGTCCCATTGTCCCAGAGCATGACCGTCCCGCCGCCATATTGGCCTTTGGGTATCGTGCCTTCAAAGCGTGCATAATCGAGCGGATGATCCTCGGTGCGAACCGCAAGTCGCTTGTCGTCGGGATCCAGGCTTGGCCCCCGTGTCACGGCCCAGCTTTTCAGCGTGCCGCCGAGCTCGAGACGAAAATCATAGTGGAGCCGGGTTGCATCATGCTTCTGTACGACAAACCCGTTGCCGCTGGTGGTCGAAGTGCGGCCCGAAGGTTCGGCCGTTTTTTTGAAGTCGCGCTTGGAGCGATACCGCGCCAGGCCTTCAAGCGATTTGACTTCGGTCGCTGGCGCCTTGCGTGGCATCGTGACGTCCTTGCTGATCGATGAATAATTCGTTCGGAGGGTTAGTCGTTCCCGCAACAGGGGCTTCGTCTTGCGGTCGTGAACGGTGAGGGGACTTCCGCGTTTAGTCTTTCATGGAGACGCTGCTGCCCAATCGAGATTCGCTTTCATGCTCGGCTGACATGGCACCCCACGCCCGCGCACGGGCGCAATGGAGATTGGGTCGTCCCGGCCGCCTCTTGGCTGCGACCATCCCACCGCTTGTTCTGCCCGAAGTCGATCGAACATGAAGGTCGCCACCTACAATGTGAACGGCGTAAATGGCCGGCTGCCTGTTCTGCTGCGATGGCTTGAGGACTCCGAGCCTGATGTGGTTGTGCTGCAGGAATTGAAAGCCCCGCAAGAGCGCTTTCCCGAAAGTGCGATCGGCGCCCTTGGCTATGACGTGATCTGGCATGGCCAGAAATCCTGGAACGGCGTCGCTCTGCTGAGCCGGGTCGGTGAGATCCATGAGACACGGCGCGGACTCCCCCAAGATCCCGACCCCAGCCAGAGCCGCTACATCGAGGCGGCGGTAAACGGCATCCTGATAGGCGGGCTCTATCTACCAAATGGCAATCCGCGTCCCGGTCCCAAGTTCGACTACAAGCTCACCTGGTTCGACAGGCTGATCGATCATGCCGGCGAGCTGCTCGAGACCGGATTGCCGGTGATGCTGGCAGGAGATTTCAATGTCATGCCGACTAACCTCGACGTCTACAAACCCGAGCGTTGGCTGGGCGACGCGCTTTTCGCACCCGAGGTGAAGGCGGCCTATTTTCAGCTGCTCGACCAGGGATGGACTGATGCGTTGCGGACGCTGCATCCAGGCGAGGTCATCTTCACTTTCTGGGATTATTTTCGAAACGCCTATGGACGCAATGCAGGCTTGCGGATCGATCATCTGCTGCTGAGCCCCGGGCTTGCCGACCGGCTCGTCGATGCGCAGGTCGATGCCTATGTGCGGGGCTGGGAGAAGACCAGCGACCATGCGCCGGTCTGGATCGAGCTTGCCGATAAGCCGAAGCGAAAACGTGTGAAGAAGGACGCAACCTGATGGAGACCGAAAGCTTCCTGCTCGACGAGAACGGTTGGGTGCCGAATAATGCGCGGCTGCCGGTCGTCATCTACCGCGGCGTGCTGGCGAGCGAGGGCAATGATCTGGCCGAGCGGTTCGAGGCGCTGTTCGCTGACCATGGCTGGCCGCCCGACTGGCGCGACGGCGTGTTCGACTATCACCATTATCATTCGACCGCGCATGAAGCGCTCGGCGTCTTTGCTGGGACCGCGATGCTCGAACTTGGAGGGCCAGGCGGAAGGCGGGTCGAGGTAGCGGTCGGCGATGCCTTGATGTTGCCTGCCGGCACCGGCCACCGCTGCGTCAGTGCGAGCGAGGATTTCCAGGTGGTCGGAGCGTATCCGGCAAAGATGAGCTGGGATATCTGCCGCGAGGCGCCCGGCGATGCCGCGCGGGCGCGGATGGCGGCCTTGCCCGATCCGCGTCGCGACCCCGTCACCGGAGAAACTGGGGCGCGAACCGGGGCATGAAAATCAGTCGCGGCCGAGCTCGGCTTTCAGCGCATCGATCCGTGGCGACGCCTCAGCCTTGGTTAGGTCTTCAGGGGGGAGCTGCTCGCCGGCTTCTTCGCTCAGCGTCGTCAGATAGCTCGCTTGCGCGCCCGTCATCGGCTCATCGCCCGAGACCCAGTTTTCCGGTGCCTTCTCAGTGTTCGATCCGGGATGCTCATCAAGCTTGGGATTGTGCAGCTGTCCGGTCATGGGACTCTCCTCGTTCATGGTTCGTTCTTAAGAACGGCGGCACATGCGACCGGTTCCCTGATGGCAACGGTGATGGTCTGATAATTCGAGATCGCGGGTGGATGCGATCCGTCGGCGATCCAGCCTCGGCCGAGAACGTGGGAGCGCGGCGATGAAGGACACTGGCCTTGTCGCTGCGACGGAATTCCTGCGCCATCCCTCAATGGTCGGCTCGGCTTTTCCCGCGACCGCGCGCATGGTTCGCCATATGCTGGCGCCGGTCGACTGGTCGAAGGTGAGTGTCGCTGTCGAATATGGCCCGGGCAGCGGCAGGTTCACCTTCGCCATGCTGGAGCGCATGCGCCCGGACGCCAGACTGCTTGCGATCGAGACCGGCGAGGCGTTCGTTGAAAAGCTGCGTGCGGCGACCGACGATCCGCGCCTGATCGTCGTCCATGGGTCGGCGGGCGATGTGACGCGGCATCTGGCTGACCATGATCTGCAAGCGGCGGATCTGATCTTGAGCGGGCTGCCCTTCTCGACGCTTGAACCCAAGGAGGCCGAAACGATCATGGTCGCCACAGCCTCGGCGCTCGCGCCATCTGGCATGTTCGCCGCCTACCAGATGCGAACTGCCGTGCGGCTGCTGATCGAGCGCAATTTCGCATCGCTGCGGCAAGGCTATGAATGGTGGAACATCCCACCTTGCCATCTTTACTGGGCGATGAACTCGCGACGCGATGTGACAGGGGACGCGGCTCAGAGCCATGAGGAGGGTTCATGAGCACGACGGGCTGGGAACTCGATGTCGTCGACCGGTCCGCATTGCTTGCGCGGCTGATTCCTATTTTCTCTGATGTGATCGCCGACCATGTGACGCTGGCGGCGAGCGTTTCGGAAGATGCCGTGCCTCCCGGATCGGTAGAGGCGATGATCATCGGACAGGCCGATGAGGGGCGGGGCGTGCAGGCGATCGTGGTCGCGATCGACGGCTCGCCTCGGCGGCCCGACCGCGGCACCTATCATATTACCTGGTCGCTCGACCGCGCCGCAGGCCGGGACGCGAAGGGAAGCAACGATGTGATCGCGCAGGGCTGGAAGATGCTGGCACAGCGCACCCCCCATCCGTTTGAATCCGGCGCGCTTTTAATTATCCATCTCGCGGCGCTCGGCCCATCCGATCGGCCACCGTTTTTGCGGTCATGCGCATAATGACGATCTAGTGGGAAGGACGACAACACCTCTCGCGGCGGCGGCAAAAGCCCATCGCGCTAAGCCATCCGGGCAGTGATGGCGCTACCGCGCCCAGTTAGGCAGGACTACATGTGGCGAAGGCGCGTCGCAGCCTTGTTGCCAGAGGCCTTGGAGATTGCAGTTGCGGTTCCGGATCAACCGCTTTCTGAGGTCGGTGACGGGCACTAACAGCTGGGCCGTGCGTTAAAGCGCAAGCAAATAGTTTGTCTTGCGACCTTATGCTATCCGACAGCAAAAAACTGACCGTTACCGCCAGCTTTGGGATCGCAGCGATGGGGCCGGCCATCTCGTCGGTGGAAGCGTGGCTCGCCGCTGCCGATAAACCGCTCTATGCAGCCAAAAGGCTAGGGCGAAATCGCACTGAGATAGCTGGCTAACGATGTTCACTGAGCTGGGCGTCGATCAAAGAAAGGCTGCGCGGCGGCCTGATTGCAGAGCCTATGAGAGAAGATTCATGAGAGGTTGGCCTGGTTTGATCGGGTGACGCGCGTTCGCAAGTGCAACAATCGGGAGGCTGCTTACCTTTCGGCAATTGAACGAGTGCTGTCGATCAGCGTACTTCCGGCGGGCTCTGGCGGAAGCCGCCCCCGTTCTCTCTCCGAGCCTTGATCGCGAAAGCCTCCGCAGGAATGACCGAGGTTGCGAAGGGTCGTCTAATTGCGCGTCATAGAGCAAGTCCTTTCTGTGCTTGGTTGAT
>NZ_DAMDBA010000021.1:0-58029 GCF_032093395.1 Novosphingobium sp.
AACGGCTAATTTCGCCCTTCGCGCTTCTGGGGTATCGTTTTCAGTCGGGCTCGGGTTCGGACGGGAAGCGCGCTTCCGCAAGGAAGGCGGCAACCGTGGCTGCCCGTTCGTCGTGGCGGACCGCCAGGGCCAGGGCCACTTTCGGCGCATTGCCTTGCAGGTCGTGATAGGTCACCCCCTTGAACGAGGCATCGCGCATGGATTCGGGAACGAGCGCCACGCCCAGTTCGGCCGCCACAAGCGCCAGAACCGAGGCCACCTGCGGAGCCGACTGGCCCAGCACGGGCTCGAAACCGGCGAGACGGCATGCCTCCAGCGTGGCATCGAACAAGGTGGGGCCAAGTGCGCGCGGGGTCAGGATGAAAGGATCCTCGGCAAGCTGCTCAAGCCGGATCGGTTCGCCATGCGGCATGCGGGCCGAGGCCAGAGCGGCAATCAGGGGTTCGTCGGCCAGGTGGAACAGCCGCAGCCCCTGCTTGTCCACCGCATCGGGGCGGAGGAAAGCCGCGTCGAGCGTACCGTTCTTCAGGCCTTCGACCAGACCGTTGGAGTTGTGCTCCGCCAGGCTCAGTTCCACGTCGGGGAAACGCCGTCGATAGATCCGGATCGCCTGGGGAACGCGGGGATTGAATGCGGCTGAGCCGGTGAAGCCTACGCGGATCCTGCCGGTCTCTCCCGTCGCGGCGCGCTGGGCGGCGTTCACTGCTTCGGCCACGAGGCCGGGGATCTTGCGTATGCCTTCCTCGAACGCTTTTCCTGCCTCGGTCAATTCCGCTCCCTGCGGAATGCGATGGAATAGCGGTGTGCCGATCTCGCGTTCGAGATCCTTGATCTGGTGGCTGAGGGGCGGTTGCCCAATGCCGAGGCGCCGCGCGGCACGGGTGAAATGTCGCTCCTCGGCCACGGCGAGAAAGTAGCGAATGTGTCGAAGTTCCACGTCATACCTATAATGTATCGAGATCGTCATCATCATGAATTGGACAGATGAGGTGCACAAGCTCATTTCGGCGGCAGGAGATTCGAAATGGCAAGTCTGGCGATCGAAAAGAGTGAAATGACGGCGAGCGCGGCGACGGTTCCGCTGCGCGGCGAATGGAACGGGGCAAACCGCGCTCCGGCGCTGGAGCCGGTGGTGTTTCTTCCCGGCCTGCTTTGCGACCAGGCGCTCTGGCGGGGGCAGGTCCACGCGCTGGCCGACGTGGCCGCACCGATGATCGCCGATCTGACGCTGGACGACACGATCGGTGCGATGGCGGAGCGTACCCTGGCTGCTGCGCCGCGCCGCTTCTCGCTCGCCGGGCTGTCCATGGGCGGATATGTCGCTCTCGAAATCATGCGGCGCGCGCCTGAGCGGGTGTCGCGCCTCGCCTTGATCAATTCAAGCGCCCGCAGCGACACGCCGGAGCGTCAGCGGCAGCGCCAGGCAGGGATCGAATCCCTGCGCCGGGGCAAGTTCGTCGGCATCACGCATCGGTTGCTGGGCGATCTGGTCCACTCGGATCACACCGTGGGACCGGTCGCCGACGAGATGCGAGGCATGGCCTCCCGCGTCGGCGGCGATGCCTTCATCCGCCAGCAGCACGCGATCATGACGCGTCCCGCCTCGCTCGACAGCCTGGAAGCCATTGGCGTGCCGACCATGGTCGTGGTGGGGGACGGCGATCGCATCACCCCGCCAGACCACGCGCGCGAAATCCATGAGCGGATTGCCGCTTCCAGCTTCCACATGATCGGCTCTTGCGGCCATATGGCGGCGCTGGAACATCCCGAGCAGGTGAATTTCCTGCTGCGCAACTGGCTTCTGGATGAGGCAGCCTGACCGGCTACCCCACCTGGATCACTCGAAGTCTTCGCCCACCGGCTGCCCGTCGACATAGACCTGTCGGCGGGTGACCTCGCGTAGTTCTACCTTCCCGGCCCGCAGGGCGGCTTCGGTGCGCTCGCGACTATCCGCGTCCGTCACTGGCCGTTCCCGCGCAGCACTGTTCCACGATCCGTCCTTCAATATCCAGCGGTTCGCTTGCGAAGCGGTAACGATGACTGCCTCGCTGCTGCCGGTCCGGTGGAGAACGGTGCAGGCGCCGTCGAACGAACAGGCATCGTATTCCATGAGCTTGTCGTAGAGCCCTTGGGGCAGAGACGTTCCTTGCGGGAGCACCGCGAGACGCTTGGGATCGAACGGCGGCCGCTTTCGCTCGAACGCGGGTGAATCGATCGCCCAGCGGGTCTTGGCATCGAGCGCTTTCTTTGCCTCGGCGCGGATTTGCGGCGTTCGGCCGCTGTCCGCAAGCCGGCGGGTGGCAGCCTCGCCGGCGCTGCCGAAATCGAAACGCAGGGCGCGCCAGTCGAAAGCATCGGGTGCCGTTCGGCCGCTTTCCAGACGGGCCACCTGATCGCGCGCGGAAAGCGCGCCGAAACTGACCAGCGGCGTGGACAGCACCAAGGCGAGGAGACAGAGCGCGAAAGCAAGGCGCAAGTTGGCGACGCGCAGTTCGGGGGCAGCGTGGATGCGCCGGCGCGCCAGCACGACGAGGTAGGCCAGGCCATAGGCACAGGCGATGGCGGTGAACACGACCGCCCAGAGACGGTCCGGCGTAAGGCCATGTTGCTGGATGCGCATGCCGGTGGAGATGGCGGCGATCACGCCCAGCGGAAGCATGGCCAGGCACAGGGCGGCAACGCTGGCCCTCAGCACGGGATTGCGGGCTTCGTGAGAGGCGACGTCACCGATCACGGCATTGGCCAGTGACAATGCACCGATCACGCAGCCGAGCAGGATAGGGCTGGTGGAGCGGGTTGCATCCCACAAGGGCGCAAGCCCGGTGAACGGGATCGCAGCCAGAAATACCACCAGTCCAAGGGCAAGCACGGGGGCCAGCACGGCGAGGATCGTCGTCACCACCCTTTGCAGCAGCCGCAGTATGCCGTCACGATCGCGCAGCAGCCCGATCCCCGCGCCCAGCGCGGCGCCCGTGAGCAGCAGGATCATCCATTCCTTTTCCAGCGCCTTGCTCAGCACTTCTATTCCGATCAGACGGAACAGCTGTCCCAGCAGGAGCGCCATGGCCCAGGTCACCCCCACGAAGACCCAGGCCGAGCACCACAGCACGACATTGGTCCAGGCATGGCCATGCGCGTCGGGATAGGGAACGGCGAACCGGCTCTGGTGCGATCGATAGCGTTCGTCGCGCCAGGCCTGGAACAGGGGCGCCGCGATCACCAGGGCCAGCACCGCACAGACGATCCGCCAGGGCTCCTCGCCAAGCCGGCCGCCGAACGGACCGTTCCAGTAGATGGTGAGCGCCACGACCACTGCGCCGACGGCGGCGGCGGCAATGCTCCAGCGAATGCGCGTGCGCTCCACGAGGAAGGCGAACACCAGGGCACCCACCCCGAGGAATGTGGCCAGCGCCATGCGGACCTGCATATGGTCGAGATCGCGCCCGCCACTATCGGGGCCGCCATCGGGACGGGCGATCCAGTAGATCGCCAGGCCGACCAGTCCTCCGAGAAGGGCCAGCCCCCAGGCGCGCAGCGGCCAATCGCTATCGGGCCGGGCTTCGGCGGATGTCGCCTGGGGGCTGGGAGGGTTGTTCATCGCTGTTCCTCTTCACGCAGGGCGGCAGGTACCGGAGACCATCCTTAGCGACGCCAGACGCTGCTGTAAGTAGATGATCAGGCATGAATGTCTGTGCGTGATCTTGTACGATCGCAAGATTTTCCGGGCATTTCGATGGAAAGTCGCTAACGAGTCGGCGGATTGGGGGAAATGTCATGTCCGCACCTGACCTTTCGTTGCTGACCAAGCGACGGTTCGCGCCGATGTTCGCCGTCCAGTTTCTGGGCGCGTTCAACGACAACCTTCTGAAATTCGCGATGCTGTTCCTGGCGAACTTCAGCATCTACGCGGAACAGCCCGAACGGGCGGAGATGTTGGCCGCGATCGCCAGCGGCGTGTTCATCGCGCCCTATTTCCTGTTTTCGGCCCTGGCCGGACAGTTGGCCGACCGGATCGACAAGGCCAGACTGGTCCGCTGGGTGAAACTGGCCGAAGTGGCGATCATGACGATCGGGCTCTATGGCCTCTGGTTCCAGGTCATTCCGGCTCTTCTGGTCGCCCTGTTCCTGATGGGCCTTCACTCGACGATCTTCGGACCGGTCAAGTTCTCGATCCTGCCGCAACATCTGGAGCGCCAGGAAATCATGGGCGGAACAGGCCTGTTCGAGGCGGGGACTTTCCTGGCGATCCTGGGCGGGCAGCTGCTGGCAGGGGTGGTTTCCGCCTGGACCGCAGGGCTCATTGCCATGGGTGTCGCCGTGTCCGGCTACCTTGCGGCACGGGCCATTCCGCCCGCGCCTCCGCTGCGCGGCGAGCATCCGATCGACTGGAACGTCTGGCGCGGTACCCTGCATATCCTGCGTACGGCACGACATGGCGGGGATGCTCGTGGGGACGGCAAGGTCTGGCTATCCATCCTCGGCATCAGCTGGTTCTTCGCGGCAGGGGCCGTGCTCGTATCGGAATTCGCACCTCTCGTCAGCGGCACGCTGGGGGCGCAGCAGGAGGTCGCCACACTGTTCCTGGTCATCTTCTCGGTGATGATCGCACTGGGATCGGTGACGGTGAACAGGCTGCTCGGCGGGCAGGTCTCCACCCGCTATGTGCCGATCTCAGCCTTGGGGCTGGCGCTGGGGCTCTTCGACTTGTGGCTTTCCACCAGCGGTTTCTCAGCCAGCGTGGAAGCGGCTTCGGTGCGAGAGTTCCTGGCGGAACCGGGCGCATGGCGCATCCTCGTCGATCTCGTGCTAATTGCGTTTTCGGGCGGCATGTTCGTCGTTCCGCTCTATGCCGTGCTTCAGATGCACAGCTTGCCCGAAGAGCGGTCGCGCATCATTGCCGCCAACAACATCGTCAATGCCGCCGTGACGGTGGTGGTCGTGCTTGCCGTTACCGGCCTGCTTGCATGGGGCGTGGACGTGCCCGGCGTAATGGGCGTTCTCGGCCTGGGCTCGATGGTCGTGGCGCTTGTCGGTTTCCAGGCGCAGAGGCGCACGCGCGAGGGATGAAGCGGAAGCGCCGGATTGGCGCTTCCGCAAGATCGTCAGACGAGTTCGCCCAGCGCAGCGGCGTCGAAGCCCTTCAGCTTGGCCGTCTCGCCTTCGCGCACTTTGGCGACCCAGTCGGGATCGGCGATAAGCGCGCGGCCCACGGCGATCAGATCGAACTCGTCGCGTTCCATGCGCGCCACAAGGCCGTCCAGCGCGGTCGAGGTGGAGCTTTCGCCGCCGAAGGCACCCAGGAACTCACCCGAAAGGCCGACCGAGCCGACGCTGATAGTGGCGGCGCCAGTGAGCTTCTTGGCCCAACCCGCGAAGTTCAGGCCGTTCTCGCCATCGATCTCGGCAAATTCAGGCTCCCAGAAGCGACGCTGCGAGCAGTGGAGCACGTCCACCCCGGCATCGACGAGGGGTTGCAGCCAGTCCGCCATGAGGTCGGGCGTCTCGGCCAGGCGGGCGCGATAGTCCTGCTGCTTCCACTGGCTGAGGCGCAGGATGATCGGATATTCGGGACCGACCGCCTCGCGCACGGCGGCAACGACTTCACCGGCAAAACGCGAACGTTCGCGGATCGAGGCGCCACCATAGCGATCCGCGCGCTCGTTGGTGCCCGACCAGAAGAACTGGTCGATCAGATAGCCATGCGCGCCGTGGATCTCGACGGTGTCGAAGCCGAGCCGCTTGGAATCGGCAGCAGCGCGGGCGAAGGCGGATACGGTGTCGGCGATGTCCTCCTCGCTCATGGTCGCGCCGCGCGGCTGCGCAGGGGCGAGCAGGCCGGAGGGGCTTTCGACCGGCACGCCCGGATCCCAGCCATCCGGGCCCACCGTGGAGCCGGTGTGCCAGATCTGCGGGCCCATCTTGCCGCCCGCCGCGTGCACTGCGCCGATCACGTCCTTCCAGCCCGCCAAGGCGGTTTCGCCATGGAACAGGGGAATACCCGCCATGTTGCGCGAAGCCGGACGGTCGATCACCGTGCCTTCCGAGAGGATCAGGCCCACCCCGCCTTCGGCGCGGCGCTGGTAATATGCGGCCTGCGGGGTGCCGGGAATGCCTGCGGGCGCGAAGCCGCGCGTCATCGGCGCCATGACGATCCGATTGGGAAGATCGAGCGATCGGATGCTGAACGGGCGGAACAGGACTTCGGTATCAGGTGCCGACATGCAGGCAGGTCTCCATTGAAACGATAGGGCCCTTAGGTATAAACTGGAAACCTAGCGTCAATGAGGCACCTTCAATCGCCTAGGTATACTGGAGGATACCACTTGCCCGAATGCCAGCATTTCGACATCGGCTGCCCTAGCCGGCAGCTGTTCGACCAGATTGCCGACAAATGGTCGATGATGGTCCTGACCGTGTTGGACCCCGGCCCGATGCGCTTCAACGCGATCAAGCGTCACATGGAAGGCGTCACGCAGAAGGCGTTGACGCAGTGCCTGCGCAAGCTAGAGCGCAATGGCCTGCTGTCCCGCCGGGTCATCCCCACGTCGCCGGTCGGCGTCGAGTATGAGATCACCGCCTTGGGCCGTTCGCTGCACGCTCCCTTCAAGGCGCTCTACCGCTGGACGCTGGATAACCTGGACGAAGTCGAGAAATCGCGCCAGGCCTTCGATCTTCGGGCCGCCTAGAAAACCTGCCGTGAATTTATAGGGCCTAAAGGTTGTAAGGCTTAGAGTTTATAAGGATTTCCCGGAAGCAGCCGGGCGGTGAGTGGCTCGTCCAGATCGGGCACGCTCATTTCGACGCGATCGCCGGTGATGGAAATGCTGGCGCATTCGCTATCCCGATTTTCCTGCGCGCGCTTTTCCGACACGCAAAGCAGCCCATCGGGACTGATTGTCCACCGCTGCTGCATGACTTTCTGATTCTCGCCATGTTCGCGCATCCGGGCAATGCCGTTCGGCTTGAGGAAGATGACATGTTCTCCCGGAAGCTGGGAATCGTCCTCTTCCAGCGTGTTGCCCGCCAGCTTTTCGACGGCAGCCCGGCCCGTCAGAGCCGAGGCATCTTCGCTCTCCGTGAACAAAGGCAGGCTTGCAGCGGCAAGGAGAGCCAGTCCCAGTGCCATTTCCGTCATGTCCGAATCCCTAATTCGAAACCCACCCGCGAGCACCTTCGATATCGAAAAAGCGAGGCTGGCGAAATGCCGGATCGTCCGGGCGGCAGGCATGTTGGAGCGAAAAAAAGGGCGGCTCTTTCAAGCCGCCCTTTTTCCGTATCTTCGTCCGACCTGCCTCGGTGGCTGGCGACAACGCCGGCCGGAACGAAAGACGTCAGGTCAGAACTTCATGCCGAGGCCGACGAGGCCGAGGTCCGCGTCTGGCGTGTTGTCGCCGACGATCAGGTGCTTGTATTCGGCCTTGCCGTAGAACCGGCTGCCGAGATCCTGCTGGATGCCGCCACCCACGCCGACGGCGCTGTTGCCGTACTTGGAGAACTTCGACTGCCACGTCGAAGCGGCATAGAGCTTGGTGGCCGGGGTAAGCTTCACGCCGGCGCGGCCGCCCACGCCCCACGAGACGCGGGTGTTGTCGGTCAGCACCTTGTCTGCCGAACCTTCGACGCCCACGAAGAACTTGTCGTTCAGATCGTAGTCGTAACCAATGGCGCCGCCAGCCACGGCTTCGCTGTCGCTACCGTCCCAGATCACGCCGGTGCGCGCTTCGACGCGGGTCTCGTTCGCAAGAGCGGGCGAGGCGGCGGCGACGGCAGCAACTGCGGCGAGCGAAACAAGTGCAATACGCATATTCAAACTCCAGTATCTTTCTAACCCGGCCCTCTTCCGGGGTAGCCACCGATTGGACGGGGCGGCCTTGCACCGAAGTGAACAAGTCATTCTGATGACAGTCAGATTTCCGGGCACCGTACGGGTTGGTTCGCTATCCGAGGGCGGTTTCCTGCGGGGTCCGGCGGTGATGGCGACGGTGGGACGCTCGATCCTGCGTTCAAAACTGAGCTGTGGATAAACCCGGTGAAATTTGGGGGTAAGCGGTGGAGGAACCGCTGCGCGCTTAAAAACTCTCCGTTTTCCGCCATCGTCCTGGCGGAATTGTAAAAGGATGCTTCTGCAAGGAGAGGAAAAGATGCTGGCCAAGAAGGCATAGGCAAGCGCGCATCCTTTGCTTATGAGGTGCCGCCATGGACGACAATCTCCGCCGCGCCGCCCTCGACTACCACCTCTATCCGCAGCCGGGTAAGCTCCGCATCGAGCCGACCAAGCGCATGGTCAACCAGCGCGACCTGGCCCTGGCCTATTCTCCGGGCGTCGCCGCGCCCTGCATGGAAATCGCCGCCGATCCCGACAAGGCGCTGGACTATACCGCGCGCGGCAATCTGGTTGCAGTGATCTCCAACGGTACCGCCGTGCTGGGCCTTGGCGCGATCGGCGCGCTGGCCTCCAAGCCGGTGATGGAAGGCAAGGCCGTCCTCTTCAAGAAATTCGCCGATATCGACGTGTTCGACATCGAGGTGGACACGACCGACCCCGACAAGTTCGTGGAAGCCGTGGCCCTGCTGGAGCCGACTTTCGGCGGCATCAACCTAGAAGACATCAAGGCCCCCGAATGCTTCGCCATCGAGGCGCGGCTTAAGGAACGCATGAACATCCCGGTGTTCCATGACGACCAGCACGGCACTGCCATCGTCGTGGCTGCCGCCGTGCGCAACGCGCTGGTGCTTCAGGGCAAGACGCTGGCAGAGGCCAAGCTCGTCACCTCGGGTGCGGGCGCGGCGGCGCTGGCTTGCGTCGACCTGCTTGTGTCGATGGGCCTCCCGGTGGAGAACGTCACGCTGACCGACAAGGACGGCGTCATCCATTCCGGTCGCGAAGGCATGTTGCCGAACATGGCGCGTTATGCCCGCGAAACCAATGCGCGCTCGCTGCCCGAGGTGCTGCCCGGTGCTAACCTGTTCCTGGGCCTTTCGGCGCCCGGCGTGCTCAAGCAGGAATGGCTGCCGCTGATGGCGCCCAATCCGCTGATCTTCGCTCTTGCCAACCCGGAACCGGAAATCCGCCCCGAACTGGCGCGCGAAGTAAGGCCGGACGCGATCATCGCCACCGGCCGGTCGGACTATCCGAACCAGGTCAACAACGTCCTGTGCTTCCCCTACATCTTCCGCGGCGCGCTGGACGTTGGCGCTACCGCCATCAACGAAGAGATGAAAGCGGCGGCTGCCGAGGCGATCGCCGCGCTTGCCCGCCTGCCTGCGCATGACAGCGTCGCCCAGGCTTATGGTGGCCGCAAGCTGGTGTTCGGGCCGGAATACATCATCCCCACGCCGTTCGATCCGCGCCTGATCGGTGAGATCGCCACTGCCGTCGCCAGGGCGGCGATGGCCAGCGGCGTGGCCCGCAAGACCATCGACCTCGACGAGTACAAGCGCAAGCTGACCCGCCAGAACACCCGTTCCGGCCAGCTCATGCTGCCCGTCTTCGAGGCGGCGCGCGGATCGGGCTGCCGCATCGTCTACGGCGAGGGCGAGGACGAGCGCGTGCTGCGCGCCGTTCAGGATGTGCTCGACGAAGGCATCGCCCGTCCCACCATCGTTGCCCGGCGTCGGCTGCTCCAGGAGAAGCTGCCGAACCTCGGCCTCGGTTTCGAACTGGACCGCGACGTCGAAGTGATCGATCCCGAGACCGACCACGAGGTCATGGCCGAACTGGTGGAGGCCTACCGCGCGGTCGCCTCGCGCAAGGGTGTGCCTTCGGACGAAATCCTGCGCCACGTCTATCGCCGCCCGACGCTGACGGCCGCGCTCATGCTGCGCACCGGCCGTGTCGATGCGGCGCTCGTGGGGGGACGTTCCGAATATTGGGGGCAGATCGAGCATGTCCTGCGCGTGATCGACCGGGCGCCGGGCAGCAGCCGCGTCTATGCGCTGTCGGGTCTGATCCTGGATGCCGGGGCACTGTTCATCACCGATACGCATATGGTGCCGGATCCTACGCCCGAACAGCTCGCGGAGATGGCGCAGCTTGGCGCAACCCAGCTCAAGCATTTCGGCCTGCGTCCGCGCGTGGCCTTGCTTTCGCACTCCAACTTCGGTGCGTCGCACAGTCCCAGCGCGCGCAAGATGCGGGCGGCGCTCGATATCGTGAAAGCGGCGGCGCCCGACCTGCTGGTGGATGGCGAAATGCACGCCGATGCTGCGCTGAGCCAGGCCCTGCGCGATCGCCTGGTACCCGATGCGCGGTTCGAAGGGCCAGCCAACCTGCTGGTCATGCCCAACCTCGATGCGGCGAACATCACGCTTACCGCGCTTTCAGCGTCGTCAAGCTCGCCCACTGTGGGGCCGATCCTGATGGGCCTTTCGCAGCCGATCCACGTGCTGACGCCGGGCGTGACGGCACGCGGCATCCTCAACCTCTCGGCCATAGCGGCTGCGGGGCTGGACCAGGGCTGAGGCTATCGACGGCGCCGGAAACCCCGGCGCCGTCGGTTACGTTCCTGACGGCCTGCCCGAATTGCGGCGTGGCGGCGTTCCGAAGGCGCGGGCATATGCGCGCGTCAGGCTGGCGGTGTTGGCATAACCCAGGCGAAACGCCACTTCCTGAAGCGGAACACCGCGCTCAAGCCAGCCGTCCACATGATGCATTCGCAATTGATGATGCCATTCACCGGGCGATAGTCCGGTTTCCTCGCGGAAGGCGCGCGTGAAGGTGCGACGGCTCATGCTGGCAAGCGCCGCCCAACCGTCAAGATCCAGAGGCTGCGAGGGTTTCTTGTAGAGCGCATCGCAGATCGTCCGCAAACGCGGCGATCGGGGCATGAGCGGCGAGATCGCGCCGATGTCCCGAGCCCGCCCGATCTCGTCGAGCACCAGGTTTGAAAGCGATTGCCGCCGCACGATACTTGAGGTTTCCGTTTCTTCCAGCAAGGCTTCCACCAGCGCGTGGAGCAGGGGGGATATGGTGATCACCCGCACTTCCACGGGCTGAGGGGTGGCCTCGATATCGACGTAGAAGGCATTGTAGGCGGCGGGGCCGCGACATGTGACTTCATGCTCGACGCCGGCCGGAATCCAGACACCGCGTCCGGGAGGCAGGAAAATCCTGCGCCCGCCGGCCTGCACGATCGAATATCCTTCGATGCGATAGGAAAACTGTGCCCGATCATGCGAGTGGGGCGGATCGTAGTAACCGTTCGCCTGTCGCCCGTGGAAGGGCGCGATCGTCCGGTTTCTCGGCATATCCAGACTGCGGATCTCGACCGGAGGCATGTCGGGAGCGGGGGCATTCATGGTGGATCGACCTTCGTTGCATGCACGCTGGGCCAAAGAAGCACCGATCGGGCCAAACCGCTTTGGCATTATTGCGAATGCTTCTCAAGATAAATAGGGCGCCTCTCAACCTCGGTGGGCAGATCGCAACGATACGTCAGCGGACCTGACCTGGCCGGAAGGATAACGAGCGGAGGACACATGTTGAGAACGATGAGGCGCGTCATGGCGTCGGGGTGTGCGTTGATGGCGCTGGCGGCGGCAAGCGCTCAGGCGCAAACCACCGATGCGGCGCAGAGCGATCGTCTGGGTGAGATTCTCGTCACCGGCCAGACCGACGGCTATCAGACCGGCGCGACCAACACGGCCGCCAAGCTGCCGCTGACACTGCGGGAAACGCCGCAGGCCGTAACCGTGATCACCCGCCAGCGTATCGAAGATTTCAACCTCATCACCGTGCAGGACGTGCTGGAACAGACGCCGGGCGTCTCCGTCCAGTCCTACGACAGCAACCGGACCCGCTTCCAGGCGCGCGGCTTCACGATCACCAACTTCCAGCTGGACGGCGTTCCTTCCAACTTCAACGTCGGTGCCAGCGGCAACAGCGTGATGCCGGATACCTCGATCTTCGAGCGTATCGAGGTCGTGCGCGGCGCGGCCGGGCTGGTCACGGGCACCGGCGATCCTTCGGCGACGGTCAATCTCGTCCGCAAGCGCCCGACGCAGGATCTCAAGGCCAATGTCAGCCTGAACTACGGTTCATGGGACTATGTCCGCGCCGAAGCGGATGTCGGCGGGCCGCTCATCGCCAGCGGCAAGATCCGCGCCCGCGCCGTCGCCGCCTATACCAGCCGCGACAGCTACCTCGATTTCCAGCACGATACCTCGCCCAGCCTCTATGGTGTCGTGGAAGCGGACATTACGGAAACCACGCGTCTGCGCGCCGGGGTGGACTATCTGAGCACCGACAGCAGGGGCGGTTCCTGGAGCGCGGTTCCGCTGTTCTTCAGCGATGGATCGCGCACGGACCTGCCGCGCTCCTACAGCGCCGCCGCGCGCTGGAACCGCTGGCAGCGGGAGAACACCAATGCCTTCGCGGTGCTGGAGCAGGAGATCGGTCGCTGGGTTGCGCGCCTGGCCTACAACCATCGCTGGACGGACACGGAAAGCCTGCTGCTGGCCGGCTCCAACAGCAACTTCTTCCCGGACCGCGAAACCGGGCTGGGCCTCAATGTCGTCAATACATATGGGATATCCCATACGCGCGAGGACTCGTTCGACGGCTACGCGACCGGACCGCTGGGCCTGTTCGGTCGGGAGCACGAGGTCGTGCTGGGCGTGAATCATTACGACCGCGAACTTGAGAACGTCGCCACCACGCTGACCCCCGCCTACGGCCTGCCGAGCTTCACCGTGAACCGGGTGACCTACACGGCCTTTCCCAGCATCTTCACCTGGGACGGCGACGTGCCGCGCCCCACGACGGTCGATCGCGGCTTTCCTTCCAGCACCGACCGCACGCGCCAGACCAGTCTCTACGGCGCCGTTCGCCTCAATCCCTTCGACGGGCTGAAGGTGATCCTGGGCGGACGCTATACCGATGTCGATACCACGGCACGGACCTTCAGCACGGCAGCGGCCACTGCCGGCGAACTGACCCGGACGACGAAGACCGGCGACAACAAATTCTCCCCCTACGCCGGCGTGGTCTGGGATCTGACTTCGTCCGTCTCCGCCTTCGCGAGCTATGCCCAGGTCTTCACGGTACAGACCCAGCGCGACGCGAATTACGAACAGCTCGCCCCACTGACGGGCACGAACTACGAATTCGGCTTCAAGGGCGAATTCTTCGACAAGCGCCTCTATGCAGCCGTCAGCGGCTTCCACATGAAGCAGGACAATGTCGCCGAACTGATCCAGGGCGCGGATCCCTTCCCGGACGGCACTTCGCCCTATCGCGCCGTCAGCGGCGTGAAGACCTGGGGCGCGGAACTTGAGGTTGCGGGATCGGTGACGCCGGACTGGCGCATCGCCGGTGGCTACACTTATGTGCACAGCGAGAATGCCGACGGTAGTCGCTTCTCCCCCGATACGCCGCAGCACCTGGCCAAGCTCAACACGACCTACAAGATCGGCGCCCTGACCCTGGGCGGAGGCGGAACCTGGCAGAGCCGGATCTATCGATCCATGCCGATCCCGACCGGTGCTTTCCAGAGCAACGGCCAACCCGTGACGGCCACGGGCACCGTTTCGCAAGGCAGCTACGTCCTGCTCGATCTCCTCATGCGATACGACCTGTCTCCCAACGTCAGTGTCGGCGTCAATGCCACGAACGTGCTCGACAAGACCTATTACCGTAACGTCGGCTTCTTCAACGCCGGCTGGTACGGTCAGCTGCGTAGGGTGCTCGCCAACTTGCGCTGGCATTTCTGAAGCAAATCCATCCGGGGGAGCGTGCTCCCCCGGAAAACGTTCTGATCCGCACGAAAACCCGACATTAAAGCAAGCGCCATATTTTCCGCCTGATGGATCACAGCGCTTCCTGAAAACCGGCGGCCCTGCGTCGAGCGCATTATCGCGCCGCAAGCATTCGATCCCCAATACTCTCTCGTAGCCTCGCCTTGCCCGTGCCATCGTTGGTGCGGCCGCGCTTGCTTGCTCAAAAGAATTGCAAGCGTGCGAATTTTGCAATTGTCGCGCACTACATAATATCGTATACGATATCTCAATTCAGAGAGAGTAGGAAGAAGTTACATGGCAATTGGTTGGAAGGGCGTGTTCCCGGCAGTTACGACGCAGCTCCGTGAGGACCTGTCGATCGACCTCGCCGATACCCAGCGCGTCGTCGACGATCTCATCAACGACGGCGTCACCGGCGTTATCGCGCTCGGCACCGTCGGCGAGAACAACTCGCTCGAATTCGAAGAGAAGGTCCAGGTTCTCTCGGCCATCGTCGAAGCCGTGAACGGCCGCGTTCCGGTAGTTACCGGCACTTCGGAGTTCGATACGCGCCGCGCTGTCCGTTATGCCCAGGCCGCCGAAAAGGCCGGCGCCGATGGCCTCATGCTGCTGCCGCCGATGGTTTACGTGACCAAGCCGCACGAACTCGTCGCCCACTTCAAGGGCGTTGCCGAGCAGACCGGTCTGCCGATCATGCTCTACAACAACCCGCCCGCCTACCGCACCGTGATCGACAAGGAAGTGCTTGCCGCCCTGGTGGATGTGAAGAACATCGTCGCGGTCAAGGAATCGGCGCCCGATACCCGCCGCTTCACCGACTTCCGCAACGAGTTCGGCGATCGCTACACCCTGTTCGCGGGCCTCGATGACGTGGCTCTCGAAGGCCTCTACCTCGGCGCCCAGGGCTGGGTCTCGGGCCTGACCAACGCCTTCCCGAAGGAATCGGTGGAACTGGTCAAGGCTTTCGAGCGTGGCGATCACGCCAAGGCCATGGAAATCTATCGCTGGTTCATGCCGCTCCTCCACCTCGATGCCGACCACGATCTGGTCCAGTCGATCAAGTTGGCCGAACAGGTCATGGGTCGTGGTTCGGAGCGCGTCCTGCCTCCGCGCTACGTCCTTGAGGGCGAACGCCGCGCTCAGGTGATCGCGATGGTCGAAAAGGCCGCCGCTACCCGTCCCGACCTGACGGTCGCGGCAGCAGCATAAGGGAGCGTCGATGCGGCACACTTTCTTCTGCATCGACGGCCACACAGCCGGTAACCCCGTTCGCCTTGTGGCGGGCGGGGCTCCGCTGTTGAAGGGCGCCTCCATGTCCGAACGGCGCCAGGATTTCCTGTCGCGCTTCGACTGGATCCGCACCGGCCTGTGCTTCGAACCGCGCGGGCACGACATGATGTCGGGCGGTTTCCTTTATCCGCCGACCGATGCCGCGAACGACATCGGCATCCTCTTCATCGAGACATCCGGCTGCCTGCCGATGTGCGGCCATGGCACCATCGGCATGGTGACCTTCGGTCTGGAGCACGGACTGATCCAGCCCGCAACGCCTGGCAAGCTGCGGGTCGAGGTTCCGGCGGGCGTTATCGAGATCGCCTACGAGGTTGATGGTCCGAAGGTCACTTCGGTCCGCATCACCAACGTCCCCGCCTATGTCGCCGAGCGCGGCATCGAGGTGGACGTCGAGGGCATCGGACCGCTTTCCATCGACGTGTCCTACGGTGGCAACTACTACGCGATCGTCGAACCTCAGGGCAATTACACCGGCCTCGACGACCTTGGCGCCTCGCGCATCATCGAACTTTCGGGCCGTATCCGCGAAGCCGTGCGCGCGAAGTACGAGCCGAGCCATCCGCTCGATTCCACGATCAGCGGCGTTAGCCACGTCCTCTGGGCCGACAAGCCCAAGCACGAAGGCGCCGATGGCCGCAACGCCGTGTTCTACGGCGACAAGGCGATCGACCGCAGCCCCTGCGGCACCGGCACCTCGGCGCGCATTGCGCACCTTCATGCCACCGGCCGCCTGAAGGTGGGCGAGCGTTTCGTGCATGAAAGCTACATCTGCAGCCGTTTCATCGGCCGGGTCGAGCAGGAAGTCATGCTGGGCGACAAGCCGGCGATCATTCCCTCGATCGAGGGTTCGGCCATAGCCACCGGCTTCAACACGATCTGGATCGACCAGGCCGATCCCTTCTGGGCTGGTTTCCAGGTTACCTGATACCCCACGGGAGAGGAGCGCCCGCGTGCTCCTCTCCCGTTTTCAGCGTTCCGCCCGTTCGAGCGGGATGACGAAAGGCAGCGGCCCGGCCATGTCGACATGACTGGTCACGCCGTAGACCGCCTTAAGGCGCTCGGTCGTGAGGACGTCCCGCGGCGCGCCATCGGCAACGAGTTCGCCGCCGTTCACCAATAGCAGCCGGTCGCAATAGCGGGCCGCCATCGTCAGGTCGTGCAGCACCGCGACGACCAGCTTGCCGTCATGCGCCTCGCGCGCGAGCAGGTCCATGACGTCGATCTGATGTCCGGGATCGAGGGAGGCGAGCGGTTCGTCCACCACCAACGCCGGGGCACCGACCGCGAGGGCGCGGGCCAGCATGGCGCGGGCACGCTCGCCGCCGGACAGTTCGGTCGCCACGCGGGCGGCCAGCTCCGTCACGTCGGCGCGGGCCATGGCCTCTTGCACGGCGGCCTCGTCGGCCTCGGAAATCCGCGACATCGGGCCGAGATGCGGCAAGCGGCCGAGTGCGACGAGGCGCTCTACCGTAAGCGGCCAATGCAGGGTCTGCCCTTGCGGCAGATAGGCGACGCGCCGTGCCAGATCGCGGGGTTGGAGCCGCGGAAGGGGTTCTCCGTCCACGAAGACCGTGCCGTCCGCCAGGGGAGCGAGGCCGAGCATGGCCCGGACAAGCGTGGACTTGCCCGCACCGTTCGGTCCGATGATCCCGACCAGCGCACCGGGCCGGAGCGTAGCGGAAAGGCCGCGCAGAACCTGGCGACGGCCGAGGCGGACATGCAGGTTTTCGATGGAGATGGTCACCACAGGCGGCGTTCCCGGAGCAGATGGAAGAGAAACACCGGCACGCCGAGGAACGCCGTCACCACGCCCAGCTTCAGTTCGGCATCGGTGGGGATCAGGCGCACGAGAATGTCGGCGGCGGTCAGCAGCACCGCGCCGCCCAGCATGGACGGCAGGAGCAGGGCGGAAGGGCTGCGGTCGGTCAGGGGGCGGATAAGGTGCGGCACGATCAGGCCGACGAAGCCGATGGCGCCCGATACCGCCACGGCGCCGCCCACGCCGATCGCCACGCCCAGCATCAACCGGTTGCGCGTAAGGCGCAGATCGACGCCGAGCGAGCGCGCACCGTCTTCGCCGAGAGACAAGGCGTCGAGCGCACGAGGATTGGCCAAAAGCAGTGCCGCGCCGATGGCCACGCAGGGCAGGACGATCCAGACATGCTCCATCGCCCGATTCTCGATCGAGCCGAGCAGCCAGGACATGATCTCCATGGCCGCGAAGGGATTGGGCGAAAGGTTGAGCGCCAGGCTGATCCCGGCGCCGGCCAGCGTGGAAACGGCGATCCCGGCGAGGATGAGGCTCAGCGGACTTTCGGATCTTCCGGCGAGGGCGAACAGCAGGGCGATCGAGATCAGGCCGGTGGCGATGGCAAGCAGGGGCAGCATCACCGGATGCCATTCGGACAGCCCGAAGTAGAGCGCGATGACCGCTCCCAGCGCCGAGGCGTTGGACGCACCGAGAACCGAGGGTTCGGCCAGTGGATTGCGCAAATAACCCTGGAGGACCGCTCCGGCCAGGCCAAGCATGGCGCCAACCGTCAGGCCGATCAGCGTGCGGGGCAGACGCAGTTCGAGCAGGATCGCACGCGCGACGCGATCATGCGCCGGATCGACGAGCGCAGCGAACATCCGGCTCCAGCCCAGCGACACCGGCCCGACGCTCAGTGAAGCAAAAGCCGTGGCGACCAGCGTGATACTCAGTAGCGGGATCAGGGCCGAATGGCGCTGGAGCGACGGAGGGGAGGAGCGGGGGCGGGACGAACTGCGGCTCTGCACGATAACCTCGCATGCGATTGGCTGCCCGTCACGCTTGTGTCCCGGGTCCGTGTTGGTAAGGAGCCCATGACATGAGCTTCGGAAAAATCCATCGCTATCTTCGGCTTGTCCCCTGCCTCCTGCTGGCGGCGCCATTGACCGCGGCATCGCCGGGGGTGGCAGCACCTGCCGAGGAGACGCGTGCAAAGGATCGGCCCCGCCGGATCGTCTCGCTCAACCTTTGCGCGGATCAACTGCTGGTCGCGCTTGCCGACCGGGAGCAGATCGCCGGGCTGACCCGCTATGCTTCCGACCCGGACATGTCGGACGTCGCGAAAACCGCACGAAGCCTGCCGGTCTTCGGCGGTTCGGCGGAAGAGGTTCTGGCGGCCGATCCCGATCTGGTGATCGGCATGCCGGCACGCCGCAATCCGGCCATCGCCGTGCTGAAGAACCAGCACTATACCTCGCTCGACCTCAAGTCTGCGCATGATTACGCAGGCATTCTCGCCTCCATCCGCGCCGTGGCCGGTGCGGTGGGACATCCGGAGCGAGGAGAGGCGATGATCGTGCGAATGAATGCCCAGCTTGCGGGGCTTCGCAGCGCCGGTCGGGGCAGAGTGGCAGCCTACTACCAACGGCGCGGCTACCTTACCGGCACGGGCACCCTGGTGGACGATCTGATGACGCGGGTAGGCCTGGTCAACCTCGCCGGAAAGCTGGGAAAACCTTCTCTTTCGCAGATGAGCCTTGAAGAGATGGCGATGGCGCATCCCGACTATATCGTGATCGACAGCGCGACGCAGCGGGTCTCCGATCAGGGCACCGAGATGATCCATCACCCGGTCCTGCGGGATATCCCGCGCGTAGCCATTCCGCAGGCCTGGACCGTCTGCGGAGGCCCGGCCTACATCAAGGCGGCGAAAGCTCTGGCGGCGCAAGTCAGCGCTCGCTGACGTTGGCCTGCCAATCCAGCCGCGACTGCCAGCCGCGCCGTTCGAGTTCTGGCCTGTCGTCCGGCTCCAGCGGGTGGCCCAGGCAGAGCAGGGCGATGAGCCGCCAGTCTGGAGAGACGCCCAGCACGTTTTCGACATGGCCCGGCGCGACCACGGAAACCCAGCCAAGCCCCAGCCCTTTCGCCCGTGCCGCCAGCCAGAGCGTATGGATCGCCAGGACCACCGAATAGCCCCTGGTTTCCGGCATCGTCGCGGCGCCAAGGCCTGAGCCGGAGGCGGTAGCGTCATCGCAGAACACGGCGATGACCTCGGGAGCCTCTCGCATCCCGTGGAGCTTCAGGGCAGAGTACGCCGCGCGTCGCTCCTCCGACATGGACAATCCGGCCCGCGTCACTTGCGCATCGGCATGCAGCGCCAGTTGCTCGCGCAGTTCGGCCGAGCGGACCCGCACGAAGCGCCAGGGCTGCGAATTGCCGACCGAAGGGGCAAGCTGGGCGGTGGCCAGCAGTTCGGCTACCGTATCCTCGTCCAGCGGGTCGCTGCGGAAATGGCGCACATCGCGCCGCCATTCCAGCAGCGCGGCGAGTTCGTCCTGAAAAGCGGGGCCGAAGCGGGGTGGCATCGTCAGAATTCTATGCCTGCCTGCGCCTTTACGCCAGAGCGGAATGGATGCTTCACCAGCGTCATTTCCGTCACCAGGTCCGCTGCATCCATCAGCGCTTCCGGGGCATTGCGGCCGGTGACGAGCACATGCTTCATTTCGCCGCGCGCGGTCAGCACTTCCAGCACTTCGTCGAGCGGCAGATAGTCGTAGCGCAGCACGATGTTGAGTTCGTCCGCCAGCACCATGTCGTAGGCGGGATCGGCGACCATCCGCTTCACTTCCTCCCACGCCTCACGCGAAAGCGCGATATCGCGGGCGCGGTCCTGGGTGTTCCAGGTGAAGCCTTCGCCCATCGGCTTGAATTCCACCTGGTCGGGGAAGGCATCGAAGACGACCTTCTCGCCGGTGGTCATCGCGCCCTTCACGAACTGGACGACGCCCACTTTCTTGCCATGGCCGATGGCGCGCACCACCATGCCCAGCGCAGCGGTGGTCTTCCCCTTGCCCTTGCCGGTGTGGACGATCAGCAGACCCTTCTCCACCGTCTTTCCGGCCATGATCTTGTCATGCGCGGCCTGCTTCTTCTTCATCTTCTCGGCGTGCTGTTCATCGGTACGCTGCACCATGGTCATGCTCCAGAGAGTTCAGCGAGCATCAGGCCCGCACTGTTCGATCGGGGTTTCCAGAGACCGCGCTCCAGCGCCTCCGCAAGGCGCGCGGCGGTTTCGCGCAGAGCCGCTGGGTTGGCCTCCGCCATGAAGTCTCGCACCGCCTCGTCCTCGATGAAGGCAGTGTGGACGGCGTCGAAGTGGTGATCCTTCACCGCGTGGGTCGTGGCGGCAAAGGCGAAGAGGTAATCGACCGAGGCGGCGATCTCGAACGCGCCCTTGTAGCCGTGGCGCATCACGCCCGCGATCCACTTGGGATTGGTTACGCGCCCGCGCACGATGCGGCCGATTTCGTCCTCCAGCGTGCGGACGACCGGGCGTTCCGGTCGGCTGTGGTCGTTATGATAGCTGATCGGCGCGCGGCCCTTCAGCTGCTCCACAGCGGCGGCGATGCCGCCTTCGAACTGGTAGTAATCGTCGCTGTCGAGCAAGTCGTGCTCGCGGTTGTCCTGGTTCTGAACCACCGCATCGACCGAGGCGAGGCGCGCGGCGAAAAGGCCGCGCTCGGCATCGCCCTCCACGCCGCCGCCATAGGCATAGCTGCCCCAGTCGAGATAGACATCGGCCAGATCGCCGCGTTCGTGCCAGATCTTCTCGTCGATCATCGCCTGAAGTCCGGCGCCGTAGGCACCCGGTTTGGAGCCGAACACGCGCGCTCCGGCGCGCCGGGTGGCCTGCGTTTCGGCCTCGCCATCTTCGACGAGTTTGGCGGTTTCGGCGCGGTGACGCTCGGCGGCGGGGTTGTCGCCCAGCGGTTCGTCGAGCGCCATCACCGCGCGTGCGGCGCTGTCGATCAGGTCGATCTGTTCGGGGAAGGCATCGCGGAAGAAGCCGGAGACGCGCAAGGTCACGTCCACGCGCGGGCGTCCGAGTTCGGCCACGGTCATCACCTCGAAGCCGACCACGCGGCCCGAAGTCCAATCCCAGCGCGGGCGCACGCCCATCAGGGCGAGGGCCTGCGCGATGTCGTCGCCGCCGGTACGCATGTTGGCGGTGCCCCATGCGGAAAGGGCGATGGCCTTGGGATATTCGCCTTCGCGCTGGAGGTAGTCCTCCACCAGCAGGTCGGCGGACTTGCGGCCAAGTTCCCAGGCGACGGCGGTAGGCACGGCGCGGGTATCGACCGAATAGAAGTTGCGGCCTGTGGGCAATACGTCGGGCCGCCCGCGCGTGGGCGCGCCCGAAGGGCCGGGCAGGACGAAGCGGCCGTCGAGGCCGGCCAGCAGGGCTTCGGCCTCGCGTGGGCCGCAGAGATCGATGCGGGGGGCAAGGTCGGTCGCGATGGCGTGGAGAACAGCGGCGGTACGGGTGCCCGGCACTACGTCGTCCCGGACTTGATCCGGGACCGCTGGCCGAGCCGCGCCTTGCTCGCGAGGAAGCGCCTCAAGTACTGCCAGCGGTCCCGGATCAAGTCCGGGACGACGAGGGGCGACCAGTTCCGCAGCCAGCAGTTCGAGACGTTCCACCGTATCTCCATGGGTGCGCCATGGTTCGTCGGAAACAGCCTTCAGTGCTTCTGGCCGGGCGCCGTCCCAACGATCGCCCATGCGGCAGTCGAGCGGATCGAAGTCGAGCCCGAAATCCTCGGCCATCGCACGCAGCAACGAGGCCTGCCCGGCATGGTCATACCCGCGCGGCGTGCGGGCCAGCGCGACCAGCAGGTCGCGCCGCAAGCGGCCTTCGGGCGACTTCGTGAAGATATGCAGACCGTCTCGGATCTGCAATTCCTTCAACTCGCACAGGTAATTGTCGATGGCTGAAAGCGCGTCGTCATCGTCACCGCTGGCTCCGGCATCGCGGTCGAGGCCGTGGCTGCGGGCCAGATCGAGAATGTCCCGCCGCAAGCGGTCGAGACGGCGCGGGTCCATCCCGGCGGCGAGGTAATATTCGTCCACCAGCGCTTCAAGCTGCTTGAGCGGACCGTAAGTCTCGGCGCGGGTCAGCGGCGGGGTGAGGTGGTCGATCACGACTGCGCCGATCCGGCGCTTGGCCTGCGTGCCTTCGCCGGGGTCGTTGACGATGAAGGGGTAGAGTTGCGGCAGCGGCCCGGCGCAGATCTCCGGGAAGCACTCGCGCGAGAGCGAGATCGCCTTGCCGGGGAGCCATTCCAGATTGCCGTGCTTGCCGACATGGACCACCGCTTGCGCGCCGAAGTCCTGCGCCAGCCAGACGTGAAAGGCGAGGTAGGCGTGCGGCGGCGGCAGGGCCGGATCGTGATAGCTGGCCTTGGGATCGATATTGTAGCCGCGCGCGGGCTGCACGGCGACGGCGAGATTGCCGAAGCGGTGTACCGGTAGACGGAAGGCGCCGTCGCGCACGAAGGGGTCAGCCGGGGGCTCCCCCCAGCGTTCGACCATGGCCCTGCGCGCGCTTTCGGGTACCGATGCGAAGGCTGTTTCGTAGACCGAAAGTGGCAGCGAAACTTCGCCCGCGCGGTCCAGTGATGTGTGATCATTGGTCACGCCGCCGGTCATCACGCGCATCAGCGCGGCGCCGTCCTTGGGCGCTTCGCCTATGTCGTACCCTGCATCGGCCAGCGCGCCGATGATCGCGGCGGTGCTGGCGGGTGTGTCGAGGCCGACGCCGTTGCCGATGCGCCCGTCGCGGTTGGGATAGTTCGCCAGCACCAGCGCGACGCGGCGCTCGGCGGACGGGGTGCGGCGCAGGCTCGCCCAGTTGGCGGCAAGATCGGCGACGAACGCCACCCGGTCCGGCGCGACGCGCGGGACGACGATGCCGCACTGAGTCACTTCGTCGAACCGCTCGGCCGCCTTGAAGGCGACGGCGCGGGTGAAGATACGCCCGTCCACTTCGGGTAGCGCCACGTTCATGGCGAGATCACGCGGGCCAAGGCCGCGCGCGGAACCCAGCCATTCGCTTTCCTCGACGCCCGCGAAGGCGACTTGCAGGATCGGGCAATCCGCCTTTTCGAGAATGCCCGGCTTGCGGTCGTCGCCTGCCGAGGAGGAGGCGAAGCTGGTGGCATTGACGATCACGTCAGGGGCGATCTCGCCAAGCAGTCCGCCCAGCCAATCCACCGCAAAAGGTTCGCGCAGGGCGCGGACGTGAACAGCGGCGACGTTGAAACCGCGCTGGCGCAGCGCCGCGATCATGGCGTCCACGGCGTCCGTCGTGCCTGCGATCATCAGCGCGCGGTAGAACACCAGCAGCACGAGCGGGCAACCTTGTGTCCAGCCTGCCTGCACTTCGGCAAGCCCGGCGCGTTCGGTGCCCGCAAGGTAGAGCCCGGCATCGGCCACGGGCACCGGATCGTCCGGTTCGCCTGCATCGTGGCCGATGGTCCGCGCAGCGGTGCGCAGGAACGACAGGGCATTGGCCATGCCGCCCTGCCGCAGATAGTCGCGCATCCGCTCGCGCAGTTCGGCGGGCAGGGTGGAGGCGCGGTCGAGAGCGGGATCGGCTTCTCGCCCATCGGCAATGGCGGCGAAGGCAATGCCGTTCTCGCGCGCGACGCGGGCGATCTCGTCGATGCCGTAGCCCCAGTAGCTCTTGCCGCCGAGCAGGATCACGCAGACGAATTTCGCATGCGAGATCACTTTCTCGACATAGAGGTCAATCGAGTAGGGATGGCGCAATTGCAGAAGATTGGCGAGGCGAACGCTGGGTGCGCCTTCCGGCATTCGCGCCGCCGCGCCCGCAAAGCAGGCGAGTTCGCTGTCCGCCACGGTGAGGATCACCATGTCGCCGGGAGACTGGTCGAGGTCGATCGCCTCCTCGCCGTTGGAGATCGTTCCCGGCGTGGCGGAGAGCAGGTGCATCAGGCGGCTACAGTACCGAGAACCCCGGCAAGCCCCGCCTCGATGGCGGTGCGGTCCAGTCCCTTCTGGCCGATGACGACAAGCTGGGTTCGGCGCGCTTCCTGCGGCAGCCATGCGCGGTCGTAGAAGTGCTGGATGCGCGGGCCGACAGCCTGCACGATAAGGCGGCTCGGCTTGCCACCGACAGCGACCATGCCCTTCACGCGCAGAACGTCGTGCTCTGCGATCACGTCCTTCAGGCGCGCGAGCAGGGCGTCGAGATCGGCGACGTCGCCGCCCGAGACCACGAAACTGTCGAAGTCGTCATGGTCGTGGTCCTCGTCCAGCCCGTCGATGTGCGAGGGGCGGGAATCGAGATCGTCCTCGGCCGCGGCGGTGATGCCCAGCAGCGCGGCGATGTCGACCGCGCCGTGATCCGCCCGCACGATCTTCACGCCGGGGCGCGTCTCGGCGAGCACCAGCTTCTCGACATGGGCGAGGGCGTCGGCGTCGACGAGGTCGGTCTTGTTGAGTACGACCATATCGGCGCAGCCCAGCTGTTCCTCGAACAGTTCTTCCAGCGGGCTTTCGTGGTCGAGCATCGGATCGGCCGCGCGGGCCGCTCCCAGCGCCGCCTCGTCGGCGGCGAAGCGTCCGGCCGCGACGGCATCGGCGTCGATCAGGGCGACAACGCCGTCAACGGTGGCGCGGGTGCGGATGTCGGGCCACTGGAAGGCCTTCACCAGCGGCTTGGGCAGGGCAAGGCCGCTGGTCTCGATGATGATGTGATCGGGCTTGTTCTCGCGATCGAGCAGCTTCTGCATGGTCGGCAGGAAGTCGTCGGCGACGGTGCAGCAGATGCAGCCGTTGGCCAGTTCGACGATGTCGTCCTCCGGGCAGGCCTCGTCGTTGCAGCCCTTCACCAGTTCGCCGTCGACGCCGACGTCGCCGAACTCGTTGATAATGAGCGCAAGGCGGCGGCCCTTGGCGTTCTGGAGAAGGTGACGGATCAGCGTGGTCTTGCCGGCGCCGAGAAAGCCGGTGATGACGGTGGTGGGAACTTTGCTCATATATCGTCTCCCGCGCGCCAGCGACCTGAAGCGGCGGGGCGTTTCGTCGCGGGTGCGACGATGACGGCACGCCGCATCGGACCGGCGCACGAGGGCCCGACGTGTCATGCCGCCGCGGCCCCGGCCGCATGCATCACGTCGCTCAGACGGAAGGATTACCGTGCCTTGGCCATTCCCTGGACCCGGGCAAGAGCGACATCGACGCCGGCAGGTTTCCTGGCTCGCGGGTCAGGGCGTGATGCACGGCCTTCCCAGGCCCCGCATGACTTAGCGTCCGGCCCAGTGGCTGCGGCGAAAACCCTTGTTCCACCGCCGATGTGCAACGCGCTCGCCGCTTACAGTTGCAGGGACAGCCTCGGATCGGGATGGCGCGCCATCCTTACCGTGTTCCCGTATTAAGCCCCTTGCGGGGCACCGGCGCGATCTTCTGCCGAAGCGCCTGCGCGCCTCGACCATCCGGCGATTAGCTGGGCAGGCTCTCGCTCGCAAGCCCCAGAGTTAAAGCCCCAGAGTCAAAGGCCCCAAGTTACAGGGCTCAGAGATTGCAATCTCCATGTGCGGGTGAATGAAAGCACCGTTCGGGAGAGGGGCGCCACATCCACCGCGAGCGTAGCCCGCAGCGGCATGTCGAGAGCATGGGCGAGCGCGGCGCGGACGATCATGGGATGAGTGACGGCGCAGACGCAATTCTGCCGCGTCGCGATACCGTCCATCCAAGTCCCTACGCGGAGGCGGGCCTGTTCCATCGTTTCCCCCCCGGGCGCGCCCCTTGTCGGATCCGAAAGCCAAAGCCCCAGCGCGCCGGGTTCCGCAGCCTCTATTTCAGCGAACGAACGCCCGCTCCAATCGCCCTGGCGAAGATCCGAGAGAGCGATGTCGTCATCGGCAACCAAGCCCATCGCCGAGGCGGTCTCGGCGGCGGAGCGAGAGGGGCTTCGATAGGCCACGGCCCGAAAGCGCTCCGGCAACGACAGGCGCGCCGCGTCCCGCGCGCCGGCGGCATCCAGCGGTCCGGCGGGATCGGGAAAACCGCCCTGACGGCTCGACGCGGTACCGGCGATGCAGATGAGGAGAAGCGTGGTTGCCAAGCGTCCATTCCGTGAAGTCGTTGACGCGGCGGCCTGCGCGGTCCTAAGGATGCGGCGTCGAGGATCGAAGAAGCCGGTGAAAATCCGGCGCGGTCGCGCCACTGTAATCGCATGGGAGCTTTCCCGTCGAGAGCCAGACCTTCTTGCTCGACAACAGGTTTTCCGGGGACGCGTAATCCCGCCAAGGAGCATGACAATGGCTGTTTCCGTCGCAGTTTTCGATGACGCCTTCATCCCGGTGGAGGGCGGCAACGCCATTCCGCTGGAGGATATCGCGCCCTGGGCGGTGCTCGGCACCCTGCTGGCTGTGATTTTCATCTATTTCGTCAGCACGGAGCAGGGCGCTTTCTCCCTGTTCCAGGGCATGTATGTGCACGAATTCGTCCACGACGGACGTCATCTCCTCGGCTTCCCCTGCCACTGATATAAGCCATGACCGGGAACCTGCTCTGGCGGGGGATGCTTGCAGGCATCCTGGGCGCCCTTCTTGCGACGCTCTTCGCCCGTGGCTTCGCCGAACCTCGGATCGACCTTGCCATCGGCTTCGAGGAAAGCCACGCCGCGCATGGCAAGGATCATGCGGATATGGCCCATGGCGAGCCTCAGGAAGAGGAACTCGTCAGCCGCGATACGCAGAAGGGGGCCGGACTGCTGACGGCGCTTGCGCTGTACGGCGCGGCCGTCGGCGGCGTCTTCTCGCTCGTCTTCGCTTACGGGTATGGCCGCTTGGGCCATCTCGGTCCGCGCAGTTTCGCACTGCTGCTGGCGATGCTGGCCTTCGTGCTGGTGGTGCTGGTGCCCGCGATCAAGTATCCTCAAACCCCGCCGGCCGTGGGCAAGCACGAAACGGTGGCATTGCGCACCGCAGCCTTTTTCGGAATGATAGCCCTTTCGCTGGGCGCCGCCGTCGTCGCGGCGCGTTTGCGGGCGGCTCTGGCTCGGCCGGGAAGAGGTTTCGACGCGACCCTGCTGTGCGTGGTCGTCTATCTTGGAATTGTCGGCCTCGGCCAGTTTCTATTGCCGGTGATCGACGAAGTGCCGGGCGATTTTCCGGCCGGGCTCTTGTGGGAGTTTCGTATCGCTTCGATCGGGATGCAACTCGTACTTTGGCTGACGATCGGACTGGCATTCGGGCTGTGGGCCGAACGCGTTCTCAGCCATCATCAAGCTCGTAGATACAAAGGCAAAGGACGCTAACTTCCCATTTATTGCGAGAGTTTGACCTTTGCCCCATGTCGAAGAGGTGCGCGGCTCATCTCGTTGCCGGCCTTTGTTGTTTTCTGTAACAACATCAGAAAGTTATCTCTTTCTTCTGAAGTAAGTTGCGAAATGAGGTCGTCCTGAGCCTTGTCTACCCAGGGCGTGGCGACTTCCAGCGCGTTGCCACCTTTATCGCTCAACATCAGCACGCGGGCGCGGCGATCGCTGGGGCTGGTTTCCCGATTGACGAAACCCTTCTGAACCAGCCTGTCGATGACGCCGCCGATCGTCACCCGATCATAGGCGATCATGCCGGCCAGGGTCTGCTGGTCCAGGCCGGGATGATCGCGCAAGGTCAACAAGGCGGCATATTGGACGGCCGTCAGGTCGATACCGGCTTCGGCCATGCGCGATGTGAAACGCGCGACGGAAATCTGCTGCAGGCGGCGGATCAGGTGTCCCGGCATGGTTTCTAGGTCGCTCATGGGGCCACCTAGCGCGAGAACCGCCGCCCGCTCAAGATGATGTTACGCGGGAAGGGGTTCCGAGCGTTCTTTTATATCGATTTGACCGTCGCCATCGTTCAGAATGTCCGCAAAGAAGGCGCCGAGGCGGTTGCTCGCATCGAGCGCCAGAACCTTCGCCACCTATTGACCCGGACGAACCACGACCATGCAGCCCTTTCCCTGTCTGGCGGAAAAGGACGTCAAGCCAGCGCAATCAGCCGCTTGAGCGTGACCCGTAGCTTAGATCTCATATTCCGGCTGCCAGCGCTTTGGCGCAGGGCGGTCGTGCTGAGCATTGATGGCAGCAGCTTGACGACGCGTCATTTCGCCATGGAGCTTGCGAATAGCGTCGCTTCCGGCGTGGGTAAGCAGTCCGGGCACGAAACCGTGCAGCATCGTTCCCAATCCCGCCACGATCATCTTCAGTCCAAAGCTATTGGCGACGATCCAATGCTCACCGTAACTCTCGTTCACGGCGCGCGGGTGTTCTACAAAGAGGGCCTTGAACATGCTTGTTTTCTCCAGCCGCGGCTTTCCAGCGGGCGTGCCGAAGCGTGGGCGCGCCCGCCGATAGGTCAGGCGGTAGGTGGATAGGGGTGGCGGCCGAAGACCCATTGCGTACGGGGATCGGCATGACCATCAATCAGCAGGACTTGCGCGCCATGGCCTTTCATGCCCACCTGATGCGCGGCATCGATAGCGCGATTGATCGCAGCTTTCTGGGACTCGAAAGCCGCTAGGAAAACGCCGTGAAGGCTTACTGCCCAATTGAGGCCCTTGCGGACGACGTGGAAATCGCTCTGAGGCATGGGTGGTTCTCCCTTTTCGTTTCTACCGATGTGGATCGCCTGACACGATGTCCGTCGATCCGAGGATAATTCCCGATGTTGCTTCTTCGATGTAGGGTCGAAGGGTCAAGCTGTTATCTCAACCTATTTACTTGAGAATGATCCGTCAAGGCCCTGGTTCCCTCTGGACGAAGGCTGTCGATGAAACATCGCACCGACGGGACGAACTGCGTCGCGTCCACGCACGGTAACTTGAGCGCTATCTGGAAATTCGGCGGTTTCGCTGCCTTTTCCCAGAAACTCGAAGCCTGCCGATGCGTTGATCATAAGTAACAAAAAGCGCGCCCCCTCGGGTCGCGCCATACCGGGAAACAGGCTTCATGGACATTCAGGCGAAACTCCGCAGCCGCGTCCGCATCGTTGCGGCTCCAGAACAGGTAGCGTCCAACCGACGGCCACGGCGCGACACACCGGTGTTGCAAGTTCGGCTTCTGGGCGACTCGGTTCGAGCGGCTGGTCAGTTTCAGCGTTCGGCACTGGGGCATATGGACCACGAGCACTGGTTGGAGAGAGTGCTGGACGATGGCCAGCGCCTGGTTGACCTGCTGGTGCAAATGGGATTCACCCCCAGCGATCGCTCCGCAGGCCATACTCGAGATCGTTACTAGAGCAGGTTCCGATCCGATTGCCTCGGATTAACTGCTCTAAGCCTTTGGTTGGACGCATTTTCCGAGTCGTCAGATGATACCATCTGATTGGAAAATGCTCTGGTCTGGCCATCCTCTCCCCGCTACCTATTGCAAGTCAGCCTGGCAAAGGAGAACGACATGACGGCACCGCGGGAAAGCAAGACGGCGATCGGCGACCATCGGCTCCATCCGGATACGCTCATGCTGAACTACGGCTACGACCCCCTTCTTTCCGAGGGCGCCGTGAAGCCGCCGGTGTTTCTGACATCGACTTTCGTCTTTCCCACGGCTGAAGAGGGCCGCGATTTCTTCGACTATGTGGCCGGACGGAAGGATCCGCCGCCGGGGCAGGGGCGTGGCCTCGTCTATTCCCGGTTCAACCATCCCAACAGCGAGATCGTGGAAGATCGCATGGCGGTCTACGAAGGCGCTGAAGCCGGAGTGGTGTTCTCGTCGGGCATGGGGGCGATCACCACCACGATCCTGACTTTCGCGCGTCCGGGAGATGTGATCCTTCATTCCCAGCCACTTTACGGCGGCACCGAGACGCTTCTGGCAAAGACATTGGCCAATCTTGGCATCAAGGCGGTGGGCTTCAGCGACGGACTGGACCGGGAAGCGGCCATCAAGGCGGCTGAAGAGGCCATGGCGCTGGGCCGGGTTTCGCTTGTCCTGGTGGAAACGCCTGCAAACCCCACCAACAGCCTGGTCGATATCGCGCTGATGAAGACGCTTTGCGGGGAGATCGAGGCGCGACAAGCTCATCGCCCGCTCCTCGTCTGCGACAACACGCTGCTCGGCCCCGTATTCCAGCATCCGCTGCGGCTTGGCGCCGATATCTCGCTCTACTCGCTGACCAAGTACGTGGGCGGACACTCCGATCTCGTGGCCGGCGCGGCGCTGGGGTCTGCCAGTCTGATGCGCGAGATCCGCCTTCTGCGCAGCGCGATCGGAACGCAATTGGACCCGCATAGCTGCTGGATGCTGGGACGGTCTTTGGAGACGCTGGGCCTTCGCATGGAGCGCGCCAATGCCAATGCCGCCGCGGCAGCCGAGTTCCTCCGCGCCCATCCCAAGGTCGAAGGCGTGGCCTATCCGCCGTTCTACCCCGAAGGCAGCAGGCAGGCAGTGGTGTTCGCGGCTCAATGCACCGGTGCGGGATCAACGTTTGCCTTCGACATTGCCGGGGGTCAGCCAGCAGCTTTCCGGTTCCTCAACGCCCTGGAGATATTCAAGTTGGCGGTGAGCCTCGGTGGTACGGAATCTCTTGCCAGCCACCCCGCCACCACGACGCATTCCGGGGTGCCGGTAGCGGTGCGGGACCGCATCGGGGTTCTGGAGGCAACCATTCGCCTCTCGATCGGCATCGAGCACCCGGACGATATCGTCGCCGATCTGGCCCAGGCGCTGGATGCCGCATGAGGACGGTCATTCGATGCGGTAGTCGATAGGCTTGAAGGTGCCGCCATTACTGGCATAGGCAGAGCAGGCCGTAAGGCCGATGATCAGATCGTGTTCCGCGCGGAACGATATGCTGTCACCCGCCCGACTGGGCGGAGGCAGGACCGAAATTCCACCGGTGCTGTCCACCGGTACGTTCATGAAGCAATTGAACGCCACGGGGATGTCGTCAGGTGAAATGCCATGGGGAGCCAGGCTTTCCGCGAGATTGCCGAAACATCCTCTGTGTTCGGGCTTGTCCGGATAGAAATGGCGAAACGTCTCGACGCTACAGGGCGTCAGCAGGAAGTCATGGCAACCCACGCTGTCTTCCTCGATGGTCAGCAGCACGCGAGAGCGGTTGGACCAGATCCGATTGCCACGGGTGAGTCGCAGCGTTTCCTCGTAATCGAAAGTGCGGCCGTTGCTGATCACTTCGCGCACGTCATCCGCGCAAAACGCAAGAAGGTCGGAAACCTGCGTGCCGAGCGGATCCAGCACGGTCAACAACTGACCACGGCCGAGCGGAAAGGCCGCGCCGCTGCGAGGCATGATGCGATGGGTTGCGGTCATCGTGCGGCCCTTGGATTCTGGAACGGGCACTGCCATTCCGGGCCTACCAGGCGACCGCTGTACTGGGCCGCTTCGCTGGTTTCGCCATGTCGCGCGAGCATCGGATTGATGGACCCAGCCATCTTCACGTCTCGCTCCAGTATGGTCTCGCGGATTTTCTCGTAACGTCCCTGGGTTCGAAGCTGTTCGAATTGGTCATGGAGGTTGAACACCATCACCGGACGCGCGAACCTGCGTGCGGGACGGCTGGCCTTGGGGTGCATGCCCACGACGAAGAACGCCTCTCCCCCGAAGCTGAGCGAGAAATGGGGATCTTCGGGATCGCTGCTGACGCGCTGATCGTAGGGCAACCCCAACCAGGCATCCTTGTCCGAAAGCGACTGAACCCGATTCCACAGGGCCTGTTCGAAACGACCTTCATCGAGCGGCTCGTCATCGGCGAAAATAACGGCGAGACTGCGAAACAGCGATGGATCTTCCTGATAGCTGGCTGACCAGTCCAGCAACTTCTCGTATATCACGAGATCGTCCCAGCTGCTCTCGATCGAATGACATACCTCTACCGCGAGCGTTCCCCGCGAGAGCGCCGATTTCGCGCCTACGCAGGGGAAATCCTTTGCTTCAATGAAAGCGCGAAACTGCGCTTCCCAGTCGTCACGTTCGGTTTGGGAAAGCACCTGCTTCCTTTCCAACGCTGGATATCGGGGAAATGATGCGGAGGGCGTGATCGGCATGCCGAAAATCACCAATCCGAGCACCATCGCTTTTTAGGGTTGGTTTGTACGTCAGGCAGCCAAAAGGTTGATAGCCGTGGGCTTGGCGGCGGGAAGTCTTTTAGACTTGGCCTGGGCCAGCAGTTCCTTCTTGCGAGCCGACATGCGATCGCGCAACTCCACCAGATCGACATCGGTCTTGCGGCACTGAGCGAACATGCCGTTCGCGGGCATTTCCTCTTCGTGGACGTGATGCTTTATCTCTTCCGAAAGCACTTTAACTTTCGCATCGAAGTAGCTGTCTTCCGGCGATCCTGCCTCTATATCGTTGATCAGTACCTTGGCGCCGTCATGTTCGACATACGCTTCATCGAGTGTACCGCCCTCGATCTTGTCGCGAAAGGCAGGATAGAAAATCTCTTCCTCGATAAGCGTATGAATCTTGAGCTCCATGCAAATCTGCTGAGCGAGGCTCTTTTTCTGAGAGGAAGACTTCGCCGCTTCGAACTTCTCGAACAGTTCCTCCACCTTGCGGTGGTCGGCTTTGAGAAGGGCAATGGCGTCGGTAAAAGTTGCGGTCATGGACGGCCTCCACTCACATAGGACTGGCTCTTCGGATATGGCTGGTAAACTGCACCGAACTTTTCTCGTTCCCACGTCATTGATCTATGTTTGTTCGACTGTGGACTGGCGCTGCGAGTTCGCGAAATTATGCGACGAAACGTTATTTCAGCTTGCTCTGATAAGGCAGGGAACAGGGGTGAAGCTCCGCGACTTGTTTGAACGGGCACGCCTGGCGCTCCTCCCAGCAAGGATGCAAGATGAAGAACCGATCAGACGCGCATACTTCCAGACCCACTCTTCAGCGTCGCAAGGCGATCATCACCGGTGGAACGACAGGGATCGGTCGCGCCATTGCCGTATTGCTCGCCAGCGAGGGCGTGGACGTGTTCATCTGCGGCCGATCCAACGAACACCTTGCAGATGCGCTTCAACGCATTCACGAGGTCGGCAAGGGGGAGGGCGTGGCACTGGATTTGGCTGATCCGGAAAACATCGAAAGCTTCTTCGATCAGGCAAAGAGCTATCTGGAAAAACCGGATATTGTCGTGATAAACGCTGCGGTTCCGGCCTCCGCGCTATCCGAAATGAGCGCCGACGAGATCCGCTATGCGGTCGCGGTGGACTTCACGGCCTATCTTCTGAGCGCCAAGGCCGCGCAGGAAATGCTGGTGGACACAGGAGATATCGTCCTGATCGGCTCGATGTCCGCTCATGTGCTCGGGGCAGGGTCCACTGTTTACGCCGGGATGAAGGCAGGTATCGCTGGTTTTTCCGAAGCCTTGCGCCGGGAACTGGGACCGCAGGGCATCAAGGTAAGCCTCGTCGAGCCCGGCAAGACCGGGGCGGACTTTCAGTATCCGGATATCCCATCGGACAAGCAGCGAGAGATGATCGCCGATGAAACGATGCTTCGCGCCGAAGACATCGCAATGGGTGTTCATTACCTGCTCACGCAGCCGCGCCGTGCCGTCATCCAGCAGCTGACCATCTCGCCGCGAAACCAGGAGAACGAGTGAGGGGCGATCAGGGCCGCAAAGGCACCGCAAACCGGTAGTCGCCCGGCAGAGCGCGTGCTCATTTCAATGGCAGTGCCTCGAACCAAGCCGCATAGGGCGTATTGCCGATCATGCAGCGGTTGAAATCCGGGGCGCCGTCGCTCCACCAAGCAGGTCCGCGCTCACCCAGAGCTATTTTCGCACGATCGACCTGTCTGCGAGCATGCGCTTCGGCCTCATGGTCATTCTTCCGCTTCGCCTGTCCCACGGCCCTGCGGGCCTGCATCAGTTCTCCAACCAGACGATCCCGTTCCGCGCCGCTCAGCGAAGGATCGGACATGCGCCACAGGCGGTTGCGAACCACGAAATAGCGTCCGTCCGGAGTGATCGGATGTTCGCTGGCCAATCGCGAAATTTCCTGCATGGCCATCACAATGCATGGGGCGACAGGCCGGTTTCACGTGATCACGGGCCGCCGCCAAAATTGTTGCCCCATTTTTGCAAACGGCATTGCCGGCTTTATCCCGCCGCCACCGTAGGATAGAGCGCGGCCGGTACCTGCAAGGAAGAGTTATGGCTGGAGTTAAGGGTCTGGCGAAAGGCGGGCCTCGGCGCGGGCTTTTCGTCGTCACCATACTGGCGGGCAGTTTCCTGCTGTTTCTGGTTCAGCCGATGGTAGCCCGCATGGCCCTGCCGCGCCTGGGCGGAGCACCCAACGTGTGGAACAGCGCCATGCTGGTCTATCAGGCGCTGCTTCTGGCCGGCTACGCCTATGCGCACCTGCTGGGGCGGCTGTCGCTGGGGCGGCAGGCTATGATCCACCTTTCCGTCCTGGTCCTGGCCGGCCTTTCGCTGCCCGTCGGGCTGACCGATATCCCGATCCCCAAGGGTTGGCCGGAGGCGCTGTGGGTGCCGATCCTGCTTGGGATCAGCATCGGCCCGGTGTTCTTCGCGGTTTCGGCCCAGGCACCGCTAATGCAGCGCTGGTTCGCTGCCGACCCTGGCGCCGGCGCGCCATGGGCGCTCTACGCAGCTTCCAACCTGGGGAGTTTCGCTGGACTGCTGGCCTATCCGCTGGCTGCCGAGCCGCTGCTTTCGCTGCGTGAGCAGAGCTTTGCATGGTCAATCGGCTTCTGCGTGCTGATCATGCTCGTCGCCATGGCGGCGATCAGCCGCCGTCATCTCTCGCCTTCAGCACGCGGTCCGGCCGATACGTCACGCGAGGCGGACACGCCCAGGCCTGGCGCAAGGCGGATCATGCTGTGGCTGGCATTGGCCGCAGTGCCTTCAGGGCTCATGCTTTCCACGACCACCCATCTCACCACGGACATCTTCGCGATGCCGCTGCTTTGGGTCATTCCGCTGGGGCTTTACCTGTTGAGCTTCGTCGTCGCCTTTGCAGACCGTCGCGGAGCGGCGATGGCCGTGGCGGGGATAGCGCCGGTGGTCGTGCTTTTCGCGGGGAGCTACGCCATGCTCTCCAACGGATCGGGAACACTGTGGGTCGCAGGTGGCGCCTGCCTCATGCTGTTCTGTATCGCCACTGCCCTCCACAAGCGGCTGTACGACCTCCGCCCCGGACCGGCACGACTGACGCAGTTCTATCTCGTCATGTCGGCGGGAGGCGCGCTGGGCGGCATGTTCACGGCGCTGATCGCACCTCTGGTGTTCGACTGGGCATGGGAACATCCGCTGCTGGTCGTCGCGGCGGCACTGCTCATGCCGCTCGACCCGCTGCTGCGCTGGCGCAGTGGGGAGGGGATCGAGCCCGGAATGGCGCGCCTTGCTCTCCTGCTGCTGCTGGCCTTTGCGGGCTTTCTCGGGTGGCAACTCGATCAGCACGCCTTGCGCCCGGAGGAGGGCTTGAGCGCGGTTCTGCTTACGGTCTTCCTCGTCGGCACGGGTGTGATGGTCATGGCATGGCGCGCGGCCTTCGTGCTGGTGCTCGCCATAGCCATGGTCGCACAAGGCGGGATCTGGACGATCCGCGCTACATTGGCTGGAGAACGCACGCGCAGTTACTTCGGCATCTACACCGTGCGGGACGTTTCCGATGGCACCTTGCGCACGCTTGCCCACGGAACGACGCTTCACGGTGAACAGTCGCTGGAACCCGGTCGCTCGCGAGAGGCCCTGACATATTATGGGCCGACTTCCGGGGTAGCGCTGGCGCTTTCCGAGGCTCCTCGACTGGAGGGAGCGGGGGCGCGGGTCGGTGTCGTCGGGCTGGGAACGGGATCCCTGGCATGCCGCTCGCTGCCGGGCCAGCAATGGACCTTCTTCGAGATCGACCCGGTTATCCTGAGCTTTTCGACCGGGGGCAGCTTCACTTTCCTGCGCGATTGCACGCCCACCGCCCGTATCGTCTTGGGCGATGCGCGTCTGGAGCTTGCCCGCATGCCTGCCCGCGCTTTCGACGTGCTGGTGATCGATGCCTTCTCCAGCGACGCGATCCCCGTTCACCTGCTCACCAGAGAAGCCTTGCAGGTCTATGTCCGGGCCTTGTCTCCGCGAGGCCTGCTGCTGCTCCACATATCCAACCGATACATCGATCTTGCGCCGGTGGTGGGGGCCAATGCCGCTGCGGTCGGTCTGGGTGCGCTGTCCCGTCTCGACAGTCCGGCGGACAGCGAGCGCTACACCCCATCCCGCTGGATCGCTCTTTCCCGCGACCCGCGGGTTCTGCAACAGCTGGCCGTGGCGAGCGCCGAAACACCGTGGGAGCCTCTCGACGAACGGGCGGCACGGGCGTGGACGGACGATTACGCCTCTATCCTGCCTTATGTCCGCTGGAGCCGGCTGACCGGAAATCCGTGATTGCCCTGGTGCAAGCCGTTCAGGTTTGGAGGCGGCGCGCCATCAATGCCTGTCCGGACGTATTCGAGCCTAGATGATGATTCGCCAAGGCCCCGTTGGAGCCGGCAACGATCATCAACCCAAGGCTTCAGGCCCTGCCAACGGGCCTTGCTGAGACGTCAGGCAGATGCAAATTACGCAGCAACAATTGCCATGCGCACACGCCTCTGCAATTCAGCGAGCACCGCCAGCGACCATCGGTGGCAGGAAATATGCGAAATCAGTTAACCCGATGCCTGTGCTTGCCGCCGTATTTCTTTCCGCAGAACTGCTCCAGCTCGCGCATTTCCGAGGCAGCCGCGCTCGCAAGTGCACTGGCGCAAGGCATATGGCTTTCGACATCGGCGATCCGAGCTTCCACTCTTTCACGCAATTCCTCGATATCGGCGCGGTTTAGAACGTTCTTTTCACGCAAGTAGCAGATCAGGCTCTGCAACAGGATCATCGCCTTTTCGCCCGAATCCACTTCAGTCTTCTCGATCATCTCTAGCATCCTCCGCGCGACTTTTTTGAAGGTCGCGTCAAAGACGAAGATGATATGAATCGCATAGCGTGTCCAGCCCCGGCAGCGACAGTTGCGTAATTTTCGTTCACTCCGCCGCCCGTCTTGAGACATAAACGGATCGCCGCAGCGTTGGGAACAATATTCTCGGCGAGATCAGCCGGTTAGTTCGGCCATTTCCTTACGCAAAACGGATACGATATGTTCGCGAACGAGCGCGTGCTGCTTGCCGGGAGACAGTTCCAGCATGGCAATCATGCCCCAGGACAGCAGAAACACGAGGTCCACCACCAGGGACCGACGCTCCAGCGAAGCTTCCGGCGCGAATGAGGCGAGGGCTTTGTCGAGACGTTGGCGAACCCGCTCGTCGGCTTTCCGGTTGATGGAGGCGATGATCGGATTGCGGCCTACTTCGGCAAGGAGTTCCGCCATCAATCGCCGGTCTTCGGTGGAAGGCTCGTCCGAACAGATCCCTTCGATCCAGCTTGCGACAGCGGCCGTATCTCCCGCCGCCACGGCAGTTTCCAGCGCATCTTCCTCCAGCCAGGCCACGAGATTGGCTTCGCAGATGGCGGCGATGATCGCTTCCTTGTTGGCGAAATCGCGATAGATCTGACCGACCTTGATACCTGAGGCCAAGGCGATCTGCGCCATGCCGGTGCGATGGAAGCCCTGTTCCACGAACAGTTTCCTCGCCGTATCCAGCAGATGCTCCCGGCGTACCACGGAACGAGCCGCTCGCGACCCGTCCATAATTATGTCATCTTTCACTGCATCCTCCTCACCTTGCAATCGTTCTAGCGACCCAATACACATCGCGCGAATCAATGAGTGAACATTCACTCACGTTTTAACTCTCATTGCGAGCTTGCTCCATGAAAAAGATCACTCCGGCGTTTGCCTTGCTCCTGACCGCATGTGGCGGCGGGGGAGAACAACAGGCTCCCGCCGGTCCCCCCGAAGTCGGTGTCGTTACCGTCACGGAGGGAGCCGTAACCCTGAGCTCGGAGCTTCCCGGACGCACCACGGCCTATGAAACCGCCGACGTCCGTCCGCAGGTTAACGGCTTGATCCTGGAGCGCCTGTTCCAGGAGGGCGACATGGTTCGCGCCGGGCAGCCGCTCTACCGCATCGACCCGTCGCCCTACGAAGCGCAGGTCGCCAGCGCGCGCGCCGCGCTCGTGCGGGCACGGGCCAACATCGCGAACACTGCTGCCCTGGCGCGCCGCTACGGCGAACTGGTCAAGATCAACGCGATCTCGCGGCAGGAAGCCGAGAACGCCACTGCCAGCGCCGCTCAGGCACGGGCAGACGTGGCCGCCCAGGAAGCGGCCTTGCGCAGCGCGCAGATCGATCTCGGCCGCACGACCATTCGCGCGCCGATTTCGGGCCGCATCGGCCGCTCTACCTTCACCACCGGCGCGCTCGTATCGGCGTCGCAAACCGACGCGTTGACCACGATCCAGCGCCTCGATCCCATGTTCGTGGACATCCAGCAGTCCAGCGCCGACGTGCTGCGTTTGCGCCAACAGCTGCTTTCGGGCGATCTGTCGCGCAGCGGCGGCGCTGCACGCGTCCAGCTGACGCTGGAAGATGGCAGCACTTATGCGGAAGAGGGCACGCTCAAGTTCACCGACGTGACGGTGGACCCGGCCACCGGCAGCCAGATCGTGCGCGTTCAGTTCGGCAATCCCCGCGGGCTTCTGCTGCCGGGCATGTTCGTTCGCGCCAATCTGGTCGAAGGTACGAAGAGCAATGGCATCCTGGTCCCGCAATCGGCGGTGAGCCGCGATGAGAAGGGCAACCCGACGACGATCGTCATCGGTGGCGGCAACAAGCTGGAGATGCGCAAGCTAACCGCGCCTCGCACGGTCGGCACCAACTGGCTCGTCACCGCCGGGCTGAAGGCGGGCGACAAGGTGGTCGTCGACGGCGCGCAGATGCTCCGGCCCGGCATGCCCGTGAAGCCGGTGGCGGCACAGGCGGCAGCCAAGCCTGCCGGGGCGGCACCTGCCGCCGGAGCATCCGGTCAGCAGGGCCAGAACCCCGCGCAGACACAGAGCGGGCAGGGGCAATAACCGATCATGGCACGCTATTTTATCGACAGGCCCATCTTCGCATGGGTCATCGCCATCGTGCTGATGATGTTCGGCGCGCTGGCGATCCGCAGCCTTCCGGTGTCCCAGTTCCCGGAGATCGCGCCGCCCACCGTGACCATCAGCGCCAACTATCCCGGCGCCGACGCGGAAACGCTGGAACGCACGACCACGCAGATCATCGAGCAACAGCTCAAGGGCATCGACAACCTGCGCTACTTCTCGGCGCAGTCTTCCTCGGCCGGTAACGTTTCGATCACCCTGACGTTCGAACAGGGCACCGATCCGGACATCGCCCAGGTCCAGGTGCAGAACAAGCTCCAGGCCGCGACCGCGCTGCTTCCGCAGGAAGTCCAGCGCCAGGGCGTTACCGTTGCCAAGTCGGCGGCCAGCTTCCTGCTGGTGGCGGCGATCTATTCGGAAGACGGCAGCCATAACGCCAACGACCTGTCTGACTACCTCGTCAGCCAGGTTCAGGACTCGGTCAGCCGCGTCAACGGCGTGGGCGAACTTCAGATCTTCGGCACCCAATACGCCATGCGCATCTGGGTCGATCCGCTGAAGCTGCGCAGCTACAACCTGACGATCGCCGATGTGACAGCCGCCGTCCAGGCACAGAACGCGCAGGTATCGGCCGGTCAGATCGGCCAGCTTCCCGCGTCTAAGGAGCAGCAGCTAAACGCCACCGTTTCCGTCCAGTCGCGTCTCCAAACCCCTGAGCAGTTCGGCAACATCCGTCTGCGCCAGGGCCAGAACGGCGCCGTCGTGCGCCTGCGCGACGTGGCGCGCGTCGAACTCGGCGCGGAAAACTACGGCTTCGAGACCGAGTACAACGGCAAGCCCGCTTCCGGCTTCGGCGTCAGGCTGGCTTCGGGCGCCAATGCGCTCGACACCGTCGACCTGGTGAAGGCCGAAGTCGAACGCATCGCCAAGAACTTCCCGCAGGACGTGAAGGTCGTCTATCCTTACGACTCCACGCCGTTCGTTCGCCTCTCGGTCGAACAGGTGATCCACACCTTGTTCGAAGCGGTCGCGCTCGTCTTCCTCGTCATGTTCCTGTTCCTCCAGAACTGGCGCGCGACGATCATCCCGACGATCGCGGTTCCGGTCGTTCTGCTCGGCACTTTCGGGGTCATGCAGGCGCTGGGTTATTCCATCAACACGCTAACTTTGTTCGGCATGGTGCTGGCGATCGGCCTGCTGGTCGACGACGCCATCGTCGTGGTCGAAAACGTCGAGCGATTGATCCAGACGGAGCACCTCAAACCCAAGGAAGCCGCGCGCAAGTCGATGGACGAGATCAGCGGCGCGCTGATCGGCATCGGCCTTGTGCTCTCGGCGGTGTTCCTGCCGATGGCCTTCTTCGGTGGCTCCACGGGTGTGATCTATCGCCAGTTCTCCATCACGATCGTATCGTCGATGGCGCTGTCGGTGATGGTCGCCCTGATCCTGACGCCGGCGCTCTGCGCCACCATCCTCAAGCCCCACGATCCGACCAAGAACGAAGGCAACGGTCTGTTCGCGCGCTTCTTCCGCTGGTTCAACGAGAAGTTCGACCTCGGTACCCAGAAGTACGAGAAGAGCGTTCGCGGCACCGCCCGCAACTGGAAGCGCTCCGGTCTCGTCTACCTGCTGATCGTCGGCGCCATGGCGCTGATCTTCTGGCGCCTTCCCAGCGGCTTCCTTCCCGAGGAAGACCAGGGCACGATGTTCGCGCTGGTCCAGGCGCCTCCCGGTGCCACGCTTCCGCGGACCCAGCGCGGGCTCGACGTCGTTCGCGATCACTTCCTCAAGAACGAGAAGGCGAACGTGGAGTCCGTCTTCACGATCAGCGGCTTCTCGTTCAGCGGGCAGGGCCAGAATGCCGGCATGGCTTTCATCAAGCTGAGGGATTGGGCAGACCGCAGCGGCGCAGACAATCGTGCGCCGGCCATCATCGGCCGCGCCATGGGCAGCTTCTCGACCTATCGCGACGCGACGATCTTCGCGCTCGTTCCGCCCGCTGTCCAGGAACTGGGCAATGCCACCGGTTTCGACCTGTGGCTGGTGGACCAGAACAACATCGGGCACGAGAAGCTGGTCGGGGCACGCAATCAGCTTCTGGGCCTCGCCGCCCAGGACAAGCGCGTCGCCCAGGTCCGTCCGGTCAGCCTTGACGATGCGCCGCAGCTCGACGTCAAGATCGACCAGGACAAGGCGGGCGCGCTCGGCCTTGATCTCAGCGCGGTCAACAGCGAGATCTCGACCGCCTGGGGCAGTGCCTACGTGAACGACTTCCTGGACCGTGGGCGCACCAAGCGCGTCTACATCCAGGCGGAAGAAGCCTATCGTTCATCGCCGGAAGCCATCGAGAACTTCTTCGTTCGCGGCAGCGACGGGCAGATGGCACCCTTCGGCGCTTTCTCGACCCTGTCGTGGAAGACGGCGCCGGTGATCCTGACACGCTATAACGGCCGCCCCGCCGTGCAGCTTCAGGGTGCGCCGGGCGAGGGCGTCAGCACCGGCGCGGCGATGGAAGCCATCACCGAGATGCAGCAGAAGCTGCCGCCGGGCACCGCGCTCGAATGGACCGGCCTGTCCTATGAAGAACGGCTGTCCGGAGGCCAGGCACCCGCGCTTTACGCACTGTCGCTCTTCGTCGTGTTCCTGTGCCTTGCTGCGCTCTACGAAAGCTGGTCGGTGCCCATCGCGGTCATCCTGGTGGTTCCGCTGGGTGTCATCGGTGCGGTTCTGGCGGCCAAGCTGACCGGCCTGAACAACGACATCTACCTCCAGGTCGGCCTGATCACCACGATCGGCGTCGCCGCCAAGAACGCGATCCTCATCGTCGAATTCGCCGAGGAACGCGTGCAGTCCGGCATGAATGCCTTCAGCGCGGCCATCGAGGCGGCAAGGTTGCGCCTTCGTCCGATCCTCATGACCTCGCTGGCCTTCGTGTTCGGTGTGCTGCCGCTGGCCGTATCCAGCGGTGCAGGCGCCGGCGGACAGAACGCCATCGGCCGGGCCGTCGTGGGCGGCATGCTCTCGGCCACCGTGTTCGCGATCTTCCTGGTCCCGATGTTCTTCGTGGTCGTCAGCCGTCTGTTCAAGCACGGGCAGACCGATCGTCACGAGGAAGCTGAAACCCATGTCGAGACCGAAGCCGGTCCTCGCTCCGCCGACGGCACCGAGCCGCAGGGAACCTGAACATGAAAAAGTCCCTTATCGCCCTGATCGCCGGCACGACGATGCTGGCAGGGTGCAACCTGGCGCCTCGTTATGACCGGCCGGTAGGATCCGTTCCCGCGGCCCTGCCGCAGGGCGGGGTCTACCCGGCCGCAGCCACCGACGTCGTGGACGTAAGCCGTGTAGGCTGGCAGGAGTTCTTCCTCGATCCGCGCCTGCGGCAGGTGATCGAGACCGGCCTTGCCAACAACCGCGATCTTCGGGTCGCCGCTGCAAACGTGCTCCAGGCCCGTGCGCAACTGAAGGTGCAGCGCTCTTCGCTTTTCCCCACCGTGAATGCGGGGGGAACGGCGACTTACACCAACAACATCGCCGGTGCCACGAGCGGTGCGGGCGGAACCGGGGCAGGGGTGGTCGGCTCCCAGGACGTCGAGATCTATTCGGCGACGGCGGGCATCTCCGCCTTCGAACTGGATCTGTTCGGTCGCATCCGCAACCTCAGCCGAGCCGCGCAAGAGCAGGTCTTCGCCAGCGAGGAAGCCCAGCGCTCGGCCCGCATCAGCCTGATCGCGGAAATCGCAACCGCCTGGCTGACGATGGCTTCGGACAATGAGCAGCTTCGCCTCTCGCGCGAGACGCTCAAGACCTTCGAGGATACGCTTCGCCTCACGCGGGAGCAGTTCCGCATCGGCGTCGGTTCCGAACTGGAGGTCCGGCAGGCGGACACCAACTATCAGTCCGCCGTCAACGATATCGCCGCGCTGGAAGCTACCGTTGCGCTCGACCAGAACGCGCTCAACCTGCTGGTCGGGACGACCGTGTCGCAAGAGCAGCTTCCGGCGGGGCTCCCCGACACGCCGGTGACCCGCGACGCCTTGCCGAGCGACGTTTCGTCCGACGTGCTACTGCGCCGCCCGGACGTGCTGCGGGCGGAACACCAGCTGATCGCCGAGAACGCCAACATCGGTGCCGCGCGTGCGGCGTTCTTTCCAACCATCTCGCTGACCGGCACGATCGGCACGATCAGCACCGCGCTGTCTGGCCTCTTCAAGAGCGGCACTTTCACTTATACCGCGTCTCCCGGCGCCTCGCTGCCGCTGTTCGATGGCGGTCAGCGGTCGGGCAATCTGGCCTATGCCAAGGCCTCTCAAGTTGCCGCCGTCGCCACGTACGAAAAGTCTGTCCAGACGGCTTTCCGCGAAGTCGCGGATGCGCTTGCGCAGCGCGGCAAGATCGGTGACCAGATCCGCGCGCAGACGAACCGTGCACAGTCCGCGCAAGTGGCCGCCCGGCTGTCCGACGCGCGCTTCAAGGCAGGGGTGGATTCCTTCCTGACCTCGCTGGACGCACAGCGCACCGCCTATGCCGCCGAGCAGCAACTGGTCACGACGCGACTGACCCAGGCGAATAACCTGATCGAACTCTACCGTTCGCTCGGTGGTGGACTGGGCGACGAGCCCGCCGCTGGATCGGGTCAGGGTTCACGCCCACAGGGCTGAAACACCACGGTTGGCCGGCGAGATCATACGCCGGCCAACCGTCCTCATCGACAGCGCCGACCCGAGAACGGGCCTTAAGTTAACATAATACATATTATCAGGTCTGACTGTCCGATCCCGAACGGCGGGACGTTGCCCCTGTCATCCTAAACTTAGATACCCGCTGCCGAATTGTTGCCGCCACCGCGCGTACGGAAGATGCGGGAACGTGACACGAAGCGCCAGAGCGCGCGTGGATGGCGCAACGCCAGCGAAGTGAATTCACCCCAGCGACCTGTCCGGCGCAACTCTCCCAGGCGGTGGGAATCCGCATAGAGCACTTGCCACTCCCGCCCCTGACGCAATGCCGCCATTGTTCCGGGCGTTGCGCGGTCGCCGTATTCCGCGATGAGCCGGTCCATGATGTCGACCCGCGTCTGCGGCGTGAACCGGGTACGGGTTCCCTCCGAACGCGCGCCACTCACCTGGCCGAGCTGGGTGGTATAAACGTACCAGGCGCGGCGATCGAGAACGCCGGTGGCGCCCGAAAGCAGGCAACGGGCATAGAGATCGAAATCCTCGGCGAAGCGGAGGCTTTCCGAATATCGCAGACCTTCGCCGGTGATGAAGCTGCGGCGCATCATTGGCTTGAGGAAGCCGAACTTCAACGGCGAACCGGGACGTTCGGCTTCGATCAGGTCCGTGATCGTCACCGACGATATCCCTTTCTCGCGAAACGATCGCCCGGTTTCCCGTTCGGCCTGGTCATCGTAGTAGATCAGTCCGTCGAAGACGAGATCGGCATGTCGTTCATGGCCCAATACGCTCAGCCGCGCGAGCCGCTCAGGCTTGAACGCGTCGTCGGCATCGAGGATGGCAAGCCACTCTCCCCGGCTCTCGCCTATGCCGATATTGCGAGCGACGCTGGGGCCACCGTTCTTCGTCGTTTGCAGGCTCCGCACGCGCGGATCGCGATGCGACCATTCCTGCAATCGTGTGTAAGTGTCATCGGTCGAGCAATCGTCGATGGCCAGCAATTCCCAATCCTGTAGCGTCTGGTCGCGCAGGCTGCCGATCGCGCGATCCAGAAACCGGGCGGCGTTATAGCAGGGCATGATCACCGAAACCTGAGGCATGGTATCTCCGCTTCGTCAGGAATTTCTCTATCGCCGCAGGGCTCGCTTGATCCTGGCGACACCGCGGTCTCCCAGCAGCCCGAACGCCAGGGCCCGCACCAGCCGCTTGGCCGGACCGCCGCCCGTCTCGTTGCGCCTTGCGTAATTGCGCCGGGCAGCGGTGGTGTCGCCGGGCCAGACCATGCGCTGACCTTCGATGCTCAGCACCGGCCGTTCGCTGAGTTGCGCGATCTCCTGGGCCTGCTTGTCCTCGCTTTCCACGAACAGCCCCGCGCCGGTCTTGACGTAGACCGACGCCTTGAAACTGGCATGAGCACGCTGGCGCCGACGTTCTTCGGCGGATGGCAAGTCCAGCATCCAGAGGTTTTCGTACTTTACGCCGTTCTGCGCCAGCCAGCGTTCGGTTTCCGGCCGGTACTTCTCAAGCCTGCTGGTAACCAGGTGTTTGATCGGCACGTTCGCCCTTAGCAGCGGCTTGGCGGTCAGCAGGAAATCGCGATACTTCTCGCCGTCGTCGTTCTGCGAACTGTGGGGGTCGTGGCAGAGGATGCCATCGATATCGAAACAGGCATCGGCCAGGCGCTTGTGGCGCATCAGGTTCCATTCGAAGATGCGCGGAGACGGGACGGCCTCGAAGATCAGGTCAGCATCCTCGTGCGCGGCCCTGGTTCCGTACACCGCAAGGTAGGTCGCCGGAATGTCGGGACCGATGGCCCTCACCCGTTCGCGAACCGCCCGCATGGATTCTCCGGAAGCGATGCTATCATCGACGATCAGGACGCGGCGCGGCCTAACATTCTGGTCGATCGTCTCGCGCGCCGTGCGCCCCACAGTGGGGGTGCGACCCTCCAGATAGCTTTCCAGATCGAGCAGTGGCTTGTGGAGTTGAACCGCCAGGAGATTGGCAGGCAGCAGTCCGCTGCGCGGTATCCCGACGATCAGATCGACGTCTTCCGGTATGGCGTGAGCGTTGAAGAACACGGTCTCTGCCAGATCCGCGAACGAGCGATATTCCATGTCGTCTTCCTCGAAGTGGCGGTCAGGATGGCGCGGTGGGCTGGAGGTAGAAGGCCTGAACCCTGGCGCGCACTTCGTCGCTGAGCAGGCTTTCCGCGGTCTCTCGCGCCGCCTCGCCCAGCGTTCGGCGCAATGCCGCGTCGGCATTCAGGCGCATGATCAGGTCGTGGGCTTCCTCGGTGGTGTCGAAGAGAAGGCCGTTGCGGCCATTCTCGATCACGGACGAGGCGCCGGAAGTGCGATCGGTCACAACCGGAAGACCGCTGGCCATGGCCTCGATGATCACCCTTCCCCACGGCTCGGGCCACAAGGGCGAGGTGCGATAGAAGAAGCAGTCGAGGTTGCCCAGAAACTCGGGCGCCTTTACGCTGCCGAGGGCGCGCATATGGACTTTCCCGGTGTTAAAGGGGGCCTGCTGCATGGCGATCGTGGCGCCGAGCACGTCGATCTCGCAGCCTTCTTCGGCCAGCCTTGCATAGAGCGCCATGTCTTCCGGGTGATGCTTTTCCGGCGCATCCCGGCTCAATCGGCCGACGCGTAGGCCATTGCGCCCCGACCTGTCCCGGGGCACGAAGGCATCGAGGTCCACCAGCGAGGGTTCGACGATGCCGCGATAGGGAACCTGGTCCGCCAGTTCCTTGGAGCAGAACACGATCTCGGGCTCGATGCCACAGGCCTTGCGGATGAGATCGACCCGTTCGCCCAGGCGCTCTGCGTCCGGCGTGTTGTAGGTCAGGATCACCCGGCGGGGCCGAGCCAGTCGGATCCAGTGGCCGATGTTGAAGTAGACGCCCACGAACACCAGTGTGCCACCGCGTGGGAACGACAGCCGACGCGTGTCGATCCCGGACATGCGGACGCCCGAAAAGGCCTGTGACGGGGCCTCTCGGAAATGCCAGACCCTGACATCGGCCGAGGGTTCGAGTTGGCGGTAGAGGCTTACGGTTCGCCATTCGCTGCCACCGGAGGGGTTGAGCATCGGGTTCACGAGATGGATGCGGGGGCTTGCGGTCATGGCGATGCTCAAGCTCCGGCCAAGAGCTTTTTCAGCCGAAGGCCGATCCGCGCCAACGGCTGACATAGCGGTGACGACAGACCGAGCAGGATCGCGAATTGCAGCGGATTGTACCAAGGCTGGAAATGCTTCCAGCTCGCCCGCCTGACCCGCTGGCTTTTCGCGGTGCGCAAGGCATATTGATAGGTCTCGCGATTGGCGAGCCTGATCAGCAGCTTGCGCGTGGAGGAAGGTTCCGTTGCCTCCAGCTTCACGATGGTGTCGATCATGCAATGGCAGAGGTTGTCGTGCGAAAGCGCGGTCACCATGTTCTGCGAATCCTTAAAGTATACGGCCGTGCGCACGGGGTTCACATGGACCGGGCCCTGGCGCGCCAGCCTCAGCCACAGATCCTTGTCTCCCCCCCGGCGGCAACGGTCTTCCGGAAAGAGCCCCGCATCCAGCAGCGCGCTTCGCTTGGCCGCGATGGCCGAGGTCCACACCGGGCACTCTCCCGCATCGAGCCAGGCCTCCACGAAATCGGGGAAGCCCAGCAGCCGCTCGCGTCCTCCTGAGCGGCGGTAGACGTCGGGGATCGTGCGCCCGCCCGGATGGATCTCATCATAGCCGGTGCCGAACATGGCCGTATCCGCCGGCGAGGCGCGGATCATTAGATCTATTGTTTCCAGATGGTTATCAGACCATTCGTCGTCCGCGTCGAGGAAAGCCACATAGTCGGATTGCGCGGTTCGGATCGCCAGGTTGCGCGCCGCGTAGCCGCCGGGCCCCGGGGTACTTCGGGTCAGCACCTGAACCCCGGCATAGCTGCGCGCGATCTGAGGCCCATCGTCTTTCGATACGTCGTCGACAACGATCACCTCGGCCGGCGGCCTGGTTTGGCGCAGGACGGATTCAAGGGCACGGGCGATGTGCGGACCCTTGTTATGTAATGGAATCACGACACAAATCGATGTCACGCGACCATCCGTCCTTCTGGTGTGGTGCCCCTGTTAGGCAGTGCTTTCCAAGGCGATCAATGACCATAAATAGCTACCGGCGCTTCTCATGAGGCCAGATCACGAATGCCGGATCAGCCGGTGGAAGCCACTCCGGGTTTCCTTGCCACTGGCATTAGCAATGGATTGCCGAAGTCTTCCACGAGTGCCGCTACCTGCAAATCGTTTTCGCGGCGGTTGTGATCGTAGAGCCGCTCCTTCTGCGATGAGTGCCAGGCAGTCTGGTCGAAGCGCGGCCCCACTTTGCAATAGGGGGTGCCGGCCCGCCGCGCACACCAGTAAAACCATAAGTCGTCGGCCGAGGGCGCATAGCGCTCGAACAGATCGCGCCTGACCACGTCGGGATGGAGGCCGCCGGGGGGGTAGAGAATGCCGCCGATCCCGGTAGGCATGAGATCGACGCCGGGCATTCTCGCCTGCGGATCCTGAACGTCCCATTCCCAGTCGTGATAGGGTGCTATTTCGCCGCTTTGCCGTTGCTTCAGCCGGTGCGCGCGATGGCAGGTGATCACCGGCCCCTCCCCGCGTTGCCCTTCTACCAGATCGGTCAGCCAGTCGGGCCGATAGAAAACGTCGTCGTCGGCCGTGGCGAGGTAGGCATCGGGAAAAGCCGGGATCGCGAAAATCAGCTTCTTGTAGCTCCGCGCATCGTCGACGACGCGCAGTTCGATCCCTCGATCGAGCAGGCCGTGCACTTTCTTCGGCAAGGCGGCTACGTCGCCTTCCGCGATCCACAGGACGATCCTGTCCGGCAGGGTTTCCTGCCGCAGGAGGCTGCCCAGCGTCAGGTGCAACGTGGCATAGCGCGCCGGATAGGATGTCAGCGACACCACCAACTCGCCGGGCAGCCCGTGAGGCCGGGAAGACGTCACGGGAAATTGGCGCAAATTCTGCCGATACTGCGCCGCGCTCCACAACCGCGCCGCCACCGGCCGGGGGAGCAGTCTGTTCAAGATGCGCTTTCCAAGGCGGTTCAAAAGCTTGTTCCCGGACGATTGGCGATCCGACCGAAGTCTAGAGCATGCCAAAACCGCTCGCCACTATACTCTAGAGACTGTCCAGCGCTCCTGTCGCCGCGCCGGGCGCTCTTGCTGGAGTAGCGGTGCGCATGCGCAGTTTCGTGCGGTTTATGCAGGCCCGCCGGGCATCGTACCACAGTGCTTTGACAGTGGAGATTTTCCCTTTCCTTACAACGCCGGCGACAAGGGGTTAGTGCGGAATCTTAAAGGATTATCGCACGAAGGAGGCGGGGCGACTAACAGTGCCAGTCGCAAGACGATGGCCCGAGCGGGGTCGAATTCCAACGGCACATCCGTGCCCAGGAGAGCCATTCGTGAATAGGGCCAAGGCACTCGAAACCCGTCCAGGCCATAAGCGTATCGCTTGGCTGGAGGCCTGCAAGGGCCTGGGTATCATCCTGCTGGTGGTGCTTCACGTCTGTGCGGATTCCAAATCGCCGATGTCGCCGGAAATCGTGTGGTTTCTTCGACTTTTCCGCATGCCGATGTTCTTCGTCGTATCCGGGCTGCTGTTTTCGGTGCGCCCGCCGATGGCTCTGGCGGAGAGAAAAGTTCTATCTCTTATAGTGCCTTATGTAGCGTTTCTCGCTCTTATTCTGGCGCTTATCTCCCTGAGGTCGATTCTCTTTCACCTGCCCAACCCCTATCTGACGCGTGCAGGCGTTAAAGCCGTGATCCTGGGTGGAGAGTACCTGAAAAGCGATTTCGGCGTTTTCTGGTTCATGACCTGCCTGTTCTTCACACAGATTCTCTACAACGCCATGCTATTGCGCTGGAAAACCGCAAGCAATCCGCGGCTCGTCGCCGTTGTGATCCTGATCTATGTCTGTGGTTACGCCCTGTGGCTGGCCGCGCCGGGGTTGCCCACCCCGTGGGCGATCGGAGTAGTACCCTTCGGCCTGCCGTTTCTCTGGTTCGGAAACCTGATGAAGGAAGGCCGCCTTGGGCTACCTGGCGCATGGCTGGTGTGTGTTGCGGTCATCACCCTGTCGCTGGTGGCGGGGATGTTCGGAACGCACTTCGGAATGGATCTGAAGTATGCTGAGCCCGGCCCGCCGATCATCGGCATGGCGCTGGCGATCGCCATCACCTGGCTGTTCTTTCAGCTTATGAAGGCCATTTGCCTGATACCATGGCTGGCGCGCCCATTGGAAGTGATCGGCGCATCCTCGATGACCGTGATGTTCCTTCACCAGTTCCTGCACTTCTCGCTGCGCCAGGCCGGCATCGGTTTCGAACCGCTGCTGATCGTCGCGAGTGTGGCGGTGCCGATGCTGTTCTGGTTCGTAGTCAAGCAGGCTCCATGGGCCAGCGCCCTTTTCCTTGGCACGGCGAACCCCGGCGCGGCGCTGCGCAATCTTAGGCTGGGCTAGGCTGGATCAGGGCTCAATCAGGCGTTACCGTTTCGCCGGCGGGTCTCCCAGCCCTTTCGCGCCGCAGCGGAGCGCTGTTCCGACGATCCCGACTTTTGCGCCTTTCCGCCTCGGGACGCTGAGACATGCTTGTCCGGCTTGCCGCGTCCGGATCCCGATTTGTTTCCTCCACCGGATTCCTTGTTCACGGTAGCCCAGGCAGTTTTTCGGATTCTTCATGGCTTACGCCACGATCTTCATAACCTTCCTCAATATGCTGTGCCTTGCGCTTCTGCTTGTCGGTATAGCTGCTCTTGTCCCCTCTGGGCATGGATATCCTCCATATGGAAAGCTGGGGCCGGACGCGTGCCGTCCGGCCCCAGTGGTTTCAGGCTCAGTGGTTTCAGGCCGGCGCAATACCCGATGCAGCCGCCGGGATAGCCGCTTCCGACCGACTATCGACCCGAACAGGTTCGTCGCGCGAATAAGTCCCCACCAGCATGCCGGCGGCCAATACCCGGCCGCTGATGGCGCCGATGACCTCGGATCGACCGGGTGTATCGTCCACATCGATGGCTTCGGACAGTGCGAAGAGTTGAAACACATAATCGTGTACGCCATGTCCGGGCGGCGGATCGGGCGGAAGCCAGCCTTCCAGGAAATAGCTGTTGCGGCCGACGTCACGGCCATCAGGACCGCCAATCCCATCCGCGACGATCTCTCCTTCCGCGAGCCTTCGCGCGGTGGGCGGCAGGTTCCAGACCAGCGCATGGACCAGCGGGTTCGGTACCGGCGCATCAGGATCCTCGACCAGAAGCACGAGGCTCACCGTTCCGGCCGGCACCTCGCCCCAGATCAATGGTGGAGAGACGCCCTCGCCATCGGCCGTGAAGCGCTGGGCAAGGCGCCCGCCGTTGGCGAAGGCCGGGCTTGAAAGATCGATGAACCCGGCATCGCGCGCCACCTCTTCCTGCACGATGGCGAGCTTCGCATGACCTGCCCGCACATTCGTCATCAGCGCACCGAGCCAGCGTGGAACATGTTCGAGCATAAATTCTCCAGATATTGCGCAGGTGCCGCTGCCCTTCACTTCATTCCGCCTTCGCTATCCGGCCCTGATACGCCGGAGCCCGATCATTCGTTTTCGAGATCGTCGTCCTCGTCGTCATAGTCCTCGACGGGTTCGTCTTCGTCGATATCCGCGAAATCGAGCGGATCGAGGCCGAGTTCGGCAGCCACTTCCAAGCTGGTGGCGACGACCACCAGTTCTTCGCCGTCATCCAGCTCTATTACGGTGGTTTCGTCTTCGGCGCCTTGCGAGATGTTCACGACATCGGCCGGATCGACCTCGATCTCGTCGCCCTCGGGGGTTTCGAATTTTGCTGTCGGCATGTTGCACTCCTTGTCGAGAGAACCACCGAACTCGTCATTCGCGCGCGGGTTCCCGGCCTGACGATGCGAGTTCGGGCCAATCGATCGCAAGTTGGCCACGCTCTGCATCCCGGCGAGACAGGATCCAGGCCAGGAACGTTCCCGCCCTGTCCCTTACCGGCTCCGTGACGGGGCTTTCCGTGGAGCAAGGCATTACGACGGTCGCCATGCCGTTTCTATCCGTTTCCGAGGCGATATCATCAAGGCGGCGCGAAAAGGCCGTTGGTCGCGGGTTGAATTCCCTTGCTGCCATTGCTGCTCTCCACATCGGCCGTTTTGCGGTTACCATGGCAACGCGCAGAGCTCGCGGGAGGTTTCAGGCCCGGGCCTAATAGACATCCCGGAGATAGCGCCGGTCTTCCCGCATCTGGGCGATGTAGTCTTCCACCGCACCCGGCTTAAGGCCGCCGTGCGTGGCGATGATGCGGCGCAGGGCCAGGTCCACGTCCTTCGCCATTCGACCGGCATCGCCGCAGACGTAGAAGTTCGCTCCTCCATCGATCCAGCGCCAGATCTCCGCGCCCTCCTCGATCATGCGATTCTGGACATAGACCTTCTCCGACTGGTCGCGCGAGAAGGCCAGGCTCAGGCGGTCGAGATGGCCCGTGCGGCGCCAGTTGTCGATTTCCTCGCGGTAGTAGAAGTCCGTCGCCTCGTGCTGTTCGCCGAAGAACAGCCAGTTGCTGCCCGTTGCGCCGGTGGCCTCGCGATCCTGAAGGAACCCCCGAAACGGTGCAATTCCCGTCCCGGGCCCGACCATGATCGCGGCGCGTGCAGGATCGCTGGGCGGGCGGAAATGCGCGGCGGGCTGGAGGAACAGGCCCGCGCCGAGTTCTTCCGCACGGTCCGCCATGAAGCTGGAGCACACCCCGCCGCGCCGCCTTCCCTTGTTGGCATAGCGCAGGACGGAAACCGTCAGTTGCACTTCGTCCTCAAGGACATGGGGGCTGGAGGCGATCGAATAGAAGCGCGGCTGGATAGGGCGCATGACCTTCATGAGATCGCTGGCGGTCAGACGCGCGCCGGTTTCGTGAAGGACATCGGCAATCTGGTGTTCGCGCAGGAAGCGGTCGTAGTCCGGCTTGCGATCCGGATCCAGCAGCGGCACGAAAGCCGCTTCCGGCAAGCGTTCGGCCACCAGTTCCAGAATGTTGCGGGTAGGCTTGGCGATGTCCCAATGGCGCAAAAGTGCCTCATAGAGCGCTACTTCGCCCACGTCCTTGACCGTGACCGGCGTTTCGGGAGCGAGATTCAGCAGTTCGACGATCTCGGAAGCCAGCGTGGGACAATTGGTCGGCCAGACGCCCAGTGCATCGCCCGATCGATAGGCGAAGCCCTGATCCGCGAGATCGAACCCGAATAGCCGCACTTCCTTGGCGGCTCCCAGTCCGCTCAGCAGGGTGTTCCGGATCATGCGCGTCCGTAAGGGGGCCTTGCGGGTATAGGCACCGTCAGCGGCGCCTTTCCTCGCGGGTGCAGGGCTGGGAGCGGGGGAAACGGCAGGTTCCGCAACGCCGGGTGTCGGCACTTCGGGAACGGGATTGCCTTGCAGGGCGCCCAGCACGGCATCCAGCCACTGGGCGGCCGTTTCCTCGTAATCCGGTTCGCAATCGGCGCGCGGTGCGAGGCGGATCCCGCCAAGTTTATCTAGTTTTTCGTCTATCTTACGCCCGAAACCGCAGAACTGATCGTAACTGGAATCGCCGAAGGCCAATACCGAGTAGCGCAGGCCGGCCATCCTCGAGGAAGCCTCATTCTGGAGCGACGACCAGAACAGCCCACCATTGTCCGGCGCGTCTCCATCGCCGAACGTGCTGGCGATGATCAGCGCCTGTCCGGCATCCGCCAGTTCGGAGGGCTTCACGCTGTCCAGCGATGCCAGGCGCACCCGGCAGGCCTTCGCTTCAAGTCGCCTGGCGCATTGTTCGGCAAAACTCTCGGCATTGCCGGTCTGCGAAGCCCAGAGCACCATGACTTGCGAAGTCGGCTCGTCATCGACAGCAGCCGATACCGGATAGGCCGGCGCCTCGCCTTCGTCGGCGGCGAAAGGTACACGCGCGAACAGTCCGGCCAGCAGACCGTTCACAAAGTGAAGCCTGCCGCCATCGAGCGGTGCGGACCGTGGCAGCATCGGAACGTCCAGAGCAGGAGCGGCGGTCCGCAACCCCGTCATGAAGCCGGTCAGATAGTCCCTCTCTACCGTCGTGAGTTCCGGCGGCAGGCCCGGAGATAGCCCCATGACCTGCGCGAAGGCATCGATTGCAGCGGCTTGGAACGGCAGCAGGTTGCCGGCGGCAGGTATGCTCGCGGAAAGGCGTGAGAATGCCTCGTCCGGCACCGACGCCATCGAGGGTTGTTCGACGGGTCCGGATAGCCGCGTGAGAGCCACAGCTGAAAACTTGAATTCCGGTTGCAGCGAAATCAGGTCTACCGCGTCGCTCGTCAGGGCATTCACGCAGATATCCTCAGCGAACACGTCGTTCCAGTGAAACGGTGCAAAACAGTTTCCAGGCCTTACCCGGTCGGTCACCACGGCGGGCAGGACCGCCCTGCCCCGGCGGGAGCGCAACTCCACCATGTCGCCTTCCGCAACGCCCAGCGCTTCGGCATCCTCGGCGTGGACTTCCACGAAGGGACCGGGATTGAGCTTGTTGAGCGCAGGGACTTTGCCGGTCTTGGTGAGGGTATGCCACTGGTGTTGAAGCCGCCCCGTGTTGAGCACCATGGGGTAATCGGGGTCAGGCATTTCCGCCGGATTCATATGCGGACGGGGCAGGAAAACGGCCCTGCCGCTTTCTGTCGGAAAGGCGATGGCCGGCGATCCGCCGTCGACATCGAGGCGACGCGTTTGGCTCATACCATCGTTGAGATAGCGAATGGGATTGCGGTCGCTCGTCGCATCGGGCGGACAGGGCCATTGCAGCGGCGTTTCGCGGAGGCGGTCATGACTGGCGCCGCGGATGTCATAGCCGGTGCGGGGGTTCCAGAACTGGCGGATTTCCTGAAAAACCTCTGCCGCCGAGCCATAGGAAAATGCCGAGGCATAGCCCATCTCGCAGGCGACGCGGGCGATGATCTCCCAATCCGCCATGGCTTCACCGGGGGGATCGACCGCCTTCTGCATGAGAGTGAGATTGCGCTCGGAGTTGATCATCACCCCTTCCGCCTCTGCCCAGAGCGCGCCCGGCAATATCAAGTCGGCATGACGGTTGGTCTCGGTATCGACGAAGGCATCCTGGGCGATGACGAGTTCGGCCGCTTCCAACCCGGCAATGACCGTCTTGCGGTTGGCGACGCTGGCCACCGGGTTGGTGCAGATGATCCAGCAGGCCTTGATGCGGCCCTGCGCCATGTCGTCGAACATCGCGATGGTGCCGGCGCCGGTTTCGGTCCTGAGGGTACCCCGGGGAATGCCCCAGGCATCTTCCACGAAGCGGCGGTCGGCCTCGCTCGGCGTGCCGCGCTGGCCGGGGAGGCCCGGCCCCATGTAGCCCATCTCGCGTCCGCCCATGGCGTTGGGCTGCCCGGTCAGCGAGAACGGCCCGGCGCCGGGTCGGCAGATCGCGCCGGTGGCAAGGTGCAGGTTACAGATAGCGTTGGTGTTCCAGGTGCCGTGGGTGCTCTGGTTGAGGCCCATGGTCCAGCAGGTCATCCAGGCGCCCGCCTCGCCGATCCATTGCGCGGCTTGCCGCAGCTCCGCTTCCGCAATCCCCGTGAGTTCGGCCACTTTCGCGGGCGGATAGTCGGCCAGGAACGCGGGCATGGCCTCCCATCCCTCGGTATGGGCGGCGATGAAGTCGGTATCGACGAGGCCTTGTTCCCAAAGGAGATGGAGCAGCCCGTTGAGCAAGGCCAGGTCCGTTCCGGGACGGATCTGGAGGAACAGGTCCGCCTTGTCCGCCGTGCCGTTTCGGCGGGGATCCACCACGATCAACTTCGCCCCGGCCTTCACCCGGTCCATCATCCGAAGGAATAGGATCGGGTGGCAATCCGCCATGTTGGCGCCGATCACGAAGAACAGATCGGCCTTGTCGAAATCCTGGTAGGAGCCCGGCGGCCCGTCGGCGCCGATCGACAGCTTGTAGCCGCTCGCCGCGCTGGCCATGCAGAGGCGCGAGTTGCTTTCGATGTTGTTGGTGCCGATGAAGCCCTTGCACAGCTTGTTGGCAAGGTATTGCGCTTCCAGGGACATCTGGCCCGAAACGTAGAAGGAAACCGCATCCGGCCCGTCGCGGTCGATGATCGTGCGCAGCCCCTGCGCGGTGCGGGTGATGGCCTCGGCCATCGGGATCGCGCCCTGGTCGCGGCTGCCTTCGATACGGGCATAGGCGGTTGCCGCTCTTCCCGGTGCGGTAACCGGAACGTGGCAGGTGCTGCCCTTGGTGCAAAGCCGGCCGAAATTCGTGGGATGGGACTTGTCGCCCGATACCTTGACGATCCTTCCGTCCGCCACGTCCATGACGATCCCGCAGCCTACGCCGCAGTAGGGGCATGCACTTTTGACCTTGCTGCTTGCCACGTCTTCCCCACACGAAAAAACGCCACCGGCCGGAACCCTGTTCGAGTTCGACCGATGGCGTCGTTGCCTTGCTGAACAGCCTCGCGGGCTGTCGGATGCCTACCTGCGCCTTTGCGGGCAGACCTCCAATTTGATCGTCATATTGCCGTAAGCGCTGCCCCGCCGCAAGCCCCTGTTTCGCAGTGCAGCATCCGGCACCAAGGCATCAGAAGCGACGCGATATTCCCATATAGAGTTCGAAGTCGTCCGCGTCGCGATCCAGCCCGGCATTGGCGCCTAGATCGATCTGGAAGCGATCGGACGTCTGCCACGCCAGCGACAGCCCGGAGAGATGCTCGGCATGATGGTCGCCCGCCTCGCGCACTTCGCGCAAGCGGTACTCCGCCGTGGCGGAAACGGTATCGCTCAGGTTTGCGGAGACGCCGAAAACGTTGCCAAAAGCGAGATGGCGGCCGTGGCCGTCGTCGTCCACTTCGGCATCCAGCTCCGGAACCATCTCCAGCTTGATGACGGAGGAAACGTCGTAGGAAATGGGAAGGTGCACGCCGCCGCCCCAGTCTCCTGCGCCGATGGGCTGGCGTCCGACCGGCAGCGTGACGAACGGCATGACGGCAACCGAGAAACCCGAACCGTCCGGATTGGCGAAGTTCCGTCGCAGCGCCAACATGGCATCTCCCGTGCCGCTGCGCTTGTCGATCCGTCCTGCTTCATCTCGGTTGCGGGCAAAACCCAGGCTGGTCCAGCCAAGCTGGATCTCGGCGTGATCGGCCACTCCGGCGCGTATCAGAAAGTCTCCGAAGACGAAGGTGTCCTCCCGCCCGGAAGCGTCGCGGTTCAGCGTCCAGTCCCCGAGTCCGGTTTCGAAGGACAAACGCCCCTTGTCCATGGTGCATGGGGGAGTGCCGATACCGGGACGGTCGGGGCAAAACTCCCGATCCTGCGCCATCGCAAGGTCCGGCGCGGCCAGCAGCAACAGGAAAGGAAAGGCTCGAAGATACATCACCACGCCTCTAACGGACTGCGATGGATATCGACTCCAGGCGAGACAAGTTCCCGGGCCTACTGCTTCAACGCGCGTAACGCCCGCGCCCGAGTTCGACGGGAAGCAGGGTATCGCCATCGATCTGCAAGATCATCCGTTCGAAGGGCGATGCCGTGAACTGTTCGACATCGATCGAAAAACGCACTTCGCCCGAGCGGACCGGCGGGATGCGAAGGTCTACATCGCGTCCGGGAGCATAAGGCGCGCTGAGCCGCACGGACACAAGGTCCGCATCGGGAACGTCCGCGACCACGGTGGGACCACTCCCGGTCGTCGTTACCTCGGCTTGGCTGCCATCGGCGAAGCGCAGGGCGGCCGTGACCCCGTGCGCCGTCTCTCCCGATCGCGGATCGATCACCCGCACGGCCAGTCCTCCAGGCCGCTCGCCCGGCCCCTGCGCCGCAGCGGCGGCCTCCGCAGACCAGGGCTGCGTATCCAGATAGCCGAACATCGGTTTGTCCCGGGACGGCAAGCGTGCCGCCAGCACGATCGTTTCGCCCTCGCGATGCCAGCGCCCGTGGGAGAACTGATCCAGCGCGCCATAGGAGATGTACCACTCGAAGCTGCCATCCGCCCGCAAGAGGAGTTCGGACCCGGTCTCCATTATTCCGGAAAGGTAATAGTGACCAACGAATGCGGGATCGGGCGCGGCCTGGCTGCTCGCACGGACACCGCCCTCCTGGGCAGCCGGTGCGATCGAGGGCATGGTGACGGCAAGGCAGCCTGCGATGAAAAGTCCGGTCCGCATAGCCGATATCTATCTCGCCTTTCGCGAACGGCAATCTCCATGGTGGAAATCACCCTCACCCAAAGTGGGAAGTGTAAAACTTGCACGTTCTGCCCTAGGGTGTGTGCGGACAAACTTGCCTGAGACTCTATCTGCATTTTTCCGGGTTCTGTTGGGCGGAACGGATCTTCTCGGACCTCATGCCATCTCGCGAGATGCGGCGAAACAGAGAGGCCTGCGAACGATCATGACAACGGTAGTATCAGTCGCCATCCGCAAT
>NZ_DAMDBA010000022.1:0-55981 GCF_032093395.1 Novosphingobium sp.
AACGATGCTGTCCAGCGCGGTTCCCATCGCCACCAGCATCGGCACGCCGAGCCCGGCGGCAAGGATTGCAACGTGTGAGGTCGGCCCGCCGTTTACGAGACAGATCGCAGCAAGCCGGTCTGGATCCAGCGCCATGAGCTGCGAGGGGAGCAGATCCTCGGCCACGAGCACGGCGTCTTCCGGTAGCGCGAAGCCTGTGGCATCGCCGCCAATTAGCGCAGCCAGCACCTGACGTTCGAGATCGCGCAAGTCGTCCACACGCTCGGCAAGGCGGGGATCGCCGGAGCGCAGCAGGAGATCGACCTGAGTGCCGATGGCAAGCCGCCAGGCCGCGCCAGCGCTCTCGCCCTTCACGATAGCCTCATGCGCCGCCGCCAGCAGGTCCTCGTCCTCCAGCATGACCGCATGGGCCGCGAGTATCGAGGCCGCATGGGCCGGTGCGCCTTCGCTTTCCCGCGCGATTCCTTCGCGCAGTTGAGCCAGCGTACCGTCCAGCAGGACGCGCTCGATGGCGGGATCGCCCGAGCCTTCGGCAACCTCCACCTGACCCAGCCGGTAATGGACGGCCCGGCCTACCGCCACGCCGGGCGCGGCAATGACACCTGCCAACATCCCGTTCGCGTCAAGTTCCGTAATCCGCCGCTGGACGGGCGAGGCAACCGCCGAGCGACCTGGCTGCGAGACGACCGGCTCGTCCCCATGTGCCAGCTCACCCATGCCGCTCGCAATCAGAGCCTCCAGCGCATCCAGCACTTCACCGGCCTCGGTGCCACGGGCATGGAGCGAGATACGGTCGCCATGCCTGATCCCCAGGGCCAGCACACCGACGGGGCTGCGCAGGCTGGCGGACTTGCCCGAAATCTCCATGCGCACCACGGCATCGAACGCGGTCGCGACCTGCCGCAGGCGCGCGGCCGGACGGGCATGAATACCATGGCGCAGCGGCACGGACATTTCGCGCACCCGTTCCTCTTCCAGCGATGCCGGTTCTTCGGTCACAGGGGTGTCGTCCACGTCCTGGCGGCGCAAAGTCATCAGCCTCTCGCCGACCTTGACCGGACCTGGCTCACGCTTGAAATCGAGCGTCCATTCCTCATTGGCCAGCAGGAGCACCGGTGTCATCGCGCTGGCCGCGCTCGTCACCACGGCGTCGAGATCGAAGCGCACCAGGGCGTCACCGGCCGCCACTTGCTGCCCCTGCGTCACAAGGGGCGTAAAACCGCGGCCGCCCATCGCCACGGTATCGACACCGAGATGCACCAGCAGCTCGGCCCCGCCTTCGAGACGCAAGGTAACGGCATGGCCGGTGGCGGCGAGAGAAGCTACGGTGCCGGCGCAAGGCGCATGAAGAACCGTGCCGGTCGGATCGATCGCCAGGCCGTCACCCAGCATTCCGCCCGCGAAGACCGGATCGGGAATCTCGGTGAGCGGCGCCAGCCAGCCGTCCAGCGGAGCCTGGATGACGATGACGGACTCCGAGGATGTCATGGGCGATTCGACAGTCGTTGAAGAAGGAAAGGAGGCAGTCATCGGATGGGCTTGTCTCCAAAGATCGGTATCAGAATACCCGTTCACCGGCGATCCAGGTCGCCTGCGGCGCCATCGCGCGGTCGAGCCTGACGAAATCCGCGCTGCGGCCGGCGGCGATCACGCCTCTTTCCGAAGCGAGGCCGAGGAATTCGGCGGGTTGCACACTGGCCATGTCGACCGCCTGTGCCACCGACAGTCCCGCCATCTCCACGGCGTTACGCACGGCGGCGGCCATGTCGAGCGAAGCGCCTGCCAAGGTTCCGTCCGCGCCCACGCATCGCCCGTCCGCAACGACGATCTCACGGCCGTCGAGCTCGAAACTGGTCTGGTCCGAACCTACGCAGGACATCGCGTCGGTCACCAGCACGAAACGATCGAGCGGTCGGCTCGCCAGCGCGACGCGCATGGCGGCGGGATGGACGTGATAGCCGTCGGCGATCAGACCGCACCAGGCCGACCGGTTTTCCAGCGCCGCGCCGACCATGCCGGGATTGCGATGATGCAATCCCGACATCGCGTTGAACAGATGCGTCACGCCGGTCACGCCCATGTCGAAAGCGGCGCGCGCCGTCTCGTAGTCGGCATCGGAGTGGCCCATCGCCAGCACGACCCCGGCATCGATCAGCGCTTTCGCCTGATCGGCATGGAGATACTCGGGCGCGATCGTGAAGAGCACCTTGCCTGCACGCGGTCGTACGAGCAGGTCGACCATCTCGTCGTCCAGCTTGCGCAAATGGTTTTCGGAGTGGATCCCGCGCCGCTTGGCGTTGAGCACCGGTCCTTCCACGTGGATGCCGATGCAACCGGGCACGCCCAGGGCAATCGCTTCGTCCGTGGCGTCGAGCCCGCGCGCTATCACGTCCGGCGTGGCGCTTATGAGCGTGGGCAACAGGCCCGTCGTGCCGAAACGCGCATGGGCGGAAGCGATCGTGGCGATGCCTTGTCGGGTCGGCGCATCGTTGAGCAGAACCCCGCCACCGCCGTTCACCTGAACGTCGATGAAGCCCGGGACCAGCAATCCGCCTTCGAGATCGACGACTTCGTCGGCCTCGTTTCCATGTTCCGAAACGCCTGCATGCGCCTGGACGATACGGCCCTGTTCCACGCACACCACGACATCGCGCGCCCAGGCGCGGTTGAGATAGACGTCGCCGTTGACGAAGGCGATTTCCATCAGAGGGTCTCGGTTACCTTGCGCAAGTGCGCTGGATTGTCCGGGTCGAAGCCGCGCGCAAGCGAAAGGGCATTCACTTGCGGATAGAAGGCCTGGATCATGAGCATCGGCTCCAGCGCGGCGTGACCGGCGAGAGCGGCGAGCGTCGTTTCTCCGAACGGCTGAAGGGCATCGAGAAGCGCAACATCGGCGCCGCGTCCCGCGAATTCGGCGGCAGCCCCGCGCACGCTATCGCCGCTGGCGTCCGAAGTCGCGAAGGCGACGATGGGAAAGCCCTCGTTGATGATCGTCATCGGGCCATGACGCACTTCCGCCGCGCTATAAGCCTCGGCGTGGAGCCCACAGGTTTCCTTGAGCTTCAGCGCGCCCTCCTGCGCAACCGCGAAACCGTATCCACGGGCGATCACGAAGAGGTTGTTCGCCTCGGCAAGCTGCCCGACGAGATCGAAAGGCGCTATCTTCGAAGTGGTTTCCAGCGCGTCGGGCAAGGCTTCCAGGGCAAGGTCGAACGCGGCATCCCCGGCCCAGTGGGCCACCAGGGCAGCGACCCCGGCCAGCGAAGCGATGAAGGACTTGGTCGCCGCCACCGATTTCTCGGGGCCGGCATGGAGCGGCAGAACCCAGTGCGCCAGATCGGCAAGCGGCGCCGTTTCGTCGTTGACCAGCGCAACGACGCGCGCGCCCGCGCGGCGATGTGCCTCGACCGCCGCCAACAGGTCGGGGCTGCGTCCACTTTGCGAGATCGCCACCACGAGCACGCGGCCGGGTTGCATCTCGGCACCGAAGACCGATGACACGCTGAGCGCGGACGACGATACCGGAATGCCTACAAGGGTCTCGATCAGATATTTGGCATAAGTCGCCGCATTGTCCGACGATCCGCGCGCGCAAGTGACGACGACGGAAGGCGGCTCCTCGCGCAACTCCTGCGCCAGACGCGTAAGAATCGCGCGGTTGTTCGTCAGGAAGCGGCGTACCGCCTGCCCTGCCTCGGCGGCTTCACGATCCATGAGCGAGGACTGTGTCGGGGCTGGCGGGGAACCCGCGGTTTCGGACTGCATTGCGGCAAAATCTCCTGCGCGTCGTACCGGTCGGCGGAAGCCGCCAAGAGGGACGAAGGCTTACCAATACTCACATAAGTTCTATATTGGTATCTTCCAAGTTCAGGCAATACGCAATCGCTTTCGAACGGAGCCACTGCCTTACAGCCACGTCAGGCTGCGAGTTTTCGGCCGAAAACCGATGCTACCTACGTCAGATGTGCGCCATAGCGGCCTTGAGACGGGCCACTTCCGCAGCGTCCGTCACCAGCCGCGCTCCTTTTTGGAAACCCAGTTCCTCCAGCCTCGCGCTTTCGCCCGCATCCGATGTGCCGCCGGCAACCCGGCACGAAGCGTGAAACTCCGCGATGCCGGTGGAGCGCAGCAAGGGAACAGCCTCGACGGATACGCCCGATCCCGCGAGAATGACAATTCGGCCTGCAGCGCGTTCGTGAAGATGCGCGAGCATGGCAGCGCCTTCAGGTGCGCGGGTCGCGCCGCCCGAAGTAAGGATCCGGTCGAAGCCCATCGCTACGGCTTGCTCCAACCCGCTCTCCATATCGTCAAGCAGATCGAAGACCCGGTGCAAGGTTACCGACAAGCGCTTACCGCGCGCGCTGCCGACCCGGCGGGCATGATCAAGCCAATCGGCCAAGACCCCATGGTCAAGCCCCTGCACGCCCCCTGCCCCGATGACGATGCCCGCGAGGCCGGATTCGGCAGCCAGATCGATATCGTCCCGCACCTGAGCGACTTCCGGCTCCGCATAGTGGAAGTCCCCCTCGCGAGGGCGGCAGAGCATGTGGACGGGTATCGGGGCTGCGGCGGCAAGCCGGACCAACGCCCGCGAAGGAGTCAAACCACCCAGCGCCAGAGCGCTGCAAAGCTCGATGCGGTCGCCGCCACCCGCAATAGCGGCAGCCAGACCGGCAGCATCTTCAACGCAAACTTCGAGCATTGAGCCCTCCCCTTTAGACGCCGCCTAAGGCCGACATACGATTCGTGATGCGCGAATTGGACATACTTTGGCTCTGTATGCCAGCCTACCACGGCTTTGACGCTACCTATCGCTTTGCAGGCGAGGCGTTTAAATCCCTGAAATCTTGAAAAATCCTTTTCCAAAAAGCCTTTTTGTCGGGTGGGGGAGAATTTATGGGATGGACATCAGGATCTATTTTGGTGACATTCCAACCCGAAATTGGAATGGCATTGGAATTATTACAGGAAGCCGTCGACGCGCATTCCACAGGGACAAAGACGGAAGCGCTCCGGGATCGGGTGTATGAGGCAAACAATGAATAAGTTCTCACGGGCCATGGCCACGACTGGCCGTCTGAACGCGTCGGCTTCCACAGACAGGTACCACCAACTTGGCGCGACCGCCTTCCACAACGACGGTTGCGCCTTCACCGCCACCGCTCTGTCCAGCTTCTAAGTCCCGTGAAAAAGCGTGCAGGTCCCCCTCCTCCTCCTATGATCTGCATGCACACGGGCCGGCGCCTGTCCCAGGGTTCCTGACCCTAAGGACAGGCGTCGTCCTTTTTCCAGAACAGCGCGTTATAGAGCAGGGGATGCCATTCATGACCGCCTTCAGCCGTCGCCGCCTGATGTCCGGCTCCTGCCGTGTCGCCCTGCTGGCCGCCGCACTGCCGGCCGGAACGTCACGGGCGCTTGCCAGCGAAGCCGCCGCGAAGGTCGATCCCTTTATCGGCACCGGCGGCGACGGCCACACGTTCCCCGGCGCCACCCTGCCTTTCGGCATGGTCCAGCTCAGCCCCGATACCGACACCGCGCGCTGGGACACCTGCTCGGGCTACCACCATGGCGATCCGTCGCTGCTCGGCTTTTCGCACACGCACCTGTCCGGCACCGGCATCGGCGACATGCTGGACGTGCTCGTCGTGCCCTGCCGGGGTGACGTGCGCCTGCAACCCGGACCGCTCGACCGCCCGGACGAAGGCTATCGCCTGCGCTACAGCGACGAAGCGGCCGAGCCCGGCTTCTACCGGGTCCAGCTCGAAAACGGGGTTGTCAGCGAACTTACCACGACATTGCGCACCGGTATCCAGCGGCACGTCTATCCGGCAGGTCATGGCCACCTGCTGATCGATCTGTCGCATCTCGTGCGCGACTCCTCGGACAAGCATCCGCTGATCGACGACGCGGAAATGACGCTGGACGCGGACGGCACGCTCACCGGCCAGCGACGCGTGTTCCGTTGGGCCAAGGGCCGCCACATCTATTTTGCAATGCAGTTCTCCCGTCCGCCCAGCCGGGTGGAATTCTTCGGCGACCATGACGCCCCGCAACCTTCCGGAAGCAACCAGGTCAAGGGCAGACGCGTGAAGGCGGCGATCCACTTCGACGATGCCGGAACCGCGCCGATCGTCGTACGCACCGCCGTCTCGGCCGTGGACGTCGCGGGGGCCCGTGCGAACCTCGCGGCGGAAGCGACGCACTTCGACTTCGACGACTATCGTCGGGCCGCGTCCCGCGCATGGGCTGACGAGATGTCACATGTCGCGGTGAGCGGCGGCAGTGTCGAACAGCGCACGATCATGGCAACCGCCCTCTATCATGCCGCGATCGGACCAACGCTGTTCTCGGACGTTGACGGCCGCACTATCGGGCTCGACCGCAAGGTACACCAGCTTCCCCCAGGCCAGAGAGCCTATAGCGCCTACTCGCTCTGGGATACTTACCGCGCCTTCCACCCGTTGCAGACGCTGATCCGGCCGGCGCGGGTAGAGGAGTTCGTCGCCGATCTCATTCGCCAGACCCAGCAGAGCCCCTATGGTCCGCCGGTCTGGCCGCTCCAGGGCGTGGAGACCGGCTGTATGATGGGCTGGCACTCCGTGCCCGTCCTGGCGGAAGCCATGGCCAAGGGCATTCCCGGCGACTACGCCGCGGCCTGGCCCAATATCCGCCGCCGCTCGTTCGACTTCACGATGCCCGTGCTCGACAATTCGCGGGGAATCCCGGAATACGATGCCAAGGGCTATGTTCCGGCCGACAAGGTGTTCGAGAGCGTCAGCCGGACGCTGGAATATGCCTACGACGACTATGCCGCCGCCCGGATCGCCACGGCGGCAGGCGCCGCGAACGACGCCGCACGGCTCAAGGCCCGTTCGGGGAACTGGAAGAACGTGTTCGACACGCGAACCGGCTTCGCTCGGCCGCGCCTTGACGACGGCTCCTGGACCGAGCCCTACGACCCCGTCGAACTGGGCCATTCGGACAAGTGGCGCGATTTCACCGAGAGCAACGGCTGGCAGGCGACCTTCCTCAACCAGCACGACGTTCACGGGCTGGCCGACGCGCTGGGCGGTCCGGCCGGTCTCGAGGCCAAGCTCGACGCATTGTTCAACGCGCCGTCGACGCTGCCGAAGAACGCACCGCCGGATATCAGCGGCATGGTGGGCCAATACGCGCACGGCAACGAGCCGTCTCACCACGTTGCCTATCTCTACGCCTGGACCGGCGCGCACTGGAAGACGCAGGCCATGGTTCGCCGCCTGCTCGCCCTGATGTATCGCGCCAGGCCGGCCGGCGTGATCGGCAACGACGATTGCGGGCAGATGAGCGCCTGGTACGTGCTCTCCGCGCTCGGCTTCTATCCGGTCGACCCGGTCAGCGGCATCTACATCCTCGGCAGTCCGCTGTTCGAGGAAGCGCGCGTGAAGCTCGGCAATGGACGCGAACTGATCGTCAGCGCGCCCGGCAATCGCTCCGACCGGCCCTACTACGGTCGTGTCGATTGGAACGGCAAGGCGCATAGCCGCTGCTGGATCAGCCACAAGGAACTCATGAAGGGTGGGAAACTGACCTTCCACATGCAGAACGTGCCAGAACCGTCATTCGGGCGCGATCCGCATGACCGGCCGCCGAGCCAGGGTTGAGGCTGGGCATGGCTGATCCGGAACCTTGCAGTGAGCGGCCGTCCAACAGGCTCTCCCTCCACGGCGCTTGGACAGAAGCCTGAAACGATACCAATTTGATACATCTTTCAGGGTCAATCGCAAAAATGTAATGCCAATTTGATTTTTGGGTTTGAACTTATTCAAGACCTATGACAGCTTTGTTGCATAGAGTCTCTGGGAGGAGGGCGGCTTCGGCTGTCACCTACCCAGCGATCGCACGGGCTTGGGACGATTGGGCATGGGAATTTCGCGCCGCGATACCTTGGGGTTTGCCTTAGCCGGCGCGGCTACCGCCGGTACGGCGCGCGCCGCCCCAGCTGCTGTAAAGAGCGCTGCAGCAAAAAGCATGGCCTCCGGCGCGCTCGTCGTCTCGACATGGGACTTCGGAGCAGCCGCTAATGCCGCCGCCTATAGCCGTTGGAAAGCCGGAGGCACGCTGATCGATGCCGTAGAGGCCGGCGCGAAAGTACCGGAGGCGGACCTTTCCAACCACTCCGTCGGCATGGGCGGCTATCCGGACCGGGACGGCCACGTCACGCTAGACGCCATCATCATGGACGACCGCGGCCATGCCGGCGCGGTGGCGGCTCTGGAGGGCTATGTCCATGCGATCTCGGTTGCACGGCGTGTCATGGAGCGGACTCCGCACACCATGCTGGTAGGCGAAGGCGCGGCGCAATTCGCCCGCGAACAGGGATTTTCTTCGCAGAACCTGCTGACTCCCGAAGCCGAAGCGGCCTGGAAGGAATGGCTTAAGAAGGCCGAATACAAGCCGGTCGCCAATATCGAGAACCAGCGTGGTTCTTCGCTAGACCATGACACGATTGGTATTCTCGCGCGGAGCCCGGACGGCCGCCTGGCAGGCGCCTGCACGACCTCCGGCATGGCTTTCAAACTGCGCGGCCGGGTGGGCGATTCGCCGCAGGCGGGATGCGGGCTCCTGGTCGAACCCGGCGTCGGCGCGGCGACGGCCACGGGGGTTGGCGAGGAAGTGACCCGCATCGCCGGCGCAGCCCGCGTGATCGGATCGATGCGCATGGGACTCTCGGCGATGGCTGCCTGCCGCGAAGCGGTCGAGCATATCGTCAGGTTGCGCGGGGACGCGGTCAAGGACGCCCAGGTCGCTTTCCTGGCGATCGACAAGCAAGGCCAGGTTGGCGCCTTCGCCATCCAGCCCGGCTTCACCTACGCAGTCACCGATGAAAGCGGACACACAGAGGTGCGCCCATCGCAAAGCCTACGCCGCGCCTGACGGCGCGGGTGGCACACGTCATTTACGCAGAAGGACATGCCGGCAACGATCGGCAAGATGAAGTCAACCAAAACACGCGGCTCGAAGGATTGCGGGCCGGCATCTTCAGGGAAGAAAAGGGGTTCTCGATGAGGAAGATTACCAGGATACTCTTGGCCACGACCTGCATTAGCGGTCTTGCCACACCGGCACTGGCGCAGGGCCAGACGCCGGGTGAAGCCGAAGCAGGCAGCGGCGGTTCGGCAGGTTCGATCGTCGTGACGGGTTCGCGCATCAATCGCCCGAACTCCACCGCCGCCGCACCGATCACCTCGGTCACCAACGACGCGATCCGCGCCCAGGCAGCGGTCAATATCGAGGAAGTGCTCAATCGCATTCCTCAGATCGCGCCGGACAGCCAGCAGAACTATTCGGATTCCGACGGCCGCCAGCGGATCAAGCTGCGCAACCTCGGCTTCGAACGCACCCTGACCCTGATCGACGGCAAGCGCGTGGGCACCATGAACGGCGTCGACGCCAACATGATCCCGACCTCGCTGATCAAGCGCGTCGACGTGCTGACCGGTGGTGCTTCCGCCGTCTACGGTTCGGATGCGGTCGCCGGCGTCGTCAATTTCGTCATGGATGACGATTTCGAAGGCATCCAGCTCAACGGCAACTACAACTTCTACCTGCACAAGAACAAGCGCACGCTGATCTCGGACGTCGCCAGCCAGTACGGCTTCGACCAGCCCGCGCGCGGAACCGCCATCGACGGCGGCCGTTCCGACATCTCGCTGACGGTCGGCAAGAAGCTGTTCGACGGCCGCTTCCACATCAGCGGCTACGTCAACTACCGCGAAGCGGCGCTGGTACCGTTCTCCTCACGCGAGACGGCGGGTTGCGAACTCATTCAAACCGTCAAGGACGGCCCGCTGGGCTGCACGACCTCGACCTACACGCCCAACGGCTACATTTCGCCCCGTTCGGGAGCAGCCGACGGCCAACAGTTCGTGAACAATCCGGACGGCTCCCGCACTCTCCTGCCTTATGGCGACGCCTATGCCGCCAATCCCTTTGACGGCTACTCCTTCCAACGCGCCAACAAGCGCTGGAATGCAGGCGGCTTCACGTCCTTCGAACTGTCCGACGCCGCCGAACTCTACGGCAGCGTCATGTGGTTCCGCGACCGCTCATCCAATCCCTATCCGGCGCGCGTGCTGAATGCCGAGACTTATGGCGAAGGCACGACGTATCTCGTCAACTGCAACAATCCCTTGATGTCGGCCTCGCAAGCGCAGACCATATGCGGTGCCGATGCAGGTACGGGCACTCTCGCCCCGCTCGACGTCCGCTACCGCTTCAACAATGCACGCCCCATCTCGGATTCGTACCTCAACCTGGGCCTGCGCGCGACCGCTGGCGTGCGCGGCCAGATCGCAGAGGGCTGGAGCTACGACGTGGGCGGCGTCTACGCCCGCAACCGCATGGACACGACCTGGGGGCGCCCCAACTACGACCGTGTCAACAACGCGCTCAACGTCGTCAGCGTCAACGGCCAGCTCCAATGCGCCGCCGGCTCGGCCGACGGCTGCGTTCCCTTCGACGCCTTCAGCGCCAACTCGGCCACCAACGGCCAAGCGCTGTTGGACTACCTGACAGAGTTCGGCACCAGCACCACGATCAACACCCTCTACAACGTAGTCGGCACCGTTCAGGGCGACCTCGGCACTTACGGCATCCAGTCGCCATGGGCCGATCAGGGCGTGGCGATCGCGATCGGCGCCGAGTTCCGCGAGGACAAGCTGAAGAGCTACGCCGACGACGTCTGGCGAAAGAATTGGGGCGGAACGAACAGCAACCTTTCGCAGAATGCCTGGGAAGGAAACGTAGAGCTTCAGGTCCCGATTATGGAGCACAAGCCCTTCGCTGAACTACTCCAGTTCAACGGTGCGTTCCGTTTGTCGAAGTACAGCTCCAACCCGGACACCTTCTCGACCTGGAAGGCCGAGGCGATCTGGTCGCCTATCTCGGACATCACCTTCCGCGGCTCGATCAACAAGGCCCAGCGCGCGCCGACCGTGGTGGAAGCCTTCCAGGGCTCCAACATCAGCTACGACCGGATCACGCCGACCTACAACGACATCTGCGCCCCCACCGTCAGCTACACGACCGGGGCCAATGGCCAGCAGGTTCCCGTCTACGGCGCTCCCGCCGCCTCGCGTGAAGTCTGCGCGGCAACCGGTCTGGCCGACAGCCTCTACGGCAGCCCGACCTTGGTCTGCCCCACCGACGTCGGTTGCACCGTTCGCTCGGGTGGCTACACGGTCAACCCGGAAACGGCTTACACCAAAACCTTTGGCGTCGTGCTCAAGCCCTCGTTCGTGCCCGGCCTGGTCGTCTCGGTCGATCGCTTCCTGATCGATCTTGATGACTCGATCGGCTACAACAACTACGATTACTTCTCGAACGGCTGTCTCCAGACCGGCAGCGAGTTCTTCTGCTCGATGTTCGTGCGCAATGCCGACGGCACGCTGTCCAGCAACCCCAGCACCAACCCGACCAGCGGCTACATTCGTGGCGGTACGACCAACTACTACAAGAGCAAGTCGCACGGCTGGGACTTCCAGGGCCAGTATTCGACCGGTCTCGGCAAGTACGGCACCCTGGCGCTGGACTTCGCCGGATCGCTCACGACGCTGGCGGGTGGGCAGGATTCGCCGATCCTCGCGCAGTACAACTGCGCCGGGTACTACGGCGGCACTTGCGGCCAGCTGATCCCCAAGTGGACGCATACCCTGCGCGCCACCTATACGACCGAGGATCGCTTCTTCAACGCCTCGTTCAACTGGCGCTATGTCGGTCCGCTGACCAATGTCAGCAACTCGAACGACCCGGCGTTGGGCGGCAATGCCAGCACCGAGCGCGAGACGTTCTACCGTATCGGCGGCCAGAACTACTTCGACCTCGCGCTGACGTTCCGCGTCGATGCGGCCTATTCGTTCCGCATTTCCGCGAACAACATCCTCGACAAGCGTCCGCCGCTGCTGCCGAACTCCTATGGCTACGGCCTGTCGCGCAGCAATACGCTTTCGGCGCGCTACGACTCCCTTGGCCGCCAGATCGCGGTCGGGGCGACCGTCAACTTCTGATCCTTTCCCCGGTGGGCTTTCGCCAAGGCGAGAGCCCACCGGGGAAAATCCTTTTACGGGAAAGCATCCGGCGGCAGCCCGCCGCAGCAGATGCGCGTCAGCGAACCGAAGGCGCAGTGAGCGCGGCTTCGGCCAGGAGCAAGGCCCCGACGACACCGGGCGGATCGATGCACAGCGGCGGGACGATGACATCGTCCAGGGACTGTGCGTTCTCGATGCCGGCGACATATCCGTTAAGCAGCTCAGCCGTGCGCGCCCGCACTGCCGGGAACAGCCGCTCCTGCTTCATCACACCGCCGCCCAGGATGATCCGTTGAGGCATGGTCGAGAGCAACAGGGTCATGCACAACTGGGCGAGATAATCCACCTGGATCGTCCAGAACGGATGATCGTCACCAAATTCGGTGGCAGGTGAACCCCACGCGGCCAGAACGGCGGGGCCAGATGCCAGCCCCTCCAGACAATCGCCATGAAACGGACACACCCCCGGAAATTCGCCGTGCAGCGGATGGCGCCGGACGAGAATATGTCCGATTTCCGGGTGTCCGGTGCCATGCACGGTGCGCCCGTCGTTGACCAGGCCGACGCCGACGCCGGTGCCGATCGTCACGTAAGCCAAGTGGCGAACGTCAGGCCCGGCCGCTCGCGCCTCTGCCAGTGCGGCGGCATTGACATCGGTATCGATCGTCAGAGGCACGTCGAGAAAAGCGCGAATGCGGCCCAGCATGTCGGTGCCTTGCCACCCCGGCTTGGGCGTTGCCAGAATTCGGCCGTAGGAGGGCGAAGCCGGGTCCACTGCAACCGGGCCGAAGCTGCCGACGCCCACCGCCGCGATATCCTGCGCGCGTCCCGCCATATGGAAGAATTCGGCGACCGCCGCGAAAGTCGCGTCCGGATCGCTGGTGGGTATGGTCTCCATCGCTACGATCCCCGATGCGGCAGATCCCACCGCACAGACGAACTTGGTTCCGCCCGCTTCGATCGCCCCAAACAACGCCATCCTGAACTCCTGCCATTTACAGGACAAACGTCCTGCCGCGCTTCACACGCTTCTGACTGGTTCTAGTTTGGTATTTCAGAAAAGGGAAGCAGGCCAATTGAGCGATGCGGCGGCTTCCCCTGCTCGCGAACAATCATCATCCGCGAACCGGCACTTGCTATGGCTCCTGCCGCGCACGAACCAGTTGGGGCGCATCCTTCACAAACGTGTCCAGAACGCCGTCAGCCACCTTCACCGGCCCGACAAACCGGGTGGCGCCGGGAATCGCTTCAATCGCGGCTGCCTGGCGGGCGAGCCTTTCCGCCTCGTTGAAAAAGCGAGGCGCAGCCGCGCTGGTTGCTCCGAGTTCCGCCTCCAGTCCGTGCACGCTGAGTTGCAGCGCCCGCGCCCACAACTGCGTCGCTTCGAGCCACGGTTTCGCTTCGGCGACGAACCCCGGCTCGACGACGCCGGCGCGGATGACGTCCGGCGCGGCTGCAAGCGCGTCGGCGGCCTGCGCAAGATCGCGCAAGGTCGCCTGCTGTTCCGCCGCGTCGCCATAGGCCAGGGCATCTCGCACCGCGTCAATCCTGGCTTTCAGGCGCGGCGCCTGAGGCTGCCAGGGCAAGTGACCGAACGTGGGTGCCAGGTGCTGCGTGTCGAAAAAGGCCAGCAAGGCCTGCGTAACCTGCTCGTTCCCGCCGGCCAGTTCACGCGCAGCCGCGCTCCACGTGCGCTGGGCATCATAGTCGGCGTCGTTCCAGGCGAAGGACAACAGTCCTGCCACGGCAGGGCGGCTGGACACCTCCTGGTTCATCGGGTTCGCCACGATACCGGTCAGTTGCTGGGAAAGCCCCGCTTGCCGATAGTCGTAAGGCGCCAACAGCAATCTGCCTTCGGACTCCTTGAAGTCGTTGACCGGATAGTTGTCCCACAGCAGCGTCTTGCGACCGAAAGCCCTGGTCGCGTCCTTGGCGTGGTTTACCGAGATGGAGGCCGGGACGACGTCCGTTCCCGTCCATTGCACCACCACGCGAGGGTCGAGCGCCTCGCGCAGGGCCGCCTTGTAGGGCGTTTCGGTGGTGTTGTAATATTCGGTCGGCACCATGATCAGCGAACCATGGCCGGATTTGGCCAGATCCTCCTGAATGGTGTTGAGAAGACCTGCCTGAGCCTGCGCGGCGGCCTTCTGGCCCGGTGCGCCGAACTTGGCCTCGTCGCTGGCGCAGTTCCACTTCGTGTATTCGATGTCGTCGAAAGCGACGTAGAAGCTTTGGACGTCGTTGCGCCGCAAGCTGGCGAACTTGCTCCGTATCGCTTCGACATCGGCCGGATCGCTGTAGCAGATCGACGGCCCCGGCGAGACGGCATAGACGAAGTTGATATGTTCCCGCCCGGCCAGGCGCGCCAGATTACCCAGAGCATCCAACGTTTCCGCAGGGTAGGGCTCGCGCCACTTGTCTCGCGCGAATACATCGTCTTTCGGGCTGTAGATGAAAGTGTTCGCCTTCATCGACGCCAGGAAACGGATGTGATTGGCACGTTCGGCCATCGTCCAGGGTTTTCCGTAGAAGCCTTCGATAGTGCCACGTACCGGCATCGAGGGATAATCGACTACCGTCAGCGAAGCGATGCTTCCGCTGCGGACGGTCTGCCGAAAGCTCTGCGCGGCGTGGAGCAACCCGGCGGCATCACGGCCCGCCAGGATTACAAGGCCCTTCATGCCCTCCCCCAGACTGCTACGCGCCGCCAGCACGTAGCTCTCGGGACGATCCGGCACCGAGGCCTGCGCCCTGGCCAGCGCATCCTTGACGACAGCCTCACTCGCCAACCCCGTGACAATCACAGTCTGGTTTTGATCGTGGGGGAGGGAATTCTTTCGAATGATCCGGCGAACGCCCGCCTTGGTCAGAGTCTGCTCCAGGCTTTCCGCCACCGCCGCGTCCACACCGTTCCTACGCACGAGCACGACGGTATCGCCGAGGTCGAACGCACCCCCTGTCAGGTCAAGCGCGTGCGGCGTGGGGAATATGCCAGGCGCCGTCGCCGCAACGGCCGGGACGGCCATAGCGGCAGCGAGCACAGCGGCCGTCTGACGAGCGAAAGCACGGGACGGACGTCGATTGCGCAAGACACACCTCCATTATCTAGGTACTATATTGGTACGGACCAATTGGAGGATTGTCGAGCCGTTATCGTCCGGCAAATTTGCGCTGCACCGGTCGATCAGGCGATAAGCTCTGAGACCGTACGGTTGGTTTCCATGGACAGTTGCCCCCAACGCTCGACCTGCACCCCCATGGCCTGCTGCACCGTCAGGCCAAGTCGCGCGATGGAATCGCCGTTGCCCGCCAGGTGATAGCCGGTGCGGACCGCGCCGCCCGCATTCCCCGCCACCATCACCGGGATGCCCTCGACCGCATGAGCCTTCGCGATCGAGCAATCCGAATGGGCAAGGACCAGGCAATTGTCCAGCAGCGTGCCGTCTCCCTCGGGAATGGCCGACAGGGCATCGAGGAATTCCTTCCAGGCCACCATGCTCTGCGTCGCGAAGTAGGAATGCTCCTTCTGGTAACCCAGTTGCGGATCCGTAGGCTCTTCATGCGTCAGGGTGTGATGCGTCGTCGTTTCGCCTTCCCGCCGCAGATTGGACGCGGTGTCGGAGAACAGGACGTTGAAGACATGCGTCTGATTGACTTGCAGCGCCTTGGCGAGAAGGTCTGCCATGATCCGGTGGGTCTCCATCACCTGCCCCATCTCCGAGCCTTTTCCTTCACCTGCCGGAGCGGCGGGACGGGAAAAGTCCTTCACCGGCGCGGGCGGCTGAAGTTGCAGGTCCAGCTGCTGCTCGATCTGGCGGATCGAGGTGAAGTATTCGTCCAGGCGCTGCCGGTCGCCCGCGCCGACGGTGCGCATCAGCTTCCGGCGATCCTCCGTAACAGCGGAAAGCACGCTGCGCCGCGCCATGATCCTGGTATCGGGCTCGAATGCCAGCGTATTCGGGTCTTGGAAGCCGGCGCCGAATATACGGCGATAGAGCGCCGCCGGGGACGTCTCGCTGGGGTTGGGAGAGCCCGCCGCATGATAGGAGTAGGAATTCTTCAGCCCGCAGGTCGACACTTCAAGCGAGCGGAAGCGGGAATTGCCGCCGATTTTCTGCGCGATCAGAACGTCGAGAGTGGGTGCCTTCACGTTCTCGTTCGGCACCGGGATGCCGGTCCGCAGACCCAGGCAGCCGGTGATATGCGGCTTGTTGGCAACGCCGTCCAGCTTCACGTCGAAACCGCTGAACAGCGCCAGCTTGTCGCGATAGGGCTCCAACGGCGCCAGGTCCGCGGGCATCGCATAGCCGCTGCCGACAGTCGTCGGGATCCACTTCTCCGGGATGAAACCGCACCCCCATACCCAGGTCCCGAAGCGAACGGGAAGCCGCTGACCCGTAGCGGCGAGCGCGGTGCCGTTCGAATCCAGGAAGCAATCCAGGAGGGGCAGCGAGACACCCACCGCAGCGCCGCCGATGGCGCCGCGCAGAATGGTTCTGCGTGAAATGAAGCTCATAGCCTGTCTCCAGCACTGGCGCGGGTGTTGGCGCGCACAAGGTTTCCCGATGGGCTCGAAGGTGTTGCCGCGAAGAAGTTTGCGCTCGTGACGATCCGGCGCATGAGGTCCGGCACCCGGTAATCGTCGGCGGTGAACCGGCCGATCAGCCAGTCCAGATAATAGCGCTCACGCCAGGTGATATCGCGCCCGACGGCGGACTTGTACATCCGCTCCGCGATGCAGCGCGGCACCTCCGGGTGGTCGTGCAGCGCGTCGGCCAGGCCGTCCGTCGTATTGAAACCGGTGCCGTCGAGAGAGCCGCTGGTGTCGATCAGGGCGCCGTTCTCCCGGCGCCGGAAAGTGCCGAGGCCGTCGTAGTTCTCCAGCGTCAGCCCGAGCGGATCCATGACCTTGTGGCAGCCCGCGCAGGAAGGATCGGTCGCGTGCTGGAAGATGCGGTCGCGCGCGGTGACATTGGCTTTGTGGGCCGTAGCCTCGATCGCGGTGAAATTGACGTTGGCCGGCGGGTCCGGGACGTCCTGGCACAGGAAGACCTGGCGCAAGGCATAGCCGCGCAGCGTGGGAGAGGTCCGGCCCGGGTGCGAATGAAGCGCCAGGAACGAGACGTGGGACTGGATACCGGCGCGATGGGCATCGGGCGCGAAAGTTGCCGGCACCCACCCCCGCCGCTGCGGAACCGGCGTGCGATAGACGATGCCAAGGCTGCGGGTGAGAAAGGTGTCGCGCGTGGTGAACAGATCGCGATAGTCGCCGCGCTTCGTGATCAGGTGCTCCACCACCGTGCGCAGGGTCTGCTCCTGCGCATCCTCGGCCAGAGCGGAATTGAACGCCGGATAGATCGCCGGATCCTTGGACAAGTCGCCGAAGCGATCGAATTGCATCATGTCGGCGAAGAACGCGCGAACGGCGCCTTCATAGCGGGGCGAGGCCATCAGCCGGTCCGCCTGCCGTTCCACACCGGCGGAATCGTAGAGTTCGCCCTGCTCGGCCGCGCGAAGCAGCTCGTCGTCGGGTGTGGAATTGGTCAGGAAGAAACTCATCCGCGAGGCTTTGGAGTAGGCATCCAGTTCGCCCGGTGCTCCGCCCCGACCAGGCTGCATGGTTTCGATCCGGAACAGGAAATCGGGCGAAACCAGCATGGTATAGAGGCTCAGTTCCAGCCCCCTGTGGAAGTCGCCGAGCTGCGTCGCCGCGCGCCGGGCAAGCCCCACGAACTTGTCCGCCTCCTGCCGCGTCAGCGCACGGCGGAACAGCAGGCGCCCCTTCTGGGTCAGGAACTGCCGGGCACAGGGCGCATCGAACTGACGCGGGTCGGCCGGGCCGCACGCAAGAAAGCGCTTGCGCTGCGACTTGCCTAGAACGGTGGCGGCAATGCCCTGAGCCGAGGCATCGTACTGCTCTATCGCGAAGGGCGACATGCCCGCCGTACCGGTGCCGACCGCGATCAGCCCCTCCGATCGGACCGCCTTTTCGAAGCGACCGTTGATAGGCACCTTGGCGCCGAAGACGTCCTCGATGCTGGCGCGATACTGCGTCTCCGTCAGCCTGCGCATCATGGGCGGCCCACCAACAGGAGCGGGTTCGCCCGGCTCCATGAGTTCGGCACCGGCCAGAACCACGACCAGGGCGATCAGCCCGCCGACGAAAACCGGAAAACGGAAACGTCGAAGCCGTGAAAGAGCGGCACTAGTCATTGCGCACCATCTTTTCGCGTAGGGGAGGATCGACCACGAAAGCCGGCCGGGCTTCGAAGCGGTACTGGGTGGAAATGGAGCTGAAGGCACCGGTCTTCGAGTCCGGGTGCCCATCGGCCATGCGGTGGAGAGACTGCCATATCCCGGCGCAAGTATGGCCGAGCACGCGGGCCGCCCCGTTCGCGGAGGCGACCGCCCTCGCCAGCGTCGGCTGCCCTTTCGCATCCCTGCCGTTGCGAAAGCCGAACTGATAATCGTAGAGCTCTACCACCGGCGTGTAGCCTGCCAGATAGCCCTTGAGGACGCCTTCCGGCGACAGCTTCGCCTCTATGCGCGCATCGCGCAGCGGGCGCTCCATATACATGCCGTTCACGACATGATGAAACCGCACGTCGACCGGTTCCGTCGTCAACACACCGTCCCGGATGCGCCCGCGCGTGGAGGCGCGGAACCTGGCATCGGGATCGACGGCGTAAGTCGCATATTCCAGCGCCTCTCGCGTGGGACTGAGCTGCAAGGGATCGGCATTGGCATGGATGCCGACGCGTACGTCGTCGTCATTGCGAAGGTCGTCCACGCCGTCCAGCTTCACGAGGACGCCCCAGGAGCCGGTGAGCATTTCCACCTTGAAGCCGTTGGACTGGCCAGCGCTCTGATAGGAACGGTTGCAGCCCACCGCTCGCCAGAACTGGTTGTCCACGCCCCTCCTGCCGTCCACGCCGACGAAATCGAGCCGCCCGCTGCGCGCATCGGCTGGAGATCGCGAGACCTTGCCGTCAAGGTCGATGCCGTCTGCCCGCGCAGAGGCGTTGGTCAGCAGGCGGGCATGCGTATCGATCGGCGCAAGTTCGGGGTGAAGGCAATAATTGCTCCCATCCGGCGCGGCAGAGAGCGTCTTCCCGCCTTCTTCCAACCGCTTTCCGTAAGATTCATCATCCTCGCCCGAACGCCGCTTACCCGCGGGACTGGCCGCGAATATCTGGGAAACGTCCATGGACATGCCTTGCGGGCAGGCCGGCGTGTCCTGCCCATCCGGGCCGAGCGCATAGGCAATATCGGTCAGAACGAAACCAGCCGTGCCATCGCGCAGGAATGATCCGCTCTTCGCCGTCAAACGCTCCGGCGGACGCAGCACGTAAGCGACCACGCCAAGGACCGCGACGGTTCCCGCAGCGGCCAGCAGCCAACCCTTGCTCAGGCGGCGTGACGCCATCAGCGCATTCTCCCATAACGAACCGTTGCTTTCGATTCCTTACACCCCTGAAAGTAACAGGGTTGAAAGAAACGGCAAGTGCCGATATCAACCCGTCTGAAAGCTCGTCACGTTCAGGAAGCATGGCTTGGTATGGCTCGCCCGTTATCGGTTACGGACTCCCAGATACTGGATGCGACGAACGCGGCGCTGGTCGAACTCGGCACGCACGGGCTTAGCATTTCGGAGGTCGCCCGCCGCGTCGGCCTTTCTCGCGCGGCCATCAGCCAGCGGTTCGGCACGCTGGATGATCTGAAGCGCCTGCTGATGAAACGGCTGCTCAGGGAATTCGAGGAACGGCTTGCGGCAGTTAGGATCGAAACCGGCGCGCCCGGCCTGATCCGCATTGCCGAGCTGGTGGGCAACATGATCGGTGCGCGCGAACAGTTCAGCAACTTCATGTTCCGCTACAGCATCAACATCAACGATCCGATCCTGATCGGCCTGGAAGAGCAACGCGGAGAGATTCTACGCGCGCTCATAGCGAAAACGATGCCCCCGACTGCGATCGAGACGACCGCCGCAGTGGATGCCTTCATGGCGCACCTCACCGGATCTATCATGAACTGGCAGGCCAGCCGCCATCCGGAAGCGACCGCATTTCTGAAGGAGCGAACCGTGAACTGGATAAGGCTGGCCGGTATTCCCCTGGAAGATTCCTATTGATGACGGCGACAGGCACACCGCCTTCGCGCCGGATCAAGCCGTGGCTGCTCTGGCTTGTTCTGGTCCTTGCCGTCGCGGCGGCAGCCTTTGCGGCCTATTTCTTTCGACCGATCGCTCAAGCCGCTCCGCCCCCGTTGCAAGCGCAAGGCGGCAGCGTCGCGGCGGGCCGGTATCTGGCGCAAATCGGCAATTGCGCCGCCTGTCACACAGCGCCCGGCGGAGCAGCTCATGCCGGCGGCGTGAAGTTCAAGACGGCGTTTGGAACGCTTTACTCCACCAACATCACGCCGGACCGAGAGACCGGCATCGGCCGATGGACCTACGGGCAATTCCACGCCGCGATGAAGCATGGCACCAGGCCTGACGGGTCACACCTCTACCCCGCCTTCCCCTACGCATCGTTTGCGAAGATGCGGGACGAAGACATCGCCTCCCTCTACCTGTATTTTCGCTCGCTGCCGCCGGTCGTCCAGCGCAACCGCGACAACGAAATGCATTTCCCTTTCGGCAACCGCGCCCTGCTGCATTTCTGGAAGCGCCTTTATCACAAGGACGCCGCGTTCACGCCCTCCCCCCAGCATTCGGCGGAGTGGAATCGCGGCGCCTATCTGGTGGAAGCCGTGGCACACTGCGGCGCCTGTCATACCCCCCGCAACATGCTGGGCGGTTCCGATGAAAGCCGCGCCCTGCATGGAGGCGCCTATGTCGATCAGGTCGCGAGCGGTGAGTACCGCCAGTGGGCTGCCGCCGATCTGACGCCGGGACAGCACGGCCTCAAGGATTGGACCGCCTCCGACATTCGCGATTACCTGCTTTCCGGGCGGAGCCGGCGCGCCGTCGTCCATGGGCCGATGACGGAAGTACTCGCCTCCACCCGCCACCTGTCGAAAGCCGACGCGAACTCGATCGCAGCATACTTGCGCGGTATCGACGCCGCCCCCGCGCGGTGGGACTTTTCGGCGTTGCGATCGCGCGTCGATGAGGGCGAGATCGTATACACCGTGCATTGTGGCACCTGTCACTTGCCCGATGGCAAAGGCGATCGCATCCTCGGTGTGCCGCTCATACGCAATCCGATCGTGCAGGCGAAAGATCCGTCCTCGCTGATCAATGTCATTCTCTATGGCCCGGACTTGCCGCCGCCGCCCTTCAACAGCGGCCGTGCGAACATGAAGCCGTTCGGCAAGCGCCTTTCCGACGAGGATGTGGCGGCTCTGGCCACGTACCTGCGCAGCACGTTCGGCAACAATGCGCCTCAAGTTTCTCCCGACCAGGTGCGACGGCAGCGATAGCGGAACAACGCGCTGATCGGAAGATCAATCGGGCTGGGAGGAAACCGGCGGAATTTGCGGGCAAGCTGCCTTCAGTTCGGCGTGGCCTGTCGCTGCACGTTCGCGGGAACATGGCATGTAACCATAGCCGATCGCGGCAGGCCTGGCAAACCACCCGCCCTGCCGGTTGTACGTCGTTCCAAATCGGCTACCACAGAGGCAATCGGTATTCTGAAACTTGGGTTATGGCAGAAGTGCAGGACAAGGTGCGGCAATCAGCGGCGGCGAAGGCGGGGCAGAAACCGAGCCGTAAAAGAGGGCGTCCTGCCGCCGCCGACTCCATGAAGATCACCCAGGACATCCTGACCGAAGCCACGAGAATGTTTCTGGAACTGGGGTATGAAAGCACCTCGATGGATGCCGTGGCGACCAACCTCAATATTCCCCGTACCACACTCTACAAGCGCTTTTCGGACAAGGCGGATCTGCTTCAATCCGTGATCGATGCGAAGATCGCATCATGGTCCGAACTCAACACCAGGCGCGATCCGGCGCTGTCGCACGATCTTCTCGAGCAGTTGACCAGCTACGTCGAGGCAATGCTGCTCTGGGGAACCAACCCCGAAGTTCGCGCCATTACCAAGCTTGCCGGCAATCTGGCAGGCGCGTTGGGATCCGGTTTCCTTGGTCACAACCAGAAAGGCTACCGCAACCTGCATGCGCTCATCGCCACTTCGGTGCGCGAGTATGGCCCCGCCCAAGGGTTCAAGATGCGCGATCCGGAGGGAGCGGCGGACCTGGTAATGGCCGTGACGGGGGGAACGATCGCCATGCGGCCCGAAGCGAAGCCGTTCGATGAGGATGAGGCGAGAACTGCCGCCGCCTCTCTTGTGGAGCGCATCGTTCGAGGGGCCGAGGCTTGGTGACCCCTGCCCCGAACGATGATCGCCTAACCGAAAATGCAATCGGAGCAACTGCTCAAATCAGCGCGAACCGAACGAGAAACGAACATTGAGGCCGAACTCGCGGGGCGGCGTCATGGTGATGCCGGTGTAGGTGCTTGTGGTCGTCGCAGCCGTTGGACCGGTGAGGATGGGGCCGTTCGGCCCGAACCCGCCGAAGCCGAGCTGTTGATAGCTGGTCGAAAGCGGACTGGTACGAGAGAGCGCCTTTTCGACTTCGAACAGGTTCTTGGCGTAAAGCGACACCTCCCACATCCCCTTTGGATCGCGAATGCCGGCATAGAGATTGACTAAGGCATAATCGCCGACATCGTCGTAGATATTGGTAGGATCGCTCTGGGATTTGCCGTTGTAGGTAACGAGGCCGCGAAGATAGCCGTCGAGCCTGCCGGAAATCGGCAAGCTGTACTCGCTCTGGAGCGTAGCCGAGAATGGAGCCTGAAGAGCGGAACGCTGGGAGACTTGGCAGGTCGCCAGGTTGTCCGCGCCGACGGCGGCCTGAAGTTCGACAAGTGATGGGGCCGACAGGACGTTGTCGGGTACGCCGTCACCGTCGAGGTCGTTGCAAGGAACTGTTCCGTTCTTGATCTTCCCGAGCGAGTAGCTGGCGATCAAACCCATGGTCCAGCGATCGGAAATATCGAACGAAAGATCGCCTTCCACGCCGTTCACTTCGACGGGTACTGCGCCCACGAAATTGAACTGGCCCACCTCCTGGCGCAGGCCCGTGACCTGACCCGCACTGTTCCGGTCGGCTACGGTGTTGACGTAATAGACGCCATTGGAGACGCGATAGGGATAGTTCTTGAACTTCTGATGGTAGCCGGTGAGATTGAAACGCATGCGTCCACCCATGAGCGTGCTCTTGAACCCGATCTCATAGGACTTCGACGTCTCCGCCGGCAGGTTGGTGAAACTCTTCTCGACGGGCGAAGGCAGGATATTGAAATCGCCCACCACATTGATGCCTGGGCGCCATGAACTGCCGGTGCTGGCATAGACCATCAGGTCCGGCGAGATATTCTGCTTGATGGATGCCGTGTAAATCCACTTCTTGGCATCCTGCCCCTCGGTCGAGACGGTATTGCCGCCCACGACCAGCGTATTTTCCGAGTTGTAGTCGATATGCCTCAACCCGCCGGATATCTCGGTGGAATCGGTCACATGAACGGTCAGGTTGCCGAAGACCGATTGTTCGTGACTGCCGCCGAAGCGGCCGATCGGTGTCGTAACCGCCGTCGCGAGACCGCCGCCGAACAGGAGCGGCAGCCGTACCGCCGTGCTGCGCAGGAGATCGGTGGGCGCGTCGTTCTTCTGGTCGAAGAAGCCGACAACGTAGTCGACCATCCCGAACAGGCGTTCCTCGTTCTGCAAGCGCACTTCATGCGACGTGGACTTCGTGCGGGTGTGGGTTTCCTGGAAGATCGTATCGCCGGGGAAGACGACGGCCGGGTCCAGGCTGGTATGCGCATGGACGTTCTGACTATAGTGCTGGCCCTGGTAGATCAGGGTCTGCCCCACCAGATTGGCTTCCGCATGCCAATTGTAGATATTGTAGACCTGCTTGATCCGGCGCGGCTCGACCTGATTTGAAAGACGGTCGCTCGTATCGATATAGACCGGACTCGGCACGGCATCGGGATTGACCTCGCTGAACGAAGCGACCTGATCGTACCCAACCGCATTGCGCTGCATATGCTGGTAGACGCCTTCCAGCTTCAGCCAGTCGGTTGGCTGAACAAGCCCGCTGACGCGCCCGGCACGCGTGCGGGCGAACGGATCGCGGCCACCGTAGCTGGTATCGAGAGGCCGGACGCGGTTGTCCTCGTTCTCATCCCAGACGCCCGCAACGCGGATCGCTGCAATGCCCTCGATGACGGGCAGGTTAAGCGCAGCCTTGATGTTTTGCGTGCCGATATCGTTGGCCGTCATGTCCACCGTTCCGCCAACGGTATAGAGATCAGCCTTACGGGTGGCGACTGTGATCGATCCCGATGGCGAAGCGCGTCCGCGCAGCGTGCCCTGGGGGCCGCGCTGGACTTCGATCTGCCCGATATCGAACATCTGCTGAAGAACGATGCCCGCGACGATCGGCGCGTCGTTCATGTAGAACTCGACAGTGGAGTTGAAGCCGCTGGCATTGACGTCGAAGTTGACGCCGCGCATCTTGGCGCTGCCGCCGACGCCGTTTGATTCCGTCGTCAGTTCCAGTCCGGGCACAAGGGTCTGCACTTCCTTGAAATCGCGAAAATTCAGCTTCGCGATCTCTTCGGATGTCACCGTATCAATGACTGCGGGCACATCCTGCACGTCCTCGTCGCGGCGGCGGGCCTGGACGATGATGACGTTTGCCAGGTTTTCAGCGGCCGGGGCCGATTGAGCCCAGGCAGGCGTTGCCACGGCGAAAAAGCTGGTGGACGCCAGCAGCAGGTTGCATCCTGTCTTGATCATATTCCCTCCCGTTTCTTGTTTTCTTCCATTCGCTCGCAGCGACTACCCGCTTCGGCTTCGGACCGAACGCAACCGTTCCTCGCAATGCGGCAGTGTCGATGATTCCATCGCCCTCGTCCCGATCCGAGCCCGGCTTGACATGCCGCCCCCGCCACTTAAAACAACACACTGTTGCTATATAGGCAAGGCGCAATATCGGCCCGATCCTATCGTCAGGGCGATGATCACCGCCGCCGAACGAGCAGAAGAGGATGACGAATTTGGACGCGCCACTTTATCCTCCCGCGAAGGCCTACGATCCGCCGCGCAGCTGGCCCGGATACTCAGTTCGCGAGAGACTCCGATCGCCATTTTGCAGTCGAACCCGGCTGCCTGGGAGATCGTCAACAAGCATATTCCGGGGATGGATCGGCGCATCGGCAACGAAATGATCAAACCGCATCTCGGCAACTTCTCGCTCGAATCGCTGCTCGTTTTCGGTGTGGTGCAGCGGGAGCCCCTGGCAAGGATCGATGCCGAACTGGCCAAACTGGGAGAGGTCCAGTGAGCCTAGAATTCGATACCGACCGGCGCCAGGCGCTCATTATCGCAGGAGCCGGTGCAATGCTTCCCATGGCTGGCGTAGCTGCGGCAAGATCCTCGACGCTCGCAAAACACGCGAGCTGGCCTTTACGAGACATTCCGTTCGATGATGGCTGGAAATTCCATCGCGGCGGCGGGGACGATTTCGAACAGGCAGGTTTTGATGACAGTTCCTGGCCTATCGTCGATCTGCCGCACGACTGGAGCGTCGAGGACGTACCAGGTGGGGTGGAGCCCTCGCAGATCGGCCCGTTCGATGAGCGCGCGATCGGTAAGGGCGCCACCGGCTTCACCCTTGGCGGCGAAGGCTGGTATCGTAAGCGCTTCCGCGTTGCTGACTACGCGCCGGATTCCAGGATCGAACTGGCTTTCGACGGAATCTATCTCGAAAGCGAGGTGTTCCTGAACGGGCGGGCGGTCGCCGGCAACGTGCATGGCTACATCCCGTTTACTGTCGATCTTACGCCCTATCTCGATCGCAAGGGCGACAACATCGTGGCGGTTCGCGTTCGCAACCAAGGGCGCAACACCCGATGGTATGCGGGTTCCGGCATCTATCGGCCGGTCACGCTCGATGTATTGCCCAGCCGATGCCGCATCGCGCGCTGGGGCGTTGCGGCCTGGACTCGTCGGTTCGCTGACGGCCATGCGGAGATCGATCTGACGACCGCGCTCAGCGGAGATACGGCAGGTCATGAGATCGTCACCCGCCTGATCGATGGCGACGGCCGCACCGCCGCCCAAGGTCGGGTCGCCGCTTCCGGTGTAGTGCGCCAGACCCTCACGCTGCAAGGCCCCCGGCTGTGGTCGCCCGATCATCCGAACCTCTATCGGCTCGAAACCGAGCTGCGCCGCGACGACAAGGTCGTCGACAAGCTGGAACAACCCTTCGGTGTGCGCATCGTGACCTTCGATCCTGCGCGGGGGATGGCGATCAACGGCGAGGTCATCAAGCTGCGGGGCGGTTGTGTGCATCATGACAACGGGCTGCTGGGCGCCTGCGCGTTTCGCGATGCCGACGAGCGGCGGATTCGCCTGCTCAAGCAGCGGGGCTTCAACGCCATCCGCAGCTCCCACAATCCGGCTTCGCGCAGCCTCAGGGAAACCTGCGATCGTTTGGGCATGCTTATGATCGAGGAGGCCTTCGATGCCTGGCACGAACACAAGGAGCCGCAGGACTTCTCGATCCATTTCCGGGAGCATTGGGAAAACGTGATCGCGGGCATGGTCCTGCCTGCCCGCAACAACGCCTCGGTGATCATGTGGAGCATCGGCAATGAAATCCCTCTCCGAGCCAGCGACGAAGGCGTGGAATGGGAATGGAAGCTCGCCAATGCAGTGAAGGCACTCGATCCGACCCGGCCGGTGACCGCAGGCCTCAACGGTGTCCTGGGGCAGGAGATGATCGCCGGAGCCGACACCGCGCGTTCCGGTCTTGCCGGAAAGGTCGACAACGCTTCCACTATTTTCCTCGATGTTCCGGGATACAACTACCGGCTCGATGAGATCGAACGCGAGCATTCCAGTCATCCCGAGCGGGTCGTCTACGCATCCGAGACGTTCGCGCGCGAGGTCTTCGATTACGCCGCGCTCATGGACCGCGCGCCCTATTTCCTTGGCGAGTTCCTGTGGACGGCTATGGACTACATCGGCGAAGCGGGCCTCGGCGCAACGGCATTCCTGAAGAATGGCAGCCCGCCCTACTACTTCGCGGCCTGGCCCTGGATAAATGCGTGGTGCGGCGATCTGGACCTGATCGGTTGTCAGAAAGCCTCTTCCCTCGCTCGCGATGTCGCGTGGGGCCTCTCGCCGGTTACCATGACCGTGCAGCGGCCCGCGCCCGAGGGAACGTTCCCCTGGACCGCGAACTGGGGATGGCCCGACGAATTGGCGAGCTGGAACTGGGAAGGCCATGAAGGCAAAGCCCTCAAGGTGCGGATCTACACGCCCGGAGATAAAGTCCAGGCGCTGCTCAACGGTCAGGTTGTCGGTGAGAAAGTGCTGACAGCCGGCGACAAGATGACTGCGGAACTGCCAGTGCCCTACGCAGCCGGCACTCTCGAGGCCGTCGCCTGGAAAAACGGCAAGGTCATAGGCCGCACGCAATTGGAGACCGTTGGCGAGGCAGCCTCCTTGCGGGTGTCGGTCGAGCCATTGTCCGGCCGCCGCGGCCGCGATGCGCTGGCCTACCTCAACATCGCGGTGGTGGATGCCAGGGGACGGGTTCTGCCCGACGATATGCGGCCGGTGACCCTTGCTTTGGCAGGCTCCGGTGAACTTGCCGCCTTCGGAAGCGCAAACCCGCAGGCCGTGGGTTCGCTGAAAGCCAACCACACCCGGACCTTCCGGGGACGTGCCCTTGCGATCCTGCGGGGACGAGGCAAGGGGACGCTTCGGATCACAGCCAATTCACCGGGACTTCGCGCTGACGATGCGAAGATCGCCTTCGAATAGGCCGCCAAGGCGGTGCCTTCAGCTTGCGCCTCCGATAGCGCCCGGGGTGAGTACCAGCGCCAGGATCACCAAGGCGGTGCAGACGTAAGCCCATGCCCCCATTCCGGCCCAGGCGATACGGCCTGCCGTCTGCTGGTGCTTTCCGGCTTTTTCCAGGCGTTTGGCGTAGATGATCACACCGGTCACCGACATTCCCGTCAGGATCGTGCCAAACAGAAACCAGATGATCTTGGTGGCCAACCCGCCGAAGGTGCCGAAGTGAAGCGGATCCGCCATTTCCGAAATCCGCTGGTGCACGTCCAGATCCGTGCCATCCAAAGCACCAAGCAGCTGGCCGTCGGCCGGATCGATCGCCAGGCCGTTGGCGCGGTCGCGGACCAGCCAGGCGCGGTCCTGCCCCAGCAGCACCACGCCGCTGTCTTCGGTGAAGCGAATTTCGCGAATGTCGAGGCCCGGCCGATTGGCCTGCGCCGCCGCGATAAGCCGGTCGAGCGCTGCTCCGGTCGGCGGCGGCAGGACGGTCTCGACTTTCGCCAGCTTCGGAACCGAGGCATTCCCGCCAAGCGTCTCCACCAGATACCAAAGTCCCGTCAGCGCGATCAGGGCGACGAACCACAGGCTCCACAGTCCGCCAAGCCGGTGAAGATCGCCGCTCAGCCTGCGCGCATCCCCTCCCCTTGGCAGTCGGAAGAACCCGCGCCACCACTTCTTGTAGGTGACAATGCCCGTCACCAGCGAGGCGAGCAGCAGCAGTGCTAGCGAACTCACCAGCGGGATGCCGATCTTCGTCGGCAGCATCAGATGGCGATGCGCCTGCCGCAGGAAACGATGGACGTTGGCCCAGCCGTGAACGCCAGTCACTTCCCCGCTCCAGGGATCGATATAGACGCGGCGAGGTGCACCCTTCCCCATATCCACCCATGCTTCCGCGGTAAACCAGGGGTCGATCGGCGCGTAGAGGGTCGTCAACCGCCCGTGCGGCTCGGCCTTGGCCACGGCAGCCGCCAGTGTGCCCCAGCTCGCGCGCGGCCCCTCCTGCGGTGACGCTCGCATCGCGGGCGTCACCAACCAGTCGATCTCGTGCGCGAAAACGGCGAGCGTTCCCGTGGCCAGCACGAAAGTCATGAAGATCGCCAGCTTCAGACCGGCCCAGGAATGGACCCGCCACCAGAGCGAACGCCCCTTTTCGCCGCCGATCTTCTTGTTCCGCGCCTTGGCCGCCATCAGAACTGGAAGCGAAGCTCGGCAAGGAACGTGCGGGGTTCGCCCGGGAAGTGCCCGCTCTGTGCGGAGAAACCCGATGCCGCATAAACCTTGTCGAAGATGTTATCCACGCGCAGCAGCAGCTCGGCGAAGCCCAGCCCCTTGGTGATCGAAGCGTCGAAAATGGTGTAGGGCTTCACGGTCTGGCCGGAAAGGCTGATCCGACGCGAGACGTGCTCGCCGCCGAAGGCAAAGGCCGTGTCGATCGCCGGAACCTGGTAGCGGGTCCAGAAGCCCACCTTGTGCTTGGGGGCATTGGCGAAGCGATTGCCCACGGCATTGGTGATCGCCTGCCCTTCGGCCGTGCCGGTGATCTTGGTGTCGTTGTAGCCGTAGTTCACCAGGAGCACCCAGTCTGGCGTTATGTCCGTCGTCAGGTCGATTTCGAAGCCCTTGCTCGTCACCTCGCCGATAGGCGCGAGCTGGTCCACGCCGTTGACGGGTTCCTGCGTGGGATCGACCTGCAGGATGTTCTTGCGCACGATGCGATAGACGGCGGCGTTCGCCTGGATGCGTCCATCAAGCAGTTGCGTCTTCACGCCGCCCTCGATCTGGTTCCCGGTGACCGGGGCGAAGGGGCCGCCTGCGTCGCTGTTCTGATCGGCGGCAGCCTGCGGCTCGAAGCTTTCCGACCAACTGGCGTAAAGCGACACGTCCGCACGCGGCTTGAAGATCGCGCCGCCCCGCCAGGTCAGGTCGTTGTCCGAGTAGTCGGAGCGCCCGGAAACCCTCCCGCCGGTGCTGGTCGTCACACCGTCGTCGAACTTGTCGTAGCGCACGCCTGCCACCAGCAGCAGCGCATCGGTCACGCTGATCTGGTCCTGGAGATAGGCGCCCTTGCGCTTGGTGCGGGTGTCGGTGGTGGTGAACGGCAGCAGTGCCGCGCGCGCCGCATCCCCGGCCCCGCTGCCATAGACCGGATTGCTGAGGCTGAGCGAGGTCACGCCCGTGCGCAGGATGCGCGAATGCAGCAGGCTTTTTTCGTCATACCAGTCCGCCCCGGTCTGGAACTTGTGCTCCATGCCCAGCACGTTCACCCGCGCCGTCATGTTGGCCATGAACGACAGGCCACGGACAGGGCGGATCTGATCACGGAACTCGCGGCGCACCAGATCGGGATTGGCGGGATCGAGGCCGCGCGGCTCGTGGTACTGCTGCTTTTCGGTGGCCTTGAAGTAGCGCGCGCCCACGTCGAAAGTGACGCGGTCACCGATCGTGGTCGCATAGCGCGCCTGGTATGCCTGCGAGCGCAAGTCGAGGAAATCGGTCTTTTCGTTGGCATTCCAGCGGATGCTGGTCAGGAAATTGCCATCGTCATCGACCAGGACGCCGCGCAGGCGGTTTGCCTGAAGCTCGCTGTCGTAGATGGTCGCCTGCAACGTCAGCTTGCCGCCTTCGTTGGTCTTGATGGATATCCCGCCATCGCCGATGCGCGACTTGTTCTGCGTGTTGCGGCGATAGGGATCCATCGATTCATAGAAACCACCGAGCCGGTAGGTGATCACCCCCTCGCGGTCGACGGGACCGGTCGCTTCCGCCGAAAGGCCGATGCGATCGTAGGTGCCGCCGGTGACGACCGCGCGCAGTCCGGTCTTGTCCGAAGGCGTCTTGGAAACGTAGTTGATGATGCCGCCCGGCGATCCGGGACCGAAGAACAGGCCTGCCGGCCCCTTGAGCACCTCGACCCGCTCAATGTTGAACAGCTGCGGTACCGAAAAGCCGATGAAGGGATTGCCGCGCTGGCCGTCATAGAAGGACTGGTCCTGACGGAACCCACGGAACGTGACGCCGGCATAGCTGAAGAAGCTGACGCCCGAGATGTTGCGATAGATGTCCGTTGCGTCTCGCGCGCCCTGGTCGGCAAAGAGGTCGGCGTTGATCACCTGCACCGCCTGGGGAATGTTCATCGGGTCTTCCGCGACTTTGCCCACGGTAGCCTGCTCGACGCGGTAGAGACGCTGGGCACGACCGGTGACGATGATCTCCGTGGCGACGCCGGGATTTTCGGCCGGAACAGCCTCCTGCCCGAACGCTGGGAGAGCGATGACGGACGCCGACACGGCCAACGCCGCCTTGACAAATCGCAAGATGTATCTTCCCTGTTACCGCAATGCGAATCATTCGCAATATTGCGAGCGGCAATACCGGCAAGGGATGTCGACGCAAGTGCTATCGCGATGCAATGACGAAACTTTGCGGACGGGAGGACGCGCCCCGACCGCAACCGGGCTGCCCGTCTTGTCGGCATATACGTGCCATTCTGGAGAAAACGGGAGATATCAGACTAACGATATGCGGAAACCTTGTTGCAATATTGCTATTGCGTATCACTCTCATCTTTCGTAGCGCCCTGTCCGAAATTTGAGGGGAAAGACTTTGAAGCCATTTCGTCACCGCCTGACGGTCACCGTCGCTTCCATCGCAATCACCTGCACGATGTCCGGCCTTGCCCACGCGGCCGGATCCGACGAGCCAGGCGCCGACGACGAAACCCGGGACGACCGCACCATCGTCGTGACCGGCCAGCTCGCCGCCGCACCGGTCGCGGCAAAGGCCGACATCCCGATGCTGGAAAACATCCAGCCCATTTCGGTCCTTCCCGAAGAACTGCTCAGGGATCAGGGCGTGCGCCGCATCTCCGAGGCGCTTTACAATGTTGCGGGCGTTTCGCGCTCCAATAACTACGGCTTCTTCGACGGCTTCAACATTCGCGGCTTCAACGCCAGTTCCGGCGCGACTTATCTCGACGGTCTGCTGGACGACACCGGCTACGGCACGTCGGAAATGACGGCGCTGGGCCGTGTCGAGGTGGTGAAGGGACCGGCCTCCGGCCTGTTCGGACAGGGCCCGATTTCCGGCATCGTCAACCTCGTGAGCAAGCGACCGGAAAAGGAGACGTTCCGGGATATGGGCATCGCCGGGGGCTCCTACAATTCCAAGGAGCTGACGGTCGATGCAAACCTGCCGCTCAACGCCAGCGGAACGCTGCTCGCGCGCCTCACCGGCGTGATCCGCGACCAGGACTTCTTCGTCCATGCCTCTGGCCAGAAGCGCTTCTTCGTTGCTCCCGCTCTCACCTGGGCCCCGGATGCCGATACCACGCTGACCGTGCTTGGCCGCTATGTGGATGACCATATCAATCCCTGGTCGCCGACCACCGCCTATGGCACAGCGCTGCCCAATCCGAACGGGCCGGTCGATATCAAGCTGTCGATCAACGATGTCGAGTACCCGGCCGTGCAGGACAACGACTACTGGAACCTCGGCTATGTCTTCGACCACAAGTTCAGCGACGCGATAGCCATCCACCAGTCGCTGCGCTATCAGGACTTCCGCAATACTTGGGACAACTGGCTGTTCGTGACCGGCATATCGTCCGACTATCGCCGTGTCCGCCGCGCCTTCTACGGTCCTTATGCAGAGAACGGCCACTACTTCAGGGTCGATACCAATGCCAGCGCCCGCTTCGATACCGGACCCCTGAACCACTACGTGCTGGCCGGTCTCGATTACGGGCGCCGCGCCGCCAGCAACGTCAATCTCTACGATTCCAGCATGCCTTACGAACTGGATCTCTACGATCCGGTCTACGGCACGCTCAGCACCCATAACCCGGCCGTCCCGGCCACCACTTACGCCAGCCGTACCCGGCAACGCGGCTTCTACCTTCAGGATCACATCAAGCTTGGCGATCTCCTCACGGTGACGCTGGGCGGACGATGGGACAAGGCGACCAGCACCGTGACCAACAACGGCATCGCCAATCCCAAGGTGAGCGACAATGCCTTCAGCCCCCGCGCAGGTGCGACCGTGGCGCTGACCGACTGGATTTCGCTTTACGCCAACTACGCCAAGTCCTTCAATCCGCAGGGCACCTATCGCGCCGCCGACGGATCGAACCTGCCGCCGGAGCGCGGCGTCAACTACGAAGGCGGTGTCAAGCTGGCGCGCAAGGACGGCTCGCTGACCGGCATGTTCACGGTGTTCCAATTGACCCGCACCAACGTGGCGACGGCCGACGCGGTCATTCCCAACGTCTACGTCCTGACCGGCGAGCAGCGCACCCGCGGCGTCGAGGCAGAGGGCGGATGGCGCCCTCTGCCCGGCGTGGAACTCACCGCTGCGTTCACCTACCTAGATGCCAAGGTTACCGCGGACAACCGCCTGCAAGTCGGCTCGCGCCTCGGATCGATCCCCCGCTATATCGCCAATCTGTGGGCCCGCTACACCATTCAGGACGGCGCCCTTGCCAACCTGGGCGCCGGGTTCGGCGTGCATCACGAAGGCGACCGCATGGCCAGCACCGCCTCGGCCGTTCCCGGAGCGACCGCGCCGTTCCGGCTCAAGGCGTACACGCTGGTGGACGGAGCGCTGTTCTATGACTTCGGCGAATGGTCCGTCCAGGCCAACATGCGCAACATCCTGAACAAGCGCTATTTCCCGACGGGATCGCTCACTCGCACCACGCCCGGCGAGCCGCGCACCTTCCTCGTCAGCCTCTCCAGGCGGTTCTGAGCGGCGCTTCGTCAGGCACGTATGGCATGCGAATAGAAGGTCAGTGGATAGAGGCGCAGGTTCAGCCGACAGAGCACGGCGCCGCATCGCGAAATCGCCGCCGATAGCTCGGGCGTGCTGGGTGGTCGGCAGCGCGGCGCCGTAATCCGTTGGCTCATGGCCAGCCATGCCAGCAGAACGATTTCGTCGGTCCCTGGAAAGCGGGCATCGGGCGACAGGACAGCGTATCCTTCGCGCGCGGCGACAGCCCGTAAGCTCCTGAACTGGGAACGACATGGTGGTGGCGCCGCAGATGACGCGGCGACCACGCAGGATATCGAAGCCGAATTCGCCTACGGCATGCATTGCCTTATCGTCGGGCTGCTGAGCGCGTAGGACTTGATCAGTCCGAACGCCGATGCCCCGGACAATGCGAAAAATTCCGGCTCAGACGGCAGCTGAGTAGATCGGGCGGCCCGGCACCGGCATCTCCGTACGATAAACGGTGCCGGTGCTCGATTCCGTGAAATAGAGCCAGCGGTTTTCGGGCCCTCCGTAGGCTGCATTGGTGGTGTAGCGCCCCTCGGGCACGTCGATCCGCAGCATCGGTTCGCCCCGGTTGCTGAACAGCCAGACGGCGCCGAAGCCGACGTGGCAGACCACAAGGTTGTCATCTTCGTCGATAGTCAGCCCATCGGGGCCGGAGCCGCCGGACATCTGGATGTAAGTGCCGACTTTGCTCACCACCTCGCCATCGTTCACCAAGGGACAGCGCCAGACCGCGTTGGCACGGGTCACCGCCAGGAACAGCGCGGTTTCCGCCTTGTTGAGCACGAGGCCGTTGGGGCTGGGAATGCCGTCCAGCAACAGTTCCAACCGGCCCGTCCCCGCCCGCACGCGGAACAGGCGGCCATTGGGGTTCTGCCAGCCGGACTGGCCCTGATCGGTGAAATAGATGTCGCCGTTGCGGGAGATCGTCAGGTCGTTGCAGCCCAGGAACGGCTCCAGCAGATAGCGATCGAACCACACCTCCGACTTGCCGCTGGCCGGATCGCAGATCACCATGCCCTTGTGATGATCCGCGACCAGCAACCGCCCGTCGGACAGGAACTTCATGCCGTTGGGCTGCCCGTCATATTCGAAAGCCACTTCGCAAGTCCCATCGGAAGCGATGCGGAACAGGCGGCCCCAGGGAATGTCCGTCACCCACAAGTTGCCCGCCGCATCGAAAACCGGCCCTTCCAGAAACACCGGCGCCGGCGCGCCATGAAGCTGCACGCGGGCCCATTCGCTGCTCTCGCCGAAACGGCGAAACCTGTCGGGGATGCGGCAGAAGACTTCCGCCGAGACGGCGGGCGGCGCAGCAAACATCTTTCTCTCCTCATTCTGCCCCATTCCATGGGTGCGGCCCCTGAATACGACATCGCCCCGACGACATTCGATACCCGCCTGACGCCCCGCAGACCTATTGCCTATTGACCGCTCTGGAAAGAGCCTTCAACACCCGCTTAGCCAGAAACGTATACATAAATGCCATGGAGAGGTATCACCCCGATGAGTTCACGCGAACTCGTATGCATTATCGACCCCATTCATCCCCTCGGCGTGGAGCGGATGACGGAGAGGCACGACATCATCGCTCCGGCGAACTGGCGGGACGATCCGCGCCTTGCCGAAACGAGCGTCATCGTGATCCGCACAAGCCTGCTTGGATCAGACGTATTCGGCCTTATGCCGCGTTTGAAGGCAATCGTGAAGCACGGTGCCGGGGTGGACAATATCGACATTCCGGCCGCCACCGCCCGGGAGGTGATGGTCGCCAACACGCCAGGCGGCAACAACTCCACCGCCGTCGCCGAAGGGGCGGTCTCGATGATGCTGGCGCTGCTGCGCCGAACCCGAGAAATGGATACATTAGTACGTGACGGTCGCTGGAATGAACGCTGGGGCGTCCGCCTTGGCGACCTCACCGGAGCGCGCGTGGGACTGATCGGCTTCGGCCGCATCGCCCGCTGTGTCGCCACGATCTGCGGGGCGGGGTTCGGCGCCGAAGTGGCTGCTTTCGATCCGTTGGTCCCGGACGCGGACATGCGCGCCGCCGGGGTGGAACCGCTGCCTCTTGCGGAGATACTCAAGCGTGACGTGATCTCGATCCACACGCCGCTCACCGAACGGACGCAAGGACTGATCGACACGGTGGAGCTGGGCCTGATGGCGCCGCACGCGATCCTGGTGAACTGCTCGCGCGGGGGCATCGTCAACGAGGCGGCGCTGGCCGACGCGTTGAAGGCAGGCCAGATCGCCGGCGCCGGTATCGATGTGTTCGAAGCTGAGCCCCCCTCTCCCGACAATCCTCTGTTCGCGCTGCCGAACTGCCTGCTCTCTCCCCACGTCGCCGGCGTTACCGAGGCCGGGATGCGCGACATGGCGCTGAACGTGGCGCGGATCGTCGATCTAGTCAGCCGTAGCGAGAGGCCGGACACCTTGCTCAATCCGGAGATTTTCGCATGACCGCCCCCCCGACCGCCCCGCTGAAATCGGTGATCTACCGCCGCATCCCCCGTCCGGACCCCGCCCTTGTCGCCCGCGCCGCCAGGTTCGGCGTTGCCGACCTGCACGAAGGGCTGGGCGAGATCGCCGGGCGCATGGGCCTGATGAGCCCGGCCATGGTGCCGATCGCCCTCGGCCAGAAGCTCTGCGGCCCGGCCGTCACCGCCTGGAACTTCCCCGGCGACAATCTTGCCATCCACGCCGCTCTGTGGGTGGCGGAAGCTGGCGATGTGCTGGTGCTCACCAATGGCGGCGGCCATCAGGGCGCACTTTGGGGCGACGTGGCCTGCACTTACGCAAAGCGGAAAGGGCTGGCCGGCACCGTTGTCCATGGGGCGATGCGCGACGTCGATGCGATCCGTGATCTTGGCTACCCGGTCTGGTCGACCGCCGTCTCCGTGGAGCATCCCAAGAAGCGCGGCCCCGCAGCCGTCAACGTGCCGGTGGTGGCCGATGGCGTTCGGGTGGAGCCCGGCGATCTGGTGGTCGGCGATGCCGATGGCGTGCTGGTGATCCCGCGCGCCCTGATCGAGCAGACCGTCGCCAAGGCCGAAACGCGCGCCGCTGCCGAAGTCGAATTCCGCCGCCGCATCGGTGAAGGCGAAGTGCTGTTCGAAATCCTGGGGATGGACCGGATCGTCGCCGACCTGGGGATCGAGATCCACGATCGCAGCTACGACGAAAGCGATAACTAGAGCTGTGCCTGGGGAGGCCGGGGTCGACCGAAGTCGGAAGGTGACTTTCGACTTCGGTCGCATCCTCCTTCCGGTGCAACAGGACCAGCCGGCTCAGCCACGAACGCAGGGAGAAGTGCAATGACGGCAAAGCAGATGCATCTGGTCAGCTTTCAGATCCATTCGCCGATCAATCACACCGTGCTCAGTTGGGCCGCGCCCGGCGACAACCGGCTCGACGCCATGGCAGACCTGAAGGCATGGCAGGATCTTGTCCGCACACTGGAGCGCGGCAAGTTCGACGGCCTGTTCTTCGCCGACACCCCCGGTGTGTTCGACCGCTATCGCGACAGCCATGAGGATGCGGTGAAGTACGGCATCTGCTGGCCGAACCACGATCCGGTGGTGCTGCTATCCGCCCTCGCCGCCGCCACCGAGTATCTCGGCCTTGCGGCCACGATGTCGACCAGTTCGTATCGCCCATGGTCGATCGTGCGCCAGCTTTCGACGCTGGATTACCTTTCCGGCGGACGGGTGGGCTGGAACATCGTCACTGGCCACTTGCGCGGCGAACACCGCGCGCTGGGCCTTGAACAGCTGGAGCACGACCGCCGCTACGAAGCCGCCGACGAATACATGGATATATGCTACCGCCTGTGGGATTCGATCGGCGAAGGCGCCGTGCTGGCGGACCGCGAGGCGGGGGTCTATGCCGATCCCTCGAAAGTGCAGTTCGTCGATTTCCAGGGCGAATTCCACAAGTGCCAGACGGTCGGCCCCGTCCTCCCATCGCCCCAGAAGCGGCCCGTGCTGTTCCAGGCGGGCACGTCCGGACGAGGCCTCCGTTTCGGGATCGAGCATGGCGATGTGGTCTTCGCGATCCAGCCCAATCTGCCCGGCATGCAGCGCTATATGGGGCAACTGCGCGAAACCTCCGCCAACCTGGGCCGGAAGGCTCCCGGCGTGCTGTTCGGGGTGCAGCCGATCCTGGGCGGCACCGAGGAGGAAGCCCAGCGCCATCTGGACGACCTGATCGAACGACTGCCGCTCGACGGCTGTCTGGCGCGCCTTTCGGGGACCATGGGCGTCGACTTCTCCGGCATCGAGCTGGATCAGCCGATGCAGGAGCAGGCAACCCAGGCTTCGCAGGGGCTGATGAATGCATTTACTTCGGTGCTGGGAGACCGGCCCTTCACCTTGCGCGAAGTGGCGGTGAAATGGGGCCTTGCGGTCGGCATGCCGCAGATCGTCGGCACCCCGGAGCAAGTGGCGGACAAGCTGGAGCAGATCTGGCGCGAAACCGGCTGCCACGGCTACAACCTGACGCCCACGGTCATGGCATCGTCCGTCACCAACTTCGTCGATGAAGTGGTGCCGATCCTCCAGAAGCGCGGCGTGTTCAGGACCGAGTACGAAGGCGCTACTTTCGCGGCGAACCTCGGCCTCACCTGATGGCGATAGAGCACAGGGCCCACAATATCGCCCAGCTTCGCGCCCTCGCCCGGCGGCGGCTGCCGCGCGCGATCTGGGAATTCATGGAACGCGGGACCGAGGACGACTTGCTGATCGGCCGCAATCCGGCGGCGCTGCAATCGCTCCACCTCGTGCCGCGCGCGCTGCGGGACGTTTCTGCGCGCTCAGCCGAGATCACGCTGTTCGGCCGCCGCCAGCCCCTGCCGCTGGTGATCGCGCCTACCGGCATTGCCGATCTGATGTGGCATCACGGCGAACGCGCCATCGCCTCCGCCGCCGCCGCTGCGGGCATTCCCTTCACACAGACGACCAGTTCCACCACCAGCTTTGCGAACATCGCCAAAGTCGCAACTGCCGGGCACTGGATGCAGATGTACTTGTGGGAACGGCGAGACCTTTCCTGGCAGGTTTTGGATGCCGCGCGCGAAAACGGCGCGGACGTGCTGGTGCTGACCATCGACACCCCCGTCTGGCCCTTGCGCGAGTTCAACCGCCGCGCGGGCATGTCCAACCCGATCCGCCCCAATGCCCGCCTCGTCGGCGATTTCCTGCGCCGTCCGCGCTGGCTGGCGGGGGTCATGGGCCGCTACATGCTGGCTGGGGGATTGCCGCAGTTCGCCAACTACCCGGCCGAAGTGGGCGGAAAAGTCACCGGCAAAGTGGCGCGGGTCGCCAATTCAGCCTCGGTCGATTGGAAGGACGTGGACGAATTGCGCCGCCGCTGGCCGGGCAAGCTGGTGGTAAAAGGCCTGCTCCACCCGGACGATGCCCGGCGCGCCCTCGACCATGGAGTGGACGGCATTGCCGTCTCCAACCACGGCGGACGAAACTTCGATTCCTCTCCGCCCGCCATCCACGCGCTTCCCGCAATCGTCGATGCCGTCGCAGGCCGGACGACCGTCCTGTTCGACAGCGGCGTGCGGCGCGGAGCCGACGTGCTGAAGGCGATCGCGCTGGGCGCGGATGCCGTGATGATCGGCCGCGCTACGCTCTACGGCTGCGCCGCCGGCGGAGAGGCGGGTGCCGCGCATGCCCTTCAACTGCTGGCTAACGAGATCAATGTGGCGATGGCCATGCTGGGGATTACCCGGCTGGGCGAATTGGACCGCACTTTCCTCCTGCCCGTGGGGGAGGCTATGCAGATGCGGACATGACCACGCCGACGCCCTCATCTGCCGCCAGCCAGCGCATTGCCGATATTCTGGCCGAGCGCATCCTGGCCGGCGATCTTGCGCCCGGCGCGCGGATCAAACAGGACGAACTGGCCGTCGAACTGGACACGAGCCGCATTCCCGTGCGCGACGCGCTGCGGATGCTGGAGGCACGCGGGCTGGTGGTCATGCGCCCCAATGCCGGCGCCCGCGTCGCCAGCATGACGATGCGCGACCTTGAGATTTCCTACGAAATCCGCGAGCGGATAGAGCCTCTGCTGCTTGCCGAAAGCATGCCGCGCCTGACGGAGGCGGACTTTGCCGACCTGAAGGCAGTGATGGAGCGCAACGAGCAAGTCACCGACGTGGACGAGGCGATCGCGCTGGGCCGGGAATTCCACTGGATCACCTATCGCCGGCACGAGGCGCCCCTGCTGGCCCAGATGGTGGAGCGGGTATGGGACACGACGCAGAGCTATCGCCGCGCCTTTCTGACCAAGACCCTGCCCAGCGGTGACCGGACCCACGACGTCGAGCACCAGCTTCTGTTCGACGCCATCATCAAGGGCGAGATCGAGACGGCGCAGGCCGTCCTGGTCATGCACATCCGCCGCACCCGGATCGCGCTGCAAAGATCAGGCAAGACCAACGCGGCCAAGCCCTAAGGGACCATTTCGGGGGTTACGGCGTGGCCTTCGGGCCGGGCGCTATTTGCCCGCGCCGGCCGTCAGCCTTCATCCGTGCAGGAGAAGATCCCCGATCGAGGCATCGAAATGGCCGGTCATGGCGGCTGCCGCGCCTTCCGGATTGCGGTCCGCGATGGCCTGGGCGATACGGTGATGAAGGATAAGGATCGCCGCCTTTTCCTCTTCGGTCTGCCGGGTCTCCCAGGCACGCGGGACGGCGAACTCCATCTGCGGCTCGAACGAGCGGACGATCTGCATGAACAGGAAATTGCCCGAAGCCGCTGCGATGATCTGATGGAAGGCAGTGTCGAAGGCGGTGATCTGCTCCATGTCGCCATTGGCGCGTGCCATGGATTCGGAAAGTGCCAGGATCTGATCGGCCTGGAAGTCGCTGCGCTTTTCGGCGGCGAGTGCGGCAATGCGGACTTCCACCGTCCGTCGCACGTCCCACACCTCGGCCACGCTGATCTGCGAGGTCGCCACGGCATGGTCCAGCGAAGTGCCAATCACCGAACCGTCGATCGCCCCCACCCGAGGACGACGGCCGTTGCCCACATCGATAAGCCGCAAGGCCGCCAGCGCTCCGAAAGCCTCGCGCATGACCGCGCGGCTGACCCCGAGATCGGCGGCGAACTGCCCCTCGCCAGGTAGCGTATCGCCCACTTTCAGGTCGTTCGAACGGATATGGCCTCTGACGGCCTGCACCGCCTGCTCGACCAGCGAACCGCCTCCTTCCACCGTCCGCCGCTCCATCGATCGTATCGTCACGCGGCCATTCTCCCTGCGCGGTAGAAAGTCGGCGCCTGCCCGAACTTGCGGGCGAAGGCGCGGGTGAAACTCGCATTGTTGAGATAGCCGCAGCGATACCCGATCGATGAGACCGGAAGGTCGGTGGAGAGCAACATCTGCCCGGCCCTGCACAATCGCTGCTCGGCAATGGCATCGGCGACACTGCAATCGAACAGCTTGCGGAAACCGCGCGTGAGCTTGGCGCGGTTCAGGCCCGAAGCACGCGCGATTATGTCGAGCGTCAACTTTTCGGACCAGCGCTCGTCGATGATTCGGCGTGCAGCGAGCAAGCGCCGCGTATCGGCACTGGAGAGCAAACGGCGCTGGCTGACCGGCGCCAGTTCACCCCGTCCCTGCGCCTGCAGGATATCGCAGAGCAATTCGATGCTCTTGGCAAGACGGTAGGGCGTGCCGGCCGTTTCGGGCAAGTTGCAATCACGAATGGCCAGGGCGATCGTGCGCAGGGCGGGAGGAAGCCGATGAACCGCTCCGTCCTCGGGCAAAGCCGCACCGCCCAGGATGCGCTCGCACGCTTCGCGGGAAACCAGGAGGACAAGCCGTTCCTGCATGTCGGCTTCGAGTGCCGCGCCGTCTGGCCGGGCATGATAACGCAGGGTCGCCGGAAGTCCTCCCGCGTCGAAGACGACCACGAAGGCAACCGGCGCGACAGGTACGGCAAGTTCGCGCAAGGATGGCCCTGCCCCCCGGCCGACCAGACTGATCATTTCCGGCGATACCTCGATCGCGGTCATAAGGGTGCCCTTGTTCATCGCCCCCTCCTCTCCTGGTTGCAGGATAACCTATCTGACAGCTTATTCAACAGCTATCATATAGGTTGCGCCGTAGCGGAAAGTGGCGCCCGGCGCATGGCTTGAATGAACGCCACGACCGATACCAGGCCTACGATAGTCCCAACGATCGCCAAGCCCTGCCCGAGATGGCTCTCCCCGCCGAGCACGCCGCTGACCCAGGCGACGAGCGAGGGCGCCATGCCGAAACCGACCAGCCCGGCAAGCGCGATGAAGGCACCGATGCACAGGCCACGCAGCTCGTTGGGAATCAGCACGGTCAAGGCCACGGAGGTGACCAGCCCCGTGATCGTTCCGCACAGCATCAGCAGGCCGACCGCAAACGCAAAGAGCGGGATGCTCGGCGCGATCGGAAACAGCGCTGCCGGCACGCCCCCCGCCGCCGCCAGGACGGCCCCGATCAGCAGTCCGCCCCGGCGCCCGGTCTTCTGGCCGAGATCCGCCGCCAGTCCGCCGAGGATCGCCCCCAACACGCCCGCCGAGAAAATCAGCGCCCCCATCCATCCCGCAAAGGTTTCCGGCGCCAGTCCGTAGCTGCGCGACAGGACGGGCGAGGCCCAGATGCTCGCGGCGGCATCGGCCATGACCACGCTGACCTGTCCGATGAAAAGCGGGATCAGGAAAGCGCGCCTTGCCCAGAGTTCGGACACGACGGTCCGGAACGGGGCATGGATGCTCGCCTCGACCTCGCGGCGCTCGGGTTCGCGAAGCGCGAGCAGCGGCAGGATCAGGCAAAGGCTGATCGCGGCGAGAAGAACATGGGTTCCACGCCACGGGGACAGGCCAAGAGTGAAAGCGACATTTACCGAGGCAGGGGCATGGATCATGGCGCCCAGCAGCCACCCCGCCAGCGCGAAAGCGCCCGCCTGCCCCAGGCACTTGCCCATTGTAACCACCAGCATAGCGCGCCCCCGCTGCTCGGGCGCGCAAAGATCGGCGGTCAGCGAGAGCGCACAAGTCAGCGCCCCGGTCGTGCCGATGCCCGCCATCATCCGCGCAAGGAACAGCACCGGCAGGGTCTGCGCAAAGGCGGTGAGCAGGGTTCCGGCGGTCCAGACCAGCCCGAGCGCCAGCAAGAGGCGAACACGGTTGCGACGGTCTACGAGCACGCCGATGGGGATCGAGAACACCACCAGCGGCAAGGCGGCCGAAACGCCCTGCACCAGGCCCAGCGCATAATCGCTCAGCCCCATTTCCGCCTTGGCGCCTTCCTGCACCATGCTGAAGGAGCCCATCATCGTGAACCCGCCGGCCATGGCAAGCGCGAGAATGAGCAGCGGCATCAGCCGACTACGAAACGAGGGCACCGAACGCGGGCGTTCGAGAATAAGGCTGGTCATGCGTAGGATCCTGATGTGATGCCCGGTTGCCCCGGCGGGCAAGGACGACCGGCCGTTTCCGCCCCAACGAAGGAAGTTTTCTGCGTGATTTCAGGCAGAAAACGCGAAAATCTTGCCCGGATTGAACAAGTCCTGCGGATCGAGCGCGCGCTTGATGAGGCGCATCATCTCCACCGCGTCGCCCAGTTCGGCAAGCAGCCAGTCCTGCTTGCCAAGCCCGATCCCGTGCTCGCCCGTGCAGGTGCCGTCCATCGCCAGCGCCCGTTCGACGAGCCGGGCGTTGATGGCCTCCACCTCCTCCATCTCCGCCGGCGCATTCGGGTCCATCGAGAACACCACATGGAAATTCCCATCGCCGACATGGCCCAGGATCGTGCCGGGCACGCTCGCGGCTTCGAGGTCGCGCTTGGTCTGGGTGATGCATTCGGCCAGGCGGCTGATCGGCACGCAGACGTCCGTCGCCCAACCGACCGCGCCGGGACGCATGTTGACTGCGGCGTAATAAGCCTCGTGCCGCGCCTTCCAGAGCTTCGAACGCTCTTCGGGCAAGTTCGACCAGCGGAACGCGCTACCGCCATTCATGTCGGCTATCTCGCGCACGGTCTCGACCTGCTCCTCGACATAGCGGCTCGACCCGTGGAATTCGAAGAACAGCGTGGTCAGTTCCGGATAGTCGAGCTTCGACCAGCGGTTGACCGCCCTCATCTGCACATCGTCCAGGATCTCCACCCGCGCTAACGGCACGCCGAGCTGGATCGACTGGACGACGGTGTCGACAGCGCCCTCCAGCGTTTCGAAGCTGCATACGGCAGAGGAGATCGCCTCGGGAATGGCGTGGAGCCGCAAGGTCACCTCGGTGATGATGCCCAGCGTGCCTTCGCTGCCGATCATCAGTCGGGTGAGGTCATAGCCCGCTGCCGATTTGCGTGCTCGCCGCGAGGTTCGGATGTCGCGCCCGTCCGGCGTGACCACGCGCAGCGACAGGATCGCCTCACGCATGGTGCCGTAGCGCACGGCATTGGTGCCCGAGGCGCGCGTCGCCGCCATGCCGCCGATCGTGGCATTGGCGCCGGGATCGATGGGGAAGAACAGGCCCTGGTCGCGCAAGTGCTCGTTCAGTTGCTCGCGCCTTACGCCGGCCTGCACGGTGCAGTCGAAATCCTCGGCATTGACGGCAAGGATCGCGTCCATCTGGCCGAGGTCCACCGTGACGCCGCCGCAGACCGGCAAGGCATTGCCTTCGATCGACGTGCCCGCGCCATAGGCCACGATCGGCACCCCGGCAGCGGTACAGAGCTTCACCAGCGCGACGACATCTTCGGTGGAGCGGGCGAAGACCACTGCATCCGGCAGCGCGGGCTCGAAGTGCGCCTCGCTCTGCCCGTGCTGGCTGCGGACGGCTTCGCCGGTCGCCACGCGTTCGCCGAAGGCGGTGTGGAGACTGTCGAGGAAACCTTCCGGCAAGGGCTTGCGGGGCGGATGGGGAGGAGAAGCGCCCATCGGATCAGAACCGGAAGCTTGCGCGCACGCCGTAGCGCCGCAGATCGCCGATGATGCCGAGATCCGATGCGGGCAGCCCCGCCAGTGCCAGCGTGGTCTTCTCGATGTAGGAGTCGAAATACTTCTTGTTGAACAGGTTGTTGCCGAACACGGCCAGCTCTATCCCGTTTTCCAGGCGGTAGGTGATCGAGCCGTTGACCAGGACATAGCTTTTGAGGATCGTCGCCGTCGTCTCGTTGAGGCTGGCGGCGGAGCGGCTGCCCTTGCCGTTGACACTGGCGTTGAACGTCAGGCTGTCGGACCCGAGCGGCACGACATAGTCGCTGGAAAGGTTGAACATCCAGTCCGGCTGGAAGGTAAGGCGATCGGTCGCCAGCGTGCGGCCGGTGACGGCGGTGTATTGGGAAGAGTCCGTGAGGCGCGCATGCATGTAGGTGGCGCCGCCCGAGAGCGTCCATTGCTCCACGGGTCGGTAGCTGAATTCCAGCTCCGCGCCGTAGCTTTCGACGTCACCCGAATTGAGATCGACGGTGACGAGGCCGCCGGTGGATGACGGCGCGATCGAATTGAGGCCGATGTAATCGCTGTAGTCGTTGTAGAAGATGTCACCCGAAAGCGTGAAGCTGCGATCGGCCGAGACATACTTCGTGCCCACTTCGTACGTCCAGGCGGAGTCGCCCTTGTACTTGCGGACGGGTGCAGTGACCGCGTTGAACCCGCCGCCGCGATAGCCCCGCGCCACCGAAGCGTAAGTCATCAGTTCCGGCGTCCAGTGCCGCGTAACCGAAATGCGAGGCTCCACCTGGTTCGACTTGAGGCCGACACTCCCCGCGCCGCCCGCGTTGATCGCGCCGCTGGCAGATCGGTCCTCGTGATCGTAGCGCAGACCCAGCGCGACTTCCCAGTCCGGATTGGGCTTCCAGAACACCGTGCCGAAAACGGCGTAAGTATCGGCCTTGGTCCGGTTGCTGGCGTTGTTGGTGATGCCGAAGGGTACGATCAGCGTCGATTGGTTCGACCGGGTATCCTCACGGCTGTAGAACAGGCCGAACAGGGTGGAGAGCTGGTCGTTCAGCTTGGTATCGAAGCGCAGTTCCAGGGTCTTGGTGCGCAGGCTGTCGCTGGAGGCCTGGCGCACGATGTTGAGCGGGCCGAAGTCGCCGTCGGTATCGGGCGCGCTGCTGTTGCGCGCGTCATAGGCGGCCTGGAGCGTCACGGTTGTGGCGATGGCCTCGATCGGGGTCTCCACCTTGGCGTTCACGCCGCGATACCGATAAGTGGTGGTGCCCAAGGTGTTGAACTGGTTGCTGCGCGAATAGTCGGTGGGCCCGGTGACGCGGGCGTAGGGGACATTCGTGCCCTTCACCCAGTCGTAGTAGCCGTTGACCACCAGCGTCAGATCCTCGGTGGGCGTGGCGCGGATCGTGGCGCTGACGGAGTCCGTGTTGAACTTGTTCGACTTGCCGCCGATCGTCGTATTGTTGATGAACCCGTCCTGCTGGCGGTGCGAGGCGCCGACGCGAACCGCCAGCTTGTCGGTCACGATCGGTGCAGAGACCGAGCCAGAGACCAGCCAGGAATCGTCCGGCCCGGCATAGCTCGCCTGCCCGCGCGCTTCGAATTCGTTGCCGGGCTGGCGCGTGATGACGTTGATGGCGCCGCCCAGCGTGTTCTTGCCGTAGAGCGTTCCCTGCGGCCCGCGCAGCACTTCGATACGCTCCACGTCGAGCAGCGGGTTGTTGAGATAGGCGGTGTTCGGGCGGTAGATACCGTCCACGAACAGGCCGACGCCGGGCTGGACCGACTGCACCAGCGTGACGCCGACACCGCGGATCGAGACGAAGGCGCGCCCGGCGCCGTCACTGCTGATATTGAGACCCGGCGTCAGCACGGCAGCCTCGCGCACCGAATTGATGTTCCGCCTGGCCAGGGTGTCGCCGGAGACTGCCGTCACGGCAACCGGCACATCGAGGAGCGTCTCGGTACGCTTGCGGGCGGTGACGACGATTTCGGGAGCGGCATTTTCGGACGCCGAAACCGGCACGCGATCCTGCTGAGCAACGGCCGGTGAAGCGGCCAAAGCCAGGCACGATACCCCGACAGACAGGCAAATCCTGAGACGCATAGATCCTCCCTCGCTACCGCTTGCCGAGGTCCGTGCCTGGCAAGTCGGCCAATCAACCTATAAGACAGGTCTAACCTATCGGAAAGGTTCTTGGGGAGTCTCTTCGAGTATGCCGATCGGCGCAAACAATTGGCTGATTGGCATTCGGAACGATACTTACCAGCAGGTGTAGCCGCCATCGGCCAGCACGATGCTGCCGGTCATCAGGCTGGCGGCATCCGAAGCGAGGAAGGCCACGACCGAAGCCACTTCCTCCGGTTCGCCCAACCGGGCCATGGGCGTGGAATCGATCCAGCGCCGGTACATTGCGCCCTGCTTGTCCGCGAATTCGTTGAGCGGCGTGCGGATATAGGTGGGCGCAACCGCATTCACCCTTACGCCCCGGTCCGCCCATTCCGCGGCGAGACTGCGGGTAAGCTGATGGACGGCTGCCTTGGACGCGTTGTAATAGCTCTGCGCCTGGGGCCGGTTGACGATGAAGCCACTCATCGAGCCCACATTCACGACGCTGCCTCTACCGGCCTCCAGCATATGGCGCCCGAAGGCGCGCGCGCACCAGAACGTGCCGTTGAGGTTGACGTCGATCACATTGAGCCAGTGCTCGTCCGCCACCTCCTCGGCAGGCGTCTCGCTGCGCGCGATCCCGGCATTGTTCACGAACACGTCGATCGCCCCGAGTTCGTCGGCCACCTGCCTGACGCGGGCTGAGTCGGTGACATCCATGACGCGTCCGTCGCAGTCATGGCCCTTGCTGCGCATTGCGTTGCGCGCGGCCTCGACGGCGTCTTGCGACAGGTCTGCGATGATGACGCGACCGCCCATCTCGGCCAGGGCCTCGACACAGGCGAGCCCGATGCCGCTCGCTCCGCCGGTGACGAGCGCGCGGCGGCCGTCCAGCTTCAATCGGTCCAAATACATGACAAGTCCTTCAGGGTAGGAACGGCGCGATCGGAAACGGCGGTTCCTGGATCGCTTCGCCGCGCTCCAGCTGGAAAACGGCGCGATTGTCGCGGGTGAATTCGGGCCACGGCAGGCTGCCGTCGCGAGCGAAGTCCACCCAGATACGGTGGACGCGATCGGCCAGTTCCTGCGGCGGCGCCTTCCCGCAAAGGCCCTCGGGACCGGTCGTGGTCGCCAGTGAGTCGAAGACGAACGGCAATTCCATGGCATGGGCCGCGCCCAGCCCGCCGAACAAGGGCGAGCACCACTCGAACTCGTACATATGCGTGCGCCCTTTGTGCTCCTCGGCAAAACGCCGAGCGGGCCAACGGAACACAAGATCATGCGCGGCATCGGTAAAGGCGTGGCCGGGCTTCATGCCTTTCCTGCCCATCCCATAAGCCTTGAGCAGCTTGCGCGCACGCGGATGGACGCGGTGGATCACGTAAGTCGCCAGCAGCCGCCCGATCTTCTCGCGCAGGCCGGTCGGCACGAAATAGAGGTTCATCTCCTCGGCATTGGTGCCGATCAGCAGATCGATCTCCGCCCCGGCGCCTGCCTTGAGCGCATCGAGCGGTTTCATCGGCAGGACATCGTCGCCATGCACCGGCACGAAACGGCTGATGCCGAAAACCGGCTCATGCCCTTCGGCATCGCGCAAATCGATCCTGGTCGTGGGCAGGCCGATCTTCTCCACCGCGTCCAGGAGTTCCGGGCCGGGCTCGACGCTGCGATATCCCGCAGCGTCCGGCGTGATCCGCAGCAGCTTCGCCAGCTTGCGGACCAGCCTTTGCGCCACGTCGATGTCCCGCGTCATGCGGCCGTGCCCGCTCTGGACGATGGCGCGGCGGAACAGGCCCTTGGCCAGCGGCGAGGCGATCAGGTCGGCAATCGCCATGGCCCCGGCGGACTCTCCGAAGACCGTCACATTGCCCGGATCGCCGCCGAACGCCACGGCGTTGCAGCGTATCCATTCGAGCGCGAACAGCATGTCGCGCAGGCCGAGATTGGTGGGAACGCCCGGAATCGGCAGAAAACCATCCACGCCCAGACGGTAGTTGATCGCAATGAAAACGATGCCGTCGCGCGCGAAGCTGCCGCCATCCTGAACCGGCGCGTCCTTGCTGCCGACGACGAAACCGCCGCCATGGATGAACACCATGACCGGACGGCGGCTGCCATCGCCGAGAGCCTGCGTCGGCGCACAGATGTCTAGCGTCAGATAGTCGTCACCTGGCCGCCAACCATGTCCCACCAGCGCGGCAGCGTCGAGGCCGGGTACCGCCTTGACCGTTTGAGGCGCATTCGGTCCGGAATCGAGCGCATCGCGAACGCCGTCCCAGGGCGTCGGATCCTGCGGCTCGGCAAAGCGGGCGCTCCCTACGGGCGGGGCCGCATAGGGAATGCCTCGGTATCGAACGACCTCTCCTTCAACGATGCCCCGTATCGCTCCCGCAGTCGTTCGGACGATCACCCTTTCGCACTCCCTTGCCGCTACCTTCTTTCCAACGAGGATAGCGGCTTGAGGTTCGCAGCCCATGTGCTTTGCTATGCAGATCGGCGCAATTCGATTGCCGTCCGACGCCTTCAGCCTACAGGAGCAAGCGCGGCCCGCTCCACCAGCATCAGCGCGTCGAGGGCGATGGCGCCCTGGCCGAGAGGGTGCAGGATCACCGGGTTGAGGTCGATCTCCGCAAGCGAAGGCTCCGCGGCCAGGATCGCGCCCACTTGCGAGACCAGCCGCGCGAGCGCCGGAACGTCCAGCGCGGGCGTGCCGCGATAGCCCGCGAGCAGCGGCGCACTTTTCAGCTGCATCAGTTCCGCCTCGATCTGCTCCACCGGCATGTCCGGCGTGAACAGGCGCACGTCCTGAAGGATTTCCGCAGTGACGCCGCCGAACCCCGCCAGAACCACCGGCCCCCAATCGGGGTCGTTTCGACCGCCGACGATCATCTCTAGTCCACGCGCGCCCATCTTCTCGATAAGAACGCCATCCAGCACGAGTGCGGCATCGTAGGCGCCGACATTGGCGTGGATCCGCTCCCAGGCCTCGGCAACCGCAGCGGCATCGGCAAGGTTCAGGATCACGCCGCCCGCGTCGCTCTTGTGCCCCAGAGCCGCGGCCTGCGCCTTCATGGCCACAGGATAGCCCAAGGCTTCGGCTGCGGAAACCGCCGCATCGGCACTATCCGCGAAACGGCCGGCAGGAAAGCTGAAGCCCAGCGGCCCGAGGAGTTCCTTCGAGCGATGTTCCGCAACGACGCCGTGATGGTCGGCAAGGCCAGGCACCGGCAAAGCGGCCGTGTCCGCAGTCGCGAGATCACGGCTCGCCAGCGCGCCGAGCCGGGCCATGGCACGGAACGCGCGTTCGGTGCTGGGGAAGCAGGGAATACCCTTCTCTCGTAGGGCCGCAATGTGCTCGGGCGGGATCGGCGCGCCTTCGTCGAGCCCGGCGAAGACCATCGGCTTGTCGATCGTCCGGTCTTTCAGCGCCGCCATGATGGCAGGCACCTTGATCGCGCAAGTCACCGGATCGGTCTGGATGATGCCCGCGATCACCCCGCCTACCCGCGGATCGTCTAGCAAGGCGGCCAGGGTATTCGTGTAGATCTCGGGCTGGCTGAGGCCCTGCGCGGTGATGTCCAGCGGATTGCTGACCGGGACGAAGGGCGGAAGCGCGGCGCGCAGGGCAGGCGAATCCGCATCGTTCAGCGGAGCCAGGACGATGCCCTGTTCCTCGGCCAGATCCAGGGTCAATGCCTTGAATGCGCCGGATTCGCCAAGCACCGCCAGGCTCTCCTGCGCGAGCGCGGGCGCGCGCAGCAGGATCTCGGTGATGTCGCCAAGTTCCTCCAGCGTTTCCGCGAAGACGACGCCGGCCCGCTCCACCTTGCGGCGCATGAGCTTGTAGTCGCCGGCCATGGCCCCGGTATGGGTGGCAGCCGATTCCCGGGCAGCGCTGGACTTGCCCGGGTGCAGCAGCACCACCTGCTTGCCCGCCGCCCGCGCGCGGCGCGCGGCGGCCAGGAAGCGCGCCGGACGGCGGAACTGCTCCACGATCATGGCGATGACCCGGGTGTTCTCTTCATCGACCAGCCAGTCGACATAGTCCTCCACGCCGCTCGCCGCTTCGTTTCCGGTCGAAACCGAATAGCTGATCGCCAGGTCGCGCGCCTGGAACGTAGTGCAGAGCACCGCCGCCATCGCCCCCGATTGCGAGACTACCGCCACCGCGCGGCGGCCCTCGGGCGCTATCGTATCGGTTTCCACGAAAGTCAGCGGAATGCCGTCCACGTGGTTGACGAGGCCAAGACAGTTCGGCCCCTCGATCACCATGCCGTGCTCGGCGGCAATCCGGGCGATCTCCGCCTGCTGGGCCTTGCCCTCTTCTCCCCCTTCGGCAAAGCCCGCCGAGAAGATGATCGCGGCCCCGCACTTGCGCGCGGCAAGCCCCCTTACCGCATCCAGCACGCCCGCCTGCGGAATCGCCAGCACGGCAACGTCCACGCCGCCGGGAAGATCGTCCACCGAGGCGAGGCACTTGCGAAAGCCGATCGCATCACGTTTGGGGTTGATGGGATAGACCTCGCCCGCGAACTCGTTGCGGTCGAGATTGCCGAGCACCGAGGCGCCAAGCGCCCCGGGCTTGTCGCTGGCGCCCACCACTGCGACCGAGCGCGGCCGCAGCAGGCGCGCGACGGCGTCCCTGGCAAGGGTTGTATCGTTCATCGCTGCCTCTCCCAAGGTCGGGCGCTCAACGCGCCTTGTTCAGATCGTAGGCGCCGAGACCGGGCTTGTAGGTCTTGTCGTCGATGAACTGGCGCGTGGCTTCCTTGCGGCCTTCCGCATCGTAGAAATTCGCTGCTTCCTGCGTGCGGACGAGGTAGTCCATCGAATTGTCGAACGTCATTTCGCTGACACGGCGGATAGCCCACTTGGTGCCGCGCAGCGCGACCGGGTTCTTGCCGAGCAGCACGGTGGCCACTTCGGTGACGCGTTCCCTGAGCTTGTCCGCAGGCACCGCCTCGTTGACGAGGCCCCATTCGGCAGCCTTCCGGCCGTCGATATTCTCGCCCATCATCGCGTGATACATCGCGTTGCGGAAGCCGGTCAGCTCGACGATGATCTTGCTGGCACCGCCGCCGGGCAGAATGCCCCAATTGATCTCGGAAAGGCCGAATTGCGCGTCTTCCGCCGCCACGGCCAGATCGCAGCCGAACAGCGGGCCATAGGCGCCGCCGAAGCACCAGCCGTTGATCATGGCGATCGTCGGCTTTTCATACCAGCGCAGGCGCTCCCACCAGCCATACGCCTCGCGCTGCGCCTTGCGGACGTGGCCAAGGCCCTTTTCCTCGTTCTCGCGGAAGTATTCCTTGAGGTCCATGCCCGCCGAGAATGCGGTGCCTTCGCCGGTCAGCACCAGAACGCCCACGTCCTCGCGGAACTCCAGTTCGTCGAGCACTTCCTTCATGCGCCGGTTGAGGCTGGGGCTCATGCAGTTGCGCTTCTCGGGCCGATTGAACGAAACCCAGGCGATACGATTTTCCACGGTATACGAGACGGTATCGTGTTCAGTGCGCTCTTGCATGGCTATCCTCTTTCCTTGATTGCTGTAATTCATAACAAACGAATTGTTATCGTCAATAGCATAATCATGTGAGGAACCATGACCGATCTTCTGGGGCAATTGCCCGGCTATGCGCTTCGCCGCGCCGCCAATGCCGTGATGGGTGAACTGGGAGACATCCTGGCCGATCAGGGCTTTCGCGTCACCGAGGCTGCGGTGCTGCTGCTGGTGCAGGATCGCTCGGACCTGACGAGCAGCCAGATCGGCAAGACGCTGGACATCCAGCGCGCCAACATGGTTCCCCTTCTCAACCGGCTGGAAGCGGCAGGCTGGATCCATCGCGAGCCGCTCGACGGCAAGTCGCTGGCGATCGTCCTCACCGCCGAGGGAAGCGAAAAAGTTGCCGAACTTGCCGAAGGTATCAAGGCGTTCGAGCAAAAGCTGTTAGAACGCGTACCCGCAGAGCATCGCGACCATCTGCTGCCGGCGCTGAATGCGATCTGGCGCTGAGATGCTGTTTGGAAAATGCCCAAGAGGGCATTTTATTGCGGCACCAGCCGCGAAATTCGCCTTCAGCGAATTTCCAAACGGACTCTAAGCAGCTTCAAGGGGCCGCCGGCTGCTCTCCACCAGTTGACGGAAGGGCAACTTCGATCTCGACGCGGCGGTTCTTCGAGCGGCCCTCCGGATCGTCGCTACCATCGAGCTTGCGGTTGGGCGCGATCGGACGGGCTTCGCCAAGGGCAATGACGGTCATGCGTTCCGCCTTCACGCCCTTGCCTGCCAGGTAGTCGCGCGCCGCTTCGGCGCGGCGACGAGACGCAGCGAGATTTTCCGCGTCGGAGCCACGGGAATCGCTGTGCCCCCAGATGGTGATCGGGCCTCCGGCCTGAAACGTCGGATTTTCGAGCAAGGCATCGATCAGCCCCTGTCCGGCAGCGTCGGGCTTCGCGCCTTTCGCCGGGTAGGGAACGACCAGATGGAACGGTTCGAGAGGCGGAGCCTCGCTCGTCCCCACATCGACATCCGCACGGATGATCGACTTCTTCGGTTCCTGCACCGGCTCATCCGGCGCCTCGCTGGCCACTGCTTCGGGCGCCGCAGTCTCGCTCACGGCCGCCTGATCCGTCTTTTCGCTGTCCCCCGGCGTTTGCCGACAGCCGCCGAGTGCTGCCAGCAGGATCAAGGATGCCGTAATCGGCGCGCTGTTGTTCATGCTATCGCCTCCCTGTTCTCGGAATCGTTGCGGCCGGGCTCCGGCTCCAGGCGTCGGGGCGGGCCGTAGGAAATGACGGTGTCGCCCGGCTGGGGCATCGGGCGCGAGGCGTGGGTGAAGAACAGGATCCTGCCCTCCTTGCGAAGCACGAACAGCATGTCGGCCTCGTCCGGCAGCGTCGCCTGCGCGTCTGCGAAATCGAACTGTTCGCTGATGCGGGTCTTGCGGAAAGTCCAACCAGCGCGTTCGTGCTCGGCAATTTCCTGCACCCCGATGCCGGAGGCGAACATCGCGCGTCCGCGCAGCGCCTCGGGCAGGCTGCGATGGTCCTCGTCATCCCCCATGCCGCCCAGCTGATAAACGGCATCCCTGCCGATATCCGGAGCGAATTCGTTGCAAACGAGCGCATTGTAAGCCTCGTTGTCGGTGGTGGCCACGAGAACCTGGAACTGCGCCAGATCGAGGCGCTCCTCGGTCGATTCCGCCAGGATCTCACCATGATAGGTGGCAATGCCGGCCTGCCGGGCCACGGAAAGGCGCTGCCAGCTGGTGTCGGCGATCATCACCGGCACGTCCAGTTGCCGCAGCTGATTGGCGAGGGACAGGCTCCACGAAGTGCTGCCCACGATCAGCAGGCCCTTCTTGCGGGCACCCGTGACTTTCAGCAAGCGCGCGACATAGCGGATGCTGAACCCATGCGCGACGATCGTGGCGACGACGACCGAGAAGGACAACGTCACGAGAATGCTGCCGTCGCCGTAGCCGAGTTGATCGAGCCGAAGCGCGAACAGGCCCGACATCGCCACCGCAACGACGCCGCGCGGCGCGATCCAAGCCACCAGCAGGCGCTCGTTCCAGGGGATCTTGCTGAAGGCCAGGCTAAGCAGCACCGTCGCCGGGCGCACCAGGAACAGCAGCGCCAGAAGGTAGGCGATGAAGCGCCATTCGAACTGGCGCAGCACGCTGAAGTCGAGCGATGCGGAAAGCAGTACGAACACGCCGGAGATCAGCAGAACGGTGACGTTCTCCTTGAACGGGTGGATGTCCCGTAGCGAATCCAGGCGCATGTTGGCGATGGCAACGCCCATCACGGTCACGGCCAGAAGGCCGGTTTCCTGCTGGATCAGGTTCGAAACCACGAAAGTGCTGATAACCGCGACAAGGAGAACCGGGGCCTTGAGGTATTCCGGAACGTGGCCGCGCGGGAAGGCCCAGGCGATCGCGCGCGCCGCGCCATAGCCGATGAGGCCGGCGACGACCGCGGCCGCCAGGAGCGCCGCTACCACCGAGAGCAAGGTGCCGCCGTCACCCACGCGGCGCAGATATTCGTAAGTGATGACGGCGCAGAGCGCACCGAAGGGGTCGTTGACGATGGCTTCCCACTTGAGGATCGCCCGTGGTCGAGGGGCGATATTGCTTTGGCGTAGCAGGGGAATGACCACCGTGGGGCCCGTTACTACCAGGATGCCCGCGAACAGAATTGCGACCGGCCATACCAGCCCGGCGATATAGTAGCAGGCCAGCGTGCCGAGCACCCAGCCCAGGGGAATGCCCACGACCATCAGGCGCGTCACCGCCCCTTCGGTCTTCCTGAGCTCGCGAAAATTGAGGCTGAGCCCTCCTTCGAAAAGGATGAGCGCAACCGCCACGGAGATCATCGGCTCCAGCAGATCTCCAAAGGTATGTTCGGGAACCACGAGGCCGGTGACGGGGCCTGCAATGACACCGGCTGCGAGCATGAGGGCGATGGCTGGCCAGCCGGTACGCCACGCGATCCATTGCGCGCCGGTACCCAGAATGCCGATCAGCGCGAAGACAAGGGCTTGCTGCTGCATAACGAAGGGGCATAACCATCTCGAACCCGGAAGGTAACCGTCCGGGCCGAATTTTCCCAAATTTGCATGCCTGGCTCTCGGGAATTGGCCGCCGGAGCGGGTGGACATGCCCTGCGAAGGGCGGCAATAGGGCAGCGCCCCCTCGCCGCCGCCCAAGGGAAGTCTTGCTGCGTGATCACCCCTAGCCGCCTGTTGCCACGTCGTGTCCGCGTGGCGCTGCGCCGTCATGGGCCGGAGGCGCTGGTCTGGCGGCGCCGGGTCGCCATCGTCGGCGGTGCCATCCTGGTCGGCCTGGTGGCGCTGGTTTTCGCGGAACTTGCGGACGAGGCCACCGCCCTGTTCCGCCGCTTCGCGGGCCGCTGGTGGTGGGCGCCCCTGATAGCGACACCGGCGGGATTTGCCGCGATCGCCTGGCTCACCCTGCGCTTCGCTCCGCTGGCGAAAGGATCGGGTATACCGCAGGTGATGGCAGCGACGAGGAACCCGGAAGGCTCGCTTTCAACCCTGGTTTCGCTGCGCGTGGCGCTGGCCAAGTTCTTCCTGACGATCGGTGGCCTTCTTGTCGGTGCCTCGGTCGGGCGCGAGGGGCCGACGGTCCAGATCGCCGCAGCCATCATGGGCCGCATGCATCGCATGCTTCGCGTCCCCTTG
>NZ_DAMDBA010000022.1:55991-57936 GCF_032093395.1 Novosphingobium sp.
TGCGCTCGTCGGTCTATATCGCTGGCGGCGCGGCCGGCGTTGCAGCCGCCTTCAATACGCCGCTTGCCGGCGTGGCTTTCGCCATCGAGGAACTGGCAGCCGCCTATGAGCAGCGCATGACGCTGCTCGTCATGGCGGCCGTGCTGATCGCGGGCATGGTCAGCCTGGGAATCGCCGGCGACTACATCTATTTCGGCGCGATGCGCCAGACCCTCGGGTTCCAGCAGGCCCTCATCGCCACGCCCGTCGCGGGGATCCTGGGCGGCATCGCCGGCGGTGCATTCTCGCGCCTGATGCTTGCTACCGGCACGAGTACGATGCGGCCGATGGCCCGGCTTCGTGCCCGGCCAGTGCTGTTCGCCACGTTTTGCGGCACGATCGTTGCCGTGCTCGGCGTCTCTACCGGCCTGACCTGGGGGACGGGCTACGATACCGCCCATGGCATCATCGCCGGAAAGGACGTGCCGATCTGGTTCGGCGCGGCCAAGTTCGTGACGACCCTGGCAACGGCGGTTTCCGGCATCCCGGGCGGCATCTTCGCCCCCTCGCTCTCGATCGGGGCCGGCATCGGCGATCTTCTTCGCGGGATTTTCCCCGGCTATCCCTCCGGCGCCGTCGTGCTGCTGGGAATGGTCGCCTATTTCACCGGCGTGGTGCGCGCGCCCTTGACGGCGGTCATCATCATCTCGGAAACCACGGCGAGCCGGGGACTGATGATGCCCCTGCTGGCTTCCGCGCTCATCGGCGACTTCGCAGCCCAGTTCGTGTGCAAGGAAAAGCTCTACCACGGGCTGTCGCAAAGGTTCCTGGCCAAGTCGTAATCCGATCAGGCGCGGTTCATCGCGCCGTGCTAGCTTGTGGTGCTTCTCGCCAAAGGATCGCCGATGCTGATCATGGACGCGCCCGACCTCGCCGACCGCGATGTGACCGATCATGGGCTCTATCTGAAGAGGCGACAATTCATCGCCGGTATCGCCGGGCTCGGTCTTGCCGCATGCGGCGAAAGCAGCCCGGCATCGGCGGCGGCGCTCCGGTTCAAGCCCAACCGCATGGCCATCGACGAGGCCAGGACGCCCCTCGACGATGTGACCGGCTACAACAACTTCTACGAATTCGGAACCGGCAAGGAAGATCCGGCGAAATATGCGGGCATGATGCGCACCCGCCCCTGGACGGTCGCCATAGATGGCTTGTGCGAACGGCCGGGCCGCTATGGGATAGACGACCTCATCAAGCGCTTTCCGCTGGAGGAGCGGATCTATCGCATGCGCTGCGTCGAAGCCTGGTCGATGGTGATCCCCTGGGTTGGTTTTCCGCTGGCCAGCCTCATCAAGGCCGTCGGCCCCAAGAGCGGCGCAAAGTTCGTCGCTTTCGAAACGCTGCGCGATCCCCGCCAGATGCCGGGGCAGCGAGGCTCGGTGATCCAGTGGCCCTATCGCGAGGCCTTGCGGCTCGACGAAGCGCTCCATCCGCTGGCGCTGCTGGCGGTGGGGCTCTACGGGCAGACCCTACCGAACCAGAACGGTGCGCCTATCCGGCTTGTGCTTCCCTGGAAATACGGGTTCAAAGGCATCAAGTCGATCGTGCGCATCCGCTTCACCGATCGGCGCCCGCAAACCAGCTGGCAGATGATGGCGCCGCGCGAATACGGGTTCTACGGCAATGTGAACCCCGCCGTGGATCACCCACGTTGGTCGCAGGCCAAGGAACGGCGCATCGGCGAATTCTTCCGCCGCAAGACCTTGCCTTTCAATGGCTATGCGGAGCAGGTGGCCAGCCTTTATCGCGGGCTCGACCCGCGCCAGCTCTACTGATGGTGCACGCAAGGCGGCCGATCTGGCTGCGACTGGAATCCGCGTTCGTCTGGCTCCTGTGCGCAGCGCCGCTGGCCTTGATCCTCTGGTGGGGCTTCACCGGCAATCTCACCGCCAATCCGGTTGAATTC
>NZ_DAMDBA010000023.1:0-57101 GCF_032093395.1 Novosphingobium sp.
ACTTTCCTGGCCGCTTTTTCAGCTGCGTCTTTATTTGAGGCCGAGCCTATCATGCGACTGATAGTTAAATGAATATTTGCGACTGAGGCAAAAGTGATGGTTAGCGCCACCACAAGAACCGATACTAAGTCTGGCCCCATGAAAGCTTTGACAAACTCGTTCTTTGGCAGGACGCTTGGCCTGCTAACGCTAAGGCTTCCCATGATCGCAATAAATGCGAAAAGGATGCCGATGCGCCAAACGAAAGAACGCTTATACTTCATCACCGAAGAGCCAGTTTCTCACGCGCTTCATGAACGGGGCGTGATTAGGGGTGGGTAATTCTTCGTCCGGGACCTCTTTTGTCACCTTGCCGTTAGCAGTGCCATACAGCAGCCGTCGCTTTCGATCTCGAACTTCGGCGTCACCGCCCCCGGCCATGGCAATGCGTGCACTCGCATTCATATGATCTGTATCAGGATTCATTTTACCGGGCTCGGCTCGGTAGACGTGTTTTTGGACGTCAGGATGAGCCTCAATTTGCACCGCTTTCACGAAATTGTAAACTTCGTCGTCTGCGCTTAGCGCATTAGGAGGAATGAAAGTAAAGGCGATCTCGGCAATCTTATGCCTCTCGCGCCGGATCACCTCGAAATACTCTCGTTCATCCTCAAAATGTTTCACATAAACAGACCAGTCTGCGATATCAGTCTTAGTCGAAATGTAATCAAAAAATGACGTCAGTATAGGTTTCGGCGCACCAAGCTTGCGGTTGAATTGCATCCAAGCAGTTTGATCCTTCGCGACCGAAAGTACAAATACTGCTCCTTCAAAGTTCTCAGCTTCGTATGTCTCAAGGCTTTCATCATGCAAAGGAACTGGAGCGGCTCGACGGAAAATGCCCCCAACATACGGCCCGTCAACCTCCAGAGGTATAAAGTCAAATCTTCGACCAGTCCGCGAATGCAGGAATGAACGCTCCTCGCCAAACGCGTCTATTAAGAACTGACTGCGACTACGGTGAGACTCATCTAGGCCAATTGCTTGCAGCAAAGGACCTTGCTCCGTACGCGCCAGTGAGATCCTTAGCTTTTCAAACTCTGCCATTCAGCCCCCGCTGCATTATAGTATAATTACTTCCTACGGCAATCTTACTGACTTCAAATTCCGCGCGCCAGCCAGATTGCCCTACCCTGTATTCGTAAATCAGCCGCATCAACTTCCATATCCGGCACCGTCGGATTATCGGAGATCACCAGTACCCGACCCCTCCCCACATTCCGTAAACGCTTCAGCCCTGCTGCGCCGTACACATCGATCCAATAGACACCATCCTGGCGTGCCAGCTGGCGCTCCGTCGTGTCGATCAGGATCACATCACCCCAGTTCAGGGTCGGATACATGCTGTCGCCGATGCCGGTCACCAGCTTGAGCCGATCTGATGCAGTTCGGGTGACAGACCGTATAAAAGCCAGGTCGAACGCGACCGGCTCCGCCTCTACCCAATCCTCGATATGCGTTCCTGGCCCCATAGAAAGGGACAGGTCCAGTTTTTGGATATAGACCACCTCCTCTGACGAAGGAGCCAAGACCGAAACTGGTGCGATCGCCTTTACCGCCACATCAGGGGCAATGAGTTCGTGCGGGGCAACTCCAAGGGCGCCACCAATCTTGTCCAGCCAAGCCTGGTCCAGCGAGCGGTCGCCCCGCTCCAGTTTGCCGAGCATGTTGAGCGTCGTACCGATGCGCTCGGCCAGCTCGGTCTGAGACAAGCCCCGCTTCTTCCGGAACACCGATATATTGTTCGCTGCCATGCGGCCTATGTGCCCAGAAAGGGCATAATGCGATAGTGGACCAGTTGGGCACATTTTAGACTTGCTGAATGTGCCCATATTGGGCATATCAGGGCGCATGAAACTGCTCGACTATCTCAAGGCCGAGAAAGTGGCCGTCGCCGAGTTCGCCAACCGAGTTGGCGAAGCGGAAACCACCATTCGTAAGATCGTCTACGGTCAAAGGCAGCCCTCGCTTCCGCTGGCTGTGAAGATCAGCGATGCGACTGGCGGGAAGACGAAGCCTGGCGAAATGATCGTCGAGCCTCGGGATGCCGCCGCATGATCGGCCTCACCACAAAGCAAAGCCGCCTGCTCTCCTACCTTACGGGCTATATCGAGAGCACGGGCGGAGTAGCGCCGAGCTTCCTGGAAATGCGGGACGCTGTGGGCCTCGCGTCCAAGAGCGGTGTGCATCGCCTGCTTGCTGCCCTCGAAGACCGGGGCCGCATCCGCCGTTCGCCGAACCGAGCGCGCGCTATCGAGATCGTAGACGTTGGACCGCTCCACACCGTGTCCACTGCCGACCTCATCGCAGAACTCGAACGCCGCCGTGTCGGGTCCGTCCAGACCAATCCAGAAGTCGTGAGGGTCTGAGCCATGGCTGATGACTGGCAGGTCGGCGATCTCGCGCTCTGCGTTTCGAACGGTCCCGATCCGAAGCATTGGATGTCGAAGGATGGCGGCCCGACCATTGGATCGGTTCACACGGTCATATCGATCGATCAAGCCGTCTGGCTGCATTTCAGCGAGTTCCCCAAGTCCGGGTTCTTTTGCCTGGGCTTCCGCAAAATCCGCCCCCTGACCGACGAAGAGCGCGAAGCCTTCGAAGCCGACCTCCGCGTCCCCGGTCACGATCTCCCAACCCACACCCCGCAGGCCCCTGCCCGCGAGGTCGTGGCCCTGCCCGCCCGGTCTGAAACCCACACCCCCCTCCAAGGCCGGGCGGGCTCTTTCGATTTCGCTGCTCATACGCAGCCTAATGCACTCTGACAGGACGACAATCATGGATCGCAAGTCGCAAATCCTCGACCGCCAGAAGCGCATGTTCCGCATTGCGCAGGACCCCACCCGCTACGGCCTCACGCTCAAGATGATCGCTGCCGACGCGGATCTCGGGCTGGACAGCATCCGCAACTATGCCGCTGGCGAGACGGTCATGCCGCTCACCGCGCTGGACGCCCTGGTTGATGTCCTGCCGGATGAGCTGCTTTCGCTGTTGCTGCCCGCCGGTCACGCAATCGTCACCGTTCCTGAGGGCATCTGCCACGACGAGATCGAGAAGGCTGCGCGCGAGTTTCTGGCGGCCAAGGGCGAGGCCCACCACCCGGAGAGCCCTGGCGGCCGTGAACTGGCTGAGTGCGAGGTCGTCACCCTGAACCGCAAGGCCGCGAAGCTCAAGGCCGTCGCCTGATGCCGGCACCGGCCAGCCTCGACGATCACGAAACCCTCGTGCGCCTCGCTGAAAAGCGTGTCCGCCGCGCGAAGGCGAAGATCGAAGCTGAGCAGGCCGAACTGTCTGCCGCGCAAGCCTCTCTCGAATCTGCCGTCGCTGGCCGGTCTGCCTGGATTGCTGACCGCGCCCGCGACGAACCCATCATGCTTTGAAAGGACCATTCACATGGCCGAAGTGACTGACGACCGCCTCCGCTTGCTGCTGGAGCGTATTGAGCGTTTGGCTGAGGAGGCCAAGGGCATCGCAGACGACATCAAGGACGTCTACGCAGAGGGCAAGGCCGTCGGATACGACACCAAAATCATGCGCCAGATCGTTCGCCTCCGGAAGATGAAGCCGGACGATCGCCGCGAAATGGACATGCTGCTCCAGACCTACCTCAGCGCATTGGGGATGGAGTGATGCTGGGCCGGCTCTTCCGGCGCGAGACGTCGCCGCCCGCCCCGGCTGCCGAAGCAGCGCGCGCCCTCGGCCAGGTCGGCCGGGATCAGCAGCGCGCCCTCAAGCGCGCCATGACCGACCAGCTTCGCGCCGACCTCCGCGCCAAGGGCCATGAGAGCATGACGCCCTGGAACTGGGGGAGCAACTGATGCTGCGCCCCCGGATCTCTGACATCATCACGATCGCCTGCCGCCTCTCCGGCACCGACATGGAAGAGGTAATCAGTCCCGCGCGGCCTCTGCACCTCTGCGCCGTTCGGTACGCCATCTACATGACCGCGCGCGAATGGGGCTACTCCTATCCCGACATCGGGAATGTGGTCGGCCGCGACCACTCGACCGTCATGCATGCGCTTCAGACGAAGCGCCGCCTGGATTCCTACATCGAGGACTTCGACGACTTCTGCGCGGAGGTTTCGCGCTGGGCCGATGAGCTCCCGCTCTTCGTGGCCGAGACCAACTGGCAGCCGCCGAAGGTCTTCGCTGTCCATATGTCAGAGAACCTCCGCCAGAAGCGCGAGAAGCTGGCCCAGGTCGTCGATGGCGCGCCCGGCAAGCCCAAGGGCCCCGGCGCCGGCGTCTACGATCACGACATGGCCTACAAGCGGGCGAGAGAGCGCCGCATCCGCAATGGATCCGATATGCTCCTAGCAGCCCTGAGGGCAGCGGCGTGATCCTGCGCCTCCCCTATCCGGACAAGCTGCTCTGGCCCAACGGACGCACACGCAGCCCGCACGCCAAGGCCCGCAAGGTCAAGTCGCACAAGCAGATGGCCTGGGGCTCTGCCCTCGCCGCGCGCGCCGACTTCACGCCAAGCGAGACCATCGGCCTGCACATCATCGTCCACGCCAAGCGCACCGGACCGCTGCCCGACAAGGACAACGTCGTGGCTGCTTGCAAGAGCTATCAGGACGGCATCGCCCAGGCCCTCGGCATCGACGACAAGCACTTCGCCACTCCGACGGTGGAGTTTGCCTCCACGCGCACCGGCGAGTTCGTGATCCGCGTCGGAGGCGCCGGCCAGTGAGCGGCTTTGCGGTCATCTTCCGCGAGATGAAGGAGCACCCACTTTTCGCGGGCGATTCCGAACGCCTCGGAGCCTGGACGTGGCTGCTGCTCACCGGGTGCTGGAAGGCGACCAAGTTCAGGGTCAGCGGGAAGGTCGTTGAACTGCAACGCGGCCAGCTCTGCGCCTCACGCTCCCAGCTCGCAGAGGCTTGGGGCTGGGCCCCATCGAAGGTGGAGCGTTTTCTCGTGCATCTGGAAAACGAACAGATGATCGAACGGGAAACCGGACAAGGCCGAACCATCATAACCATCTGTAACTACGCCATTTATCAGGACGTAGAGGCAAAGACCGGACAGGAAAACGGACAGCCATCCGGACAGGCATCGGACAGCCACCGGACAACTAAAGAACAAGGAAACCAAGAAACCAAAGATATTCCGTCTCCTATCGGAGACGGGCGCGACGCGCCGGAGCCTTTGGCTCTGGACCTCGCAGGAGCAATCTTCCGCACCGGCCTCAAGCTCCTGATGGCCTCTGGCCACAAAGAGCCCGCAGCCCGCTCGATCATTGGCCGGTGGAGAAAAACCTACTCGGATGGCGCCGTGCTCGCCGTGCTGGCTCGCTGCCAGACCGCCCAGCCCGCGCCTTCGAGCCCGATCGAGTGGATCACCAAGGCCCTGCAGGCCGAACAGCAGCGCGCGGCCGGACAGGTCCCGCAGACCCAGCAACAGCCCCCGGAGCGTGCCTCCGTCCGAGAGATCGGCCTGGACTTGGCCGCCCGGAAACGCCGCGAGCGCGTGGAGCAGGAAGAAAGGATCGCAATCGGTGCACGATGAACCCGAAGTCGAAATGATCGCGATGCTGTCAGCCAGCCTCGCACTGGTGAAGCCGGCCGGGATGACCGCGAAAGAGGCGGCAGACTGGCTGGATGCCGCTTACGACGCGCTCGCCCACCTGCCGCTGCACATCTTCCGGGACGGCGTTCGCGCGGCCCGCCTTACGTGTGACCACCCGGCGAAGATCGTCCCGGCCGTGATCGAGGCGACCAAGGACGCGCTTTCCTGGCACAACCGGCCGAAGACCCCGCCGGTGCTCCGCCTGGTCGCTCCGGAGAAGCTGGGCGTCGGCGAACCCTTGCCCGACCCTGAGACGCTGATGCCCGGCCTCAAGCGCATCGGGGTCCAGCAGGGCTGGCTCGTCGAAGGACCGAACGGCCTGGAATGGGCCGAGGAATCGGCAGCATGATCCACATCACCAAGGGAGGCGCAGTGTGGTAGGAGTTGGCCGTAAACCCAGGCCTTTGGCTGACCGATTTTGGGAGAGGGTTGATAAGCGCGGCGATGACGAGTGCTGGCTGTGGACCGGCGCTAAATCGAGCGGCTACGGCGTAATATCTCCAGGCAAGCAGTCGGATGGAACGATCCCCAACGCCGTTAGGGCCACAAGGGTGATGTGGCTTCTAACGCACGGCTCATGGCCGACGGGCTTGATGTGCCATCGTTGCGACAATCCAGCCTGCGTGAATCCATCACATCTCTTCGAGGGCACGAATGCGGACAATGTCGCGGACATGGTGGCGAAGCGTCGCCACCGAGATCACGGGGCAACCCATTGTCGTAGAGGCCACGAATACACGCAGGAAAACTTGCTGAAAACCAAGCACCGCATGCTCTGCAGAAAATGTCAGCAGGAAGCGCACCGAGCATATGGCAGGCGGAAGAGGGAGAAAAAGCAATGCTCCTAATAACTAAGAACGCCATCGACCGCTGCATTGAGCGGGTCCCCGGCATCACCACCGAGGAACAGGCCCGCACCCTGCTTTCGTCGAGGGCGATCCTCGCCGCCGCTGGGTTCGGCGCCAAGTATGTTCGCCTCGGCACCGGCCACCGCGTCGTGATCGAGGAAGGCTCGGTAACCACCGTCCTGCCGACCAACACTCACGCCTGGAAGATGGGCTCACGCTGGGACCGCATCCGCCAGCATGCCCGAGGATGGGCACGCTTCTATCGCGAGGACGACGCCGCATGAACGCGATCACCACCATCATTGCCGCCGGCGCCCCGGCCACCACCCAGGAAGAATGGATCGAGCGCGGCCGCAGCCTGGCTGACGAGCGACGGGACTGCGATTGGCGACTTGCCGACTGGATGGCCGAAGGCAAAGAGGCTGGATACCTGACGCAATCCGGCTTCGACTTCCTGTCGGAGAACCTCGGGCTTGCCCCGAAGCGCCTGAAGGACGCACTCAAGGCCGCGACCACGTTCCCGCCGGCACTGCGCGACCGCACCCTGTCGGTCGACCACTACGCCGCGGTTGCCTCGCTCCCCCAGGACGAAGCCCTGCCCTTGCTCAAGCGTGCCAGCACTGACCACCTGCCGGTGAACGCCCTCCGGGAGCATGTGACCCAGCGCCGTTATGAGACCGGAGCCAACTTCGCCGACGACGACACGGACAGCACGCTCTGCACCCTGATCGTCCGCGCCTGGAACCGCGCCACCCCCGAAGCCCGTGAGAGCGCCTTCGAGCACTTCAAGCTCGCCGCCTCCCACGGGTTCGCAATCGTAGACGAAGACGAGGCCTCCGATGTCGAAGAGTAAGCTCCTGCCCACCTCCGCACCGAAGCCGATCCCGCCCGAGTTCATGGAGAAGTTCAAGAAACACGGATGGCGCCGGGTCGAACAGATCTGGGGCAAGTCCACGGTGCTCGCCTGGCGCAAGGCGATCGGGGCGAAGCGCATGGCGGCGGAACGCAAGCGGTTCCTGAAGGAGGAGGCTGCGCGATGACGGTTTACGTGGATGACGTTCGGCACCGCTTCGGCAACATGGTGATGTGCCACCTCTGGGCGGACACGCTCGACGAGCTGCTGGTGATGGTCGACCGGATCGGCGTGCAGCGGAAGTGGATCCAGGGCCACCCCACGCTGTCATTCGGAAAACACCGCAATGCCTCGTGGGTGCACTTCGACATCGCCCTGTCGAAGAAGACGCTCGCCATCGAAGCGGGTGCGGTTCTGACGGATCGATACGGGCCGGTTGAGCACACATCGCGGCTCGCGCTGGAATCGCCATACCCCGAGCGTCGCATGCGGGGTCAGAAGATGCTCGACACCATTGCCGAGATCAGGGCGCGGAGTGCAGCGGCATGAACGCAAGGCAGTCCGCATTCGTCAATGAGTACCTGATCGACCTGAACGCCACTCAGGCAGCCATTCGGGCAGGATACAGCGCGAAGACGGCCTATTCGCAGGGTGAGCGCCTGTTGAAGAATGCTGAAGTCGCGGCAGCCGTCTCAGCCGCCCAAGCTGAACGCTCGCAGCGGACCCGGATCAATGCCGACTGGGTGCTCTCTCGCCTCGGTGCAGAGGTAGAGGCAGACCTTGCCGACCTTTACCGCAAAGACGGCAGCGTGAAGCCCGTCCACGAGTGGCCGCTCATCTGGCGGCAGGGCCTCGTGGCCGGTGTCGAGGTCGAAAGGTTGGCCGAGGGCATCGGCACCGTGACGAAGATCAAGATCAGCGACCGGATCAAGCGCATCGACCTGATCGGCAAGCACATCGACGTGCAGGCCTTCAAGGAAAAGGTCGAGCACACGGGCGGCATCGTAGTGACGGTCTTGCAAGAGGACGCGGAGCTTTGAGGTTAATGGCGATCCAAGGCAGCGATTGCATGTTGCGCCAACAACTGAATGCTCATCGCGGTCTCGGAAACCGATTGCAATCTGGACGGGAAAGCTTGCTGGTGCCCATTTTGCAGATCCGGGTCGTCGCGCAGGCGGATCAACGCAGTCTTGCCTTCAAGGATGGCGCGTCGCAGCTTTTGCATCTCGTACATCCAACCGGCCCGACGAAGAAGCTCATCATCGGAGAGATGAGGGGCCTCAAAGAGAATCGAATTCACCGCCTCCGTCACAGCCTCAAACCTCAGCCGAAATGGCTCGTATTCTTCGGGGTTGGGTTCGAATGGCTGCAGCAACTCGGCAGCGGATATCCGGATACTGTCCGCGCTGGCCTTGAGGTACGAGCGAGCCTTCCGAGCATCATCTCGTGCTGTCATCTGGACGGTGAGAAACGCCCCGTAGACTGCAGCACCCGCACCGATGATCGCGCCAGCCAGCGAGAACAGGGATCCCTCCGTCATGCCATGGTTTATGGCGAAGCCGGTGGCCGCTCCAACAATCCCTCCAGCGCCGCCCATAACCCCAGCGGTAACAAGTTGCCTCAACTTTGCCCCCCATATCAATGCGGCCAGCCCACCGGCCTCGAGACACAACAGTGACAGCACGCCTTACGCCGCGTCAACGCGAAGCCAACCGGTTGCTTGCATCAACTGCGCGCAACATCATGCTCCGCGGCGGCTCGCGTTCGGGCAAGACCTTCATCCTCTGCCGGGCGATCATCCAGCGCGCGATCAACGCGCCAGGCTCCCGGCACGCCATCTTCCGCTTCCGCTTCAACCACGCGAAGACCTCGGTATGGGCTGACACCCTGCCGAAGGTGCTGAAGCTGTGCTTCCCGGCCCTGCGTGTCCGCTACGATCGGACGGACTTCTACATCGAGCTTCCGAACGGTTCGCAGATCTGGATCGCCGGCCTCGACGACAAGGAACGCGTCGAGAAGATCCTGGGCGCCGAGTATGTGACGCTCTACTTCAACGAGTCCTCGCAGATCCCGTGGGGCTCGGTTGAAATGGCAATGTCCCGCCTGGCGCAGAAGTGCGAGCTGGCTCCGGAGATCGCCGCCGCCACCGGCCGGACGCATCTCGCGCTCAAGGCCTACTTCGACTGCAACCCGCCGAGCAAGCTGCACTGGTCCTACCAGCTGTTTCGAGCCAAGCTTAAACCCGGCACGAAGGAAGCGCTGCCGAACCCCGACGACTACGCCGAGATGAAGGTCAACCCGTCGGACAACGCGGACAACCTGCCTGTGGAATACTTCGACGTGCTGGCGTCCATGAGCGCGGCCCAGCGCCTGCGCTTCGAGGCTGGTGAATGGGCCAGCGACGTGAATGGCGCGCTCTGGACGCTTGAGGACCGGCAGACCGAAGGTGGCGAGATACCGGGCATCGATCGCTTCCGCGTCGCCAAGGGCGCCTTACCCGACATGCAGCGCATCGTCGTCTCGGTCGATCCGTCCGGCACAAAGGGCGACGGCGGGGGTGATGACATCGGCATCGTGGTCGCGGGCAAGGGCGTGGACGGTCGGGCCTATGTGCTGGAGGACGCCACATGCAACCTATCTCCGGAAGGCTGGGGCCGCCGTGTCGCCGAGAAGGTCGAGAAGTGGGGCGCGGACTGCGTGGTCGCGGAGCGCAACTTTGGCGGCGCGATGGTCGGCGCAGTCCTGCGCGCTGCCGGTGACCGACGGATGCCCCGGTTCAAGGAGGTGACCGCCACGCGCGGCAAAGTGATCCGCGCCGAACCCATCGCCGCGCTCTACGAGCAGGGCAAGGTCAGCCACGTCGGCAGCTTCCCCGACCTGGAGGATCAGATGTGCAACTTCACCGCTGCGGGCTACGTGGGCGACAATTCACCTGACCGCGCCGACGCGCTGGTGTGGGCGATGACTGAGCTGATGATGGGTAAGGCCGGTTATTCGATGGACAACCTGCTATAGTGATCCGTTCCAGCCAAGGCTGTTATACATGCCGACAAATACAGCCAATGCATTCTGCGCTTGTTCGACCATTTGCGCACGGTGATATTGGAGGTCTACGAGACGAAAAGTTCGTATTATAGCAGCTGCATCGTCCTCAGCTTCAGCAGCGGCGGCTCTGTCAAACTTTCGGAAGACAAAACCCGCGTCGCCTGTAGGGGTATAGTGTATAGAGCAGAATCCGTGCGCCAGCAGGTTGCGAACATCGTCGTTGCCCTCAAACGCATCTAAGACCTCGGTCATCTTATCCGCAAAGGGCGACAGGGGGCCGTCTAGGGCCAATATGGCACGGACTTTCTTCACCCGTTTCGCCGCACTGTGGCTGACCGTCCCAGTTTGGGCGTTGTAAACCGGGAATTCTCGACAGTGCACGATCAGGTCGCCGAGTAAATATTCAATCTGGGCGTAGGAATTTGATATCCAGCCTCGCTCACTCATCCCCATCTCGGCGAATTCTTTAATTTGCGCTTCCGTCATGCACACCTCCGGTAAAGGCGGTAATCTATCCGACCAAGCATGAATACCCTCCCCGCATGGCCTGGATCACCGATAGTCTCCGAGGCGCGATCGAGGCAGTCGGCCGCCTGAACCCCTTCACTCGCGGAGGCCTCGCAGGCTCTACCGCTCTCCCCGGCATCTTCACCCACCAGCTTGCCATCGCCGCCTACATGGCGTCCGGCATGATGAAAAAGGTGATCAGCATCCCCGCCGAGGACCGCGTCCGCGAGTGGCGTGACTGGCAGGCCGACGCAAAGGTCATCGAGGCGATCGAGGCGGAAGAGCGGCGCCTCTCGCTCCAGGCCAAGGTGCAGGAAGCAGAGAACCTGCGCGGCATCGGCGGCGGCGCTCTCATCATCATCACCGCTGGCGACCATGCGAGCGAGTTGAAGCCCGATCAGGTCCGCAAGGGCGGCATCGTCGCCATCAACGTCGTCTCCCGCTGGCAGATCACCGGCAAGGACTGGATCAAGGACCTCGCCTCGCAGCGCTACGGCGAACCCACCATGTGGGAAATGCAGGGTGACAAGGGCGATCAGGTCCGCATCCACCCGAGCCGCGTTATCTGCTTTCGTGGCGCGCGCCTGCCCGCTGGCTCGGCAGTGGCCGACGACGAGGCGTTCTGGGGTGATAGCCGTCTGTTGCGCGTCTACACCGAGGTTACCCGTTCCGACGAGACGCAGGCGTGGTTCGCTGCACTGGTCCGCAAGGCCAAGCTTCTGCGCATCGGTATCCCCGACCTCGACAGCCGCGATCCAGAGCAGCTGAACAAGCGCATCGAGGTCATTGCGCTGGGCGAAAGCAGCCTCAATGCCACGGTCTACCGCTCTTCGGGCGGGCAGGACGACGCAGGCGAGACGATCACCGACTATCAGGTGACGTGGGCGGGCATCCCGGCGATGATGGACGCCTTCGACCAGCGCGTCTCCGCAGTGTCCGACATCCCCTTCACCCGCCTGCTGGGCCGCTCCCCCGCTGGCATGAACGCCACCGGCCAGCACGACATGGACAACTGGAACAAGGCGGTTGTCTCCGGCCAGAAGCTGGAGACCCGGCCCTGCCTTGAGCAGCTAGACCCATTCCTTATCCGCTCGGCGGGCGCCGATCCGGCCAAGGTGACCTGGAAGTTCGCCCCGCTCTCGGTTCCGACCGAAAAGGAAGAGGCAGATACCTTCAACGTCACCATGGACGCGGTGACCAAGCTGCAGGCGACCGGCGCGATTCCCGACGAGGCATTCGCGAAGGGCCTCCAGAACCTGATGATCGAGCGGGAGTATATCCCCGGTCTCGACCAGGCCTTGCAGGAAATCCCCGAAAACGAGAGGTTCGGGTTGAACCCGGACGACGACGGGACTGACCCGTCTGCCATAGCGGCTGAAGGAGGTGATCCTGATCTCGAAGGCGCAGGCGGCGCGAATGGAAGCGCGCCGCCTCGCCGGGCCGCGAACGATGCCGAGACCGGGTTCTTCGCCGATGCCGCCCCTCGCCCGCTCTACGTCCAACGCAAGCTCCTGAACGGTGCCGCGCTGATCGCCTGGGCAAAGGAGAACGGCTTCAAGTCCACGCTCTCCGCCGACGACCTCCATGTGACGGTGCTCTATTCGAAGACCGCAGTGGACCCCATGAAAATGGGCGAAAGCTGGGCAGGCGACGAACAGGGTCGCATCCGTGTGAAGCCCGGCGGCCCGCGCGCGATCGAGCGCTTCGGCGAGAACGCCGTCGTCCTGCTGTTCACCTCGTGGGAACTGGAGAGCCGTCACCGCTCCATGGTGGAGGCAGGCGGCAGCCACGACTTCGACGAGTATCACCCGCACGTCACGATCTCGTTCGATGTGCCGGCCGATACCGACCTGACCGCGCTCAAGCCCTACGCGGGCGCGCTGGAGTTCGGGCCGGAACTGTTCGAGCCCCTTAACCTCGACTGGAAGCGGTCGATCACGGAGGCCTAATAGGTGGCCTACGACCTCGCAGCCATGGCGCGCCGGGCCAAGTCGGGCATGCGCAAGCGCTCGATCGTCCTGCGCGACATCGATCCTCCGGGAACGCTTGCGACGAACCTGTTCCGCTCGTCATACCTGCCGGTCGTCCAGGCATGGTCTGCTGCCGCCGAGCGCATCATAGCCGCCTATGCCGCCACCGTGTCCGAGATGACGACGGACGCGCCGGCTGACGTCCGCGCCGAGATCGACGGTGCTGCCGAGCAGATCAATCGGCTTGTGCTGCTGCTGACACCTGAGGTGCGCGATTGGGCGTTGAGAACCGAGCAATGGTTCCGCGGCAAGTGGCGAGGCGCAGTCCTTTCTGCCACCGGCGTGGATCTCGACACCATGCTCGGCGCCGGCGACGTGCGCGCCAGCCTGGAGACCTCGATCGAGTGGAACGTTGCCTTGGTCAAGGACGTGTCCGACGTGACACGCCAGAAGATCAGCAATGCCGTGTTCGACGGGCTCCGGAACCGGACGCCGGCGCGCGAGGTAGCGAAGACGATCCGGGACAGCGTGGGTATGAGCCGGAGCCGGTCGACCCGCATCGCCTCGGACCAGCTCAACAAGCTGACCAGTGCCCTTGCGGATGAGCGGCGGCGGGAGGCTGGAATCGATACGTGGCTTTGGCGGCATAGCCGGAAGGCCCACCCGCGCGCGGATCACCAGGCGCGGGATGGGAAGGAATACACAGATGAGACGGCGCCGCAGGACTTGCCGGGGAGGCTGCCCTATTGCGGCTGCCGATCTCAAGCCGTGGTGACGTTCGACTAGCCTGAAAGTTTCGAGGCAACCAGGTCAGCGGTACTTATCTTGAGAGCAATGGGGTCCATCTGGACGCTGAGGATAGTCCGGCAGGAAGGGCACTGGTACGATACAGCCTTGTATCCGTCCGTTGAGAACGGAACCTTCGCATCGACCGGCTGAATATAGACGTTTGCGATCGTGTTCTCGCACTTGGGGCATCTGCCGCCATGTATCGCCATGGTCATCCTCCGAATCACCACCTGAATCGCATGAAAAGCGACAGCGGTAATGCCGTCAAGACCCGGAGCATATGCTCGGGCCCATGCAATTCCGGGACAGCCTCACCCTTGACGCCCCCCGCCGCATAGAAGGCGGCGCGATGGCCGTTCGCGCCCGCGCGGCGCGCACCGGCGTCTATCAATATGCCGGCTCCGAGGTAGACCCGGAGAACAAGCACGGCCTGCGCGATCAAGCGCTGGTCAACGTGCTCCGTGACGACAGCACCGTCTTCGACGAAAAGTCCGTCCGCAGCTTCATCGGCAAGCCGGTCACTGACGACCACCCCGCCGCCCCCGTCACAACCGCCAACTGGCGCGACCACGCGCGCGGAACGATCATGGGTGCAATGCGCGATGGTGATTACCTCGCCTTCGACCTGCTGCTGACCGATGCGGAGGCCATCGCCAAGGTCGAAGGCGGCAAGCGCGAGCTGAGCAACGGCTACAGCAGCGACCTCGAATTCGGCGACTTCACTGCACCTGACGGCACCAAGTGCCAGGCGCGCCAGAAGTCCATCTTCGGCAACCACGTTGCGCTGGTCGATCGCGGACGCGCCGGTGCCGAATGCGCCATCAAGGACGGGTTCGCCGTCTGCGACGCCCTTCCCTCCAACCTCTTCGACAACTTCAAAACGGAGAAGCCCGTGAAGACCATGCTTATCGACGGGCTGACCGTCGACATGGCGAACGCCGATACGGCCATCGCCACCGTCCAGACCCTGATCGCCGCCCGCGATGCGGCCAAGGCGCAGGTCACTGACCTCGAAGGCAAGATTTCGGCGAAGGACCGCGAACTTGCTGCCAAGGACACAGAAATCGCTGACCTCAAGGCCAAGGTTTCCGATGAAGCGACCCTTGACGCCCGCGCTGACGCGAAGGCGGAGATCGTCGCCAAAGGCAAGGCGATCCTCGGCGACAAGATGCCCGACGTGAAGGGTAAGAGCCTCGCCGACACGCGCCGCGCCGTCGTCAACGCGGTCGTCGGCGATGCATCGCTGGCCGACAAGTCGGACGACTACATCGAGGCTCGCTTCGATGGCCTGAAGGACGCGAAGGGTGACGTGCAGCCGCTCGGCGCGCCCATCGTGGTCGGCGATGCTGCGACCACCCTCGCCGACGCGCAGCGCAAGGCCTCCGAGGCCCGCCGCAACGCCTGGAAGACCCCCGCCACCTCGGCCGCAGCGTAAGGAGCCGCGATCATGTCGATCACCATTCAGACCAACTACGCCGAGGACTACCCCAAGGGCTATCCCGGCATGGTCGCCAACGGCGAAACCAGCAACCGCATCAGCCGCACGGTTGAAACCGCCGCCGGTGCCGCGTTCGGTGCTCCGCTCTATCGCGGCGCTGGCGATCACGGCTGCGTCACCACCGTGGGCACGCTGGCCACCTTCCTGGGCTGGGCCATCGCGGATCGCGGCATCGTCCCGGCCGTCGTGACCGGCGCCGTGGACACGTACCCGCAGTACGCCACGGCGGGCATCCTCACGCTCGGCGCGATTTACGTCACCGTTACGGGCGCGGTCTCCGATGGCCAGGCGATCACGGTCGGCACTGGCGCGGGCGCGGCGGACGGGATCAGCGCCACGGCGGCCGACGCAACCCACATCGCGACCGGATGGATCGCAGACGAAACTGTCACGAACGGCATCTGCCGTATCGTGCGCCGCTAAGGGGGCACCTCAATGACCGGCCAGATCTTCACCGACGCGCAGCAGGCCATCGGCTTCGCGCGCCCCGCCCTCTACCGCACCCATGCGACGGTCTTCGAGGAGAAGTACCCGGCGTTCGAATACGCCAAGTACATCCCCACCAACGAAGACGGCGACATGTGGGATGTCGGCACGATCGTCACCTCGCTCACCGGCCCGGCGGGCAAGGCCGAGTACCTCTCGGGCAAGGGCTTCGACATCCCGAACACCTCGGCCCAGATGGCGCAGGGCGTGTCGAACTTCCACCTCGCAGGCTGCGGCTACGAGCTCAGCCTCCAGGAAGTGAATCGCGCCTCGAAGATGGGCGTGGACATCAACTCGCGCGATGCCTCGGGCGCCCGCAAGATCGGCGAAAAGTTCATCTACGACCGCGCCATGACTGGTTCGACCGAGAAGGGCTTCACCGGCCTGCTGAACAACGCGACCGTCCCGACCGCCAACGTCCCCGCCGACGGCACCGGCGCGGCCACCACGTGGGCCACCAAGACGCCGGACCAGAAGGCCCGCGACATCAACCTTGCGCTCACGGACGTTTACACGGCGACCAAGGAAACGGAACTGGCCGACACGCTGCTGCTGCCGACCTCCAGCTTCCTCGATGCCTCGACGACCCGCATGGGCGACACCGGCATGACGGTGCTGGCGTTCCTCCAGCAGAACAACGCCTATACCGCGATCACGGGTCAGCCGCTGAACATCATGCCCGCACGTGAGCTGGAAACGGCCGGCGCTGGCGGCACGAAGCGCATGGTCGCCTATGCCCGCAACCCGGGCGTACTGGAATTCTTCCTGCCGGGCGCGTTCACCTTCCTGCCGCTCCACCCGCTGTCCTCGATGTCCTGGCGCGTCGATGGCATCATGAACGTCGGCCAGACCGAAATCTATCGCCCCAAGGGCGTCAGCTACCGGGATGGGATCTAATCATGAAGAAACTCACGAACCACACCCTCGGCCCTCGCGGCGTCAACACCAACGGTGGCACCGTCTGGATCGAACCCGGCGAAACCGTCGAGATCGACGAGAAGGAAATCGTCGGCGCACTCCCCGATCTGGGAAAGAAGGCCAGCGCATCGGCGGCCGGTGACAGTGACGACGTCAAGGCGCTCACCGCCCAGGTCGCCGACCTGACCAAGCAGGTCGCGGCGCTGGAAGCCGAGAAGACCGCGATGACCGAGCTCGGCGAGGAATCGGCCAAGGAACTCGAAACGCTTCAGAAGGCAAATGCCGACCTGACCAAGCAGGTCGAGGCGCTGAAGAAGCCCGCCAAGTAACCCGCCGCGTCAGCGACACACAGGGGCCGCCTCGCATTGTCGCGGCGGCCCTTTTCCTTTTGCCCTGGCAGATGGCGCCCATAAACGCCAATCTGTTCAATTGGTTCCCGATACCGGTTTAACTAAAAATTTCCATCACCTAGCCGTTCGAATCGCTTGTCATTCAATTTTGCTTACCGCAGCAAGCAGTTGCGACCCGAGGGGGAGAGCATAAGCGATCCCTCATTATACTTACCCGGCCCTTTTGGGGCCGGGTATTTTTTTTGCCAAAAGACTAGGCGGGTTCACTCTATAGCAACGCAATTTGTTACAATAATTCCGTTCCAATTATTCCCAGCGGTTTTATATTGGATCCATTCCCCGTCGGGTCGCACCAAGGGGGCGCCGGTGAGTGCTTAGGCACCACCGGCGCGATCTCCATGCTGATGGCGGTAATTTCCACGGTCGTTCCCGGCACTTTGCAGCATGGCTTACGCTCGCCTTCCGCTCGCCCAGTTCCAAGCAACCTATCCGGCGTTCTCCACGCTGACCGAAGAGCCCTATGCCGCCTGGGCCACCAAGGCAGAGGCCCGCGTCGGCGAGAACTACGGCGACGAGCAGCAGGACGCGACCGAACTGCTGACCGCCCACCTGCTCGCCATCAACGGTGTCGGCCAGGCGCCTGGCACCGGCACCCTCGCCGCGACCGGCGCGACCAGCTTCAAGAGCGGCACCTTCAGCGCGACCCTGTCGGACAGCGTCGTCGCTCAACGCGCCAAGGGCGGCTACGGCGCCACAACGTGGGGCCAGCAGTTCCAGGAGATCCAGCGCCGGCTATTCGGCGGCCCGCGTCTCGTGGGCTTCGTTGGAGTGCCCTGCTGATGCTGGACCAAGCCTTCGCAGACATCGGGCTCGCGTTCTCGCAGGTGCTGGGAGGCCCTTACCATTCTGCGCAGACGATCGAGCAGACGGATCCTGTCTATGACGACGGCGGTTCGATCGTCAGCCCCGGCGGCGTCGTCCACCGCGCGTGCAGCGTCCAGATCGACGTTGCCACGCAGGCCATGCGCCAGGCCGATGGCTTCGTGGATACGGATGTCCGGTTCATCGTTCTCGCTGCCACGCTGGCGGGCTCGCTGGGCACCGAGGCGCGGATCGAGGTACTGGAAGGTCCGTTCGCCGGAACGTGGTCGGTCTCGTCGCTGGAACGCGATCCGGTCGCCGCCGGGTGGGTCGGCACGGGGCGCAAGGCCTAATGGCCGGCTCGCGGCTCATTGGCGGGAAAGCGCACGCAGCGCGGCTGAAGAAGCTTGCCGGCCAGACCATGGTGCGCGAGGTCGGCAAGGCCCTGTTCGCCGCGGGTGAGCTGATCCAGGTCGAGGCCCAGATCAGCATCACGGCCGGAGCGGTGAGCGGCAAGAAGCACGTCGCTTCCGCTCCCGGCGAGGCACCGAACAATGACACCGGCACGCTGGCTGGCGCGATCGAGACGAACCAGGTGGCGCCACTCGTCGTCGAGGTCAGCAGCAACGCGCCGTATGCCGCCGCGCTCGAATTCGGAACGTCCAAGATGGAATCGCGCCCTTACATGCAGCCCGCGCGGGACGCGAAGCGCCGCGAGGTCGAGCAGCTCGTTCGCCACGCCGTCGATCGGGCTGTGAAGTCCAGCAAATCAGGAGACGCATAATGCAGACCGTGACCTTCGCCCGCGAGTACCGCCACAAGCTGGATGACCTGCGCGAGGCAGTCTACCCCGCCCACCTGGAAATCGAGGTCTCGAACGAGGTGGCCGGCGCCGCCAAGAAGGCCGGAGCGCTCAAGCCGGCACCGAGGAAGGCGAGGGCCGATGGCGAATGACCTGCTGCGCGCCACGGAACGCGCTGCCGTAATTTCGCTGAAGGCCGATGCACCGCTTGCCGCGCTCGTTGCGAAGGCATCGATCGATCCCGTCGCCGAAGCTCCCGCTTGGCCGTTCATTCGGCTCGAAGGAACGCAGTCGCTCCCGCAGGGCCGTGGCTGCACTGCCCGCGCCGAGGTCTCGTTCCAGCTGCACAGCTTCGCCAAGCCCAGATACGCCGGGGATGACCCGGTGAACGGCGCGATGGTCGAGACAGCGCGCGACCATGCCGGGCGCCTGAACACAGCAGTCGTCGAGGCGCTCCATAACCATGCCTTCGAGGTGTCCGGCCGCCGGTACCGTTTCCAAGTCCAGTCCTCGCGCCTCATGCGAGACGGCGCAGAAGCCGACGCCTGGCACGGCATCGCATCGGTGGTGGCGCGAGCCTTCGCGGGCTGATATGCCGATCCGATGAAGGACGTCGACTATCTCGTGATGAAGGAGATCGCCAAGATCCTCATCCGCAAGGGCGTCATCACCAACGACGAGGTCCAGGTTGCGGTTGAGAACCTGCGGCGGGTCAGCGCCTCGGCGGCGAACAACTTCTCTATGCTCGCGCTTGAAGCCAGTACCATGAGTCCCTCGGAATTTGAGGCAGATTTCAGGCGCCGGCAGATGCGCGAGCGGACGGCGTTTCTAGAGCGTCAGGCCAAGGGTGACGGCGGTAATTCGGACGATTGAGCCGCCCTACCCTCCAGCAAACCATGCTGGAGATTGCCCGTGTCCGAGCCGAATAGCGCCGACTTCGCCCTCATCAAGATTCAGACCGCAGCCGGCCCCCCGGCCGTTCTGGCCCTGCTCTGCGGCATCGAAGGCGTAACCATCAACCGCACCGCCCAGACGAACGAAACCTATCGTCGCGACTGCGCTAAGCCCAACCGGCCGGGCGGTCGCAAGCTGCGCGTCACCGGCTCGTCTTGGTCGATAAGCGGCACGGGCTCCGATAACATCGATCTCGAAACCGAGATGACCGATGCGTTCGGCGTGCGGAAGACATACGCGATCGAGCTTTACCGCGACGACGGCACCGACGGCGGCGACCTCATCGGCACCTATGGCGGCACCGCCCTGATGACCACGCGCAACCAGTCCTATTCGCAGGACAGCGCGGGCACCGCGGAAATCACGCTGGAAGGCGAAGGCGCCCTCACCTGGACCGCCGCCACCTGATGGACACGGCAATCGAGCGGGATTTCGCGGGCGGCAGGTTCACTTTCTACCTGCCGCTTTCGGCTGTTCTGGCGGTGGAAAAGGGGCCGCTCTCTCCGCACCTGCGGGTCCGGGAATATCCCGTCTCGATGTTCCAGATATACGACGAGCTTTCCGCCGGAATCGGCGTGGATGGCGATGGCAATCTTGTCCGCCTGCCTGGCTCCCGTATCTTCGCTGGCGACCTGCACAACATCCTCGAACAGGCGCTGAAGGCAGGCAAATCGGGCGAGCGTGACGGCGAAAGCTTCGAGGTTGACGGGAAGCTGGCGAACCGGCTCGTCAACGAGCAGATCCAGGCCAGTTTCGAAAGCTGCGCCATTCTTGCATGGGACGTGCTGAACGCAACCGTCAAAGGCATCGATCTAAAAAAAAAGGATACGGCGCCAAAAGAACCGGCGGGCCGGAGCCCTTCAGACGCGGCCAAGTGATAGCCAACTGCGGCGGGATCGGCCTGGACTGGAAGGACCTTTCGCTCGGCGAGTATCTGGAGGCGTTGGAGGCTCACAATGAAGCGCATGCAGCGCCCGGATCAGAGCCTAGGCAGCCGGGCGATCCTGAGAGGCTTCGTCGATTTGTTGAGGCTCATCGGGTAGGCGGCTAGTTCGCCGCTACCCCCGCATCGTGTCTGGCGCTGTAGTCGGCCAAACTCTCCACGTTGCCTGGCTGGCTCAACCACCATACCGCAACGCCTGCCGCGATAAGGATCAGTAGCAGATAGCGCTCGGTGCGCTTCCGGTTTTCACGCCTGCCCGCTGATACCTCTTCCGCGGTGAAATCTGTCTGGCAGAACGGGCACCTTACCGCCTTCGGGCTGATCCGCATCCGGCAGTAAGGGCAAGTCTTCACGAATCTCTCCTTCGCAAGCCGACAGACGTAGGCGGTAATCTGGCCATCGGGCAAGCCTTAGCGTTACCGCCATGGCTGAAGTTGATCCCGTTACGCTCCGCCTGTTCGTCGACAATAATCGCGCGATCAGCGAGCTCACCCGCTACGCCCGCGCCGCCGATCAGAGCTTTTCGTCGGTCTCGCGCGGGGCGGTAGCTCTGGAGCGGAGCCTAAGTGTATTGGGTGGAGCGTTCGCGGGCGTCTCTGCCGCAGCGATGGCTCGGGCCTTCCTCGACATTGCAGATACCGCCAAAACCCTCGACGCTCAGCTTCGGTTGGCGACAACTGGTTTCGGATCGTTCGCCCAGGCGCAGGAAGATGTCCGGCGGATCGCTGCGAACACGCGCTCCGGCCTGGAAGAAACGGCCGCGCTCTATGGCAATTTCTCACGCGCATCGAAGGAGATCGGGGCCGATCAGGACGACGCCGCGCGCGCAACCGAGACGTTTTCGAAGACGCTGAAGATCAGCGGCGCTGATGCCAACCAAGCAGCATCCGCCACACTCCAGTTCGGTCAAGCCTTGGCTGCCGGCGCGCTGCGCGGCGATGAATTGAACAGCATTCTGGAAGCGTCACCGCGCCTTGCCCGCCTGCTTACCGAGAGCATGGGTGTTCCGATCGGCGCGATCAAGCAACTGGGCGAGGAAGGCAAACTCACCTCGGACAAGCTGTTGAATGCTCTCACGAACACGAAGTTCACGGCCGGCATAGACGCCGAGTTCCGCGAGCTGCCGGTCACATTCGACGATGCCATGACGCAGGTCTACAATGCTGCGATCATCACCTTCGGCGCATTCGATCGCGGCGGGCAGTTCTCTACAGCGCTGGCCAACTTCATCACCGATGGCAGCGACGGCTTCAAGCAACTGGAGGATGACGCGGTAGAAATGGGCATCGCCGTGCGCGCCTCGATTGAGGGCCTGGCCGACGCCTTCAATCCCGTCATGAGTGCGGCGCAGCGTTTCTTCGCCTACATGAAAGAGGGGATCGGCGACGTCAGCTTTGACCCAGGTCGGGAACTCCGCGACCTCGATAATGTCACGGGCGCCCTCTCGGGCGGCGAGTCCCGAGTGGAACAGTGGATCAACAAGCGACTGTGGGGTCAGGAGAGCGGCCGTACGAACTTCGAGGGCCGTTATCGAGAGGGCCAAGCAGCGGCGGATCGGCGCCTGCGCGGCGAAATGGGCGAGCGGGCCGCGAACGACCTTATCAGCCGGTACTTCGATCGATCTGGCAATCCCATCCGCAATGCAGCGCCCGCAAAGTACACCCCCGGCCCGTCGGCATCGGAACAGAAGTCCGCACAGCGGAAAGCGGAAGCCGCGGCTAGAAAAGCCGAGCAGGAGCGTCTTCGTGCTATTCGTGACGACGCTTCCAAGCAGCGAGACGCCGCATCGCTTCAAGACGACATCAATGCCGCAAAGGCCGCGCTCACTGTGGCCACCGGTGATGTCCTGAAGTTCAATCTTCAGCAGATCGACAGCGAGAAAGCTCAGCGGATTGCAGAGTACCAGACCCAGCACGACCTTGGCCGCCTGAGTGCTCAGGAGCTTGCCGATCGCACTGCGGCCGTCAACCAGATTGCCGACCTCCAACGGCAGCGGGTTCAGCAGATCGCGGAAGAGAACCGCCGCCGCGACGCCCTTGATGTGACACAGGCCTCATCCAAGAACGATGCAGACCTACTGCGGGCGCAAGCTGAACTATCCAACACCAGGCAAGAGCGCCGCGCTATCGAACTCCGGCTCTTGGATCTCGCATATGATCAGGAGCAGGCGGAACTGGAAGGCGTGCTCGCCAGCCAGACGGCTACCGAAGCGCAGAAGCAGATCGCGCAAGCCCGGCTGAACATGCTTGCCAGCCTCAAAGGCTTCGAGGTCGAGCGCACCAACCGTGAATACGAATCCCCCCTGGAGCAGCGCCGGCGAGAAGTTCGCGAAACCACGGCGAACATGGCGGATGCCGCTGAGAACATCGAACTCAGCGCACTTGACCGGCTGAGCGATGGCCTGGGTCAGGCCACGGCAGATTACGTGAAGCTGGGCGGTGTTGCCGGCGACGTGATCAATGGCATCATTCAGGATCTGATCAAACTCGCAGTCCAGCAAACTCTGATCGGCAAGGGCGGAGGCGGAATCTTCTCGCTGTTCGGGATCGGTGGAAGCACCTCGTCTCTCAGCGGCGTGGACTATGGATCGCTCGCCAGCGCGGCCGCGTCAGTGAAGATCCCTGGCTTCGCCTCAGGTGGGTATACCGGCGACGGTCCTGCCAATCAGGCCGCAGGGATCGTCCACAAGGGCGAGTTCGTCGTTCCTGCCGATGCGGTCAAGCGGATCGGCGTCGAAAACCTTGCCGCGATGTCGAACGCCCGCGCAGCCGCCTCTATGGCAGGCGTCACCGCCGCCGGCTCAGCGCCTCGACCGGTTCAACAGACTGTCGTGGTCCAGGTAGAGGCCAACGATTACTTCGACGCCAGGGTGAAGCAGGGGGCCGCAGCGGTGGCGCAGCCCATCGGCATGGCCGCAGCCGTCCAGGCCCGCACCGATGCCGGTACGGACGTCGCGCGGCAAGCCCGCAGGCGCATCCCTGGCCGGTGATGGCGGTAACGGAAAAGCACCCCATCGCGCACCCTTTCAGGCGCAATGCCGATCCCCCTTCCTTCCTGCCCCATGCCGACCGATTACACGGTCCTGCTGCGCGACTTCGGGACGGTGCTGACGCCTTTCCTGGGCGGCCCTGAGCAGCGCATCAACCGTGTCGGAACCCGCTTCGGGCTCAAGCTTGAGATGCCTCCGCTCGACATCGAAGACGGCGGGATGGTCTACCTGTCGCGGCTGCTGCAAGGCCGCCTCTCCACCGTCATCCTGCCTTGGCCGCTGCTTGATTTCGACCCCGGCACGCCCGGCGCACCGCTGGTAAGCGCGAACGTCGCAAGCGGAACATCAATTCCGCTCAAGGGGCTGACAGCTGGCTACCAGGTTCAGGAAGGGCAGTTCTTCAGCATAATCCATTCCGGCCGACGCTACATCTACATGTTCACCGCTGCCGGGGCCGCGAGCGCGGGTGGTACCTTCACCGCTTCGATTTTCCCCATGCTCCGCACACCCCTCTCGACCAACGACATCGTTGAGATTGCCCAGCCCATGATCGAGGGTCTGGTGCTGCCCGGTGACGAACTCTCCTGGCAGATCGGTTTGGACAACGCCCGCGCCTTCGCGTTTTCTGTGATGGAGGCGGCGTAGTGGATTCGGCTCTCAAGACTGCGCTTTCGCAGCCGGTCGTTACCCTCTTCGGCGCCCTACGGATCGAGCTGCCGAACTACACCATCCGCCTGCTCGATGGCTCCGCAAGCCTCGTCATCGACGGCGAAACCTACGTCGGCCGTGACGAGACGTTCGGGGTGATCGCAACGATCTCCGACCTCAACGAAGAGATCGGCGATAGCGCGCCCGAGATCAGCGTGACGCTCATGCCGCCAGACCTTCCAGCGACCGCAGCGCTAGCCAACCCGGCCATGCAGGGAAGCGTCGCCCGGCTGATGGTCGGCGCCGTCGATCCGATCACCGGTATCGTCCTGGGTCAGCCGGAAACCGTGTTCCTCGGGGAAATCGATGTTCCGAAGATCGAGGTCGATCAGTCCGGTGCCCGCACGGTCGAGTTCACGATCGTCAGCGTTTTCGAGCGCTTGTTTGAAGTCGAGGAGGGACAGCGTGCGTCCAACGGGTGGCACCAATCGATCTGGCCCGGTGAACTCGGCCTGGAGTTCATGACCGGCACCGACGTCAACCTCTATTGGGGCGTTAAGCCGCCGAAGAGCGGCAGCACCGCGCGGTCTGGCTCCTTATGGGCAGTGAGCGCCGCGCAGCAGGTGAACGGCGCATGACCCCGCTTGAGCGCCGGCACGCCGCGATCGAGGCGACCATGGCGAAGTTCCGGGACCAGCCCTTCGAATGGGGACGGGTCGATTGTGCACGCGTCGCCGCGTTCCACCTCAAACAACTCGGCTACAAGATCGCGATCAGCAAGGCTGGCCGATACACCACCATGCTCGGCGCGGCGAAGGCCCTCAACCGGCTTGGATATTCCAGCCTAGCCGAGATGGCTGACGGCCTCTGCCTGATCCCGATCACCCCGGCGCGGATGCTGCTTGGCGACGTCGTCGAACTAGTCGGGGACAGCCCAATCGGCACCGTCGGGCTCTACGCCGGGAACGGCAATGTCTTCTGCTTCCATGAGGATCAGCCGACCCTCGTGACCTTCAAGCCGAATCCTGGATCCATCCTGCGCGCCTGGAGCGTCCTGTAATGTCGAAGACCCTGCGCACCGCTGGGATGGTCGTCGCTGCCGTGGCTCTGGTCGCTGCTACCGCCGGCGCCGCCGCTCCCGCTGTCGCCGCCACAGCAACGTCAGCGGCAACCGCAGGCGGCATCGCTGGCGTCTCAGCCGCTACGCTCACTGCAATCGGTGCATACGGCGGATTAGCGGCCGGTGTCCTGTCCGCCGTGTCGGCGGCAACCGCGCCCGGACTTTCCAGCCAAGGCAGCCAAACAAACTTCACTACGAACCCGCAAAGCGGCCTGCCGTACGCGATGGGGCGAACCCGCATGTCGGGCCTGCGCATCTACGCCAACACCAACACCCGCCCAGGCTACACCAAGTTCAACGACCTGCTCTGGTTCGGCGCCCTACTCAGCATCGGCGGTCAGATCGACAGCATCGAAAAGTTCACTGCCGATAACGAGGTGGTGACCTTCGATGCCACCGGTAACGCGAACGGCACCTATCGCGACTACCAGGGACAGAAGATCCATCTGGGCGGCAGTCCGATGGCTTCGGCGCTGGCCCTTTCGCTGGGCGGCGGGACGGCTCCGGGCTGGACCTCGCAGCACAAGCTCTCCGGCATCACCCACGCTATGTGGTGCTTGCGCTACAACAAGCAGGGCGAAATGTACGGCGCCGGCGCGCCTGAGCCCGCGTGGATCGGCAAGTGGGTCAAGGTCTACGACCCCCGTCTCGACAGCACTTATCCCGGTGGCTCGGGCTCCTGCCGCGCCCTCCAGGAATCGACGTATGTCTGGTCGGACAACCCTGGCCTGCACGCCCTCACCTGGGCGCTGGGCCGCTGGCAGAACGGCAAGCGCACCTGCGGCATTGGCGCGCCCGTCGCGAACATCCGCGTTGCCGAGTTCGTCGAATGCGCCAACGTCTGCGATGCCAACGCCTGGAAGGTCGGCGGGGTCGAGTGGACGACGGACAGCAAGTGGGACACGCTGAAGCGCATCCTTCAGGCTGGCGGCGCGGTTCCAACGCAGACCGCCGCCATGATCGGCTGCCTGGTTTCGATGCCCCGAACCGCCGTTGCGACGATTGAGAGCCGGCACCTGCACGACAACCTGTCGATCGCAGCCACCAAGAGCCGTCGCGATCGGTTCAACACGGTCATTCCCCGCTATGTCGATGAGGACAGCGACTGGTCGGTGATCAGCGGCACCGCCGTAACGGTTCCCGACTACGTCACGGCCGACAAGGGCCAGCGCACCAAGGAAATCGATTTCCCGCTGGTCCAGGTTTTCTCCGGCGCGGAAGCCAAGCAGCCGGGCCAGCTCGCGGCCTACGAGATCGTCAACAGCCGCGAGGCCGGGCCTTGGTCGCTGACCGTCGGGCCTGAGTTCATCGGCCTGCAAACCGGTGACGTGGTCAACCTCAACGTCCCAGAGGAAGGCCTGGACAATCAGCCGGTGCTGATCAAGCAGCGCGGGATCAACCCTGCGACGGGCAAGGTCACGTTCACCGTCGAAACCGAGACCTTCGCCAAGCACGCTTTCGCGCTGGGCGAGACGACCACCCCGCCCGCCCCCTGGTCACCAACAGCGCCTGACCTGAAGCCCCCCGCGCCCGTCCAGACCGAATGGACCGTGTCGGGCACCACCTCCGGCGAGGGCTTCCCCGCCCTGCTGGTGGCGGGCGATAGCGAAATGCCGTCCGCTGACGCCATCGTGATCGACTACCGGCTGCACACCGCAGGCGAGACGCCGGACGCTGGCTGGACGAACTCCGCGATCCTATCGGCCGTGGACACCGTGCGGCACGTCATAGCCCCGCTGGAAAGCCAAACCGCCTACGACGTACGGATCAGCTACCGTGTCGGCACTATCGACGGCGACACCACGATCTTCGAACAGGTCGTCACCGGCGTCGGCAAGATCACCACGATCGAGAACCAGCTTCAGGACCAAGACGAAGCGCTTGCCCAGCTGGACGCTGACGTCGCCCAAGCCGAGATCGACATTGCCGCAGCCCAACAGACCATCGCCGCCGTGCAGGCGGACGCCGCCGCCACTCAGGCAGCGCTGACGCAGGCGCAGAACGATATCCAGGCGCAGGGCGACGAGATACTCGCGGCGCAAGACGACATCATCGCCAACGCCAGCGCAATCTCGACCGTCTCGAATACGGTCTCCGCGCAGGGCTCCAGCATCACGACCTTGCAGCAGACGGTCTCGGGACAGGCGGGGTCGATCTCGACCCTGCAACAGACCGTCTCCACCCAAGGCGGCTCGATCACCACCCTGCAGCAGAACGTCACCACCCTTCAGGGCAGCGTATCGACCCTGTCGCAGACGGTCTCGACGCAGGGTTCCACGATCAGCCAGAACTCGACGGCGATCACGACGCTTCAGGGCAACCATGCAAGCCTGAGCTCGACGGTATCGGCGCAGGGTTCGTCGATCACCCAGCTTCAGACCGCCTCGTCGACGCAGGCCGGGCAGATCGCCACGCTGACCACGACGGTGAATGCTGGCGGCAACCCCAACCTGCTTCCGAATGGCGGGTTTGAAAATGGGTCTACCGGGTGGGCGCTGCCGACGGGCGCCTCGATTTCGACGAGTAGCGGCTACGGCCCTAACCTGTTGATGGACATGTCCACGGGCGCGCTCGTGAAAATCGCGCAGTACGACATAACCACCGACATACCACTCAGCGGGACGCCGATCACCGTTTCGTGCGATGCCAGATCCGGTGCCGCAGACGCAAACGTGCGGGTGGATATCTACTGCCTCGATAGCGGGGGTGCGACGCTCGCGTTTGCCGCCACAAATAGCAAATCTGGCAACTTCGACTTCGACAACACCAATACGCAGCGCGCCCAGTTCGCCAACACCGTCACTGTCCCGGCGAACACGGCACTCATCCGCGTGCGATGCCGTGGCGAAGTTGCGGCGCTGGTGGCGGGCAAAACGATCCGATTCCGCTTGGTGAAGATGGAGCGGGGCAGTCAGTGGACGCCGTTCACCGCGAACGCTTCCATCGTGCAGTCTTTCACCGCGATCTCCACACTGACGACCCAATATGCGTCCCTGAGCACCACAGTTTCAACTCAGGGCAGCAGCATCACCACAATGCAGACCGCGATCACCTCACTTCAGGGCGACACCGCGACCCTGAAAACGCAGGTGAATGCGGGCGGCGGCAATCTGCTCACCAATACGGATATCGCTGCTAGCACTGCGGGATGGACTTTTCGCACCAGCAACATGACGGCGAACGGTGATCGCAACCTAGCAGGCACCAACTTCCAGCTCTTGGGTGAGAACAATCTCGGAATCCAGCAGCCCAACAACGGCTCAACGGGTTATGCCAACTGGTCGCAGCGCCTCGCGATCACGCCGGGTAAATGGTACGATCCGTCGGTTCTGGCCTGCGCGCAAGCGTGCCAGGTGATAATCTATATCCAATGGCTCGATGGAAATTTGGGGGCGCTGGGCGCCCCAACGTCCGGAGCAATCACGCCCGCAACCGGCGGCACGGCAACAATCAACTGGAGCGTGCTAAGCCTCGCGGCGCCGGTGCAAGCGCCTCCTACCGCCGTGTTTGCAGACTTCATTATGCGCAAGCTGCCGACGCTCAGCGGAAGTCCGACCTCTTTCGCCTGGTTCACTCGCCCGCAGCTTGCCGAAACCCGGCAGGGCGCCGCAACCCCACTTGCATATTCGCCGGGTAGCGGCCGGGCGAGCATTGAGGTGCAAGCAACGGCGCTCTCCACCCTGACCACCCAATACGCCTCCCTCTCGACCACCGTCAGCACCCAGGGCGTGACCATCACGAGCCAGCAGACGGCGATCACGACGATCAGCAACAACCTGACCACGGTGATGGGCCAGTGGGGGGTAGAGCTTGACGTGAACGGGTATGTCAGCGGCATCAAGACGAACAACAACGGCAGCCGTGCCGACATGACCTTGCGCATGGACCGGGTCCGCATGATCACGCCGTCCGGGTTGGGCGGCTCATGGCAGGTCGCCTTTGATGCTCAAGGCCGTGTCACAAACACGATCTCCGACAGCGCCGCCGGCGTGACGATCGAACTTGGATACCTCGCCTGATGGCTGGCGAATGGGGCATGCGCATTAAGCGCAACGGTGCCGAGGAGATGAACCCCTTCACCAACATGGGTCGGATTATCGGCCAGGTGAGCACCAATGGCGTCAACGGGTCGGTCACGGATGCAGGGTTCGCTACCGGCGTGGTTGAATGGGCCTTGACCACGCTGGAGCCGCCATCCGTTCTGGGTAGCACCGGATATGCGCCAGAGGTCAGCATTTCCGGAACGACCTTGTCGTGGAATTACAAGTTCGGCTCCTCCACGTTCAACACCATCATCACGTATTGGGTCCGGTAATGGCGCGCTGGGGAACAAGGATAAAGAACCGGGCCACCGGGTCGGTCCAGATCGATGACCTCTATGCCAATATGGCGCTGATCTCGAAACAGACCCAGAGCGTGCCGGTGAGCGCCAGCGCGACAAGCCCGTCCTATACGCAATGGGTCTATTCCGGCGCTGAACTGCCGGTGCTGGCGTTCGCTTGCACCGCTCCGACGTTCGTTCATTACGTCACCCGCGACAATACCGCGAACACATGGACTTTCCGGATCGGCAGCTATGTCACCGGGTCAGCCGTCAACCTCACCGTCTACCAATTCGGTTCGCCACCGGTGCTTGGGCCGGGCTGGGGCATGCGGATCAAGCCTGGAGGAGTGGTGAAGTACGACAGCCGCCATCGCTACGCCCGCGTCGCCACCACCCTGCGTGGCGAACTGGATTGGACTGCGGCATCTGGACCATCTGCCACCATGGCGGCCGGATCAACCTACGCCGTCGTTATGGGGAACGTCACGCAACGGAACACCCGGACGATCCAACAGCAGGGCGGCACTCAGCCAGGCTATATCGATGGCCTCGCATCGTTTCGGTATGGTGTCGCGATCTCTGGAAACGCACTGACGTCGCGAAGCGTACAGACCTATTTCAGCACCGCCTTCTTCCCGGTGCCGCCAAGCCCTCCTGCGCCGTCACCTTACGACTACCGCAACAACCAATACTCGTGGGCCGTGCTGGACGTCACCAACTACTGACGGCGGTAATCTGACCGCCCTTCCCCAGGCATGCTCGGGCGGAAGGAGTTTTCATGCTGCACCTGAAGACTGCCGCCGGTGAGCGGCTTGAGATCCCGGCCGGATGCATCATCGCCGTGATGCGCCCATGCGACGGCATCAACCCCAGCGCGATCATGTACGACATGGGCGCTGGCCCGGCGATCGATCAGCTTTCTGATCAGTACGGCTTCGTGAAGAAGACCGTCCTCGACGCCAGCGGCATGGTGAACCCGATCGAGGTCAAGATCATCGAGGCGGTGCTCGTCGGCGAAGGCGAGGACGCCGCCACGGTTCTTCGGCAGGGCCGCATGATCTTCGCTCGGTCGCGCATCGAGGGCCGCCGCGAAGTGCTCGACGATCCCAACGGCATCCGCGCCGGGCTGTTCGTGAACCTGACCGGCCAGACTATGCGAATCAACGTCGCGGACACGCTGGACGAACTGGACGGCGTGGAAGCGGATGACGCGCCGGTCGCCGCGCCCATTCCCATGCCACTGCCGTCCGAAGGAGCCTGACCCATGGGCCTCCCTCAAATTTCGACCGATGTCACCGCGACTTCGTGTGCGCTCGCCACCACCTCCTGCGACTTGCAGGTCATCAAGAGCTTGGCGACCACTGCCGAGGGCGAAGGCGAGCTTGATCCCTCCCTCGCCGACCGTATCGCACAGCTTGAGTGCACCGTCTCCACTCTCGCGGGCCAGCTTTCCTCCATCAACAAGCGGGTGATCGGCCTGCTCTATCCGCCCGAAGGAGCCTGACCATGGCTGATCCCACCGTTTCCGAAATCGACGCCCAGATTGCCGAGCTTCAGCGCCAACGCGACATCAAGTCGCTCGAAGGCTCGCAGGCCGTGGCCGCCGCCCTCAAGGCTGGCAAGGTTGCGACGCTCGCTGAAGACCTGGAAGCGCTCATCGCCGACCTCTCCCCTGCGAGCATGGCCTACCAGCAGGCTCGCAACGTGATCAGTGTCATCACCAACACCCGGAACCTGATCGACGGAGACGTGGCCCGCATTCAGTCGATCGTCGACGCGCAGACGGAAGCCTGATTGCCATGGACGATCCGCGCAAGGCCGCCTTCGATGCCGTCCGCGCCATCTCCCGGCCTGGCCTGTTCAACGATCCCGGCAACGTCCTTGCTATTGGAGCGAATAGCTTGGGCGGCGCCCGTGGTTGACATGGTAGCCATAACGGGCCTCGGCTTCGCGGCGCGCTTTCACGGCGTCTTCGATTCGGTCAAAATAGCCCAGAACAACTCGCCTGCTGGACTCGTCCTGGATGTAAGCTTGCCATTTGCGCATGACCTTACTGAAGCTCACACCCGTTGTGCCGCTGGTGTTGTGCTTTCCGCGACCGAGATTTCGGCCGTTCTCAAGGTGAGTTATCTCCCTGAGATTGGACCATCTATTGTCCCCGGGTACCCCATTGATGTGATCGACCTCAACGGGATCGATGCCGGTCATCATCTTCCAAATTACCCGGTGGGCGAGATAACCAACGTCACCAATGCGACCCTGCAAATGCCCATTTGGCATTACGAACGTGAAGGCTTTCGTGCCAGGGTAGCGTTTGTTCCACACCTTGAATGCCCATTCAGCACGAGCGCTCCTGAACATCTCGCGGGGCCGCGGCCGCCAAGTCAGCGTGCCGGTGCCAGGATTGTAGTCGAGAAGCTTGCAAAGCTCCTCTTTGCTGGGCATCTCGCGGGGAGCCATATCGCTTCTCCAAGTAGCGTTTTGGTTAGGGCCGGGCGCTGGTGCAAACAGCGTTTCCGGCCCGTTTTTCCTAGCAGAATCACGGTTTGTTCGCAAGCGCATGGACCCTTGGGATGGCCGACCCTCGCGATCCGATATTCGCCGCAGCGCGTACAGCAAAAGGCGCTGGCTTCACCCAAATGCAGGTGGATGACATCCACGCCGTGCTCGACCGGGCCGGAGTGCCCAGAGAGGTACCCATGACCGACATTCCCGACGATTACTGGCCTATGCTCTCCAAGATCGAGAGCGGCAATCGCCCGTACATCAAGGCGAAGACCTCCACTGCGTCCGGCCTCTACCAGTTCATCAAGTCGACCTGGATCGGCGAGGGCGGCAAGTGGGGCGCGGATGCGAGCAAGGCGTTCGGTGGCCTCACCCCGCCGGAAAGCGAGCAGACCGCCCGCGCCAAGACCTTCACCGAGAAGAACGTCGCGATCCTGAAGGCGAAGGGCATCCCGATCAACAAGGCCTCCCTCTACGCGGCCCATTTCTTCGGCGCGGGCATGGCTGCCAAGGTGATCGGCTCCGACGTCGACGCGCGGGCGGACCTGATTGCCGGCACCGCAGCGACGAATGCGAACCCCTCGATCCTCAAGGGCAAAACCGTCGGCCAGTTCCTGACCTGGCTGCACGGCAAGACCGGCGAATGGGCTCGCTGAGCCACCACGGGGGCACATGGAACACTTTTCACTATCCGACTGGCTCACGGCAGCGGCCTACACCCTGCTTGCGGCGGTCGGCGGCCTGTTAGGGCACGCCATGCGCGAGCACGACAAGGGCAATAAGCTAAACTGGCTGCGGGCCATGACCGAGGCCGTGTCGTCCGGCTTTGTGGGCTTCCTCGTTATGCTGCTTTGCCTGGCGATGGGCCTAGATCCTTTGTGGACCGGCCCGATCGTCGGTCTGTTCGGATGGCTGGGGGCCAACGTCACGATCCGGATGCTCGAACGCATCGTCTACGAAAAGCTGGGGGTCAAACTGCGCGCCAACACCGACAAGAGGGTGGCGGCCGCGAAAGCTCACGAGGAGGACAGGCCGTGAAATGGCTCATCAGCTTTCTGACCCCTTGGAAGTCCGAACTGTTCGCCATGGTCGGCGTGCTGGCCGTTTGCGGCATAGGAGCGACGATCGCGGGCTATCTGCATATCCAGCGACAGAATGATCAGATCGGCACGCTCGACAAGCGGAACGCCGAGCTGGTCACCGCGAACAAGGGTTGGGCCAGTCGGATCGCCGAGCAGGATCGATTACGCGCGCTGGAACAGAAGAACGCGCTCCTGCTTCAGGACAAGCTCGCCCTCATCGAAAAGCAAGGCGTTGCTTCGGCCGCCCAGATCCAGCAACTGGAGAAAAGCAATGCGGAAGTTCGCGAACTCATGGCTCGCCGCCTGCCTGATGACCTGCGCCGCGTGCTCGAACAGCAGAAGTGATATCGCGTCGGCGCCGCCCCCGGCCTATCACGGCATTCCTGCCGGGCTGATGGAGCGCTGCACCGTGCAGGACGTGCCGCAGGAGACGGTCGCTTCGATCATCGAGAGCCGAGGCATCTACATCAAGGCGTTCAACAAGTGCGCGGCCAAGATCGATGCGATCCGGGATCACGATGCGCAGGCTCGCGCCTCAACGCACCAGGATTAACGAATTGCAATTCGCAACTGTGTCACAGTCAGCGCACAAGGTGACCGGGCGTAATCAGGTACACCCTCCCCCTGATGCGACTCACGCGCGCTCCGGCGCGCTGCGACCCAAAACTAGCCCCGGCCCGCGATCTCAAGCGCGAACCGAGGCTTCCTTGCAAGAACGCCGGCTGTCATGGTTTATCGACCGGTGCCCCCCCGGTTGATACGAGGCCGTGCCTTCTCGGGGGCGGCTTTTTTGTTTCAAAGTGCCACAACGCCAACCAAGATCACGCAGCAACCGCAAGCGGCCATTGCTCTGCGGATGCGTGAATTGAACGTTTGGTCGGCGAGTATGCCTGTAGCCGCTAAGGAAATTCCCAAAACGACGGCTGCTAGAAGAATGCCGAAATGATTAATCCACATCACGATTCTCCTCGCCGACTTTCTTTAGAGCGATCGGATTACCACGCGCTGCTAGTCGCCCAATTCACATATTTATATCACCCGGGAACCTTTATCGACCTTTGGAGTTGTAACGCCGGCTAATGCGAGGGTAACTCCTTGGCAGACAAGCCGATCTATCTGCGCAAGCGCGCACGACGACCCAATCCTGAATGCCCGGGGCGGTGTATGCCCCGGGCTCTTTTCGGGGTTTAGCGATGACGCTGTAACGAGGGATGAGGCTGTGGCGCCGGAGAGTTAGCTGCGGGCCGGGCTTGATACCGGCTGGCGAGCGCCCCCCACACGCCCGCCCCTCTGTTCACTGAAGGGGCGCGTCCCTCCGCGCTGCCGCAGTTGGATCGAGCAATACCAGCACGACCATTCAGAAACGAGTGGTTAAAAATCACCACATCTTTGTGACCCGCTGTTGAAGGACATCACACGAGAAACGCCGCAGCGCGGGGTGGCGCTGCGGCGTGGGAGAGGTAGCTGCTGACACGTCCATCCGTTCAGCCTCAGAAATGTATCACTCGCCGGGCTGGGAACAACCGCCCTTGCGACATGTTAATCCCTGCTTCGGCGGTACACCTCCCCCGGCCCGCCCAAGTCAGAGGTCGCCCCCTTTTCGGGGGGCGGCCTCTTTCAGTAGCAGATGCTCTCGAACTCAGCGTCGCGGAGCCGAGAGATCTCAATGAACTCCCCCGCCTGCTTAATTTTATCCTGGAGCCGTTGAAGAACCGCCGGGAATATGTCCGCGAGCTGTACGTAATCGTCGATTGTCGCTCCTTCGCGGTCGGCCTGCGCGTGCCGGTGTTCGGCCAGCCTTACAAGGTCTTCATCCGAGAGGGGAAGCGTCAATTGGTCGATTGCCATGGGAAGGCCCTTTCACGAATCAGCGTTCCCGTCCTATAGCATGTTCACTATTCGTTCTCATATGGAGTTTGTCGTGGAGCGCACTGTGAACCTGCCGATCGAGATAGCCGAGCGGCTGATCGAAACGGCTGCCCGCGCCAAGGGCGTCAATGACACGCCTACCCTCATGATGTTCGCGGAGGTGCGAAAGCGCATCGAGGACGAGAGGCGAAGGTCATGACCTGCCGTATCTGCACCGCGAACGACGAGGAAGCGCTGGTCGAGCAGATGGCGGAGGCCATGTGGTCCACGCAAGAGAGCGCGGACACCCACACAGACTGGAGCCCGTGGGAGGACGCTGGGCCCTATTGGCAGCGGATCATGCGCGAATTTGCAGCCGCGTCCCTCAAGGTACTGCGGCGCGACTATGCCAATTCGCCACAACTCAAGGCTTAGTTGACGTTTCTTGTGAAGCGGCGCAGCATCGGTTGATGTGCAATCTGTACAGGATGACCAAGCCTTCCGATGCCGTAGCGCACCTGTTTCGCGCTAAAAGCGTGGGGGCGCCGAACTTCGCCGCCGAGGTCTATCCGAAGTACACCGGGATCGTCGTCGCTGAGGGCGAGGTGCGCACCATGACGTGGGGTTTCCCCCGCCACGCTGTGAGCAAGAAGACCGGCAAGCCCCTGAAGCCCACTGCCACGAACAATGCGCGAGACGACAAGTTGCGGGGCAACCCGATGTGGCGGGACAGCTTCCGGGATCGACGCTGCCTGATCCCGGTTACGGCTTGGGCTGAGGCCGAGGGCGCCGCCGGGCAGATGACGCGCACCTGGTACTCCCTGCCCGATCAGGAGCTGTTTGCCGTAGCCGGGATCTGGCGGCCGACCGATGAATGGGGGAACACCTACTCGATGGTGATGGTGGATGGTTGCGAGCAGATGGCCGACGTCCATGATCGCATGCCGACGATCCTCGCGGAGGCGGACTGGGCGACGTGGACCGACGGATCGCCGGACGAAGCATTTGCGCTCTGCCAGACTTGGGCCGGGCCGTTGATTGTTGATCGGACGCTGGAGCGTTGGTTCATGCGCCAAGGAGAGCAGCCACCGGCGACGCCATCGCTCTTGTGAGTGGTGACGATCATTCTGGGCACCTCCGCGCAGAATGGGCTACGGGCAGATTGAAGGAACTGCGCAAAGGCCCTTGACCTCGAGATCCAGAATGCAAATATTTTGCGCGGCGGAATCACCGCCAATGTGAGGAGAGTTGGAAGAAAGGAGGCAACGCATGTCCCTCTCCAAATTTCATCATCCATTCGAGTTCATGGAACGCCCCCAGCTTGAGCCGGAAGTCAAACGCGCAATCTTGGCGTCGTGGGCTTCCGACGCCCGTGCAGTCGAAGATCGTCCTGATCTGAGGCGACCGCCTGGCGCGTCCGAACCAGTCCGTCTCGTCGACATAATGTCTGCCATGCGCAGCCTTGATGCCCGGGAGGCCTGACCATGCAGGAAAGGCTGTTCACACTTCTGCGCCAAGAGCGCAAGCGCTTGGAACAGGCGATAGCGAAAGCAGAAGCCGAAAAGGCGCATCCATCCGACGTGAAGCGTCTGAAGGTGCTACATCGGATCGTGAATGAGCAGATCCACAGTTGGATGCGAGACCTTTACGGCGACGATCCGCAACAACTGATGCGAGCCGCATAAGCCTGGGATGAGCCGGAGCCTGTGCCTCCGGCTCATCATTCCTCTGCCGTGTGTGGGGTGGCTTGGCCGGCGCGGGCGCGGAGACACGCGACAACGATCGCAAGCGCAGCCGACGATCCGCCGGCAGCAGGCAACCCGCCCGGCTTGCCACGGTTGAACAGCTTGGCGGCCCACCGTCCTTCGCTGTCGAACTCCATGAGCGTCCCGAGGCGGTATTGGGCGGGGATCAGCGTCATCGCCGCGTCCAGGGAGGAGGTGAATAGCGGAAGCGGGACGCCGTGCCCGTTCTCATCGTAATAGCAACGCCCCAACAGGCGCCCTTCGTCGACTACGCGAATGCTGACAAGCGGACATAGCGCGCGGTCAATGTCGCGATCCGGCCCTTCTGCCGCCTCGCACCGCGCCGCCAGCGCAAGAAGCCTCTCTGATCGCTCGGGGTTAGGGGTCATAAGTGGGCTTCCTTGTTCGCGAGTTCCAGGAGCACGTCGGAATTGCGTGCCAAGTACGTCGCTTTGTGATCGGCGTTACAGGCTCGACAGACGCGGCGGCCATTAGGATTTCGATAGAGGTTGCTGCCGAACAGGGGATGGCCACGTTTGCAATGCGTCTTGGCGCGATGCCGCTGGCGTGTCACATCGGGGCAATCACCGCGAATTGTGTTTTCTCTATCGGATACAGCCTCTAAATGGCTGGGGTTCACGCAGCGCCTGTTGCGGCAAAGGTGGTCCAGAACTAGGCCGGATGGTATTTCACCTCGTACCAAACGGTAATAAACTCGATGAGCCCAATCGGTTTTGGTGCCATTCCAAACCCTGCCATATCCGTTAGCCGTGACAGACCCGGTAAAAATCCAGCATCCCGAAGACGTTTCGCGATCAATCTTCGTTTCGTAGCGTTCAGGAAGCATTGGCTAGCTCCAACAAAATATCTGCGTGGCAGGGCGCGCCCGGTCTGCACCAACAGGCGAGGTTCTTTCCTCGAAGTGGTTCGATCCACCTCCCTTGCGTCAGGGCCATCCAAGTGTTGGCATAGTAGCGAAAGCACTCTACGGCCTGCTCTACGGTTTCACAGGTGTCAGGCAGCGCAGCGCTGAAATGCCTGGGGTTGCAGCCCACGGTGAAGATGTTGCCGAACGTTTGGTGCGTCCGATCCACCTTCACGGTGTTCTCCGGCATCCGCCATCCCTTCGTTCGGCGCAGCTGGACGCGGCGTGGCCGCTCGACAAGATCGCTCTGGGTGGTCTCAGGCATGGTCATCGCGAATAGCTCCCGTGATGGCAAGTAGATTGCCCATCGAACTGAGCGGGTGAGGAACCGCGTCGAAGCCGTCCGGCCAGTCCTGGCGCGACCATGAGCATCCGCCCTCGTCATCGACCTCCGGCCATTCCGCAACGTATTCGTCGTCGCATTCCTCGCACTGGCAGTTCTCTATGCGCTCTTCGCGGGGGTGGAACAGGCTGTTGCCGCAATAACCACATCGGCCGCGCCCGAAAGCATCCTCCAGCGCATACATGATATCATCGGTAAGTTCGGCAAAGTCGGGCCCTTCCGAATCATCTCGATCCAATCCACAGCCCCAAGTGCTGCATCCCCGAATGATCCAGTATGCGGGCCGCTGATTGATCGTCGCGATACTGAACAAGGCTCGGCCATCACCGCATATCACCGGTAGAAGGCGCGGGGTGAAGGCGATGGAGTGCTCCGGAACCCAAAGGTAGGAGGACTGCTCGACTTCGACGGCGGCGCGCAGGCGTTCGTGGATGTCGTCGGCAGGCGACATTTCCAGATAGGGGTTCTCGCTCATACCGCCGCCTCCGAAACATCGAGCGCGAAGACGGCGACCGGATCGGTCCCGAAGTGCTCATGCTGGATGGTGCGCAGGTCGTAGCCGCGCCACACCCTCGTCAGGCGGGTCACGCCTTCCACACCGCCGCCCTTCGGATAGCCGCGCGTCATAACGACGTGGCGATAGGTCCGGCCTTCGAGGCGCTTGGTCCAATGCTCGTTCTGCAAGCGGAACTCGTGCGACTTCAAGCCCGCCGCGATCTGGTCGAAGTAGATGCCTTTGACCGGGATGATGAGGTCGCGCGGCCTAGCGCTCTGGTCAGGCATGGAGCCCTCCATTTCTCGTGGTGATTCGGGTGTTTGCTGTGGAAAAGTTTGGCGCGAACGCCCCGTGAACAGATTGTGCCGCGCTCTGTGCGCCCGAGTTCTGCGGGTTACGCGCTTTTCGCGCGTACTGCGTTGACAAGAAATCCCGGAAACCGTAGGTGCACGGGCCTAGGCCGCATGCGGAGACGTGGGTGAGTGGCTGAAACCAGCGGTTTGCTAAACCGTCGTACTCTTAAGGGGGTACCGAGGGTTCGAATCCCTCCGTCTCCGCCACGGGCCAGCAGTTTTCTGCGGCTCGTAGGTCCAAGTTTCAGCCCGGGCCCACGATAGGGACCATGATGGGCGCTTCACCAGAAGCGGTTTTCATGGACTATCGTGGACCTCGGGTTAGAAATTTTCCCAGAAATTTAGATGCTCATGGCGCTGGTGCAGGCATTTACGCGGATGCGCTGGGTCTTCCGAGCACAGTTGTCTGGAAGGCAGAGTTTTCCAGCGCAGGGCATTCAGGATGCCGGCGAGTCTCCCATCGCCGGCAAACGGAACTTGGTTGAGGCCCGCCCAGGTGGAATGCCGGCCGACCGAACCACTGCGGAGCCGACAGTCTGTCCGGGCGAAAGAGCCCACGCTCGAGCGAGCCCTCCACAATTCCATTCAACGTGCGATGAACCCGCCGATACCCGCCACGGCGAGGTTGCCTGCGGTGAGCGCCGTTTCCGCGAACGCCAGGCGCAGGTATCGTGCTTCCACCACATTCGCGAAAGCGATCCGCTGGGTGGCCAGAGCGTAGGCGATGTTACCGAACTCGCCCGTGGCCGCTCGTGTCCAGGTCTTGCCGTCCGTGCTGATCTCGGCGGCGTAGCCCTTGGGCGGCGCGGCATCGGCCATGACTTGCCGCGACGGCGTCAGCGTGAACCCCGCCAGAGACGTGCGGCTCCCGAGGTCCACCGTCACGCTTGCAGGCATCCCCGGCTTGGGCGCGGGTTGCTTCCAGATGGTCGCCGCGTCGTTGTCGAGCAGACGCTCAGCGCCCGGCGCGCTGGCCGCAACGATGGTCCATTTCGTGGTGTCGAGCACGGTCGGATCGGTCGAGACGATCGCCGGTACGTCCACCGGCGCGACACTGGCGAACAGCGCGAATTCCGAGATTGCCGGTGCCGTGCTGCCTTCGAGCACCACTAGCCGCACCCGGCGCGGCGCGATCGGCTGCGGCAGGCGGACGATGCGCTGGGCGCCGATGCACTCCTTTTCGGCAAGGCGCTGCCACTGTCCGTCGATTTCGGCTTCGACCGCGAAACGGGTGACGCGAATGCCGAGCGGCAGATATTCCCGCAGGCGAACCACATCGAAGCGTGTGCCCGGCGCAAGGTCCAGGGTCAGCGTCGGGGTGAGCACCGCGTCCGGCGTGGACCAGTACGTCTCGCGCTGGCCGTCCAGCACATTGGCCGGTGCGAAGCGCCCCCCGCGCGAGGCGCTGGCATGGGCGACGCTGCCCTGCGCGAGATCCTTCGCGAATGTCGCGCGGATCGCATCGCCGAACGACTTCAGAATCTTCACGTCCTGATCGGCGATCCGGCCCCGGCGGTCGGGCGGCAGGTTGAGGTTGAGGTTGGTGCCGCGTCCCACGGATTCGTCGTAGAGGCGGATCAGGCGCGCCGGGCTTTTGACCTTGGAGTCCTCGTCCGCATGGTAGAACCAGCCGGGCCGGATCGACACGTCGGTTTCCGCAGGCCACCAGATCTCGCCGCCGCGCAGGCCCGAATTGCCCACGGCCTGTTCGTAGGGCACGTTCGGCATCGTCGGCCAGCAGGGATCGCCCGCCACGCCGTCCTCGTTGCCGACCCAGCGGACGTCGGCGCCAAGCGGATCGAAGGTGCAGGCTTCAGGCTGGAGTTCGTGGACCAGCTTTACGATCGAGGGCCAGTTGTAATACTTCGGCGCGTCGATCTTGCGCGCCTCGCGCGCGCCGCCATAGTAGCCGTCACCGCCGTTGGCACCGTCGAACCAGACTTCGAACAGCTTGCCATAACGGGTGCAGAGTTCGGTAAGCTGCTTGCGGTAATAGTCGATATAGGCCGGGCGACCGTACTCCGCGTGATTGCGGTCCCAGGGCGAGAGGTAGAGGCCGAACAGCATGTCCGCCTTGCGGCAGGCTTCCGACATTTCCGCAACGATATCGCCCTTGCCCTGCTTGTAGGGGCTGTTGCGGATCGAGTGCTCGGTGAGCCGGGTCTGCCAGAGGCAGAAGCCGTCATGATGCTTGGCGGTCAGGATGACGCCGCGCATTCCCGCGACTTTGGCAGCCGCGACGATCTGATCGGCGTCGAAATCGGTGGGGTTGAACCACTTCGGATCCTCGTCGCCGTAGCCCCATTCCTTGTCGGTGAAGGTGTTCATGGCGAAATGCACGAAGGCGTACATTTCGTGCGCGTGCCAGTTCCACTGCCGGGCCGAGGGAACGGCGCCCGACGGCTGCGGCGCGGCGGCTTCACCGGCGGCGCGGCGCGCGGCCTGCGCGGCATCGGCGGTCATCGCAGTCGCCGCGACGGCGGAAGTGGTGAGGAAACGGCGGCGGGAAAAATCCATCGTCAGTCCTTAGTAAAGGCGGTCGCGCGTCAGAGCGGCGCGGAAAGCAGTTCGGGCCGGGTATCGGCCAGTTTGACCAGCAGTTCGCCGAACAGGCCGTTGGCCCAGGCAAACCAGTCGCGCGTGAATTTCGAAGGGTCGTTGCTGTCCACCGCCTCGTGGATGAAGCCGGTGCCTCCATCGGTGTCGCGCAACATGCGCAGCATCGCGCGGATCACCTGGGGGTCGCTGCTCGACAGCGCCCGCACGATCAGGCTCATCGGCCAGACTTGCCCAAGGCCGACATGCGGCCCGCCGATGCCCTCGATCTTCGATCCCCGGAAGAAGTAGGGGTTCGCGTCCGACCAGCAGGCATCTGCCGTAGTGCGCCAGAGCGGATCGGTGGCCGGCACGCATTCCAGGAAGGCGAGGCCGAGCAGTGACGGGACGTTGGCGTCGTCCATGAACATCGCGTTGCCGAAGCCGTCCACTTCGTAGGCCCAGACCCGGCGGCCGTCCGGCAGCAGCATCGTGCCCCATTGTCGCAGCGCCGCTTCCACTTCGTCCGCCATGGCGCGAGCATCGGCAGCAAGGGCCGTGTCGCCCCGCGCCTGCTCGGCCACGCTGGCCATTTCGCGCAGCGATGTCACCGCGAAGAGGTTGGCCGGGATCAGGAACGGATACGTGCAGGAATCGTCGGAAGGGCGGAAACCGCAGTGGATCAGCCCGACCGAACGGCTGGGCGCGCCCCAGCCGTCGAGTTGCATCGTCTCGGTCGGCCGGTTGCTGGTGCGCAGGAAGCGGTAGGGTCCGGACGAACCCTTGCGCTGCTGTTCGCGGAAGGTTCGCACACAGGCGCGGGAGGCCTCGGCCCAGGTTTCGTCGAAAGGCAGCTTGTCCCGCGTCTGGCGCCAGTAACGGAAGCCGAGCCGCATCGCATAGCACAGCGAGTCGATCTCCCATTTGCGCTCGGCTACGCCGGGCTTCATCTCGGTCTGGTCCTTCAGCGCCCACGACAGATTGGTCTTCGCAGAAGGATCGCGCATGAATGCGTTGGCGTAAGGATCGATCAGGATCGAGCACGACTGGCGGGCGATCAGCCCCCGGAACAGCGCGGTCAGCGCCGGGTCCTTGTTCACCAGATGGAGGTAGGGCAGCACTTGTGCCGTACTGTCGCGCAGCCAGAGGCAGGGGATGTCGCCGGTGATGACGAAAGCGTCCGGACGGCCGTCCACGCTGTCCATGTAGACGGTGGTGTCGAGCGTGTTCGGATAGCAGCCCACGAACATCGCGCGCAGCTTGGGATCGGCGATCTTGCGCGATACCCGGTCGATCTCGGCCTCCACCGCGCGGCTGACGTAGCGGCGCTCGGAAAGCGGCGGACGGCCTCCGCCTTGCGGCATGGGAATGGTCGCCGCGCGGGCCGCGGCCGGAATGGCGAGCGCGGCGGCACCGGTCATGGCGCCTGCCAACGTGCTGCGGCGGTCGAGGTTCATCGTGTCGTTCATCACTTCGGCAGCTCCTGCGCCTGTCCGGTCAGGGTGAACTGCACCCATGCGCCCGCGCCGTCACCCGGCTGTCCGCCGCCGATCCACACTTTGTAGTCGCCCGGCACGACCTTGCGCGTGCCCCGACGGTCCACGACCGACAGGCTGCGCGGATCGATAGTCAGCGAGACTTCCCGGGACTTGCCCGCCGCCAGCGGAACGCGGGTGAAGGCGGCAAGCTGGCGCTGCAACACGCCCTGCGTCATGATCGGACGCGGCTCGATCACCGGCGGCACGACATAGGCCTGCACCACTTCCTCCCCCGCCATGCTTCCAAGGTTGCGCAAGGTGGCCGTGACCGTCACGGGCTGGCCCAGCGCGGGCGCGGAAACCTTGGCGCCCTCGTAGCCGTAAGTCGTGTAGCTCAGACCATGGCCGAAGCCCCAGAGCGGCTTGCCGGTGAAGTAGCGATAGGTCCGCTCCTTCATCGAATAGTCGACGAAGGCGGGCAGGTCGCTGGTAGACTTGTAGAACGTCACCGGCAGACGGCCCGAGGGATTGTTGGCTCCGGCAAGAGTCTCGGCAATGGCGGTGCCGCCCGCCTCGCCCGGATACCATGCGGTCATCACGGCATCGGCCATGGCCGGATCGACCGAGACCGCGCTGCCGCTCGTCAGTACGACGATCACAGGCTTGCCGGTGGCGTGGAGCGCCTCCAGCAGTTTGGCCTGCGGTTCGGGCAGCGCGATATCGCTGCGATCGCCGCCGACGAAGCCGGGCACCTGCACCTGAAGCGCCTCGCCTTCGAGATCGGGCGAGAGACCGAGTACGGCGACAATGGCGTCCGCCTGCAAAGCCGCCTTCACCGCCTCGGCGCGCTGGGCCTCGGCGGGCGGGAGCCACATGAGGCGCAGACCCTCGTCCTCGCCGTAATGATCGAGTTCGAGGATGATCGGCTGCGACGTGCCGTCGAGGGTCACGTCGAATTCGACCCTCTGCTTGCCGAGCACGCCGGCGTGGAGCTGCTTGCCGCCGATGCTCAGGCGTACGTCGTCATGCCGCGTACAGTCCTTCCAGCAGGCCGGAATGTCGAGCGCGAGGCGATAGGTCCCCGCGCCCGGCGGCACCAGCGAGCCGCTCCAGCGGACCTTGAAGCCCTTGGCGTCGAGCCCCTTCGGCGCGGTGCGGGTGAGGTTGAAGTCCACGCGGCGATCCTGCCGCACGAACACGCGCTTGCCCGACATGTCCAGATATTCGGCGCGCAGACCCGGCTTACCCTCCGCCAGAAGCGCGGTTTCCGGCACTACGACAGGCGCACCCTCAGCCAGCACAGAGCCTTGCGCATAGGCGACGTTCGCTGCGCCGAACTGGCGGCGGATGCCTTCGAGCGGCGTCACCGGATCGGCGGCGGTGCCGTGGTAATTGGCCTCGATCACCGACAGGTCGTCGGCATTGGTGCCGATCACGGCGAGGCGGGTTCCCGCTTTCAGCGGCAGGCGGCCGTTCTCGTTCTGGAGTAGGACCACCGACTTGCGCGCGGCTTCGAGCGCGAGGGCGCGGTGCGCGGGCGTGTTGACTTCGCTCGGCTTGATCTTGCCCCATGGATTTTTTGCACCGAACGCGATGCCGAGCTTGTAGCGGGCCTCGAGCGAACGGGCGAGCGCGCGGTCGACCTCGGCCTCGGTCAGCAGGCCGCGGGCGACCGACTGGGTAAGCGCGGCATAGGTAGTGCCGCAGTCGAAATCGGTCCCCGCCTTGATCGCCGCAGCGGAAGCCTCGGCGGCGTCGTAGCGGTAATTGTGGAACATCCAGATGTTCGCCACTGCATCGCAGTCGGAAACGACAAAACCCTTGAAGCCCCAGTCACGGCGCAAGGTACCGTTGAGCAGGGCATCGTCGGCACAGACAGGCACGCCGTGCGTCGAGTTATAGGCGCACATGAGCGAGAGCGGGTTGGCCTCGGTCACCGCCTTGCGGAAAGCGGGGAGATAAGTCGCCTCGCGGTCCTGCGGGCTGACGTCCACGTCGAAGCTGTCGCGTCCGGCTTCGGGGCCGGAATGGACCGCGAGATGCTTGGGCGTCGCGATCACGCGGGGGTGGAGCGGATCAGGGCCTTGCAGACCCTTGATGAAACCGACCGCCAGCGAGCCGGTGAGAAACGGGTCTTCGCCGTAAGTCTCCTGCCCACGGCCCCATCGCGGGTCGCGGAAGATGTTGATGTTGGGCGACCAGATCGTCAGGCCCTCGTAGATGCGCCGGTCGGCATCCACGGGCTTGGCGTTGAACTTGGCGCGCGCTTCTGTGGAGACGACGGTGCCGACTTTCTCCATCAGCGCCGGATCGAAAGTAGCGGCAAGGCCGACCGCCTGCGGAAACACCGTGGCGACGCCGTTGCGGGCGAGGCCGTGCAGGCCCTCGTTCCACCAGTCGTAGGCAGGCAGCCCCATTGCCTTGGCGGCGGGCGCGGTGCTCTGGAGCTGGTCGGCCTTCTCGTCCAGATCGGCCTTGGCGATGGCGGCGAGCACGGCGGGATCGGCCTCACCCGACAAGTCCTGAGCGGCGGCAGGCGCAGCCAGAACCATGGCGAGCGTGATTGGGAACAGCGGCCTCATCACTTTTCTCCCGCCAGAGTGCGAAGCACCAGCGCCTTGCGCAGCGCCGCCGCATCGGCCTTCGAGGTGATCTCGATCCGCACGCTCTCACCGGGGAGCAGGTCGAAGCCATTGTCCGAGACCTGCGCGTCCACCGCGCCGAAATCGAGCATGACCGCGCGGGCCAGCGCCTTGGCGGTGATCGTCACCGCCTTGCCTTCCCAAGTTATGGAAAGGCCGGGCGCGGGATAGGCCATGGCCTTGGGCAAGGCGCGCTCGACGATCTGGCGCGAGACGGTCTTGCTGCCGATCACCAGTTCCGCCACCGCATAGCTCGCCTCTGCCGCAGCACTCGCGAAGACTTGCGCGTCCGACACATCGGGAACGGTAGTCGCTGTCGTCGGTGCGAGCGTCACCGCCCCGCCCGCTTCGCCCAGCTTCGTGCCGTCCATGGCATAGCCGGTCAGGCGCCACTCCGCTGCAACCGGGGTGGTCGCATCCGAAGCGAAAGTAACCTTGGTTGCGCCTACCTTGTGCTCGGCCACCACTGCTTGGGGTGCGAAGAAGCGCCGCGCGGCATAGTGCAGCAACTTCCAGCGACCGTCATAGTCCACGCTCGCCCATGAGATCGAGGGCCAGACATCGTTGAGCTGCCAATAGAGCGAGCCCAGCGTCACAGGCGCGCAGGCACGGTGATGGCGCGCGGCCATATCGATCGCCTGCGCCTGGTTGACTTGCGTCAGGTATACGAAGTCTGCCAGATCCGTCGCCGGGCGCAGCCTTGCATCAAGGTAGAACTTCAGGCGCTCGTTACCCTCGCCTGCGAGGAACTTCTGGTGCGCCTTCATCACCGGGCTGTCCGGCGCCTGCGCTGCATCGCCCGCGAAACCGCGGATCGTCGCCATGACGGGCATCGCCTGGAAGCCGTATTCAGACATGAAGCGCGGGCAGGACAGCGTATAGTTCTCGACGGGCTTGGAGCCGGACCAGACATCCCAGAAGTGGCGATCGCCTGCGGCATCGGTATCGACCGGACCTTCGTAGTCGGTCGAAGGCGAGCCGGGCCAGTAAGGCGTCGTCGGCGAATGATCGGTCACGGCCTTGCGCAGCACGCGGTCGAACAGCACCGTCATCGCCGTGGCCATGCGCTCGTGTTCGTCGGGGCCAACGGCTTTCTTCCAGGCCTTGCGGTCGCTCCAGGTCTCCCAGCCGGAGATCACTTCGTTGCCGCCGGCCCAGATCACGATGGAGGGGTGCGAGCCGAGCCGCTCCACCTGCTGCTCGGCCTCGATCCGCACGTTCTCGCGATAGGCGACATCGGCGGGCGGCACCGCGCCGCCGAACATGAAGTCCTGCCAGACCATCAGGCCCATGCGGTCCGCCATGTCGTAGAAGCTGTCCGGCAGATAGTAGCCGCCGCCCCAGACGCGGATCATGTTCATATTCGCCGCGCGCGAATCCTCCAGCAGCGACTGCATCTTCGCATCGGTGACCCGCGAGGGGAACATGTCGAAGGGGATGAGGTTCGCGCCCTTGGCGAAGACCGTCACGCCGTTGACGCGGAAGCCGAAAGCACCGCCTCCGCGCACGAGTTCGACCTCGCGCAGACCGATGTTACGCGCCGCTTTGGCTCCGGCGCCCGCGCCGGAAGCGATCTCGCCCGCGACCTTGTAGAGCGGCTGATCGCCGTAACCCACCGGCCACCAGCGCTTCGGCGCGGCGACCGTAAACGGCACGGTGACGACGCTCTCGCCCGCATCGAACGAGGCCTCGCGTTCGACGGGCGCGAGCGCCTGCCCGTCCGGTCCGGTCACGCGCGCGGCGAAGCGCGCCCTGCCCGGCTTGTCGGCGACGACGCGGAACTTCGCCACCAGCCGCGCCTCGTCCTTGCCGAGCGCTTCCTGCACCACCTCGAAGGCGGCGAGCCGCGCTTCGTCCCAGGCTTCCAGACGCACCGGCCCGGAAATGCCCTGGTTGACGATGCGCGGGCCCCAGTCCCAACCGTAATGGTACTTGGCCTTGCGGATATAGGCCGAGGTCTGCTTGCCTTTGGGCTCATCCCCGAAAGCGGAATCGTACTCGGCGGGAAGCGGGTGCGCCTCTGCCAGGACCATCGGCTGCAAGGTGCGGATCGGCGAGGCGAAGCGCACCAGAATCTCGTTGCGGCCCTGCTTCAGGAAGGGCTTGGCGGCGACGCGCCATTGCCGATGCCCATTATCGGCCTTGAGCACCTGCTTGCCGTTGATGAACACGGTGGCGAACGTATCCAGCCCGTCGAACACGAGGTCGAGATTGTCGCGGCCCATGGCCTCGGCGCTCACGTCCAGCGTGCGGCGAAGTTCCCAGTCCGTGAGACCCGCCCACTGGATCGCCGCCTCGTTGGTGCCGAGGAAGGGATCGGGCACCTGCCGGGTTGCGATCAGATCCTGCTGGACGGTACCCGGCACTTGGGAGCGGAACCAGCGCGCAGCCTTGGGATGGGCCTTGACCGCATCGGTGTCAGTCGGCGCGACGCGGGCCTGCCAGTCGCCATCCAGCGACGTTACCGACGGCGGCGCGGCCAGGACTGCACTCGAAACGCCCGCGAGACAGAGCGCGATCACCTTGCTTGCGAATTTCACTTCGCCTTCTCCCCGTAAACGACTTTCTCAACCGCGTAGAATGGATCGGACAGCGGCGATGTGAATTGGAAGCAGACATCCGTTTCGTCCCCGAGTTCGGGGCGATCGGGCAGCGCTGCCGTAAACGTGAACTGCTGCGGCGCGGTCTTGGGGTCGGGCAGCGGGAAGGAAGCCAGCACGGTGGCGCCCGGCATCGGCGAATGCTCCTTCTGCTTGCGGTCGGCGCTCTTTTCCGCCGCACGGCAGCCTGCGCTGATGACGAGTTCGCCGTGCGGCGTCACGGCATAGTGCCCGATCACCGCCGATCCTTCGTGCGCGAGGCCCCAGTTGCGCGGCAGCCGCGCGACCGAAACCGTGATCGACTTCGCATGGGCCAGCGGCGCATGGTCGTCGGCTTGGCAGGTATCGAAGATATTGACGTTGTAGGCCGGTCCGTTGCTGGTCGCATCGGCGTTCAGCGGGATGCGCAATCCTTGAGATCCGCGCGGGCAGGCCGTGAGCGACGAGGATGTCGAGGTCAGCAGCGTCTCGCGTGCGGTATCGTAGCGGCGCGGGGCGGAAAGCGGCGTACCGTCGGGCGCGAAGCTGGCGGCGGTCACGACAGTGCCCGGCTTCACGACGAGCGCCTTGGCGTACACGGCAGACGTCGCGGCGGGAGCCTTGCCGTCCAGCGTGTAGCGGATCGTGCCGTAAGGCGCCTGCGTGGTCAGCGTCACGCCGATGCTCTTCGCATCGAGCGCCGCGCCGCGCGTCTGCGTCGGCGTGAACGCCACGCCGAAGGCGCTGTCCGACACTTCGAAACCTTCCCGCTTCCAGCGCCGGATCTGCGGCGTCAGGCGCGCAAGGAAGCCCGCATAGTCCTTCGCGCCCCCGACTTGCGGCGACCATGCGGTTTCGGCGATGGCCCCCACGCGCGGGAACAGCTTGTGCTGCAACTGCCAAGGCGTGACGATATATTCGCTCCAGGCATTGCCCTGCAGGCCCATGACGTGCTTCGCCTTGGCCGCATCGATCCCCTTGGGCATCGGATCGTAGCGATAGACGGTTTCCATCGACTGGATCGAGATGCGCCCCGGCGCTTCGTCCGGAAGGGTGGATTCCAGATTGTCCAGATAGAGCGTGGGCGCGGGCGAGAGCACCACGTCGTGCCCGGCATTGGCCGCATCGACCGCCCCCTTCTCTCCGCGCCAGCTCATCACCGAGGCGGAAGCGGGGAGGCCCCCTTCGAGGATCTCGTCCCAGCCGATCAGGCGGCGGCCGTGCTTCGCCAGATAGTTGCCGAACTGGTCGATCATCCAGCCCTGCATCGCATTCTCGCTCTCGATGCCGAGCTTGCGCATCTGCGACTGGACTTCGGGCGAGCGCTCCCACTGGTCCTTGACCGCCTCGTCGCCGCCGAGGTGGATGTACTGCGAGGGGAAGACCTCCATCAGCTCGTCCAGCACATTGCGCACGAAAGTCATCCCGGCTTCGTTCGGGTTGAACAGCCAGGGAAAGATGCCCCAACCGTTCGACACCTCGGGCCGAGCCCCCGGCACGCCCAGTTCAGGATAGGCGGCGACGAGCGCCTGCGCATGTCCGGGCAGGTCGATCTCGGGCACTACGGTAATGCCGCGCGCAGCCGCATAGGCGACGAGCGCCTTGAGCTGTTCCTGCGTGTAGAATCCGCCGTTGCGCTCGCCGGGTCCATGGCCGGTGTCGGGCCCATTACGCCAGGCGCCGATGCGCGTGAGTTCGGGGTAGCGCTTGACCTCGAAACGCCAGCCCTGATCGTCGGACAGGTGGAAGTGCAGGGTGTTCAGCTTCACCTCGACCATGCGGTCGACGATGGCGTAGATGGACTCGATCGGCTGGAAATGGCGGCAGGGATCGACCATGACCCCGCGCCAGGCGAAACGCGGCGAATCCTGGATGGTCAGCACGGGGATCGAAACGCCCCCGCCCGCTGCCCCCGCATCGGCCGTCAGCAGTTGCATCAACGTCATCGCGCCGTAGATGAAGCCGGACTTGCCCGAAGCGGCGATGACCGCGCCGCTCGACGTGACGGTCAACCGGTAAGCCTCCGCTCCCGAGATCGCCGGATCACGTTCGAACCGGATGGGCGCGCTATCGGAAGAAGAACCGGCCGAGAGCACGAGGCCGTTCGCGCGTCTCGCATGGTCGACCAGCAGCTTTGCCGCATCGGCCGCGTCGGCATCGCCCAAGGGCACGGCCACGGCGGATCCCGTAACGATCTGCAACCTGCCCCCGCCCTGCTCCACCGAAGCAGGCCAGGGCGTGAGCGCCAAAGAAGAAGAATGCGCGTGGGCCGGGACAGCGAGCGCAAGTGCCGGAAGGATCGAAGCGGTAGCCATGGCGCCGGTTCGCAGCCATTCCCCCATTCGGCACCCTGCCTTCATCATCGCGCCCATACCTGCCCTCACCATGTTCTACTTGAAATGAAATGTAACCAAAATATATCCTTTCCCGCAACAGGTCTTATTATTTTCCTGCGAAACGCGCTTCAACCGCGACCGTTTGCGGCGATTGTCAGCGTGACATACCCAATGTAAAGCCATTACCAGAGATGGATCGAAGGGGGATCGAATGTCATTTTCCGACCGGATCGGTCGCTTGCGCGAAGACAATCCTGCGCCGCTGTATATCCAGCTTCAGCAGATCATTCGCGACGCGATATCCAAGGGCGTGCTCGACCAGAACGAGGCGATTCCGCCCGAACGCAATCTCGCGGTCGAATACGACGTTTCGCGCATCACCGTGCGCAAGACGATCGCCGGTCTCGTCGAGGAAGGCTTGCTGACGCGGCGGCGCGGCGCGGGGACTTTCGTCGCCTCGCGCGTGGAGAAGAGCTTCTCGAAGCTGACTTCGTTCAGCGAGGACATGGAAGCGCGCGGTAAGCGGGCCTCCAGCGTCTGGGTCTCGCGCATGACCGGCGCCGTCAATCCCGAGGAGTCGATGGCGCTGGGCCTGGCTCCGGGCAGCAGCGTGCTGCGCTTCACGCGCATCCGCTACGCCGACGACGAGCCGCTCGCGCTCGAAATCTCGACGATCGCCGGATACGGTCTCGCCAGCCTCGACGTCGTCGGGGATTCGCTCTACGCGGCGCTTGAGAAGAGCGGCAACCGCCCGGTCCGTGCACTCCAACGTCTGCGCGCGGTGCCCTTCGGCACGGAGCACGCCAAGATGCTGGGCGTGGAATCCGGCCATGCCGGCCTGCTGATCGAGCGCCACGGCTTCCTGCGCGACGGACGCATCGTCGAATTCACCCGCTCCTACTATCGCGGCGATTCCTACGACTTCGTGGCCGAGCTGATCGAGGGTTCATGAACAGACGCGAACTGCTGCTGCGCGGCGCTTCCACGGGTGCCGTCGCCACTCTGCTGCCTGCTCTCTCCACGTCCTCCCTTGCGGCGCCGACGCCGAAGTTCGGACCGGGCATGCCGGACGGCTTGCCAATGCCGCCCCCTCTTCCCGGCCCCTCGCCTCGCCTGCCCGAAACCGACCCTTCGCGCACGCTGCTCGAACGCGGGTGGCGCTTCCACGAAGGCGATGTCGCGGTTGCCGAACCCGCCGATCACAACGCCACCTACCTCTCCGTCAAAGCGGGGAATGCGCGCGGCGCGGCGGCACTCGCCTTCGACGATTCCGACTGGCAGGCCGTCGATCTTCCCCATGACTGGGCCATCGCGCAGGACGTGAGCGAAAGCGCCAATGTCTCGCAGGGCTACCGCCCGCGCGGCATCGGCTGGTACCGCCGCCTGCTGCGGCTGGACGAGAGCCAGAAGGGCCGCCGCCTCGAACTCCATTTCGACGGCATCGCCACGCTCGCCACGATCTGGGTGAACGGCAGCGAAGTGGCCCATTCCTGGTCGGGCTACAGCAGCGTCATCGTCGATCTCACGCCTTTTGCCCGGTTCGGCGACGAAGTGAACTGGATCGCCGTCCGCGTCGATGCCACGGCGCGCGAGGGTTGGTGGTACGAAGGCGCGGGGCTCTATCGCCACGTCTGGCTGGTCAGCCGCCCTGCCCTGTCGATCGAGACGGACGGCCTATACTGTGATCCCGTCCATCGGGAAGACGGCACATGGCGCGTGCCGGTGGAAGTCAGCCTGTCGAATGTCGGCGAAGACACCGGACAGGCCGAGATCGTCGCCCGCCTGCTCGACCCCGAAGGCCGCGAAATCAGCCGCACTGCTGGCAGCGTGGCGGTCGCGCCGCTCGAACAGGGCAAGTTCACGGCGGAATTGAACCCCGGCGCGGTCAAGCTGTGGTCGCCCGACACCCCGGTGCTCTACAGCGTCGAAATAGACCTGCTGCACGACGGCAAAGTGGTCGATACGCGGCGCCAGTTCATCGGTTTCCGCACCGTCAGCTTCGATCCCGCACGCGGCATGATCCTCAACGGCGTCGAGACCAAGCTCAAGGGCGTGTGCATCCATCAGGACCACACCGGCGTCGGCACCGCGATCCCGGATGCGCTGGCGCTCTGGCGCCTGCAACGCCTGAAGGCGACGGGCTGCAACGCCATTCGCATGTCCCACAATGCCCCCGCCAAGGAGGTGCTGGACTGGTGCGACCGGCTGGGCTTCCTGGTCATGGGCGAAAACCGCCTGTTCAATCCCGCACCGGACTATCTGGCGCAACTGGAATGGATGGTCCGGAGAGACCGCAACCATCCCTCGATCATACTCTGGTCGGTCTTCAACGAGGAACCGATGCAGGGCACGCATGCGGGTGTCGAAATGGTTCGCCGCATGCGCAAGGCGGTGCGTAAGCTCGACACGCAGCGGCCGGTGACAGCGGCAATGAACGGCTCGTTCTACAACCCGGAGAACGTTTCCAGCGTCGTCGATGTCATGGGCTTCAACTACTATCAGGCCGACTACGACAAGTTCCACGCCCTGCATCCCGACAAGCCGATCACCAGTTCGGAGGACACCAGCGCCTACGAAACCCGCGGCGCTTTCGAGAGCATCCCCGCGCAGCAGGTCATAACCTCGTTCGACAAGGAAGCGGCATCCTGGGGCGCCACCCACCGCGAAACCTGGAAGATGATCGCCGAGCGGCCTTTCGTGGCAGGCGGCTTCGTCTGGACCGGCTTCGACTACCACGGCGAACCGACGCCCTATGCCTGGCCTTCGACCAGCAGCTTCTTCGGCGTCATGGACCTTTGCGGCTTCCCCAAGACCGCCTTCGGTATCCATTCCGCGCACTGGCGCGACGATGCGCCGGTGATCTGGCTGGCCCCGCACTGGAGCTGGCCGGGACGTGAGGGGCAGACGCTGGAAGTCTTCGCGATCACCAATGCCGAGGCCATCGAGCTGCGCCTGAACGGCGAAGTGATCGAGCGCGTTCCCGCCGCCGACCGGATCATGGGCCACACCTTCCAGGTGCCCTATCGACCGGGCCGGATCGAAGCCCTGGCGCTGCGGGGCGGCAAAGTCGTGGCCAGCGCCGTTCACGAAACCGTCGGCGCGCCGGTCGCTCTGCGCCTGACGCCCGCGCGGGGTGCGCTCGCCAGCGACGGTGAGGACGTACAGGCGATCACCGTGGACTGCGTGGATGCGCGCGGTCGCCATGTGCCCACCGCCAATCTGCCGGTGGAGTTCGCGATAGCAGGCGGGCGGATAATCGGCCTCGGCAATGGCAATCCGAACGACCACACGAGCGAAAAGGGCAGCAAGCGCGCCTTGTTCAACGGCCTCGCGCAAGTCATCGTCGAAGGCGATGCCAGCGGCCAACGCCTGACGCTGGCAGCAAGCGCACAGGGCCTGCGATCCGCGCCCCTTGCCATCGCCCGCGCACCACGCGAGCCGCGTGCGCAGGTCCCGGTCGTCCCGGCGGAAATGCCGATCAGCGACTGGCGCCGCTCGGCCTTGTTCGCGCAGAAGCCGGATCCGGCTCTCGCTCCGGTCGACGGCGACAACAATTCCTGGGACTTCGTGCGCTCCGGCGCCGCCGCGCCGGCCGGAACCGCTGGCTGGCGCAGCTATCGTGGCCGGTTTACGCCCTGGAAGAAGGTCGCCGCAGCAGGCGGAACGCTGCACTTCGCCGAGATCGTCGGCGCAGCGGAAGTGTGGCTCGACGGCAAGCTCGTCGCCCGCAAAACCGAAACAATGCCTAGCGCTTTGGCAGTCAGCATCCCTGCGGGCAACGGCACCCGGACGCTTGTCGTCCTGGTTCAGGCGGCGGAAGGAAGGCCAAGCGGCCTGACCGGCAGGGTCTACGTTCGAGTTGATCCATCGCGCCACCCCCGCCCCGTTCAACGACAGGGCGGGGGTGGCCGATCGAACGGCTCAGGCGGCAATCCGATCGAGATCGGCAGCCGCAAACAGCAGATGGACCGCTCCGCCTTCTGTCGCACCCAAGGCCCGTACTCCGATGAGCAAGAGCGCCGCTTCGTCAAGGACGGCCGTATCCGCCAGCTCAACCCGGAGACGGTTGCCGTAGCGCATTGCATCGCGCACGTTCTCTTCGCCGCCGAGGGCCTGAACGAGGCTTGCCGGAAGCTGCACCTGCGCCGCACTCTTCGCGGCAGTCGAGACAGGAGCGGCGCGCGCAACAGTCGCCGCCGGTCCTGCCGCGATGGCCTCGCGGATTTCCATCGACACGATATCCGCCACCGGCCCCAGGATCACCTGTAGCGCCTTGTCCGAAGGGCGTACGACGCCCCGCGCGCCGAGTGCCTTGAGCTGTGCCTCGTTCACCGCACCATGATCGACGATGATGAGACGCAGGCGCGTGGTGCAGGCGGAGACTTCAAGAAGATTGCCCGCGCCTCCCAGAGCCGCGAGATAGGCATGTCCGCGCGTCTCTTCCGCCGCCCCTTCAGACTGCGCAGGGGGCGTGGCGGCATCCTCGGCTTCTCTTCCGGGAGTTTTGAGGTCGAACTTGCGGATCACGAAAGCGAAGACCGCATAGTAGACTGCGAAGTAGACCAGGCCCACCGGCAGCAGCAGCAGCGGGCGCGTTGCCTTGCCGAAGTTCAGCACATAATCGAACAGGCCCGCCGAGAAGCCGAAGCCGAGATGCATGCCCAGGGCATCGGTCAACCACATCGCCGCGCCGGTCAGCACCGCATGGATCGCATAGAGCGCCGGGGCCAGGAACATGAAGCTGAACTCGATCGGCTCGGTAACGCCGGTCAGCAGCGACGTCAGCGCGAGGCTGAAGAACATGCCGCCGACCGCCTTGCGCCGCTCCGGCCGCGCCGCGCGGTACATCGCGAAGCAGGCGGCGGGCAGACCGAACATCATGACCGGGAAGAAGCCGGTCATGAAGCTTCCGGCGGTGGGATCGCCGGCGAAGAAGCGACGGATGTCGCCATGCGCGCCGTTGTAATCGCCGAAGACGAACCAGAAGAGGTTGTTGAAGACGTGATGCAGCCCCGTAACCAGCAGCAGCCGGTTGATGAGGCCGAACAGGAACAGGCCGAAGCCGCCCAGGCCAGTGATGCTATGGCTCACGCCGTCGATACCGGTAACGATCGGCTGGAAACCCAGGCCGATCACGCTGGCGATGACCAGTCCAGCCAGCCCGGAAACGATCGGCACGAACCGGCGTCCACCGAAGAAGGCGAGGTACTCCGGCAGCTTCATGGCCGAGAAACGGTTGTAGAAGAGGCCGCCGACAAGCCCCGAAGCGATGCCGATCGGCACGTCCAACCGTCCGATCGCCTGACTCTTGGCCGCCGCCACCGCCGCCGCGAAAGCGTCCTTTGCCAATGCTGGATCGATGCCCGGCGGCACCGGCATCAGCACTTTCGCGCCTTCGGTGGCGACGAGGAAGCAGACGATGCCCGCAAGGCAGGCGGCGCCGTTGCCGTCCCGCGCATAGCCGGTGGCGACGCCGATCGAAAACAGCAGCCCAAGGTGCGAGAACAGCGCATCGCCCGCCGCGCTCAGCAGCGCGATGTCGAGCAGGTCGGGCTGGCCGAGCCGCAGCAGCAGCCCCGCCACCGGCAGCACCGCGATCGGCAGCATGAGCGCACGCCCCAGCGGCTGCAATGTTTCGAGAACCCGCCTCATGCCCCCTCCTCCCTCAGAAATTCCCGTGCCAGCGCGCGGACTTCCGCCGCCGAGGCGCATTCCAGCGCCTGCACGGCCAGTGCGCGGCACTTTTCGATGTTCAGGCCTGTGACCAGCGCCTTGATGTCCGGCACCTGTGCGGGCGTCGCGGAAAGCTCCGCCACGCCGAGGCCGAGCAGCAGCGGCACCGCCAGCGGGTCGGAGGCCAGCGAACCGCAGACCCCCGTCCACCGCCCATGCCGCGCGCCGCCCTCGCAGGTCAGCGCGATCAGGCGCAGCACTGCCGGGTGAAGCCCGTCGATGGCCGAGGCCACTGCCGAATTGCCCCGGTCCATGGCGAGGGCATATTGAGTGAGATCGTTGGTCCCGACCGAGAGAAAATCGGCCTCGCGCGCCAGGATGTCCGCCGTCGCGGCGGCAGCGGGCGTCTCGACCATGATACCCAGCGACACCGGCTCGATCAGGCCAAGCCGCGTCGCCACCTTGTCTACCACCGCCCGCACCGCGCGCAATTCGGACAGGCTGGCGACCATCGGCACCATGATCCGGCACTGCCCCACAGGCCGCACGCCGAGGACGGCCTCGACCTGGGCTTCCAGCAATTCGGGATAGGCCAGCCCGACGCGGATGCCGCGCAGACCCAGGGCCGGATTTTCTTCCGGCGCCATTGGGAGAAACGGCGCGGGCTTGTCACCGCCGATGTCGAGCAGGCGCACGATCAGCGGGCGACCTTCCAGCACATCGGCAATGGCCTGATAGGTTTCCAGTTGCTCGGCCGCACTCGGCGCCTGGGCACGCTCCACGAAAAGGAACTCGCTCCGCAAGAGTCCGGAGCCTTCCGCGCCGTTGGCCACGGCCTGCTGCGCGTCAGCCAGCGATCCCAGATTGGCGAAGACCTCGATCCGCGTACCGTCGGCCGTGTGGCACGGTCCCCAGGCTTCCAGCGCGGCGGCGCGACGGGCCGCCTGCACGGCAAGTTGCCCGCGAACGCCGTCGATCCGTTCTTGCGAAGCGCCTATTTCCAGCCGCGCGGCGGCGGCATCGACGACCAGAACCGTGCCTTCA
>NZ_DAMDBA010000024.1:0-17661 GCF_032093395.1 Novosphingobium sp.
CGCCCTATGTGATCGCGCCGGTGGGTCTTGGCGTCGGCGGCAGCTTCTACCAGGAAGACGTTTCCAACCTCGACCAGCGCGTGCGCGACATGCAGGCGCGGGCGATGGTGACGGTGCCGGTCAGCCGCACCGTGCAGGTGGTGGGCGCACTGGGCTACGAGGATGTCGAGGTTTCCAGCCGCGATGCGGTGCGCGATGCCCAAGGCAATCCCGTGGTCGGCGGGGACGGGCGCTACGTTACCGACAAGAGCGGCCCGCGCGAACTGGCCTACGATGTCAGCGGCTTGCTCTGGGACGTGGCCGTGATGTGGCGGCCCAGCCGCCGCACCTCGCTGTCGGCCCATATCGGCCGCCGCTACGGTTCGACCAGCTTCGGCGGCACCCTGGCCTATGCGCCCGACGACCGCAGCCAGTTGAGCGTGGGCGTCTACGACAGCGTGAGCGGCTTCGGCGGGCAGCTGAACCGTGCCCTCGACCAGTTGCCGGATGACTTCGTGGCCGTGCGCGATCCCGTCACCGGCGAACTGCGCGGCTGCGTGATCTCGCTAGACGGCAACAACTGCCTGTCCGGCGCGCTGGGTTCGGTGCGCTCCGCCGTCTATCGCGGACGCGGCATCGCGGCGAGCTATTCGCGCCAGATCGGCCGTCTGAACGCCGGGATCGGCGCGGGCTACGACCGCCGCGATTTCATCGCCGCGCGGGATACGGTGCTCGCCGCCGCCGATGGCGTGGTCGACGAGAACTGGTGGATCGCTGCCTATGTCAACGGCGAGCTGGGCCGCGACGCCGGCTGGTCCGCGAACGTCTACGCCAACTGGCTGAGCAGCACCGACGCTCTCACCGGCGATGTCACGGGCTACGGTGCAACGCTCGGCTACTACCGCATGTTGGCCCGACGGTTGCGCGCAAGCGTGGCCCTGGGGATCGACGGCACCAGCCGCGACGATGCGCTTTACGATGATATCTGGACTGCGTCGGCCCTGGCGGGCTTGCGCTACAGCTTCTGATTGCGAAGGAGAGCAGGGATGTTCGACCAATTCTACGGGTTCGAGGGCCGCCCTTTCCAGCTGACGCCCGATCCGGCCTTCTATTTCGAGAGCGCGACGCACCGCAAGGCGCTGTCGTACCTCGGCTATGGCCTGGCGCAGGGCGAGGGCTTCGTGGTCATCACCGGCGAGGTCGGCGCGGGCAAGTCCACGCTCGTCTCGCACCTCATGGCCACGATCGATCCGGCGCGGCTCACCGCCGCCTGCATCGTCACCAGCGCGCTGGACGGCGAGGCGATCGTCCATGTCGTGGCGCAGGGCTTCGGATTGCCGGTTGCCGGGCATGACAAGGCCTCGGCGCTCGGCGCGATCGAGGGCTTCCTCCACGCCGAGGCGCGCGCGGGGCGTCGTTGCCTGCTGATCGTGGACGAAGCGCAGAACCTGGCGATCGATGCGGTCGAGGAACTGCGCATGCTGTCGAACTTTCAGCTCGGCTCGCATCCGCTGCTCCAGACCTTGCTGCTGGGCCAGCCGGAGTTCCGCACGACCTTGCTGGAGAGCCCGCTGCTCGAACAGCTTCGCCAGCGCGTGATCGCCACCCATCACCTCACGGCGATGGAGCTGCGCGAAGTCCAGCCTTACGTCGAGCATCGTCTGAACCGTGTCGGCTGGAAGGGCAATCCCGGCTTCGATCATCGCGTTTTCGCCGAAGTGCACGAGGCGACCGGCGGCATTCCGCGCAGGATCAACCAGATCGTCAACCGCCTGCTGCTGCTCGGCGCGGTGGAGGAGCGGTCGCTGATCGACCTCGACATGCTGCACGAAGTTCTGGGCGAGCTGGACGAGGACGGCACCCGCCCCCTGGTCTGCCGTAGCGAGCCGGCTGAGACGGCCCCGCCTGCCGCGTCCGCGCGGAGTGACGGGCCTCATGCCGATGCCCCCGATCCGGATGTCGCCAGGCGCCTGATCGAAGCGGCTCTGGCGCAGCGCGACTCGCAGCTTGAAGAGCTTCGCAACGTCGTTTTCGAACTCGCCGCCAGTCTGGAGCAGGTGAGGCAAGGCGCCGCCGGGGAAGATGATTCTCGGGAAGAAACGCCTCGCGGAGAAGATCCGCGCGTGGCCGGATTGCAGGAGCAGCTTGCGCAGATGGCCGCCGGCAATGCCGCTCTCGAAGCACGGCTGGACGAGCAGGAGCGCACATTGCGCCACACGCTCACCATGCTGATCGAATGGTTCGAGGGTGGCGAAGGCCGGCGCCGGGCGGCCTGACCTTCGCATGCCCGCGCACACGCATCGGCCGACGAGGACGGAAGCCATGAACGATACCCGGCCCATCAACGGCCTCTCGGTCGATGTCGAGGACTGGTTTCAGGTCGGCGCTTTCGAAAGCGTGATCGACCGTGCCGACTGGCCGGCGATCCGCACGCGGGTCGAGCGCAATTGCGACGATATCCTGGCGCTGTTCGACGCGGCCGGGGTGAAAGGCACGTTCTTCACGCTCGGCTGGGTGGCGGTTCGCCATCCCCGGTTGCTGCGGCGCATAGCCGAGGCGGGCCATGAAGTGGCGAGCCATGGCTGGGACCATGAGCGCGTGTTCCACATGGATGCCGCCATGTTCGGCCGCGATCTCGACATGAGCCGCAAGGCCATCGAGGATGCCGCGGGGGTCAGGGTGACGGGCTATCGTGCGCCCAGCTTTTCCATCGACGCGCGCACGCCGTGGGCTTTCGACGTGCTGGCCGAGCAGGGCTATGCCTATAGCTCCAGCGTCGCGCCGATCGTGCATGACCACTACGGCTGGCGGGAGGCGCCGCGCTTTGCGTTCAACCCGCTTCCGGACAGCCCGCTGGTAGAGATTCCCGTCACCACCGCGACCTTCGCCGGTCGGCGGCTGGCGGCAGGGGGCGGCGGGTTCTTCCGCGTGCTGCCTTACGGATTTTCGCGCTGGGCGATCCGGCAGGTCAACGGTGAGGGCCGTCCTGCGGTGTTCTACTTCCATCCCTGGGAGATCGACCCGAACCAGCCGCGCGTGCCCGAGGCGCCGCTTCGCTCGCGGCTGCGGCACTATACCAACTTGCGGGTCATGGCGGGCAAGTTGCGCCAACTGGTCGACGAGTTCCGCTGGGGGCGGATGGACGAGCTTGCCGTGCGCGAGGCGGAGCGCGCCGTTTCCCTGCAAGCGGCGCTGGCAGCATGAACGCGCCTTTCGCTCCCCTTGCGGGCGCGGTACGGCTGGTCGATCTTTCCGACCCCGGCGAAATCACGCGGCTGGAACGGTTCACGGCCAGACATGCGCAAGCCACGCCTTTCCACCGCCCGGCCTGGTTTCTTTCGGTAGCGAAAGCCACGGGAAACCAGGCGTTGGCGCTGATCGAGGAACGGCAGGGGGAAATCCTCAGCTTCCTGCCTCTGGATGCCGTTCATTCTCCGATCTTCGGCCGCCTGCTGGCCTCGACCGGCTTCGCGGTAGGCGGCGGCCTGCTGACCTTGCCCGGCGCCGATACGTCCGCGCTTTTCGCGGCGCTGGAGGAACTGGCGCTGCGCCAGTCGTGCCCGGCCATCGAGCTGCGCGGCGGGGTGCTTCCCGATGCGGGGGCAGGCTGGACGCTCAAGACCGAGAGCCACTGCAACTTCGCGCGGCCCCTGGCAGCGGATGACGAGGCGCAACTTCTGGACGTTCCGCGCAAGCAGCGCGCGGAAGTGCGCAAGGCGCTGGCAGGCGATCTCGAAGTCGAGGTCGGCACGTCCGAGCGCGACCGCGCCGCCCACTACGCGGTCTTCGCGGAGAGCTACCGCAATCTCGGCACCCCGGTATTTCCGCGTGGCCTGCTCGATGCCGTGCTGAACGCTTTCGGCGACGAGGCGGACGTGTTGACCGTGCGCCATCGGGGGCGGCCCGTTTCCAGCGTCATCACGCTCTATCATCGCGGCGCGGCGATGCCCTATTGGGGCGGGGGCACGCGTGAAGCGCGGCACCTGCGCGCCAACGACCGCATGTATTACGAACTCATGCTCCATGCGCGGCGGCGCGGGTGCTCGACGTTCGATTTCGGTCGCTCCAAGACCGGCAGCGGCGCCTATCATTTCAAGCGCAACTGGGGCTTCGAGCCGGAGCCGCTGACCTATGCCGCATGGACCGCTCCCGGCGCGCCGAAGCGGGAGGCCGATCCCGCCAGTTCCAGCCTCTCGCTCCAGATCCGGCTCTGGCAGCGCCTGCCCCTGGCCATGGCCAACCGACTCGGGCCGCTGATCGCGCGCGGGATCGGCTGATGGGCGAGATCCTGTTCCTTGCGCATCGCATTCCGTTTCCGCCCGACCGGGGTGACAAGATCCGCTCGCACCATGTGCTCAGGGCTTTGGCGGCACTGGCTCCGGTCCATCTGGGCTGCTTCGCGGACGACGAGGCGGATCATGCTTGCGAGGGCGAGTTGGCGGCCTTGACGCAGAGCCATCTCCTGCTGCCGCGCGGCAAGTCCCTGGCCGTGGCCGGGCTGGAAGCGCTCATCGGCGGCGATCCGCTGAGTCTCGCGGCTTTCCGGGACCGGCGCATGGGGGCGTGGGTGGAGCGGATTCTGGCGAACCGTCCGATCGAGACGATCTTCGTGTTCTCCGGCCAGATGGCGCAATACGTGCCCAAGACCTATCGCGGCAGGCTGATCGTCGATCTGGTCGATGTCGATTCCGCCAAGTTCGAGGCTTACGGCGCCAAAGGTCGCGGCTTTCGCGGCTGGATGGAGCGACGGGAAGGGCGCCTCCTGCGTGGGGAAGAAGCCCGGATCGCGCGCCGTGCCGACCGCACGTTGCTCGTCAGCAAGGCGGAGGCGGCGCTCTTCGCCGCGCGGCTGGGAGAGCCCGAAAATCGTATCGAGGCCATGGGCAACGGCATCGACAGCGCGCTTTTCGATCCCGCGCGCGTCGTGCCGGAGCCACGCATGCTGGCTGTAGAAGGCCCCCGTCTCGTGTTCACCGGGCAGATGGACTACGCGCCCAACATCGAAGCGGTGGAACGGGCGATGGACCGCATCCTGCCGCTGGTCCGTGCGCGCCTTCCGCAGGCCAGCCTGCATGTCGTCGGCCGCAATCCACCCTCCTCGCTGCTGGCCCGTCACGGACGCGAAGGTGTTCACGTCTGGGGACGCGTCGCGGATATCCGGCCCTGGCTCGCTGCGGCGGATCTGGCGCTGGTGCCGCTGGAAATTGCGCGGGGCGTACAGAACAAAGTGCTGGAAGCGATGGCGATGGCTTTGCCGAGCGTGCTCTCCACGGGCGCCGCAACCGGCATAGACGCCGTGGCAGGGCGCGACTTCGCAATTGCCGAAAGCGACGAGGCCCTGGCGGAGAAGGTGCTCGCCCTGTCCTGCGATCGGGATCGCGCCAGAAACATGGGCCAGGCCGCGCGGGCGTGGATACTCGCGAACGCAAGCTGGGAGGCCGCACTGGCCGACCTGCCGAACATGCTGGCCTTTTCGCAGGAAAGCCTCAACGATGCCGCCTGAAACCGCAGCGCCGATGCGAACCCTGCATTGGCCGGACCTCCCCGCGCATTGGCGCGCGGCGCTGGTGCGCTGGGGTATTGCGGCGCTGATCGTCGTGGCTGTGCTGCTGGATGATTGGGCCAGGATGGCCCGGCAATGGTGGGATATCTCCACTTACAACCACATCGTCCTGATCCCGCCGATCCTGGCCTGGCTGGTCTGGCAGCGCCGCGCCGAGCTGGCGAAGCTGACGCCGCTGTGCTGGTGGCCGGGGTTCCTGCCGATGATCGGGGCCGCGTTTCTCTGGCTGCTGGGGGCGCTGTCCGGCCTCGATCTTGCGCGGCAGGCCGGCGCGGTGGCCATGCTGGGATCGACGGTGCCGTTGCTGCTGGGGCCGCGCGTGACGGCGGGACTGTTCTTCCCGCTCTGCTACATGGCCTTCCTGGTGCCGGTGGGCGAGGAACTGGTGGAAGTCCTGCAAACCGTCACCGCCGCGATCACTGTGGCGCTCACGCATCTGAGCGGCATTCCCGCCACGATCGACGGGGTGTTCATCGATACGCCCGCAGGGCTGTTCGAGGTGGCCGAGGCCTGCTCCGGGGTGAAATTCCTGATCGCCATGATCGCCTTCGGCGTGCTGGCCAGCCATGTCTGCTTCGTCAGCTGGCGCCGCCGCGCGGCGATGATGCTGGCCTGCGTACTGGTTCCGATCCTGGCCAACGGGGTGCGGGCCTGGGGCACGATCTTCGCCGCGCAATTCGTCGGGGTGGAGAAGGCGGCGGGGTTCGATCACATCGTCTACGGCTGGGTGTTCTTCGCGGCGGTGCTGGCGATGGTGATCGCCGGGGCATGGCGATTCTTCGATCGCCCGCTCGACGCGCCGATGATCGATGCCGCCCGGATCGCGCATTCTCCAGCCTTGACGCGACCGGAGAGGATGCGCCTTTCGCCGGTAGCCGCCGTCGTTCTTCTGGCGCTGCTGCTCGCGACGGCCAAGTCCTGGGCGCATGTCGGAGAGCGCCTTCAAGCGCCTCTGCCGCCGCATATAGATCTTCCCGCCGTTCCCGGCTGGAAGCGGGTGGACTACGCCCCGGCAATCTGGTGGGAACCGCGTGCGGAAGGTGCCGATCATCGCCTGCTGGGCCGCTATGCCGATGGCCAGGGTCATGAGGTCGACGTTTTCGTCGCGCTCTATGCCGGGCAGGGCGAAGGCCGCGAGGCCGGCGGCTTCGGCCAGGGCGCTCTGACGCCCGACTCGGGATGGTCGTGGCAAGCCTCGGGCCCCGTCTTCGCCCAAGGGCGCAGCGAACGCCTGCTCGGTCGTGGCAAGGTGGAGCGGCTCGCCGTGACTTGGTATCGGACCGGCGATCTCCTGACCGGCAGCAACACCCACTTCAAGCTGGGCGTCATCGGTGACAACCTGTTGCTGCGCGCCAGGCCCACGACCACGCTGATCCTCTCTTCGGAAGGCGCCCGCGCGCCCGATTCGATCACGCGCTTCCTGGCCGCGACCGGGCCGACCGGCGCGTGGATGGACCGCGTCGTCAAGCTCCGCTAGGCCGGTCCGGTATGTGTGGCATCGCCGGTATCTACCATCTCGAAACCCCCAAGCCGGTCGAACCGGCGCGGGTGGAAGCCATGTGCGATGCTCTGGCGCATCGCGGCCCCGACGGTAGCGGCGTCTGGACCGCGCCCGGCGTGGGGTTGGGCCATCGCCGTCTTTCGATCATCGACCTCGCGGGCTCTCCGCAACCGATGGCTTCGCCGGACGGGCGGGCCATGCTGGTGTTCAACGGCGAGATCTACAATTACCGGGAACTGCGCTGCGACCTGAAAGCCTGGGGCGCCGAGTTCCGCACCGATGGCGACAGCGAGGTGATCCTCGCGGCATGGCGGCGCTGGGGGCCGGAATGCGTGACGCGCCTGCACGGCATGTTCGCTTTCGCGATCTACGATCTCGATGCGCGGACCCTGTTCCTCGCCCGTGACAGGTTGGGAGTGAAGCCGTTGTTCCTGGCTCCCCTCAGCGACGGCAGCCTGGCCTTCGGTTCCGAACTTAAGGCGCTGCTGGCCCACCCCCTGCTGCGGCGCGAGATCGATCCGCTGGCTATCGAGGACTACCTCGCCTGGGGCTATGTGCCGGACACCCGTTCGATCCTGAAGGGCGTGACAAAGCTGCCGGCGGGGCATTCCCTGTTGCTGCGCCATGGCCAGCCGCTGCCAAGGGCGACTCAATGGTGGGACGTGTCCTTTGCCGAGCGCCGCAGGGGCAAGGTCGAGGATCTCGAAGCGGAACTGCTTCACCTCCTGCGCGAGGCGGTCACCTCCCGCATGGCGGCGGACGTTCCGCTCGGAGCCTTCCTCTCGGGCGGCGTGGACAGTTCCAGCGTCGTCGCGCTCATGGCCGAGGCAAGCGCGCAGCCGGTGAAGACGTGCTCGATCGGCTTCGACATCGCAGCGCTGGATGAGAGCGACTATGCCGCGCAAGTGGCAAGGCGTTTCGGCACGGATCACCGCGCCCGGCAGGTTTCGCCCGACGATTTCGAGGCGATCGACGCTATCGCCGGGATGTTCGACGAGCCTTTCGCCGATGCCTCCGCCTTGCCCACCTGGCGGGTCTGCCAACTGGCCCGCGAATCGGTGACGGTGGCCCTTTCCGGAGACGGCGCAGACGAAGCTTTCGCCGGCTATCGCCGCCATGTCTTTCAGCGCGGCGAGGATCGTGTGCGCGGAATCATCCCTCAGGCGATCCGAGGACCGCTGTTCGGCTCTCTCGGCAAGCTCTATCCGAAAGCCGATTGGGCACCGCGTCCGTTGCGGGCCAAGGCTACGCTGCTCTCGCTGGCGGCGGACAGCGCGCAAGGCTATGCCCGTGCGATCGGATTTGCCGCGCCGGAACTGCGGGACGGCATTTATTCCGAGGATTTTCGCTGGCTTCGCGGTGGCTATCGCGCCGAGCACGCGGTGATCGATCTGATGCGCGGCGCTCCTGCACGGTCGGGGCTGGACCGCGCGCAATATGCCGACCTCAAGCACTGGCTTCCCGGCGACATCCTGACGAAAGTCGATCGCACGAGCATGGCGGTAAGCCTGGAGGCGCGCGAGCCTTTGCTGGACCACCGCTTGATCGAGTTTGCGGCCAGCCTGCCCGAAACGATGCGCGTGCGGGCAGGGCAGGGCAAGTGGCTGATGAAACGCACCATGCGGCGCAGCCTGCCGGACGAGATTCTCTACCGACCCAAACAGGGCTTCGTCACGCCCATTGCGCAATGGTTCCGCGGCCCCCTGGCCTCTTCCGCCCGAGAAATAGCGTCCAGCGCCACGCTGGCCCGCACGGGATGGCTGGATACTGGCCGCATCGGCACCCTGGTAGAGGAACATATCGCCGCACGCAGCGACCATTCGCGCCTCCTATGGCAGCTGCTGATGCTCGATCGGTCGCTAACTCATTTGGGGATCGCCTGATTTTCCCCCTTTTCGGCGGCTTCCTCATCCGGCAGCGGTTTGCCGAATTATTGTCAATGCCGGTTAACCTAACTTCTTCTTAGGACCTTTGCTCTAACTCGGGCAGCGACATCGTCATCGCAGGACGTGCATGAAGATAGCAGGTCGCCATTACAGGATTGAAATGCGGAAGCTTTCCGATGAGGAAAGCCATGTCTTGCGATTGGGCGCAGAGGGGAATCATTTGCGAGGCCATCATGTCTGACCTCCGCACGAGGACCGCGAAAGTCTGGAAGAGTGCCAGATTCCGGATCGTCTTTTGGGCGGCCCTTACCGGCATAGTTCTGGGCATCACCGGCGCCGCGCTGCCGCTTGAGGACGTTCTGGTGAACGGACGCACCTGGTTGCGCCTGCACCCGTCCAAGGGCGAGATCGTGATGGTCCTGCAGGACGGGAAAACGCTTGAGGAACTTGAGGTTCTGGACGTGACCCGTGCGGATGACGCACAGGTCATCCGTAACTTGCAGGGCGCCGGCGTGAAGCGTGTCTTCATCAACCGCTTCCTGGACGATAGTGCAAAGGATCCGGGCCGGGGCCAGTTCCTGGAAGCGCTCAAGGCGTTTCCGGAGCGTGTTTTCCTGGGCGCGATGCCTGCCAAGGACGGACCACGCGGCAATTATGCCGCGGCGATGCCTTCACGGGCATTTCTCGAACATGCGCGGGCTGTTTCGCTCCTGGCGCTCGATCACCCGTTCAACCTGAGCAAAAGCCTGCCGTTCTCGTCCAACAGTCCGAAAGGCGTGGTTCCCAGTCTGGCTGCGAGCATCGCGGGCGTATCGAGGCCTGCCGATCGCGTGTTTCGACCGGATTACGCTATCGATTACACGACGATCCCGACCGTAAGCTACGTCGACATCCTCAAGGGTCGCTTCGACAAGGCAACTGTTCGCGGCAAGGACATCATCATCGCCCCAAGCGCGGAGGTCTATCACGACCTCCATACCTTGCCGGCGCAAGGCTACGCGCCCGGTGCGTTCTTCCACGCCATCGCGGCGGAAACGCTGAAGGAAGGCGTTCCCATTGAAATGGGTTGGCTTCCGGCCTTCCTCGTGGTGCTGGGGGTGATCCTCACCGGCCTGGGGCGAGGTCGCGTGCTCGACGTCTATCGGTTCTCGGGTCTGGTTGGTGTTCTTATCGTCGCGCCCCTGGCGCTCGACCAGTTTCGTATCCAGGTGGATATCGTTCCTGCCATCGCCATGGCGGCGGTGGCCGTGTTCCGCATGCGCAACCTGGACCGCGTCGAAGTAGCCGGAGAGACCAACTCCGGTTCCGGCATGCCCAGCGTGCAGGTGCTCCGCAAGTATGAAGCGGTATCCAGCCGTATCCTCGTGGCGCTTCAGATCCGCAACTACGGCGCGATCATCGGCAGTTTCGCCGAGCACGTCGAGGCGCAAGTCGCCAACGAGATCGTCCGCCGCATCCGCATCAGCGACAGCGAAGTCAGGGTCTATCACGAAGGCGGCATGTTCATGTGGCTTTCGACCATCCGCAGCACTTTCGACCTCTTCGAGAACCTCGAAGGGCTGCATCGCATCGTTCAGAACGGCATTCAGGTCGGCGGACTGGATATCGACCTGTCGTTCAATTGCGGCATCGATTCGGAGTTCGACCGCCCGGTATCCAGCCGCGTCGCCAGCGCCATGCAGTCGGCCGAGGAAGCCGTCCGCAATGACGAGCTGGTCTACAAGTTCGACAGCCGCAAGCACGAGGCGCAGTGGGAAATCTCGCTGTTGACCCAGCTCGATCGCGCCATCGACAATGGCGAGGTCTGGGTGGCCTACCAGCCCAAGCTGGACGTCGCGAGCAATCGCGTTACCGGCGCCGAGGCGCTTGTGCGCTGGACCCATCCCGAACGCGGTCCGATCAGTCCAGACAAGTTCATCCGCATCGCCGAGGAGTTCCACCGGATCGAGCGGATCACCCGCTTCGTGATCGATGATGCCGTCAGGTGTGCCGTCGAACTGCGTCGTCATGGCTTCGACATGACCGTATCGGTTAACATCTCGGCCCAGCTTCTCAGGAATCCGGGACTGCCGGGGATGATCGCGGAAATCCTGGCCACTTACGGATTGTCCGCCGAGATGTTGATTCTCGAGATCACCGAAACGGACCGGCTCGATCGGAGCTCGCGCACGTTCCAGATGCTTCAGAAGCTGGTGCAGTCCGGCATTCGCCTGTCCATCGACGATTTCGGAACCGGCAATGCGACGATCGACTATCTGCGTTACCTTCCCGCCACCGAGGTAAAGATCGACAAGGTCTTCATCCAGGCGATGGAAGGCAACAAGGAGGATCTCCTGCTGGTCCAGTCGATCATCGAGATGGCGCATTCCCAGGATCGCACGGTGGTCGCGGAAGGCGTGGAGACTCAGGCCGCGCTCGAAATCCTGCGGGCGATGCAGTGCGATGCCATCCAGGGATACTATGTCAGCCGGCCCGTCCCGTTCCGGGATCTGCTCACACAGATCGTGGGAAGGGAAGCGCGGCAGACTGGTTAAAAAAGTCTTGATGAGTTCTTAACCTGTTGTTATCCATGTGATCAGCCGCAAGATAGCGGCGTTTCACATGGGGTAATGTTATGTACAGCTGGAACTGGGGCAGCCTCGGCCGCTAATCATTAAATGGCGCGGCGCTTCGTAAGAAGCGTCGCGCTTTTACTTTAAAAATGGCGGAAAATAGCCATTTCATGAACAGATGCAGCGCCCTTCCAATTATGGAGCGGGCGCTTTTTTAATGCCGTCTTGTAAATGTTGCCGTGAAAGTAGGCCGCGAATCGGCCCGCGCGGAAGCGCGTCTGGCGCTCCAGCGTTAATCTTTGATTCGCAGACTGTTAACGATTTCAGTCTTCGCCGTGGCCCATGGCAAGATAATCGGCGCTCTGCATCTCATTGAGACGGCTGACCGTGCGCTCGAATTCGAAGCGGCCGTCGCCCGCGTCGTAAAGGTCTTCCGGCGCTGCGTCCGCAGCGGCGATCAGCTTGACCTTGTTCTCATACAAGGCGTCGATCAGGGTGACGAAACGCGCGGCTTCGTTGCGACGGTCCGGCCGCATCCTCGGGATGCCAACAAGAATCACGGTGTGATAGGCCCGCGCGATCGCCAGGTAGTCGGCGGCGCCGCGCGCCTCGCCGCAGAGGCGTTTAAAGCTGAAGACACCCACGCCCTTGAGGCTCTTGGGAACGTGCAACATGCGCCCGCCACCCACGTCGATGTCCGCAGAGGGGACATGATCGCTGTCTTCGGGCGGATAGTCGGTAAGGCGATAGAATGCCTCGCGCGCCTGCTCGGTCGCTTCCTCGCCCAGCGGGGAATGCCAGGTGGCCATGCCGCCCAGGCGGTGGAGCCGATAATCGGTCGGCCCGTTGAGCGTCAGTACGTCCAGTTCTTTCTCGATCAGATCGATAAAGGGCAGGAAATGCTCACGATTGAGGCCGTTCTTGTAAAGATCCTTGGGCGCTCGGTTCGATGTGGTGACGATGGTCACCCCTTCGTCGAGGATAAGATGCGTGAACAGCCGGCTCATAATCATCGCGTCGGCGGAGTTGTTCACGACCATCTCATCGAAGGCCAGGACACGAACGTTACGGGCAATGGTCGCGGCCACCGGAGGGATCGGGTCGCCACTTTCCTTGCGCCGTTCCTCGCGAAGAAGCCCATGGACTTCCAGCATGAAGGCATGAAAATGGATGCGGCGCTTGTCCTCGATGTCGAGCGTCTGGTGGAACAGGTCCATCAGCATCGATTTTCCGCGCCCGACGCCGCCCCACATATAAAGGCCGCGCGGTGAGGGCGCCTTCTTGCCGAGCAGCTTACCGAACAGCCCGGTGGATGTGCGCGCCTTGTAGATCTCGCGCTGAAGCTGGTTGAGCCGCTCGGCTGCGGCCGCCTGTTCGGGGTCTGAGCGAAGTTCTCCGGTCGCGACCAGCGTCTCGTAGCGTTCCAGCATCGCGGTCATCGTACGCTCGGCTTGCGAAGGGTGCCGAGGAAGCTCGACACCAGGGTCTCGCCCTGTTCGACTGTGCCGCGCAGGAACACCAGCCGGCGCGTCTCGCGCATGATTTCGCAGCAAACGTCCAGCGGTTCGCCGATTCGGCCCGCGCCGATGAACTGATTGTGGAGGTCGAGAGTCACCGAGCCGGCGACTTCGGCGCCCAGCACGCTGAACATCGTCGCGAACATTGCGACGTCGATAAGGGCTAGGGTAACGCCGCCATGGACGTTGCCGTGCATGTTGCTGTGGCGGCGTTCCAGTTCGAGGAGACGCACCCGTGCGGCGCGCTCGCCCTCGCGCCGGATCACCATCGGACCCAGCGCGACCGCGTTGAAGCGGCTGTCGTCGTTGAGGGTCCAGGTGAACCAGCCCGGGTGTTCCGGGGCCGGCTCATGGATGAATGCGGCGCAAGACACGACCACGATTACCCGGACCGATCCGCGAGGATCAGACCTGGCGCTCTGCCTGCATCTTCTTGATTTCGGCGATGGCGCGCGCCGGCGACAGGCCCTTGGGGCAGACGTTGGCGCAGTTCATGATGGTGTGGCAGCGGTAGAGGCGGAACGGATCTTCCAGCTCGTCCAGGCGCTCGCCAGTCATTTCGTCGCGGCTGTCGGCCAGCCAGCGATAGGCCTGAAGCAGGATGGCCGGGCCCAGGAACTTGTCGGAATTCCACCAGTAGCTCGGGCAAGAAGTAGAGCAGCAGGCGCACAGGATGCACTCGTAGAGGCCGTCTAGCTTCTCGCGCTGTTCGGGGCTCTGAAGACGCTCCTTGCCCGAAGGCGTGGTGGAAACCGTTTGCAGCCAGGGGCGGATCGAGGCGTACTGCGCGTAGAAATGGGTGAAATCAGGAACGAGGTCCTTGATCACTTCCATGTGCGGCAGCGGGGTGATGCGGATGTCGCCCTTGAGGTCTTCGATCGCCGTGGTGCAGGCCAGGCCGTTCGAGCCGTTCATGTTCATCGCGCAGGAACCGCAGATGCCCTCGCGGCATGAACGGCGGAACGTCAGCGTCGAATCCATCTCGTTCTTGATCTTGATGATCGCGTCGAGCACCATCGGGCCGCAATCGTCGAGATCGATCTCGAAACTGTCGTAGCGCGGGTTTTCGCCCGAATCCGGATCGTAGCGGTAGACGGTGAACTTCTTGACGCGCGCAGCGCCCTCGGCCTTGTGAACCTTGCCCTGCTTCTTGATCTTGCTGTTCGCCGGGAGGGTGAAGCTAGCCATGAAGAAATCCCCGTGATCTTGCACTGCGGCACGAACCGCGACTGAATGTCCCCTTAGCGATTCAACCGCGTGGGGCAAGGGCCAGAGTGCGCGTGATAGCGGTTTCGTGGCGCCATGGTGTTGCAAATCGGTCCCACGGGATTGCGGCGGGCGAACGATTCTCTGAAAATGACGGTTTGGTCGAGCAAGGTGGAAGCGAGGCAAGCGCCTTCTACGGTAGCCGATCATTCCGACGCTGCGTCCCTGGCGTGAAGACCGATCAAAAAAGCGAAAGGCCCCCACGCTTTCGCGCGGAGGCCCTTGTCGCCGGATCGGGAGGGGGGAGGGCGCTGACGCCGCTCCCCGCTCGCGATCAGTTACCGAAGGTGCGCTGCCACCAGCCGCGACGCGGCGATGTGTCATCGCCCGATTCGCCCTGATCCGCAGATTCCAGCGATGCCGGTTCCTCGACAGGTGTCGGGGCGCTGACCGGCTCTGCCGCAGTTTCGACGGCGTCAGCCTTCTTGCGGCGCGTGCGCTTGGGCTTCGCAGGGGCTTCCTCACCAGCCGTTTCAGCCGGGGCTTCCGCGACGGCTTCGACGGCATCGACCTTCTTGCGACGCGTGCGCTTGGGCTTGGGAGCCTCTTCGCCCGCTTCCGGCTCGGCCGTTTCCGGCTTGGCCGACTTCGCTGCAGCCCTGGCAGTCCGGGCCGGAGCCTTGACCGGAGCTTCAGCCGCCGCTTCGACCGCATCGGTCTTCTTGCGACGCGTACGCTTGGGCTTGGCAGGCGCGTCTTCGGCAGGCGCCTCTTCGACAGCCGGAGCTTCCGCGACCGGGGTTTCTACCGGTGCGACCGCCTCGACGACATCGGCCTTCTTGCGACGGGTGCGCTTCGGCTTGGCCGGAGCCTCCTCCGCGACCGGTTCGACGACGACTTCCGCTGGAGCGTCTGCTTCCACCGGCGCTGCGGCTTCGATCACGGCATCATCGTGAGCGGCGTCCTCCGGCGCATGATCGCCGTTTTCGCCGTTCTCGATTTCACCGTTTTCGTTTTCGCCGTTGCGGCGTCCGCGACGACGGCGACCACCACGGCGGCGACGCTTGCGCGGTGCTTCCGAATCGTCCCCTTCGGAAGCGGGGCCGAAGTCTTCGTCATCCCCGGCTTCGCCTTCGCCCTCGGTGGCTTCGTCGCCCCCGGTCTGGTCGTTGGCGTCTTCGGCATAGGACTCGTCGCTCGCGCTTTCTTCCGAGCCATCCTCGTCACGGCGGTCGCGGTTGCGGCCGCGACGGCGCTTGCGGCGCTTGCGGCGGGAGCCGCCTTCGTCGTCTCCGCCTTCGCTACGGCTCTGCGATTCCTCGCGCTCTTCGTCCTCGAACTCCTCATCCTCTTCGATGAAGTCGTCCTCGACCTCGTCGGCGATCGGATCGAAGCGCGGCACGAAATCGTTGCGCGGACCGGAAGAGATGACGCGCATCTTCGCGCCTTCGTTCTCGCCCTCGGGGATCACTTCGACGTTGACGCCGTAACGTTCCTCGATGTCGCCGAGATCGGCGCGCTTGGCATTGAGTAGGTAGATCGCCGCTTCCGTCGAGGCGAACAGCGACACCACCACGCCCTTGCCCTTGGCGGCTTCGTCCTCGATGAGGCGCAGCGCCGAGAGGCCTGCCGAGCTGGCGGTGCGGACCAGGCCGGTACCGTCGCAGTGCGGGCAGGAACGCGTGGTGGCTTCCAGCACGCCGGTGCGCAGGCGCTGGCGGCTCATTTCCATCAGGCCGAAGCTGGAAATGCGACCGACCTGGATGCGCGCGCGGTCGTTCTTGAGCGCTTCCTTGACTGCCTTCTCGACCTTGCGGACGTTGGAGCCGTACTCCATGTCGATGAAGTCGATGACGACAAGGCCGGCCATGTCGCGCAGGCGCAGCTGGCGGGCGATTTCCTGGGCGGCTTCGAGGTTGGTGGCGACCGCCGTCTGCTCGATGCCGTGCTCCTTGGTGGCGCGGCCCGAGTTGATGTCGATCGAAACCAGGGCCTCGGTCGGGTTGATGACGATGTAGCCGCCCGAGCGCAGCTGCACGACGGGGTCGTACATCGCGGTGAGCTGGTCTTCGGCGCCGAAGCGCTGGAACAGCGGTACGGGGTCGGAGTAAGGCTTAACCTTGCGGCCGTGGCTCGGCATCAGGAGCTTCATGAAGTCCTTCGCCGCGCGGAAGCCTTCCTCGCCCTCGACGATCACTTCCTCGATATCGCGGTTGTAGATGTCGCGAATGGCGCGCTTGATCAGGTCGCTGTCGGAATGGATCAGCGCCGGCGCGGCCGAGCGCATGGTCATTTCGCGCAGTTCGTCCCAGAGGCGGGCGAGGTAGTCGAAGTCGCGCTTGATCTCGGTCTTGGTGCGCTGGAGGCCGGCGGTGCGGACGATGCAGCCCATCGAGCGCGGCAGGTCCATTTCGGCGATGATCGACTTCAGGCGCTTGCGATCCGAGGCGGAGCTGATCTTGCGGCTGATGCCGCCGCCGTGGCTCGAATTCGGCATGAGCACGCAATAGCGGCCCGCAAGACTGAGGTAGGTGGTGAGGGCGGCGCCCTTGTTGCCGCGCTCTTCCTTGACCACCTGCACCAGCAGCACCTGGCGACGGTGGATCACGTCCTGGATCTTGTAGCGGCGGCGCAGCGCCATACGCTTGGCGCGCAGTTCGTCGGCTTCCTTCGAGCGACCGCCACTGCGGCCACCCTGGCGGCGTCCACGACCGCGGCGGCCACGGCCACCGTTTTCTTCCTCGGACGCTTCTTCGTCTGCGGTTTCGAAGCCGTTCTCGACGGCGCCGTCCTCGATCGTGGCGACCTGATCCTTCTCGGAGGTATCGACTTCGGTCAGACCGCCATCCGAGTAACCTTCGGCATCGTAGCCGTCGCCGCCTTCCTCGTCCTCGTCATCGCCTTCCGAAGCGCGCAGGGCGGCTTCTTCCTCGGCATGGGCGGCTTCTTCCGCCAGCAGGGCCTCGCGGTCCTCCTTGGGGATCTGGTAATAGTCCGGGTGGATTTCGCTGAACGCCAGGAAGCCGTGACGATTGCCGCCGAAATCGACGAACGCCGCCTGAAGCGAAGGCTCCACGCGGGTGACCTTCGCCAGGTAGATGTTGCCCTTTATCTGCTTTTTGTCGGCCGATTCGAAATCGAACTCTTCAATGCGATTTCCCTTGAGTACCGCCACCCGCGTTTCTTCCGGGTGGCGCGCATCGATGAGCATGCGCGTTGCCATTGTATAGTCTCCGTACGCGCTCTGCCCCGGCCGGATCAGCCAGGGTGGCGCGTGTCTGTTCGATGAAGCCCGCGCCGGGATCGTCGGGCCTGCCGGATGCGGCAAGGCCCACGTTGTTGCGGGCGGAGGTAAAATTGGAAACGGGGCAATCCAGCGCCCCGAGTGCGACTGTTCTCTTGTCTGCCGCGACGTGCGCGGCGAAGTTGCCTGCGGCCTTGCGGCGTAATGCCATGG
>NZ_DAMDBA010000024.1:17671-56712 GCF_032093395.1 Novosphingobium sp.
CGCGTGGCGATTTCGGACACGCGAAGAATTGCGCCCATACCGCCACCGCCCTTTCAGGCGTCGGCTGGCAAAGCGGCAATTGGCTTCTCATCTCTCGCGTCAACCTGTTCGATCCGGAACGAATTTTCCGGATTTTGACGGCCGGGACTAGGTTTGGCCGATCCTGTCCGGCACCATCCAAGTGGCGTCTTTCCGGAATACGAGGACCGATGCTCTTTGGCCCGGGTCGGAACGGCCTAGCATCCAAGACACTGCACGGCAAGTTCATTGCCCGATCGTGCCGCATATAGCGGTCTCTATTGTGCGGGTCGGGGCGAAATCGGGGGAAAAGCGTCGTTCGCCGGGATTGTCGCGAAGGCGCGGCGATTCTAGTCAGAGGTCATGTCGCGCAGCATCCAGCTCGTCATGATCCTTTCCGCGCCACTGGCGCTGGCGATCGCGTTGCCGGTTCTCTGGCCTCGTCTGTTTCCGTCCCAGGGAGCGCTGGATTACATAGTGCGCTTCGACCTCCCTGATGTGGGCATGCCGGTGGACTTGCCGCGTGTAGACGGTCCGGCGGATGCCAGCCGGCCATTGGTGGTGATCGATGCCGGGCACGGCGGCTTCGATCCGGGCGCCGGGACGGATGAGGCCAGCGAAAAGACGGTAGCGCTCAAGATCGCGTTGGCGCTGCGCAATCGTCTGCTCGAAGATGGCGGCATCCGTGTCGCGCTTACCCGCGATACCGATCGTTTCATCGCCTTGGCGGATCGCCCGGACATCGCGCGAAGGTTGGGCGCCGACCTTTTCGTGTCGATCCACGCCGACAGCGCCGACAGCGATGCCGCGCGGGGCGCCAGCGTCTATGTGCTGTCCGAAAAGGGTTCCAGCGAGGCGGCCGAGCGCTTTGCCGCGCGCGAGAATGCGGCCGGCCGCGTCAACGGGGTGGCCCTGGCGCAGACCAGTCAGACGGTCGGCGCGATCCTGCTCGACCTGTCCCAGCGCGGCACCCAGGCAGGATCGACGCAAGTGGGCGAACTCGTGCTGCGGGAAATGCGCGAAGCCAATCTGGGCCTCCATCGCGAAGATGTGCAGACCGCCGCATTGGCCGTCCTGAAAGCGCCGGATATTCCCTCGATCCTGTTTGAGACGGGCTACATCAACAACGAGGCGGATGCCCAATTACTCACCTCGCGCACGGGGCAGCAATCGCTTGCAGATGCCGCTGCACGAGCCATCCGCGCCTATTTCGCAAGGAAGGGAAGCCTTTGAGCCGCGCATTCGAGGGGAGGCTATCCTGCGATGAAGCGAGTGCAGATATCTGGCCTTGCGCGAAATCGGCGTGCTAGGCCTTCCGCGTAAACAGAGGAGTGCAAGCTCCGATCAATCCATTCTTGCCGCATTTTCCATGAGGCCGGGTGTTTCCACCTGAGCGGAAAATGCTCTAGAGGCAGTCGAAATGACCGACGAGATCATCGACAACGGCTCCGAGCAGCCGCCTGAGGACGCCCACTATCGCATTCGTCGCGGGGCTGGCGGCCGCTTCGCCGGTCGCTTCGCTGCGATCGGCAGGGCCTGGCGCGAGCGCAAGGGGCTCCGGCGCCTTACTTATGTTGCGGGGGCGGGGCTGGTCGTGTTCGGCGGCGTCTGGGTGGCCTTCACCCACGACTTGCCCGACGCCAACAAGCTGCTGGAATATCAGCCGCCGTTGCCCACGATGGTGCGCGGCCTCGATGGCGAGATCATCTATAGCTATGCCAGAGAGCGGCGCGTGCAGCTGCGCTACGTCGACTTCCCGAAGCCGCTGCTGGATGCCTTTCTCTCCGCCGAGGACAAGACGTTCTGGACTCACGGCGGTGTCGATTTCACCGGCCTGGCCGGGGCCGTGGTGGACTATGCTTCCAAGCTCGGCACCGGGGGACGCGCGCGCGGCGGTTCGACGATCACCCAGCAGGTGGCCAAGAACATCCTGATCGGCGACGAATATTCCGTCACGCGCAAGCTCAAGGAAATGGTCGTGGCTCGCAGGATCGAAAGCGTGCTTACCAAGCCGCAGATTCTGGAACTCTACCTCAACGAGATTCCGCTCGGCCGCCAGAGCTTCGGCGTCCAGGCCGCCGCGCGCGCCTATTTCGGGAAGGACGTCGATCAACTGCAACTGCATGAGGCGGCTTTCCTTGCGATCCTGCCCAAGGCGCCGGAACGCTACGGCCGCAAGCAGTATGAGGGCATGGCGATCGAGCGTCGCAACTGGGTGCTCGACCAGATGGTGACCAACGGCTGGGCCAGTCGCGCCGATGCCGACGCCGCCAAGGCGCAGCCGCTCGGCCTGATCCCGCGCCGCGTCGAGACATATCCTTCCGGAAACGGCTACTTCATCGAGGAAGTGCGCCGCCGCCTGATCGACCAGTACGGCGAAAAGGCCGAAGACGGAGCAAACAGTGTCTATGCCGGGGGGCTGTGGGTGCGCACCTCGCTCGACCGCCAGATGCAGGACGCCGTGCGCGATTCGCTCCGTGCCGGGCTGTTGCGCTATCAGGGCAACCGCGCCTGGTCGCGCCCGATCGCGCATATCGATGATATGAGCACCTGGCAGTCGCAGCTGATCGTTTCCAACAAGACGGTCGATTACAAGGACTGGCGGGTCGGCGTGATCCTGGATCGCAGCGGCTCGACCGGCCGGATCGGCTTTTCCGACGGCAATACGGCGACGCTCACCAATATTTCCGAACTTGCCAAAGTGGGCGATCTCGTCGCTGCCGCGCCGGTTTCCTCGGATAGCTACGCAGTCCGCACGATTCCCGAAGTCTCGGGCGGCATGGTGATCGAGCAACCGGGAACGGGCCGCATCATGGCCATGCAAGGCGGTTTCGACTCCGGTCTCGACAGCTTCAATCGCGCCGTCCAGGCGGAGCGGCAGCCCGGTTCGACCATCAAGCCCTTCGTCTACGCGACGGGTCTTCAATACGGAATGACCCCGGCCACGCAGGTGCTGGACGGCACCTTCTGCGTCTATCAGGGCGGCGCGCTGGGCAACAAATGCTTCCGGAACTTCGGCGGCGAGGGCGGGGCAGGCAGCCATACGATGCGCTGGGGCCTGGAACAGTCGCGCAACCTGATGACGGTGCGAATTGCCAACGATACCGGCATGAAGCGCGTGGTGAAGACCTTCAAGACCGTCGGCATCGGTGACTACAAGCCCTATCTCTCGTTCGCGCTCGGCGCGGGCGAGACTTCGGTGGCCCGCATGGTCAACGCCTATGCGGCGCTGGCCAACAATGGCGTGCAGTTCGCCTCCTCGCCGATCGACTATGTGCAGGATCGCAACGGCAAGGTGATCTGGAAGCCGGACAACCGGCGCTGCGATACCTGCAACATGGCCGAATGGGACGGAAAGCCGATGCCGCGTGTCGTTCGTCGCGGCAAGCAGGTGCTCGATTCGGGAACGGCCTATCAGGTGGTCCACATGCTCGAAGGCGTGGTGACGCGCGGAACGGCCGTGGTTCTGCGCGATCTCGGCATCCCCATGTTCGGCAAGACCGGCACCACCAACGGTCCTACGGACGTGTGGTTCGTCGGCGGCACCCAGGACTATGTCGGCGGGGTCTATCTCGGTTATGACACGCCCCGTTCGCTGGGCGGATATGCCCAGGGTGGCCGCATCGCCGCCCCGATCTTCAAGCAGGTCGTGCAGGCGACCAGGGACCGCTGGGGCACCCAGCCCTTCGTCGCGCCTCCGGGTATTCGCATGGTTCGGATCGATCGCGCCAGCGGCAAGCAGGTGATGGGAGCCGAGCCTGGCAACGATCCCAAGGCGGCGGTGATCTGGGAGGCTTTCAAGCCGGACACGGAACCGCGCCAATATACCCCGGAAGACGAATTCGCGCGCCGTCGCGATGCGCTGGTCGCGGAAATTCGCGGCGTGCGCGAAGCGCGACAGGCTGCGGCTTCGGCCAGTGCCGCCGAGCAGCAGGACTTCGCGGAACAACAGGGGGGCGTTTATTGAGCCTTGGGGGGCGCTTGCCGGCGCCTGCCGCTCGCCAACCCACCTGAAGCCACGTACAACGATCCTCCATAACAGGGAGGATTGGATGCGACGCGTAGACGATGCCAAGAAATCTCCGGGTTCGACCCGTCTGAAACGCCGCCATGTGGCGCTGGGTCGGCTTGCGTTGGGGCTATCGGCCTTGCCGATCCTGTGCGCTCCGCAAAGCTTGGCTGCGAAAGAAAATGCTGCGGCGCCGACCGTTGCAGCCGTACAACCGGTGGGAGCAGGCGCAGGGCAAGGCAATTCGCCTTATGTCCGGCCTGATGTCGCCGCCTATCTCAAGGCCACCAACGCCCAACCGATGCCGCCGCTGACGGCGCAAGTCATCGCGCAGATACGCAAGTTGCCGCCCTCGGCCATGCCGTCGCGCGATCTTCCGGTCGGGGAACTTGCGGTGGTGAAGGATCTGTCCATCCCCGGCCCCGGAGGGGCCATCCCGCTGCGCCTGTTCGACAGCCGCGCCCAGCGTGGCCCCGGGCCGGTCGTGGTCTTCTATCATGGCGGCGGCTACGTCCTCGGCAGCATCGATACCCACGCCGCCTTGGCTGCCGAGATCGCGCGGCGGCTCGATCTGCCGGTCGTATCGGTCGAGTATCGGCTCGCGCCGGAGCATCCCTGGCCTGCGGCTCCCGACGATGGCGAAGCCGCTGCGCGATGGGTGGCAGCCAACGGCAAGGCACTGGGCCGCGACGTCACCGGTCTGGTGCTGAGCGGCGACAGCGCCGGGGGCAATCTTACCCTGATCGCGGCGGCGGCCTTGCGCGACAAGCCGGCTGCGGTACCAGTCATCTTCCAGCTGCCGATCTATCCGGCCGCCGACTTTACCCGCGATTACCCGTCAGCGGGACAGTTCGGGCACGGCTATGGACTGGATGACAGCATGACGGCGCTGTTTCGCCAGCACTACGCAGCCGACGCGAAGAGCCCGCGCACGTCGCCGCTCCTCGGAGACCTGTCCGGCCTGCCGCCCACGGTGCTGGTGACAGCGGGGCTGGATCCACTTCGCGACCAGGGAAGGGCCTATGCCGCCAAGCTCGTCCAGGCGGGCGTACCTACGGCCTTTTATGAAGGCCGGGGACTGGTCCATGGTTTCGCGACTTTCCGGCAGGCAATCCCTTCGGCCCAGGCGGACACGGTGAATTTCCTGAAAATCGCAAAAACGATGCTGGACGAGATCGAAGCCGGCATAAAGGCGAAACCATAAGCAAAAGGGCCTCGCGATCCACTCGCGAGGCCCTTTTTTGTCCGGTGCGACCCGATCAGAATGTCATTATGCGGCGTGGGGAAGCTGCTCCGGCTCCGCCATGGGCATGGGGTCCGGCAGGCACTTGCGCATCGCATCGCTGAGCGATTGCAGCAGCGCTTCGGAATTGACCTTGTCATCCTTGCCGTAGATCAGGCTGATCACCAGAGGATGTCCTTCGGGCTGACGCGGAAGGAGGCCCGAAAGCGCCTCGGCGCCGCTGCCGAAACCGGCGGGACCGAACACGTAGCGGGGATCACGGCAGGTATCGATCCGGGTCATCATGTCCGAGAACTGGAACTTGTCGAGTTCGGCGGCTTCCGCGTTGAGGCGGCGCACCATGCCTTCGCAGCGCTGACGCGCGATCGTGGAGAGCATGAGCCAGCCGGCCCCGTTTCGGCCCAGCGGTTCCTTGATCCCCCCCGCGAGTTCGCGAGTAGCGGCAAGAGCGCGCGGGCCATGGCGCCAGTTCACGATCTGCACGTCCAGCCCGACCATCGAGGTAAGGGCAACCGAAAGTCCGGTCTGCGCAACGAGGCGGTCCATCAGGCGAACGATGCGTCCGTCGCGGACGAGTTCGGGCTGCCCGGACGTGCCGATCAGCGCCGCGCGGGGCGTGAGGCTGTAGGCACGCGAATAGGGATCCTTGTGGAGCAGGCCGAGTTCAACCAGGCTCGACAGCAGCTCCGAGGTGCTCGACTGCGGGCGGTTATAGCGGCGGACGATGTCCATGACGGTCGCTTCACGATGGGAGTCGTCGAAATACTCGAGAACTTCGATGACGCGGCGAGCGATCTTCGCCTTGTTCGATGAGGTCGTCTTTCCAGGCATGAGGTCTCTCCTCCCTCAGGGTGGTGATGGAAACTCACTTCTCTCCGCGAGTCGGTCTCTATAAAACTGAGCCTGACTCGTTTTTTGCTAAGCCTGGTTAGCATCACTGCGATGATGCATCAATAGGCTTCGCACACGCGATGGCCTTTCCCTTTCGGGAACCGTACGAATTCGGAGGAAATCGTCGAATCTGCCCGTGGACATTGCGCCGAAACGCCATTTTTCAGGGGCTGAAACGCTTCGGGTTGTGCCGAGGAATTCGATCTGGAAGGAACGAAGAGATTACCTTGAAGGACAATGATGCACGATAGTTTCGCCCCCATGATCCTGCGGGCCTCCGATCTGGGCGGCTTCGGAAGCTTGCCGGACTGGCCGGTTGGATTTGTGGATTTGTCTAGAGAGAGTTCCGAAGCCGAAATCGGCGTTTTCCCGAGGTTTCCGCTGATAGGTTTCGGAGCCGCCGACCATCCCCTGGCTGCCCGCCTCGATGCGTACCTGGAGTCTCGGTTTACGCGGGAAGCCGTGATCGCCGCCACGGCCGCGCAGCCGCTTGCCGCCGCAATCGTGACGCAACTCCTGCGCATCCTGCCCCATCTGCCCGACGGGGAGGCACTTACCGCCGAATCGCTTGCCTATGCCACCTTGCAGGGCAGCGCGGCGCATCGGAACTGGATCAGTAAGCGACTGCAATCGGGGCCTTCCTTGCCGGAGGGCAGGGTGGAGCTTTCAAGAGACGGAAATGTCCTGACAGTGGTCCTCGATCGGCCCGAAGCGAATAATGCAATCGATCGCGCGATGCGCGATGGACTGCACGAAGCCTTCGCGCTGGCCAACGCGGATCGGACCATCGAGCGCGTCGTCTTACAAGCTCGTGGACGCAGTTTCAGCCTGGGCGCGGAACTTGCCGAATTCGGCACGACGCGCAATCCGGCTCTTGCCCATGCGATCCGGGGCGTCACGCTGCCTGCGCGCGAGGCGGTGAGATGCAAAGACCGTATGGAGGTTCATGTGGATGGCCCTTGCGTGGGCGCGGGCCTGGAACTGGCGGCGTTTGCGTCGCACATCGTGGCAACCCGGCGATCGTGGTTCCAGCTTCCCGAACTGGCGATGGGCATACTTCCGGGAGCAGGCGGTTGCGTGTCTGTCAGCCGGCGAATCGGCCGCCAGCGGACCTTGTTGATGGTGCTAAGCGGTCGTCGGCTCAATGCACGAGAGGCGCTGGACTGGGGGCTGGTCGATGCTCTGGTGGACGACGCGACCTGAAGCGATGGTGATTCGTACGTCGCGAGCATCCAGTCGGACGCGCGCGGCTTGCCAGGGGCGATCGAGCAGGCACAAGTCCGCAGGTTCTCCCACTGCTACCGGGCGCTCACGCCGCAGCTCCAGCGGATCGCACAGATAGAGCGCCAAAGCCTGCTCGGGAGTGAGGGTTTCTTCCTCGTTGAAGGCCACGCCCGCCGCTGTGCGCCGCTGGACCGCGGCATGCATGGCGCTCCACGGGTCGGCGTTGCCGTAAGGGGCGTCGCTCCCTCCGGCGAGAACCAATCCTGCGTCCCGCAGGCTGCGAAGCCTGTAGAGGTCTGGGTGGCAGGCCGGTTCCAGTTCGGCCAGATAGCGGTCTCCATGGGCTGCGACGAACTGCGGCTGTACGCAGATTGCGATGCCGAGCGCGGCGATCGCCTGGATAAGGGCGGGCGGAACGACGGAGGCATGTTCGATTCGGTCGCCCGCTTGCGTTCCTGTCGCTTCGAACAAGGCCAACGTGAAGACCAGTTCGACTTCGGTGACGCAATGAACCGCCACGCAGCGGCCCTGGTCATGCGCCTGCGCGATCCAGCGGCACGTTTCGTCGAAATCCGGCAGGGCACTTTCATGCAGGTGAAGCTTGGCGGGGCCAAGACGCAAGCCGTTTGGAACGCCGGTGTCGAGAGAGGCCTCGGTGAGCGAGAGTGCACCGCCGAGGACAACCGATTGCCGCAGCGCGCCGTCGTTCTGCTGCGCCGCGAAATGGGCGGCGATCGGCGCATCGTTGGCTGGCGAAAGGTCGGTAAGGCCGGTGACGCCGAACGACGCCAGGCGGGCGCTGGTCTTGCCGAAATCGGGCGGGGAACCGCCGAGCGCGCCTTGCAGCCAGCGATCCTCGTCGAACAGCCGGCCGGTATAGCCTGCGCCGTCGCGCTCCAGACCTGGCGGCGGGGCGGCCCGCCGAAGCAATTCGTCGAGGGCGGCACTGTTCAGGAACCACATCCGGCCGGTGCGGTGCTGGATCCGCAACGGACGGTCCGACACGATGGCATCGAGCATGGCCGCGTCGGGAAGCTTGCCATCCAGCACGCTTTCGCAAAGCCCTACGCCGCGCAGCCAGTCCGTCCCCGGCAAGGCGAGGGCGGCGGCCAGATCGTCAAGATCTGAAACTTGTGGAGGGCCGCAGGCGACGGAGGCGTCCCGTACGGCCAGTCCGGCCAAATGGATGTGATGATCGTGAAGTCCCGGCAGGAGAGCGCCGCCATGAGCCTTGATCACCGGCTCTCCGGGGCGAGGGGCAAGGTTGCCGATGGCAACGATGGTTCGCCCCTCGATTCGCAGGTCGGCCACACCCTGCCTGTAGATCTCGGCATCGCGGATCAGCATGCGAGGCACGCCCCAAGATAGCGGTCGGTATCGGCGCCGATCGGGCGGACCGGAGCCGTCAACCCGCGCCAGAACACGTCGGGAAAACGGCTGCCGACGGCTTGCCCCCAGGCGCGCAACTCGCCTTCGAAGGCCGCGCGATCGTGGGCGCGTTCCTCTGCAACAGCCATGGCGGTAATCGCGCTCATCGAGAGGCCGATGCGCCTTGCGTACCTTTCGCGCAAGGCGCGGAGCACGGTGCGGGCGCCGACGATTCCAGTGAGCGGGTCGGCAATGGCATCGCCCACGTATGCCACTTCGCCCGAAACCTCCGCGAGCGCGCGCGAAAGCCCGCCGGCCACACCGCAATCGTTGCCGATGCCTACCCAATCGGCCGCTTCCCCCCGCGCACCGTGGCCCGTTACCGTCAGCCAGACCAGCCCCGGAACCTGCCGGACCAGGGCTGCCGCATCGATGCCGAGATGGCGCAGCGCTCTGGGGCGCGAGCTTTCGATCACCACGTCCGCGCGCCGGATCAGGTCGATGAGGCGGGCCTTCTCCTCGGCGCTGTCGAAGTCGACCAGCAGGCTGGCCTTTCCCTGGTTGATCAGGTCGAATGTAGCGGGATCGTCACGGCGTATGAGGTCGGGACGCGTGCGGCTTTCCACTTTGACGACGTCCATGCCCGCTTGCCAGAGCAGGTGACCCGCCAGAGGGCCAGCCCAGATTGCCGAGAGATCGACGACGAGGGGCTGGTGCCCGATCGGTCGGGACCGGGATTTGCCAAGTTCAAGCACTTCGATGGGGGGGGAGACCGGGGTTTCGTCCATTCCGGCGACGGGTAGGCCAAGGAGGCGGCCGCGCTCGACGAGATCGCGGCAGTCATGCGCCAGAGTGGCGGCGGCGATGGCATCGTTGTCGTCTATGGCGAGAGTGGCGTCACCGAACAGTGCGGGAAGCAGTTCGCGATCGATCTCGCGGATCAGGGTCAGGGCGAACCATCCGCCGTCGCGGGTCTGCAGGAGGCGGCTGCCGCCCAGACCGGCGGAGATGGGTCCGCGGATCCGGTATCCGCCGTTGGCGCCGCGTTCACCCAGCAGCGTGGCACCGTCGAGACGGGGCAGGCCATGTTCGCGCGCGAGCGCCTCCAGTTGCCGGTCCGCCCAGCGTGCCAGCGGGATCGCCGGCCCGGTCGTGGATGGTTCAGCCGGCAAGTACGTCCTTGACCTTGCGGCGCAGAAGCTTGCCCATCTCGTTGTAGGGCAGCTCCGAAAGGAACACGATTTTCTCCGGCACGCGCGATGAGCGCAGGCGGGCGCGGACGAGATCCTTGATGTCGGGCTCCGCAGGGGCATCGTGACCTTCGCGAAGCACGATCGCGATCCCCACCGCTTCGCCCCATTCGACGGAGGGGATGGCACAGGCGCAGGCATCCGCGATGGCGGGATGAGTCAGCAGCACGTCCTCGATTTCCCCTGGCGACATGTTCTCGCCGCCGCGCACGATCACATCGTCGGCCCGGCCGGAAAGGAAGAGATAGCCATGTTCATCCATGTATCCCGCATCGCGCGTAGGGAACCAGCCTTGCGCATCGAGCGCACTCTTTTCCTTGTATTCGCCCGAGACCTGTTCGCCGCGCACATAGATTTCGCCGGGTTCGCCGGGGGGCAGGACTTCGCCGTTTTCGCCGCGAATCTCGATTTCCACGGTGGGGATGGGCTTGCCGAGCGAGGTGAGCCGCGCGCGCACCGCCGGATCGTCCGAAACCAAGGCCTGGCGGTGGTCTTCAGGGCCGAGCAGGGCCACCGTGGAACTGGTTTCGGTGAGCCCATAGGCATTGGTGAAGCCGGTTTCCGGAAAAAGGTCCAGAGCCTTGCGGATCACTTCCATGGGCATCTTGCCGCCGCCATAGGCAATCGAGCGCAGGCTTGCGACGTTCGCCTCGCCGGCCCGTTCCATAGCTTCGATGATGCGCGAAAGCATCGTCGGCACGACAAAGGCGTTCGACACGCGTTCCGCGGCGACAAGCTCCAGCCATGCTTCGGGAGAGAAGGCGGGCAGCATGACGATCGTACGCAGCGCATAGATCGAGGAGAGCAGGGCTGAAATGCCCGCGATGTGATAGGGCGGCACCACCACGAGCGCCGCGTCCGTTTCGTCGGCCGAGCCGAATTCGACAGTGCCGAGGATATAGCCGAGCAAATTCGAGTGACGCAGGATTGCGGCTTTCGGGGCGGCGGTCGTGCCGCTGGTGAAAAGCTGTATCGCAACGCCTTCGCCGGGATCGTATTCGCGGGCATCTTCGGCCGGGACGGTTTCCTGCGCCTTGAGCGCAAAGTCTTCGCGCGCGAGCACCGTGTGTCCCTGATCGCCCGCAATGCGGATAATGCGCTCCTCGTCGCCGATGACGAGGGCCGGAGCGATACGATCGAGCAAGGCGGCAAGGTCCGCATCCGGCAGGCGATAGTTCAGCGGGCAGTAGGGCACGCCCGCCAGCGCCGCTCCGAAAACCGCGATCATGGCCGCTTCGCTGCTCTCGTCGAGCAGGGCGACATATTGCGCGTCGCTTTGCCGGATGAGTTCGAAGGCGCCTCTGGCGGCATCCAGGAGATCGCCGTAAGTCCACCGCTTCCCGTCGCAGACGAGGCCGACGCGGTCCGGAGCGGCTTCGGCCGCCATTTCGAGGAGGAGGGCGATGTTCATCGTTCTGAGGTGCCTTGAATCGCGTGCCGTGAAGGGGCCGTTCGGGATCAGTCCGATGCCGGAAGCGGCTTTGCGTCCTTCACCACCAGCGCCACGCCATCGACCGAGAGCGAACCCTTGCCGGGCTTGACGCAGAGCAGTTCGTACTTGCCGTCGGCGTCGACATAGCGCTTGCCCATCAGCGTGCCGGCCGAGAAGTCGGCTGCGAGGGGCGAAAGCTCGGCGGGTTTGGCTTCACTCATCGGCGCGCCGCCGCATTCGATCGTGCCGTCGGCGCAGCGGATCACCATGACCTCGGTATCGCAGGCGGCGCTCTTGAGACGGGTTCCAGGCTTCATCTTCTTGGTCCTTGAGGTCGAATTTACAGGTAGTCCGAATTCTGGATGATCTGATGGCGATCCCGGCTCAGGCAATGGCGCCCTTGGATTTGAGTTCCTCGATCCGGTCCCATTCCACGCCCATTTCCATGAGGACGATTTCGGTGTGCTCGGAAGCCTGCGGGGAGCGGGTGGTTTCCAGCGCCTCGCCGTTGAACTGGACGGGGCCGCGCACCAGCTTCAGCGGCTTTCCGCCATCGGCGCCTTCCACTTCGACGAGAAGGTCGTTTGCCAGCGCCTGCTCGTCATCGGCAAGTTCCAGGAGGTTCAGGATCGGCGCCCACTGGCCCTTCAGGGTCTTCAGATGTTCCCGCCAATAGGCAAACGGCTTTTCAGCAAAGGCTTCGACCAGGATGTCGCTGGCGGGCTTTGCGTGTTCGATCAGGCTGAGCACGTCCTGGAAGCGCGGGTCATCGGCGGCTTCGGGCCGGCCGACATGTTCGAACGTGTCGCGGATCAGGCCGGTGGGGCTGACCATGCACAAGTTGATCGTGCGCCCGTCGGAGGTCCAGAAGTTGCCCATGAACGGGTTCTTCGCGCCGCCACCCGAACTCGGCATCGAATTCTTCGTGATCACGCCGGTTTCCACGGCCTGTGCGATGTTGGCGCCGGAAGCCCATGCGGCCGTGCTCATCAGCGAGACGTCCAGTTCGGCCGTCTCTCCGGTCTTCTCGCGGTGGAACAGCGCTGCGGAGATGCCGCCGGCGATGAACATGCCGCCGATGGAATCACCGAAGGCGGGCATGCCCTGAGACAGCGGGCCGGGCAGTTCCGGCGGGGTCATGCAGTCCGCGATCCCGCTGCGGGACCAGAATGCCGTGCCGTCGAACCCGCCCTTTTCGCGTTCGGGGCCCTTGTCGCCCCAGGCGCTGCCGCGTGCGTAGATGATGTCGGGATTGGCGGCGCGGATATGTTCCACATCGAAGCGGTTCTTCTGGCGCACCTGCGGCAGGTAGTTCGTCAGGAACACGTCGCACTGCTTCGCCAACTCGTAGAGCAGTTCCTGGCCTTCCGCCGTCGATAGATCGATGCCGACGCTGCGCTTGCCGCGGTTCGGATGCTCGAACAGGGTGTGGCGCAGGGGATCGAGCTGAACGCCGCCCATGTTGAGGAACCCGCGCTGGGTATCTCCGCGCACCGGATGCTCGATCTTGATGACGTCCGCGCCCCAATCGGCCAGAATTGCGCCGGCTGCGGGCGTGAACGTGAATTGCGCCACTTCGAGGACGCGCACACCCTGCATCACCTTCGTTGCCATGTTCAGCCAGTCCCCGTCGTGCTGTAATTTTTTCGCCAACCCTCACGTCGCAAGTCCGGATTTCCGCCCTTGCCGAGGTTGCTTTCGGATGTGAGCGCAAAGGCTGGCACTGGCAACCCGCGCGCCATCGTGCCGACGATCATGCCGCGCCTGCCGGTGTTCATACGCCGGTGCGATCTTCCCGTGCTGCAATGCACACTGCAAAAAACAGCGCAGCAGCGTCGTTGTACGCGGATGCAAAAAATGTTTGCGCAAATGCAGAAATCACAATTGACCTGATGTTCAAAAACTCCTAACCTAGGTTAGTAATGAGGCAGGGCTTGCACTTTCGAGCTCTCCCAGAACCACAGACAAAGTTTTTTGGAGATGCCCAAGATGAACAAGTTCGTAGCCCTTGCTGCCGCCGCTTCCGTCGTCACCTTTGCCGTCGTTCCGGCTGCATTTGCCGAAACCACGCAGTCGGTTCGCGCCGTTACCGAAGAAGCTGCCGCACCTCTCGATCTGACCGCCGGCAAGATGCTCTACGTCGCCAACGGTCGCCTTGCGCCGATCTATCGCGTTGCAGCGGACGGCAATCCGCAGGTGATCCTCAACGGTCGCCTCGTGACCGTACCGGCTTCGAGCCTCTCCTCGGTCGACGGCAAGCTGACCACCTCGCTCTCGAAGAAGGACATCGCTTCGGCGAAGTAAGTCCTTTCTTAAGGCACACAAGAAAAGGGCGGCTCGCAAGAGCCGCCCTTTTTGCTTTCGTGCATCGCTGCGACACTGGCTTGAGATTTTGCCCGCGACCGCGGGTCTGCCAGCTGATCAGCCGCGGTTTACGTTCTCGTAGATGCGGCTCATATAATTGCGCAACTGCTCGATCTCGTCGTCCGAAAAGCCCTGGAACATGCGTTCCTCGCTCTCGTTGGCGATCTCGCCAAGCTGGTCGAGCAGCGGCTTGGCCTTGGGCGTAAGGTAGACCGCGCGGGCACGGCGATCGTCGGCCCGATCGCGGCGTTCCAGCAATCCTTCCGCGCAAAGCCGGTCGATCAGGCGTCCGGCGGAGGCCTCCGACATCTCCAGATATTCCGCTACCGTACGCTGGGTGGAGCCGGGATAGCGGGCGACCACGGCGATCATTGCCCATTGCGAACGGGTGACGTTGAGCGTCGCCACCTTGCGGTCGAAATTGTTGCGCTGGAGGCGAGATATCACGGTCATGCGCAAGCCGACCTGCCGACGGACGCTGATGTCGCGGCCATTGAGGGCCTCGCCCAGTTTTCCGGTCAGCTTTTCTTCAGCCTCGGTATCCACGCAGTACTCCTGATTCATTCCGGCGGTCAGACGCGCTCTATCACGATCGCCGGCGCCATGCCGCCCGCCGCGCACATGGTGATGAGGCCATAGCGGCCTCCTGTGCGTTCGAGTTCGTCGAGCGCGGTGCCGATAAGGATTGCTCCGGTCCCCGCGATGGGATGGCCCAGCGCGATCGACCCGCCATTCGGATTGACCTTCGCGCGGTCCAGGTCAAGGTCGCGCACGAATTTCTCGACGACCACTGCGAAGGCCTCGTTCACTTCCCAGACGTCGATCTGGTCCTTGGTGAGCCCCGCCTTGGCCAGCACCTTCTTCGCCGCCGGAACGGGACCGTTGAGCATCAGGGTGGGGCAATCGCCGGTTTCCGCCATGGCGACTATGCGTGCGCGCGGCTTCAACCCGTGTCTTTCGGCATAGTCCCCGGAGGCGAGCAGGATCGCCGAAGCGCCATCGACCACGCCCGAGGATATCCCGGCGTGGTGGATCGGCTTGATGTCGAGATCGGGATAGACCTGGAGCACGAGCTCGCGAAAGGTCTTGCCCCCCGGTGCCGAAGGCATGTCGAGGAACATCTCGAAAGCGGGCTTGAGCTGGGCAAGGCTTTCGGCCGTGGTATCAGGACGGGGATATTCCTCATGATCGAGGATCACCCGACCTTCATCGTCCTTCACCACGATCGTGGATTTGTCGAACCGGCCTTCCGCGATGGCTCTGGCGGCACGGCGCTGGCTTTCGACCCCGAGCGCTTCCAGTTCCTCACGCGTGATGCCTTCCATGGCGGCGATGGCATCGGCTGCAACGCCCTGGTTGGTCTGCGGGTGCTTGGCCTGGAGGCGAGGATTGCCGGCGCCCATGCCCGCGCTGCCGAGCCCGGCCTCGCGCATTTTCATGCCATAGGAGCCGGCGTAGGACAGCATGTCCATCCCGCCTGCGATCATGAGATCGGACATGCCGGACATGATCATCGCGGAGGCGAGGCTGGTTGCGGTGAGGCTGGAGCCGCAGAAGCGGTTGAGCGTGACGCCCCCGGCCTTGATGTCGTATCCCGCATCGAGCGCGGCCATGCGGCCGATGTCGCCGGCCTGGAGGCCGAGCGCCGCCGATACGCCCCATATCACGTCGTCCACTTCGGCCGTGTCGAAACCATTGCGTTCTTTCAGAGCGGCCAGCACGGCAGCGGAAAGGTGCTCGGGGTGCATCGTCGAAAGCGCACCCTTGCCCATTTTGCCGATGCTACGCGGGGTGCGGACCGTGTCGATGATATAGGCGTCGGTCACGATCTGCTCTCCTTCGGGAATCTTGTGGTCGGCCAAGTCGGGCGCCAGTTTGAAGCGGCCGTCGTTCCTCGAACGGGTCATGCTGGTGCCCCGGACGAATTGCAATTGGACGCCGGTTTCCTATCGCCTTGGCGTTGCTTTCAGGTGAAAGTATATCGCGGGAGCGACGCTGCGATGGAACTTCGGCAGGCCGGCGCGACACGGCTTGACGATCCTGCGCGCTGCGCCAACATCTTCTTCCAGGCAGGGCGAAAGGGAGGGAATGGAAGGCAACGAAGAGCCGGGCGGTGCATTCGCACCCTTGCGCGAACCCACGTTTCGGCGGATCTGGATCGCCAGTCTGTTCTCGAATTTCGGCCAGCTTTTCCTCGGCGTCGGCGCGGCATGGGAAATGACGCAGCTGAGCAATTCGCCCAGCATGGTGGCGCTCGTGCAGTCGGCGATGATGCTGCCGCTCGTGCTGGTGACATTGCCGGCAGGCGCGATCGCGGACATGTTCGATCGCCGCCGCATCGCCATGGCGGGATTGACGTTCAGTGCCATCTGCGCAGCGGCGTTGGCCGCCATCGCCTTCCTGGGACTGGTGACCCCTTGGGTGTTGCTCGGCTTCTGCGTGCTGATCGGCGCGGGGGTGGCCCTCTATTCGCCGTCCTGGCAGGCTTCGATCCCGGAACAGGTCTCCCGCGCTAACCTGCCGGCGGCTGTCGCATTGGGGACCATCAGCTACAATATCGCCCGCAGCTTCGGACCCGCGCTGGGCGGGCTGATCGTCGTCATCTACGGGGCGAAAGCCGTGTTCGGCATGACTTCGCTGCTCTATCTGCCGCTGCTCTTCGCCTTCTTCCTGTGGCGGCGGCGGCATGCGCCTTCCCGACTGCCGCCGGAGCGCATGGACCGGGCCATCGTCGGCGGCGTGCGCTATGCGCTTCATGCTCCGGCGATCCGGACGGCGCTCGTGCGGGTGCTGGTCTTCGGGCTGAGCACGGCGACGGCCTCGGCGCTGGCTCCGCTGATCGCGCGTGACCTGTTGCATGGTGATGCTTCCACGTTCGGCATTCTCCTCGGCGCACAGGGGGTTGGCGCGGTGATCGGCGCGCTGTTCGTCAGCCGTATTCGCGAGGCGATCTCGACCGAACTGGCGGTGCGGATCTTCGCCGTGGGTACGGGGGTGGCGCTCGTCACGATCGGCATGAGCCGGGATCTCGTCGTGTCCTGCGCCGCGTTCCTGGTGGTGGGGGCCTGCAACATCCTCACCATCGCCATGCTCAATGTGACCGTTCAACTTTCCGCGCCGCGATGGGTTACGGCGCGGGCGCTCTCGCTGTTCTCTTCCGCGATCACCGCCGGGATTGCCCTGGGCGCATGGGCCTGGGGCGAGATCGCCAGCGGTCGCAGCGTCGCCTTCGCGCTCGTCGCCTCCGGCATCGCAGTGGGCGCCACCGCCTTGCTGGGTTTCATCTTTCCGATAGCGGCGGATCAGACGGACACGGCCGAAGCGCCGCTCCTCCATGAACCGGCCGTGGGGATGGCGCTGACCTTGCGATCGGGGCCGATCGTCATCGAGGTCGACTACGATGTCGATCCGAACCGCGCGCGAGACTTCTACGCGGTGATGATGAAGATGCAGTCCATGCGCAAGCGGAACGGCGGCTTCGAATGGTCGCTCGCGCGGGACATAGCCGACCCGGCGCTCTGGACGGAACGCTATCATTGCCCGACCTGGGGGGACTACTTGCGGCTGCGCGACCGGTTCACCCAGGGAGATTCCGATATCCAGGCGCAGGCGGATTCGTTCAACCGTTCGCATCAGGGCAACCGCGTCCGCCGTCGTCTTGAACGGCCGTTCGGGTCGGTGCGCTGGAAGGCCGAATCGCTGGACCCCCGGCAGGACACCGTTAGCTGGATCGCTCCGTGATCCGGTCCGTCCCGTCGTTGTTCCCATCCGGGGATTGCGGCGGGGCAGGGGCGCTGGCCTGCTGGCGGCAACCAATCGAGGGAGAGTGATGATGGCGGAAAGCCGCACCTGGCGCGTGATCCAATGGGCGACCGGCAACGTGGGCAGCCGCGCCTTGCGCACGGTGATCGAGCATCCGCAGATGGAGCTTGTCGGCCTCTGGGTCAGTTCGCCGGACAAGGTAGGCAAGGATGCGGGCGAACTTTGCGGCCTTGAACCGATGGGCGTGAAGGCGACGCATTCGCTGGAGGAGCTGGTGGCGCTCGATGCCGACTGTGTCCTCTACATGCGCCAAGGCACCGACTGGGATGAAATCTGCGCCTTGCTGGAATCCGGCAAGAACATCGTCACCACGCGAGGGGATTTTCACAATCCGGCGCGAATGGACCCGGTGCTCCGCGAGCGGGTGGAGCAGGCATGCCGAACGGGGAACGCCTCTATCTACAGCACCGGCTCCAGCCCGGGCTTTGTTACCGAGGCGCTGGCGATTCCCCTCATGGCGCTTCAGCGCAGGCATGGCTTGCTCACCATCGACGAATATGCCGATGTCTCCAGTCGCAACTCGCCGGAAATGTTGTTTCAAGTCATGGGGTTCGGTGCGCCCATGGCGCCCTTCGATCAACACCGGGCAGAGCATCTCAAGGGGGACTTCGGGAGTTCGCTATCGCAGATCGCCGATGCGGTGGGTCTTGAAGTGGACGAGATCGAGGCCCTGGGCGAACTTTCGCCGGCCCAGAGCGACGTGACGATCGCAGCGGGAACGGTTGCCGCCGGAACGGTGGGCGCGATGCGCACCACGATCACCTGCAAGAGCGGGGGCCGCCCCGTCATGCGCTTTCGAGCGAACTGGTACGTCACCCAGGATATCGAGCACGATTGGGACTTGCGCGAATCCGGCTGGAGAATCGCCACCGAGGGGGACACGCCGGTGAAAGTGGACATCACTTTTCCGGTCACTGCAGAAGAATACGCCGCCTACACGCCGGGGCTCACGGCGCATCGGCCGGTGAACGCCATCCCCGCTGTTTGCGCTGCGCCGCAGGGAATCCGCACTACGGCCGATCTGCCGCAGATCCTGCCGATCTTCGACTAAGGTTCAAACCTCTGAAGCCTGCTCGATAGACCGCGGCGGCGGGCAGGCGCGGTTGCGAAAAAGGGCAATCGCATCCTTCGCCGACATCGGGCGCCCATAATAATAGCCCTGGATCTTGCCGCAGCCCAATTTGCGGATCATGTCGACCTCCCTCTCGGTCTCGGCACCTTCGGCAGTCGTGGACATGCCGAGACTGTCGGCCATGGCGACCACGGCGCGGACGATCGCCAGGCTTTCCGCATTGCCGGTCGCCGCGCCCTGAACGAAGGAGCGATCTATCTTGATGGTCGAGAACCGAAGCTTGCGCAGGTAACCGAGGGAGGAGTAGCCGGTGCCGAAGTCGTCCAGCGCAACCTTGCAGCCGAGCGCCATGACCTGTTCCAGCGCCGACCGGGCCAGCGTGGCATCGCGCAGGAAGATGCTCTCGGTCACTTCGAGTTCCAGTCGCGCGGCGGCCAGCCCGCTTTCGGTGAGTGCCGACACGACACTTGTGACGAAGTTCGGATCGAGCAATTGTTCGCCCGATACGTTGGCGGCCACACGGACATGCTCCGGCCAGTTCATCGCTTCGCGGCAGGCTTCGCGAAGAACCCACTGCCCTATGGGGACGATCTGCCGGGTGTCTTCGGCAAGCGGGATGAACTTTACGGGGCTGATCGCGCCATGCTCTTCGCTGTTCCAGCGCAGCAAGGCTTCGAAGCTGACCAGGGTTTCGTCCCGCGCATCCACCACGGGTTGGAAGCAGAGTGCGAATTCCCTGCGCTCCAGCGCGCCGCGCATCGAGAACTCCAGCTTTCGGCGCTCCTCGGCATGGGCGTGAAGCGCAGGCTCGTAAGGGAAGTGGGCGTTGCCGCCTTCGTCCTTCGAGCGATAGAGCGCGAGATCGGCGTTGCGCATCAGGGTTTCCGCCGCCTCGCCATCGCGCGGACCGATCGCCGAACCGACGGAGACGCCGACGAAAAGGGTGTGATGATCGACCTGGTAGGGCTGTGAAAGGCTCCGGATGACGCGCTGCGCCACCTTTTCCACATAGCTCGGTTCCGACGCGTCGCGAATGACCACTGCAAATTCGTCGCCGCCCAGGCGGCCGCAGACTTCGCGTTCGGTCATCTGCTCTTTCAGTCGTTCGGCAACGCGCGTCAGCAACTGGTCGCCAACGTGGTGGCCGAGTGTTTCGTTGATCGTCTTGAAGCGATCGAGATCGATCATCAGCAGGGCGCAGCGCATGCGCGATTGCGCGGCATAAGAAAGCGCCTGGCCCAAGGCTTCGGTCAGCATCAGGCGGTTGGGCATGCCGGTAAGGGGATCATAGCGGGCGAGCCAGGCGATCTTGTCCGAATTCTCCCGCGCCTCAGTGACGTCCGAGCCCAGGCCGCGGAACCCTTCGAACCGGCCGCTTTCATCGAATTGCGGCGTACCCGAAAGCTCCCACCATCGCGGCCTGCCGCCTACGGTGGCGCGGACCAGCAGGTTGGAGAAGCTTTCGCGACGCTTTAGGCGTTCGGCCAGATCGTGCAGGCTTGCCGGGAAGTCTCCGGTTTCCCAGGTCGGGCCGGCAATCAGTTGAAGGAACGGCAGGCCCTCCATCTCACTCGCATCCTTACCCATGGCGAACGCGAGGCGGGGCGAGGCGGCCCGGATGCGGCGGGCCGGGTCGATCTGCCAGAGCCAGTCGGCTTCGCCTTCCTCGAATTCGCGCAGCAGCAGCGAAACCACCTCGTCGCGCTCGACCATGCCGGCTTCGGCGATTTTTCCGACCAGGAACTGCCGGGCAGACTGGACGGCGCCGGCCAGGACGACGACGATGAAGGCGGAGGCGACAAGGGCGACATCGTAGAGGCCGAAGGAAAGGAAGCAGGCCACGGCCGAACCGCCAACGATTGCGGTGAAAACCAGCGTGCCGAGTGCAACGCCGGGAACCAGCACGGCGAATGCGGTCATCAGCATCGCCACTACGGTCCACAGCATGACCTGGTCGCGCGGATCCAGGAATGGGCCGAATCCGCACAGAGGAATCGACCAGATCAGTCCTTTTGCGGCGATCGCGGTGAAATAGGTGCGGATTTGATCCGGCCGGGGGCCGAGCCCCTCCGCATTAGCAACCGATTTTTCCGCGCGCGAGGCGTACCAGCCGACGATGCAGACGGCTGCGATCCAACCGAGGATCGGGCGATAATCGAAATGCGGCCCCAGCAGCGCGACAGCGGCGAGCATGGCGGCAAACTGCGTTGCAGTGCGGGCAAGGGGTGCCCGGCCAAGACAGGCGTACTGAAGTGCACGCAATTGCCCCCAGTCGCCTGCCGCGCTCCATTCGCTATCCCGCCGGGTAAACCCAAGGATCACGGTGACCGGCAGTTCCTGCGGCAGCGGGTGAATGGAATGTGACCGCTTTCTCACAGCCTAGCCTTTACCGGGCGAAGCCTTATCGCCCGGTAAACCATAGCGCATTTGCCGTTGCGGTGAAGGCGCCCGCTTAGGGGAAAGCCTCCGATCCGGTGCTATTCGACCGTCACGCTCTTGGCCAGGTTGCGCGGCTGATCCACATCGGTGCCTTTTACACAGGCGACGTGATAGGCCAGCAACTGGGCGGGCACGGCGTAGACCAGGGGTGCGATCAGCGGGTGGACGCGCGGCATCTCGATGGTGGCGATGCAGCCCTCGCCAGCCTCGGCAATGCCTTCCGCGTCCGAAATCAGCACGACCTTGCCGCCGCGCGCGCGCACTTCCTGCATGTTGCTGACGGTCTTCTCGAACAGCGGGCCTGACGGGGCGAGCACGATCACCGGCACTGCCTCGTCGATGAGGGCGATGGGGCCGTGCTTCATCTCGCCTGAGGCATAACCTTCGGCGTGGATGTAGCTGATTTCCTTCAGCTTCAACGCGCCTTCGAGCGCCAGCGGATAGTCCGGGCCACGGCCGAGATAGAGCACGTCGCGGGCCGGGGCTATGAGGTGCGCCATGGCAGCGATCTCTTCATCGTGATCGAGCGCGGCGTTGAGGCTGGCGGGCGTCTGAAGCAGATGCTGGACCACCTCGCTCTCTTCCGCCCGGTCCATGCGGCCGCGCTTCACGGCGAGATGCGCGGCAAGGGCGGCCAGCACGGCAAGCTGGCAGGTGAAGGCCTTGGTGGACGCCACGCCGATTTCCGGCCCGGCGTGCGTCGGCAGCAGCAGGTCCGCTTCGCGCGCCATGGTGCTGGTGGGCACGTTGACGACGACGGCGATGGTCTGGCCAGCCGCCTTGCAATGCTTCAGCGCTGCCAGCGTATCGGCCGTCTCGCCCGACTGCGAGATGAACAAGGCCAGGCCGCCGGGTTCCAGCACCGGGTCGCGGTAGCGGAATTCGGAAGCCACATCGATGTCGACCGGTAGGCGCGCGAAGGTTTCGATCCAGTACTTGGCCACCATGCCCGCGTAGAAGCTGGTGCCGCAGGCGACGATGGTGATGCGCTTTACGGTGGAGAGGTCGAAATCGATCTGGGGCAGTGCCACCGACTCGTCGACCTGGTGGATGTAGCTGCGCAGGGTCTGCGCCACCACGGTGGGCTGCTCGAAGATTTCCTTCTGCATGAAGTGGCGGTAATTGCCCTTCTCGATGGCGACGGCCGACGCGCCGGAGGAGACGATCTCGCGCTCGACCGGGTTGTTTTCGGCATCGAAGATACGCGCGCCTTCGCGGGTGATCACCACCCAGTCGCCTTCCTCGAGGTAGGAGATGCGCTGCGTGAGCGGGGCAAGGGCAAGGGCGTCCGAGCCGAGGTAGGTCTCGCCTTCGCCATAGCCGACGACCAGCGGCGAGCCGAGGCGGGCGCCGATCAGCAGGTCCGGGTGTTGGCGGAAGGCGATGGCAAGCGCAAAGGCACCACGCAGTTGCGGCAGCACGATCTTCACCGCGTCTTCCGGGGACAGTCCGGCCTCGACCCGCTCGGAAACGAGGTGGGCGACCACTTCGGTGTCGGTCTGGCTCTCGAAGGTGCGGCCGCGCGATTCGAGGGCTTCGCGCAGCGGCTTGAAGTTCTCGATGATGCCGTTGTGAACCAGCGCGAGATGCTCGGTGGCGTGCGGATGGGCATTGGCGGCCGTCGGCGCGCCGTGGGTGGCCCAACGGGTGTGGGCGATGCCGATCAGGCCCGGAGCCGGATCGCGGGCAAGTTCGTTGACGAGGTTGACCAGCTTGCCCTGTGCGCGGCGGCGGATGAGCTGGCCATTCTCGACCGTGCAGACGCCCGCGCTGTCATAGCCGCGATATTCCATGCGCCTCAGGCCGTCGACGAGCCGATCCGCGACCTGTTCCTTGCCGACGATGCCGATGATTCCACACATTGTGCTTGCTGTACCTTGTTCGAGACGAAAGCTGTCTTGCCTTGCACCGATAATCGTTGGCGCATGGTGGCGCCACCATGAAGCCTTGGTAATGTGTGCAAAGTGGAGGGACTTAAGACGTAATCCTGAAGGCTCAATCGTCCCCGCTTAGCAGGGCGCCGATTCCGCCCGCCGCGCCGAGCCCCAGCAGGGTGCTTTCGCCGCGGTTCTGCCCGCCGAAGGGCATTGCGGAGGCCATCATCCGCCCTGCCAGACGCGAGAACGGCAGCGACTGGATCCAGACTTTCCCCGGGCCGCGCAGCCGCGCGAAGAACACGCCTTCGCCGCCGAAGATCATCGACTTGACCGAGCCGGCACGCACCAGGTCGAAGTCTACGCCCGAGGTGAAGGCGGCGACGCAGCCGGTGTCGATGTGAAGTTCTTCGCCGGGCTCCAGCGTTTTCTCGATCACGGTGCCGCCCATCTGCACGAAGACCCAGCCGTCGCCTTCGAGGCGCTGCATGATGAAACCTTCGCCGCCGAACAGGCCGGTCATGATCTTCCGCTGGAAATGGACGCCGATCGACACGCCGCGCGCGGCGCAGAGGAAGGCATCTTTCTGGCAGATCAGGCGGCCCTCCACCTCGTCCAGCTTGATCGGCACGATCGAGCCGGGGATCGGCGCCGAAAAGGCGACACGGGCCTTGCCCCGCCCCTCGTGGGTGAAGACCGTGGTGAACAGGCTTTCGCCGGTGACGAGGCGCTTGCCGGCGCCGAGCAGCTTGCCCATGAAGCCGCCGCCCTGCTGGCCGGCGCCGTCCCCGAACACGGTGGACATGGCGATCGAGGAGTCCTTCCAGACCATCGCACCGGCTTCGGCCACCGCGCTTTCGCCGGGGTCCAGCTCGATCTCGACGAACTGGAGTTCATGCCCCTTGATCTCGAAATCGACATCGTCCGCGATCGCGGCGCTGCGCCGATGGTTCGAAGGGCTCTGGTTCGGGGAACTCGTGCCCCAGGGACTGTTCGACATGTAAACTCCGGTAAACGGGACAGATTCGTTGCATGATATGTGGGAATCGTGAAAGTTCTTGTCAAATGGCGCTCGTCGGATAGTCTGGGCGCTTGGACGAACACTGTTCCGACTAAAATCGCCCGGCAAGACCTTTCGGTTCAAGAAACCGCTGGTTCAAGACTGGGGCGCGATCGGTGTTCCTTGAGAGGATAAGCGCCGATGAACTTCAACAAGAAGTCGGTTTCATTCGTTTTCATCGGGCTGGCTGGCTTCGGCGCGGCTTTTTCCGGAGCTGCTTCCGCGCGGGACATCGGCAGTGCTGCGGTCGTGAACACCGCGCTTCATGTCGATAGCCGCAGCGACGTCAGCAAGGGTTTCGCCCTCATTCGCGCAGGCAAGCCGGCGCAGGCCGTCAAGATGTTCGATTCGGTGATCCTGGCCAACGAACAGGCGCTGGGCGGGGACGTTCGCCCTCGGCTCTGCCAGTCGAAGGCGACGCCGGAACCGATCGTCGCCGGCAAGGCGGTGGCGGTGAGCAGCGCGGTTTGCGATGCGCATTTCGGCAAGGGATTCGCGCTCGTCGATCTCGGCCGGGGCGATCTCGCCGAAGCCGAACTGCGCCGCGCCACCGAACTCGCGCCGACCGATGCGCATTTCGCCAACGAGTATGCGGAACTGTTCAAGTCGCGCCGCGAATGGCAGCGTTCTTACGATCTGTTCGCGCATGCCTGGGAAATCGTGGACAAGAGCACGTCCGGCGACGACGCCGGAATAGCGGCACGCGCGCTGCGCGGCATGGGCTATACCAAGATCGAGATGGGCCAGCTTGGCGAGGCGGAACGGCTGTTCCGTCAGTCGCTGGAGTACGATCCCGCCAATGCAGGCGCCAAGAGCGAGCTGGACTTCATCGCCCAGAAGCAGGCTATCGGCGCCTGAGACTGATTAGTTCGTCAGGGAGGACGGGCGGTCCGCGGGCCGCCCGTTTCCTGTCAGGATCCTGACTTTTCGGCTTTCTTCTTCTTCATGGCGTCGTGAAAGCGGTCGGCCCAGCCGGGCTTGACCAGTTGTTCGCCGCGCACCAGGCGCAGTTCGCCATCGGCCACATCGCGGGTCACCGTGCTGCCGGCGGCGACGATGGCGTCGGCGCCGATCTTCACCGGTGCGACGAGGGCGCTGTTCGAGCCGATGAAGGCACGTTCACCGATGACGGTGCGGTGCTTGAAGTAACCGTCGTAATTGCAGGTGATGGTGCCCGCGCCGAGGTTTGCCTTGGCGCCAACGATTGCATCGCCGACATAAGTGAGGTGATTGGCCTTGGCGCCTTCACCCAGTTCGGCGTTCTTCACTTCGACGAAATTGCCCACCTTGGCGCCCTTGCGCAAGATCGCGCCCGGACGCAGGCGGGCATAGGGCCCGATGGCGACGCCGCTTTCCAGCGTGGCGCCTTCGAGGTGCGAGAAGGCGTGGATGACCACATTGTCCGCCACCGTCACGCCGGGCGCGAAGACGACGTTGGGCTCGATGGTGACGTCGCGGCCGAGCCTTGTGTCCCAGGCGAAGAACACCGTTTCCGGGGCGATCAGCGTTGCGCCATCTGCCATGGCGGCGATGCGGCGCTTCGCCTGCCAGCGCGCTTCGGCCTCGGCCAGTTCGCCGCGGCTGTTGATGCCGCCCACTTCATCGGGATCGGGCGTGACGATCACCGCGCAGGCCTGCCCTTCGAGCGTCGCAACATTGACGATGTCTACCAGGTAGTATTCGCCCTGGGCGTTGTCGTTGCCGACACGGGCGAGCAGGTCGAACAGGTCGGCGGACTTTACCGCCATCAGCCCCGAATTGCAGAGGCGGCAGGCGCGCTGTTCTTCGGTGGCGTCCTTGTATTCCACCATCATCGCGATGCGTCCGTCGTCATGGGCAAGCACGCGGCCGTACTGGAGCGGATCCTCCGGCTCGAAGCCGAGAACGACCACAGCGGGCGAATCGTCGGCATGGAGCCGGTCGATCATCGCCCGCATCGTTCCGGTGCTCACGAAAGGCACGTCGCCATAGAGAATCAGGACATCGCCCGTGAAATCCGCAAGCGCGCCTTCGGCCTGCTGCACTGCATGGCCGGTGCCTAGCTGCGGCTCCTGCACGGCGATCGCCGCACGACTGCCCAGCGCTTTTTCCAGCTGCTCGCGGCCGTGCCCGGCCACCACCACCTGTCGCTCCGGCGCCAGCGCGGCTGCGCTTTCCAGCAGGTGTTCCAGCATCGGCCGGCCGGCTATGGGATGGAGCACCTTGTGCAGGTCACTCTTCATGCGAGTGCCCTTGCCGGCAGCGAGGACGACGATAGCGAGAGGGGTGGAATGTTCGACCATCCGCATCACTTGCCAGCAAATTGTTGCGGTTTCCACCGCGACACGCCACTGATCCGGGTATGACGAATTTCCCTTTCGATATCGTCGGTTTCGATCTGGACGGAACCTTGCTGGATTCATTGGGCGATCTGGGTATTGCGCTCAATCACGCGCTGTCGCTGGAGGGGCGGCCGGCTATTCCGAGGGAGGCGGTGCGCGACCTCGTGGGCGGCGGCGCCAGGAAAATGCTGGCGAAAGGGCTGGAGGTTACCGGCGGGCCGGTTTCGGACGAGCGGTTGAATGAGCTGCACCAGGCGCTGATCGACTTCTACAGCGATCATATCGCCGTGGAAACGCGGCTCTATCCCGGCGGTGAAGCCATGCTCCAGGGGCTGGCGGCGCGGGGGGTGAAGATCGCGGTCGTGACCAACAAGCTGGAACGGCTGGCCGTGAAGATCTTCGCGGAGATGGGGCTTTCGCACCATTTCTTCACGGTCATCGGCGGCGATACGCTCGGCCCCGGTCGTGCCAAGCCCCGGCCGGACCTCATCGAACTGATGCTGGAGCGGGCCGGAGGCGGGCCGGTCCGGGCGGCCTTCGTCGGCGATACGACTTACGATACCGGCGCGGCGGCGGCAGCGGGCATTCCCTGCGTGGCGGTGAGCTTCGGGTTCAACGACAGGCCCCCGCAGGAACTTGGCGCGACGGCGGTGATCGATCACTTCGACGAACTGATCCCGACGCTCGAACGCATCGGCGCGGCAGCCGAAACGGTCTGAGCGCAACGCCCTGCCGATAAGCGGGGCGTCGGGTTGTGGCGCAGACGCAATCGTGCCAGCCCCTGCTGGACAGGAGCGGGAGAGAAACGCGATGCCGACGCCGGGTGAAAAACTGCGCGCGCTGATCGAGAACGGCGAGCACTTCGTGGCTGCCGAAGCCTATTCGGCGCTGACCGGAAGGATCGTCGAGCATGTGGGTTTCAAGGCGGCCTATCTGGGTGGACATGCCTGCTCGGCGTTTCATTATGCGGTGCCCGACAACGGCGTTTTCAGCCAAGTCGAGATGATCGAGCAGTCGGCCCGGATCGCACAGGCCATCGATATCCCTCTGATCGTCGATGCCGATACGCTGGGCGAGACGGTGGCCGATGCCTACCACTTCACCCGCCGCTACGCCGCTGCTGGGATCGCCGGATACCACGTCGAGGACGAGGTGAATCCCAAGCACTCCAAGCACGTCAACGGACTCTGCTCGATCGAGGACATGCAGTTGCGAATCGAGGCCGGGGTGAAGGCGCGAGGCGATTCGGGTCTCGTCATCATCGCGCGCTGCGACGAACTCTACACCAGCGCCAATGGCGGCGGCGGCACCGGTTCCGTCGAGGAAGCGATACGGCGCGGGCACGCCTATTCCGAGGCCGGGGCGGATGCCATCGTCTTCGCCAGCGCGCCGCCCGAGCAGCAGGCCGAAGTCATCCCGCACATGCCGATCCCCGTCTGCACGCTCGGCTTCAACTTGCCGAACACCGCCTTCACGCTCTCCACAGCATGGGGCTGGGTTTCGGCGGCAGTCGGCCATCTGGCGATGGCGCGCGAGTTGATGGAAACCGGGGCGGTGAAAAGCGCGATGAACGCCTTCACCAACTTCCCCGAGAAATACGATCTGATCGACCAGAAACTCTACGACGACCTGATCGTCGAATGGGCGGAGCGGACGGGCCGACCGACGCGGCCCAATCACGCGCGATAGTGCTTCCTGCGGCGCAGCCAATATGGCTTCCGACCCAGCCATGGGCGCCCAACGGCTAGGCGGGGCGCAACATCGACAGTGACGGGGTGCAGGGGCGATGGCCCCTGCCTTTCACTTACTTCTTCGAGACTTTTTCAGGCTCCGGCAACACCAGAACCTCCAGCCCCTGCGCCGGATCGAGATAGCGCTGCGCCATCGCCTGGACCTCAGCGGAAGTGATCGTCATCAGCCGATCGCGGGCCTTGCCGAAGCGTTCGATGCGATCGGGCTGGCTCTGCGCGCGATCGACCAGCGAAAGCCAGCCGGCATTGCCTTTCAGCGCGTTCTGGTAGGCTTCGACGAGCGGCGCGCGGGCGCGTTGCAGAATGTCATCGCTGACCGGCGCCGCGCGCAGTTCGCGCAGGACTTTCGCGATGGCATCGCGTCCGGCGGGGACGTCCGCCACGTCGAGCGATGCGGCGATGGCGAAAGTGCCGTACCCTTTCCAGTAGCGCGAAAGCGAGCTTCCGGCGGAAGGCGAATAGGCCTTGCCGAGTGCTTCGCGCAGGCTGTCGGTCAGTTCGATGCGCACGACGCGTTCCAGCATCTGCAGCTTGAGCGCATCGAGCGGATCGGCATCGTCGCGGGTGGGCCAGGTCAGGCGGAGCAGGGCCTGGTCCGCGGGGCCGGTGTGGCGGACGACGCGGCGGGTGCGATCGGCGGTGAAAGTGCGGGGCGGTTGTTCGTCGTAAGGCCGGAAGGCGGTCTCGCGCGCAGGAAGAGCGCCGAAAGTGGCAGCCACGAAGGCGATGGCTTTCGCCTCGTCGAAATCGCCGACGATGCCGATTTCGAGAGCCCCGCTTGTAAGCCGGTCCGAAATGGCGTCGCGCAGCTTCGCGTAAGTCAGCTGGCGATAGGCTTCCACCGGCTGGAGGCTGAAGCGGGGGTCGTTGTCCGAGACGATCCGTCCAAGGTCAGCGCCCAGAGCCGAGGATGGTGTCGCGCGAAGCTGGGCGAAAGTGTTGTTCACCTGCTGCCGGTACTGCACCTCGCCTTCCTGGCGGTAGCCGGGATCGGTGACGAGCGCTGCGAGCAATTGCAGCTGCAGTTCGAGGTCGCGCGGGGTGGTGGCGGTTTGCGCATCGAAGCTCGCGGCGTCGCTGGAGAGCCCGAAGCCAAGGGAATGCCCTGCCATGATGCTGTCCAGGTCGTCGCGACTGTGCTTGCCCAGACCGCCTTTTTCCAGCCAGCCGACCATGTCGGTGGCCAGGGGATTTTCGCGCGTGTCGAGCATGTCGCCGCCGTCGATGGACAGGCTGACGCGGATGCGGTCCTTCTCCAGCTCGGTCTGCTTGAGATTGAGCATGACGCCGTTGGCGAAGCGAAGCCAGCGGATGCCGAACAGCGGATCCTGCGCGTCGCCGACCACCGCGCCGGGCTTGCCGAAATCCGTGTAGGCGAACTGGGCCGCGGCCTGTCCGTCCTCGCGCGGCACCGGCCCGCGCATGGCGCGTTTCCACGCGTCCCGGATGGCAGGCTCTCCGCCTTCGGGCGCCTTGCGACCTTCGAAGCGGATCAGCGGTTTGTCGAGCGCGACAGCCTCCCGTCTCAGCGCCGCGAGCACGGCCTTGGGCGTGATCGCTGGTGCAAACGATTCGAAGCGTTCCAGCGCGGAGGCGGGCGTGGAAGGGACGATGCCGTCATCGACGAGCGCCAGCGCGATCGCCGCCAGCGTGGCATTGCTGCGGGTGTTCGCCGAACCGGCGGCGTTGATCAGCGATGTCCGCAATTGCGCGAGCTGCTCGGCGATTTCTCCGTCGCCAAAGCCATGGGCGAGGGCGCGGCGATACTCACGGGCGGTGGCACTGACGCCTTCTGCCCACTTTCCGTCGACGCTATCGATGATGAGGCGGGTGGAGCGGGCGGTCTCGAAGACATCTCCCGTGCCGAACCCGGCCCCTCGAAACGGTGGCTCTGCGCCGCGCGACAGCCGTTGGAGGCGGCGATTGACGACGGCGTAGCCGATCGAGCGGAGCAGGTTCTCCTGGCGTTGGGCGATGGAGTCCGGCTCGTCCAGCCAGGCACCGTTGCGCTGGATCACCACCCGTTCGGAAAGGGCCGGATCGATCCACAGGCCGGTCCTTCCGCGATCCTTGCGGTCCACGGGGCCGGCATCGGGCTGCGGTTCGGCGGTGGGGCCTTGCCAAGCACCGAAGTGGCGGACGATTCCGGCTTCGACCTGCTTCGGATCGAAGTCTCCGACGACGACCAGGGTAACGTGGGCCGGGACGTATTCGCGCTCGTAGAAGGCGCGAAGGCTTTGCGCGTCGGCAGCGTCGAGCGTGGCGACGGTGCCGATGGGGAAGCGGCTGGCGTAGAGGGCGTGGGGGTAGAAGAAGCGGGCCGAATCGATGGCATTGCGCAGAGCGAACGTGTTGCGGTCGCGCATTTCCGACAGGATCACGCCGCGCTCCCGCGCGACCGCGCCTTGCGAGATCGTCAATTCGCTCGCCGTCTCGCGCATCAGCATCAGCGCGGTGTCCAGCAGGGCGGCGTCGTTGCGGGGCAGGTCCAGCTTGTAGACCGTCTGCTCGAAACTGGTGGAAGCGTTGGTATCGGCGCCGAAGGCGAGCCCGTCGCGTTCGAGCAGCGGGATCATCTTGCCCTCGGGAATGCGCGTGCTGCCGTTGAAGGCCATGTGCTCGACGAAGTGCGCATAACCCTGCTCGCGCTCACTCTCGTCAAGAGAGCCGGCGGAAACTTCCATCCGCACCACCCCGGTCCCGGCGGGCGTGGCATTGTGGCGGATCACGTAGCGCATGCCGTTGGCGAGGCGGCCGAACCGGAAATCGGGATCGACGGGCACGTCGCTGGTTTCGAAGGCCCAACGCGTGTCGTCGAGATGCGCGTCTTTGGCCAGAGCGCGCGGGTGGTCGAGTCGGGCATCCTTGGCCAGAGCGGGAACGGCAGCGGCCGGAAGGGAAGCGGCAAGGACCGGCGCGGCGATGAGAGCGGTTCGCATGGCGATGGCCTGCCTCAGCAAGCCGATGATAACAAGGGGGGCGGGCAGCCTCTTGGCGCCCAAACAGGAAAAAGCCCGGCGCACCTTGCGGTGGCCGGGCTTTTTCAGCAGTCCCGCGAGGCTTACTTGCCGCGCAGCTTGCGATGCTTGGAAAGGTCGAGGACTTCGCTCGGGCCGTTGTCGTCCTGGAGCAGGCCGAGGCGGCGGGCGACTTCCTGGTAGGCTTCCTCCTCACCGCCAAGGTCGCGGCGGAAGCGGTCCTTGTCCAGCTTTTCGCCGGTGAACATGTCCCACAGGCGGCAGCCGTCGGGGCTGATTTCGTCCGCCAGGATCACGCGGCTGTAGTCGCCGTCCCAGATGCGGCCGAACTCAAGCTTAAAGTCCACCAGGCGGATGTTGATCGCCGCGAACATGCCGCACATGAAGTCGTTCACGCGGATGGCCATGGCAGAGATGTCCTGCATCTCTTCGTTGGTGGCCCAGCCGAAGCAGGCGATGTGCTCTTCCGCGATCATCGGATCGCCCAGCGCGTCGTCCTTGTAATAGTATTCGATCAGCGTGTGCGGCAGGGGCTCGCCCTCGGGAATGCCGAGGCGCTTGGAGATCGAACCGGCCGCCACGTTGCGCACCACGACCTCGATGGGGATGATCTCGACCTGGCGGACGAGCTGTTCGCGCATGTTGAGGCGACGGATGAAGTGGTTGGGCACGCCGATATGGTTGAGGCGCGTGAACACGTACTCGCTGATGCGGTTGTTGATCACGCCCTTGCCCTGGATCGTGCCCTTCTTCTGCGCGTTGAACGCAGTGGCATCGTCCTTGAAGTACTGGATCAGGGTGCCGGGTTCGGGGCCTTCGTAGAGGATCTTGGCCTTGCCCTCGTAGATCTGGCGGCGACGGGACATGCGTGTTCGTCCTTGAAACTGTAAAAGAGCAAGCCTCGGTCCGATGGAAATCGCATCACGAGAAATCGGGGCCGGGGCGTTCGAGCGGGCATATAATGGAAGCAGGGGTAAAAGCAAACGGCGCTTGCGCGAGAGGTTGTCGGGAGCGGGCCCAAGAACGGGTCAGCCGCGCGCGACGGAGAGTTCTGCAACCAGGCCTTGCGCGGCCTGCCTCACTTGCGCCCACGTCGTCTCGAACCCTTCCGGCCCGCCATAGTAGGGATCTTCCACGTCTTGCCCCTCCATGCCCGGAACATGATCGAGCAATAGCGACAGGCGGGCTTTCGCCTTCACCGGGGCGATGCGCCTCAAGTCGGCAAGATTGGCGGCATCGAGGCCTACGATCCGGTCGAACCGCTGGAAATCCCCTGCGGTTACTTGACGGGCAGCATAGCGGGAAATGTCGATGCCGTGCTTGAGCGCGTCGGCGCAGGAGCGCGGGTCGGGTGCCTTTCCGGTGTGCCAGGAAGCCGTGCCCGCCGAATCGATCTCCATGTCCAGCCCGGCTGCTTCCGCCGCATGGCGCAGGGCAGCTTCCGCAAGAGGAGAGCGGCAGATATTGCCCAAGCAGACGAAGAGGACGGAGGGGCGATGCGCGTTTTCTTCGGACATGAGCCGAAGCTAGCGCGGAAGCGGGGCGATCTCAAATCGCGTCGAGAATTGCCTGGACTCTCAGTGTCATCCCTCTCAGCGATGACCGAAGATGCGTTCGAGAAGGGTCGGCTGGTCCATCGGCTGGATCGGACCATGGAAGCGCCGGCGCAGGCCCGGATCGAGCGGCGTGCGCGGGGTCCAGATTCGCTCGGAACGATAGGTGCTGTCTTGCGTCAGGGCCATTGGCAGAGGCTCCTTTCCTCGGGGTCATTCCTGAGAATAAACCCCGAGTCTGACTGAAAGTTTCCTTAACCTGGCGGCAAGGCCGTTGTGGCGGGCTACCTGACCGCCGCTCCGGCCTCCTGCGCGAGCCGCCGGACCATCTCGCAGACCTCTCTGGCCATGAATGGCTTTCCGAGCATCGGCCGGTCGGCGTGATCGCCGGGAAGATGGCGGCGATCGTAGCCGCTGACGAAGGCGAAAGGCGTGTCGCGGGCGGCGAGTTCGTCCGCAACCACGTCGATTCGCTCGCCATTGAGATTGCCGTCGAGCAGGGCAAGGTCGGGATCGGCTTCGCGTATCATGGCAAGCGCCTGTTCGCAGGACGTGGCGGGGCCGAGCACGATGGCGCCCAGGTCCTCTATCTCCATCACCAGTTCCATGGCCACCAGCGGCTCATCCTCGACGATCAGCACCTTGAGTTCGCGGGCACTGCGTTCGATCGGGGCAGCTTGAGCCGCTTGCGGTTCTTCGGGCGGTCGATCGCGGTCGACGGTTTGCGCCACGTCCTTCTCGATGTCCTGTTCGGCAAGCGGCAGCACCAATTGCCAGCGAACGCCTTCGCGATCGTAGTCCGCGCCGATCCGGGCGCCATCGGCGGCCATGCTGCTCTCGATGAGGGTAGAGCCGAACCCGCGGCGATCCGGCGCCGTCACCGGCGGGCCGCCGCGTTCGGTCCAGGTCAGCGAGAGCACTTGCCCCCGGAACGCCCAATCCAGCGCGACGGTACCCACTTCGTTCGAAAAAGCGCCGTACTTGTGCGCATTGGTGGCCAGTTCGTGGAGAATGAGCGAGAACCGCAGCGCAATTTCCGGTGGCAGTTCCACGTCGGGGCCCGACAGCTTCAGCCGGTCCTCGCTGACGGCGCCGATGGCGACCTGTTCGGCGATCAGGCTGCGCAGGCTGGCCGGTTCCCATGTCGTCGCGCTCAGCAGCGAATGGGCGCGGGCGAGGGACTGCAGGCGGCCGCTGAACGACTGCTGGAAATCTTCCGTCGAACGGGCATGGCGGAACCCCTGGGAGGCGATGGCCTGGACCGTGGCCAGCGTGTTCTTCACGCGGTGGTTCAACTCACCGATCAGCAGGCGTTGCGTCTCTTCGGCACGAGCCCGTTCGGTGACGTCGAGCAGCTCGATCATGACGCTGGCGCCGCGCGAGCCGGTGCCTGCGAGCGAGGAGCAGTACCACTCGCCTTCGCGCAGCGCGCCATCGGCACGGACGAAGCGGTGTTCCTGGGTTTCGCGCCGGTCTTCGCCGCCCAGCAGCGCGCGCATGCCTTCGACGAAGCCTGGCCGGTCGGCCGGGGCGAGGAACGGGGCTTCCTCCACTTTCAGGCCAAGTATCTCCTGCGCCGAAAAGCCCACTTCGCGCTCGGCACTGCGATACCAGCTGACGATCCGCAAGTTGGCGTCGATCTCCAGCACGGCCAGCGGCGAATTGTCGCCGTGGGCGCGCAGGCGGCCGAGCGCGAGGCCCAATTCGTCGCGCTGACGGGCGATCTCGCGGCGCTGGCGCGCCAGTTCGACGAAGACCGCGACCTTGGAGTTCAGCTCCACCATGTCGAGCGGCTTGAGCAGATAATCCACCGCGCCTGCCTCGTAGCCGCGAAAACGGCGGCGTTCGTCGGTGGCGAGGGCGGTGAGGAAGATGATCGGCACGGCGCGGGTCCGTTCGGTGCCGCGCATCAGTTCGGCCAGTTCGAAGCCGTCCATCTCCGGCATCATGACATCGAGCAGGGCCAGCGCGAAATCGTGGCGGAGCATGGCCTCCAGTGCCTCGAATCCCGATGAGACGGTCACCAGTTCCACGCCGGGCTGGTCGAGCGCGGCTTCGAGGACGAGCAGGTTCTCCCGGATGTCGTCCACGGCCAGGATTTTCAGAGGCTCATTCAGCAAAGGTCGCCTCCTGGATATCGTTCTTGTTGCGCCGCCAGATTTTTTCCAACGGTGCGAATTCGGCGAAGCTATCGCTCTCTGTAGAGAAGTGCACGGTTTCCTTCGATCCCAATCCCAGAAAGCCTCCGGGCGGCAGGGACTGCGCGAATAGCCCGAGCGCACGATCCTGCAAGGCGCGGTCGAAATAGATCAGCACGTTGCGGCTGGACACCAGCTGAACCTCGGAAAACACCGCGTCGCTCGCCAGATTGTGGTCCGCGAAGACGGCGCGGCGGCGCAAGGTGGGATCGAACCGCGCCACGCCATAATTTGCGGTGTAGTAGTCCGCCAGCGATCCGGCGCCGCCCGCCTCGCGGTAGTTGCGGGAAAAGCCGGCGATCCGCTCGATCTCGTAGACGCCTGCTTCGGCCTTGGCGAGCGCGGCGGGATTGATGTCGGTGCAATAGAACATGGTGCGCTCTTCCAGTCCTTCTTCGCGGAAGAGGATGGCCAGCGAGTAGAACTCCTCGCCGTTGGCGCAGCCGGCGATCCATACCTTGATCGAGGGCCAGGTGCGCAAGTGCGGGATCACCTGTTCGCGAATGGCGCGGAAATACTCCGGGTCACGGAACATCTCGCTGACCTGGATCGTCAGGAAGCCGATCAGGACGTTCAGGCTCTCGGGATCGTGGAGGATGCGGTCGAGCAGGCTGGAGAGGTGCGGATAGCCGAAATGCGACTGCGCCCGCTGGAGCCGGCGCAGCAGCGAGGCGCGGGAATAGTCGCGGAAATCGTACTGGTAGCGTCGCCAGATCGCCTCCACCAGCAGGTCGACCTCGATGTCCTCCACGGCCTCGACGCCGCGTCTCCCGGGGAACCTTGCGGTCATCGGCTTCGCGGTCATTTGCTTCACCGGGGCATCCATACGCGCACCAGGCTGAGCAGCTTGTCCACGTCGAGCGGCTTCGACAGATAGTCGTTGGCGCCGGCTTCCAGGCATTCGCGATGGTCGCGTTCCATGGCCTTGGCGGTCAGCGCGATGATCGGCAGGTTCGCCCACTGGGCCTGCTGACGGATTTCGCGCGTGCAGGCGAGGCCGTCCATCTCCGGCATCATCACGTCCATCAGCACGAGGTCCACGGCGGCGCCGTCGCTGTCGGCCACGCGGGCCAGTTCGTTCAGCGCCTCGATGCCGTTGCGGGCGATGCGAACCTGGACGCCGTGCGGCTCCAGCACCGAAGTGAGCGCGTAGATGTTGCGGATGTCGTCCTCCACCACCAGGATCTGGCGGCCTTCCAGCGCGGCATCGCGGCCCAGCGAGCGGGCGAGCAACTGCTGCTTCTCGTCGGGCATTTCCGAGACGACCTGGTGGAGGAACAACGTGACCTCGTCGAGCAGGCGTTCGGGGCTCTTGGCACCCTTGACGATGATCGACTTGGAATAGCGCCGCAGCCGCATCTCCTCCTCTTCGGAGAGTTCGCGGCCGGTATAGACGATCACCGGCGGGAACCCGACGCTTTCGTCATGGGAGAGCCGTTCGAGCAGGTCTAGCCCGGACATGTCGGGCAGGTTGAGGTCCAGGACCATGCAGTCGAACGTTTCCTGCCCCAGACGGGCAAGGCAGTCGGCGGCGCTCTGCACGTCCACCGTCTCCACGTCGCGCGAGGCGAGCAGGAGGTGGATCGCCTCGGCCTGTCTCGGGTCGTCCTCGACCACGAGCACGCGGCGCAGACGCTGGTCCATCCGTGCTTCGAGGCCTTCCAGCATGTCCACCAGCGTATCCCGGCTGACCGGCTTGAACAGGTAGCCCACCGCGCCGCTGGCCAGCGCGGCATGGTCGTCATGGTCTGCGGAAACGATGTGCACCGGGATGTGACGGGTGCGGGTGTCGCGCTTGATCCGGTCCAGCACGGAGAGGCCGGTGTGGTCCGGCAGGTGCATGTCGAGGATCACCGCTTGCGGCAGGTATTGGCGGGCGAGCAGGGCGCCTTCGTCGGCCGTGCCCGCGATCAGGCATTCGAAGCCGACTTCATGGGCAAGGTCGGAAAGGATCCGGGCGAAGGCGGGATCGTCCTCGACGATCAGGATCACGCGGGAATCGCCCGAGAGCGTCTCGCGGTCATCCTGGAGCGCGGGACCGCGGCGGCGCGGCGGTGCTGTCGTCGCCGTGGCGGCGGGCGTCGGGGTAGGCGTCGCACGGCCGGGAATGAGCGGGGTGCTGGCGGAATCGCCGGGCTTGAAACTCTCGGGCAGTTCGAGCGTGAAGGTGCTGCCGATGCCGGGGGTGCTGTCCACCGTGATCGTGCCGCCCAGCAGGTGCGCCAGCTCGCGGGAGATCGAGAGGCCGAGTCCGGTGCCGCCATACTTGCGGGCGATGCCGCCGTCGGCCTGGCGGAAGGCCTCGAAGATCGCGTCCTGCTGGTCCTCGGCGATCCCCGGCCCGGTATCGCGCACCGCAAAGGCGATGCGGCCCTTCGCCGCTGGCGCGACGGTGAGCGAAACCTCGCCATGGGAGGTGAACTTGACCGCGTTGGACAGGAAGTTCTTGAGCACCTGTTCCAGCCGGAGCGGATCGGTTTCGATCTCGTCCACGTTATCGGCCGCGCGCAAGGTCAGCGTCAGGCCCTTGCCCGAGGCGGCGGCGCCGAAGGTGCTCTCCAGCTTGCCGAGCATCGCCCGCACCGGAACCCGGTGCGGCTCCAGTTCCAGCCGGCCGGCCTCGATCTTCGAGATGTCGAGCACGTCGTTGATCAGCGTCAGCAGGTCGTTGCCCGAGGATTCGATGGTTTCGGCATAACGCACCTGCTCGCCGGAAAGGTTGCCCTGGCGATTGTCCGCCAGGAGGCGCGCCATGATCAGCAGCGAATTGAGCGGGGTGCGCAACTCGTGGCTCATGTTGGCGAGGAATTCCGACTTGTAGCGGCTGGCCTGCTCCAGTTCGTCGGTCTGGCTGCGCAGGCGCGCCTGCGAACGGGTCAGTTCGTCGCGCTGGGCTTCCAGCGACTGGGCCTGCTCTTCCAGCTGCGAATTGTTGCGCTCAAGCTCGGCCTGCTGCTCTTCGAGCTGCGTTTGCGAATGGAGCAGGAGCTTGCTCTGGGCTTCCAGTTCGTCGTTGGTGGCGCGCAGTTCCTCGCTCTGGTTCTGGAGTTCCTCGGCCTGCTGCTGGGTTTCCGAGAGGAGGTGCTCCAGCCGTGCACGGAACTTGGCCGAGCGCAGGGTTATGCCCAGCGCGCTGCCCACGAGATCGAGGAAAGCGGCAAGGTCTTCGGGACGGGCCTCCGGCGCGTCGATGAAGCCGATTTCGAGCACGGCGTTCACCGTGCCGTCGACCTGCGCGGCCCCCAGCACGAGGCGGGCAGGCGTGGTCTGACCCAGAGCCGTTCCGAAGGAAAGATAGCCGGCCGGCACGCTCGTTATGATCGTGGTGCGGCCGTGGCGCATGACTTCGCCCAGAAGGCTCTCTCCCGGTCCCATTCGTTCGGGCACATGGGCATCTGCGGGTACGCCGTAAGTCGCGATCTTGTGGAACGTGCCTTCCTCGCGGACGTAGAGCGCCCCGGCAATTCCGCCGAACCGCTCGGCCAGGAAGGCGAGCGTGCGGCTGCCGAGTTCGTTCAGCGGCAGGCTGCCAGCCGTGGCGCGGGCGAGTTCCGTCTCGCTTTCGCGCAGCCACTGCTGGTGGCGATTGGCATTGCGGTAGCGGATGAGAAAGAAGCCGATGCCTCCCAGCAGGAGGTTGGTCACGCCGGAAAGGGCGCGGTTGGTCATCGCTATTTCCAGCCCCAGGCCCTGGGGGGCGATGAAATAGGCCGCCATGGCGCAGCCGATGCCGCAGAGCGCCGTGAGCAAGGGGGTTATCGGTCGCCGTGCGATGAAAGCTATCACCGTGGGGATCAGATAGAGGACGCTGACCCCGGTCCCCAGCGGGATCGTGATGTCCACCAGCAGGCAGAATCCGAGGACGATGATGATGACAAGCGCAAGCTGGACGTGAAGACTGAGGGCCTTGCTGGGCGACATTATGAATCTCAAGGGATCGGGCCGGCTGCAGGCGGACCGTTTTTCCCCCAAACTTCCAAAGACGGTCCCCGGATCGGATGGATGAACGCCGCGAATTGCGATGGGTTCCCGAAGAGGCTGCAAATTTTACGGGGGGTGCGATTTTGCAGGTCGCCACCGGGTCAATGGCGCAAGAAACACGCGCAGGCCGAGTGAGGGTTTCATTAAGTAAGTTCCGGTAGATCGTGCAGGAATACCGACGAACTTCGCGGAA
>NZ_DAMDBA010000025.1:0-2158 GCF_032093395.1 Novosphingobium sp.
GCTGCATGTCGAGCAGCAGGCCGATGCGCGAAGGCAGCGACTTCAGGAACCAGATGTGCGCGACCGGTGCGGCCAGCTCGATGTGGCCCATGCGCTCGCGGCGCACCTTGGTCACGGTGACTTCGACGCCGCACTTTTCGCAGACGACGCCCTTGTACTTCATGCGCTTGTACTTGCCGCAAAGGCATTCGTAGTCCTTCACGGGACCGAAGATGCGGGCGCAGAAGAGGCCGTCACGCTCAGGCTTGAACGTACGGTAGTTGATGGTTTCCGGCTTTTTGATCTCGCCGAAGGACCAGGAGCGGATGCGCTCGGGCGAGGCCAGACCGATCTGGATCTGATCGAAGGTCTCGGGCTTCGCCATCTGGTTGGTGAACTTGGTCAGGTCGTTCATGTTTCAGTCCCTCTGGGGGTGAATTCTCAAGGCGGGCGGAAGGGAAGGCGGAGCCGCGCGGGCCCCGCCCGATCCCGTTATTCCGCCGCCAGGGCCACGCCGTCGTCGTCCTCGTTGTCGTCGTGGCTTGTCAGCTCGACGTTGAGGCCCAGCGAGCGCATTTCCTTGACGAGCACGTTGAAGCTCTCGGGGATGCCGGCCTCGAAGGTGTCGTCGCCCTTGACGATCGCTTCGTAGACCTTGGTGCGGCCGACAACGTCGTCCGATTTCACCGTCAGCATTTCCTGGAGCGTGTACGCCGCGCCGTAGGCCTGGAGAGCCCAGACCTCCATTTCACCGAAGCGCTGGCCGCCGAACTGCGCCTTACCGCCCAGCGGCTGCTGGGTGACGAGCGAGTAGGGGCCGATCGAACGCGCGTGGATCTTGTCGTCGACGAGGTGGTGCAGCTTGAGCACGTACTTCATGCCCACCGTCACCTTGCGGTCGAAGCGATCGCCCGTGCGGCCGTCGTACAGGTCCACCTGGCCCGACTCGTCGAGACCGGCGAGGCGGAGCATGTCGGTGACGTCCTTTTCGATCGCGCCGTCGAACACCGGCGAACCCATCGGCACGCCCTTGCGGACGGACTGGGCGAATTCGACGATCTGCTCGTTGCTGCGCGCTTCGATCTCGGCGGTGTAGTTGGAGCCGTAGACTTCCTTGAGCAGCTCGCGAACCGCTTCGGGCGGCTGACCGGCTTCCGGGTTCGGATTGGCTGCACGCCAATCGTCCAGAGCCGCGCCGATACGCGCGCCCAGGCCGCGAGCGGCCCAGCCGAGGTGCGTTTCGAAGATCTGGCCGACGTTCATGCGCGAAGGCACGCCCAACGGGTTCAGCACGAAGTCGACCGGGGTACCGTCCTCGAGGAAGGGCATGTCTTCCAGCGGCAGGATGCGGCTGATGATGCCCTTGTTGCCGTGACGGCCGGCCATCTTGTCGCCCGGCTGAAGCTTGCGCTTCACGGCAACGAAGACCTTGACCATCTTGAGCACGCCGGGCGCGAGTTCGTCACCGCGTTCCAGCTTCTCCTTGCGGTCCTCGAACTTCTCCTGGATCGCCTTCACGGTGAGGTCGTACTGGGTCTTCACCGCTTCGAGCTGCGACTGCATGTGGTCGTCGGCAACCGCGAACTTCCACCACTCGTGACGCTCGACTTCGTCCAGCAGCTCTTCGGTGATGTCCACGCCCTTCTTGAGGCCCTTGGGCGCCGAAGCGGCGACCTGGCCGAGGAGCATGTCCTTCAGACGGTTGTAAGTGGCGCGGTTGAGGATGGCGCGTTCGTCCTCGCGGTCCTTGGCGAGGCGTTCGATTTCCTCGTTCTGGATCGCGCGGGTACGGTCGTCGACCTCGATACCGTGACGGTTGAAGACGCGCACGTCCACGATCGTGCCCGAAACGCCCGGCGGCAGACGCAGCGAGGTATCGCGGACGTCCGAAGCCTTTTCGCCGAAGATGGCGCGCAGAAGCTTTTCTTCCGGCGTCATCGGGCTTTCGCCCTTCGGCGTGATCTTGCCGACCAGGATGTCTCCGGGGTGCACTTCGGCGCCGATGTAGACGATGCCCGCTTCGTCGAGGTTGCGCAGGGCTTCCTCGCCGACGTTCGGGATGTCGCGGGTGATGTCTTCCGGACCCAGCTTGGTGTCGCGGGCCATCACTTCGAACTCGTCGATGTGGATCGAGGTGAAGACGTCATCCTTCACGATCCGCTCGGAGATCAGGATGGAG
>NZ_DAMDBA010000025.1:2168-56023 GCF_032093395.1 Novosphingobium sp.
TTCGTAGTTGTAGCCGTTCCAGGGCATGAACGCGACGAGCACGTTGCGGCCCAGAGCCAGTTCACCAAGCTCGGTGGAGGGACCGTCGGCGATGGTGTCGCCGGCCTGGATCACTTCGCCCACCTTCACCAGCGGACGCTGGTTGATGCAGGTCGACTGGTTCGAACGCTCGAACTTCTGCAGGCGGTAGATGTCGACGCCGGACTTGCCGGGTTCGATATCGCCCGAGGCGCGGATGACGATACGGGTGGCGTCCACCTGGTCGACGATACCCGCGCGCAGCGCCGAGATCGCGGCGCCCGAGTCACGCGCAACGGTCTCTTCCATGCCGGTGCCGACGAACGGAGCGTCCGCCTTCACGAGCGGCACGGCCTGACGCTGCATGTTCGAGCCCATGAGTGCGCGGTTGGCGTCGTCGTTTTCCAGGAACGGAATGAGCGAGGCGGCCACCGAGACGAGCTGCTTGGGCGAAACGTCCATCAGCGTGATCTGGTCGCGGGGGCTCATCACGAATTCGCCGTTCTGGCGAGCCGAGACGAGTTCCTCGACGAACGAACCGTCGGTGTTCAGCCCGGCCGACGCCTGCGCGACGGTGTGCTTCTGCTCTTCCATGGCGGAGAGATAGACGACGTCCTTCGACACGTGACCGTCCACGACGCGGCGGTACGGCGTTTCGATGAAGCCGTACTTGTTGACGCGGGCGAAGGTCGACAGCGAGTTGATCAGACCGATGTTCGGGCCTTCCGGCGTTTCAATCGGGCAGATGCGGCCGTAGTGGGTCGGGTGAACGTCGCGGACTTCGAAGCCGGCACGCTCACGGGTAAGACCGCCCGGCCCGAGCGCCGAGACGCGGCGCTTGTGGGTGACTTCCGAGAGCGGGTTGGTCTGGTCCATGAACTGCGAGAGCTGCGAGGAACCGAAGAACTCGCGAACGGCGGCCACGGCGGGCTTGGCGTTGATGAGGTCGTTCGGCATGACCGTCGACACGTCGACCGACGACATGCGCTCCTTCACGGCGCGCTCCATGCGGAGCAGGCCGACGCGGTACTGGTTTTCGAGCAGCTCGCCCACCGAACGCACGCGGCGGTTGCCGAGGTTGTCGATGTCGTCGATTTCGCCCTTGCCGTCCTTGAGGCCGACCAGTTCCTTCACGACCGCGAGAATGTCGTCGGTGCGCAGGGTGGTGACGGTATCCTCGACGTCGAGGCCGAGACGCATGTTCAGCTTGACGCGGCCCACGGCCGAGAGGTCGTAGCGGTCGGCGTCGAAGAACAGGCCGGCGAAGAGGGCTTCGGCGGTTTCCTTCGTCGGCGGTTCGCCCGGACGCATGACCTTGTAGATCGCTTCCAGACCCATGTCGCGATTGTCGGCCTTGTCGGCCTTCATCGTGTTCCGGATCCAGGGACCGGTGTTGATGTCGTCGATGTCGAGCAGGTCGATCTGGTCGATGCCCGCGCGATCGAGCGCTTCGAGGTTCTCGGGCGAGACTTCGTCGCCGGCCTCAATGTAGATGCGGCCGGTCGATTCGTCGATCAGATCCTTGGCCGAGTAGCGGCCGAAGATTTCCTCGGTCGGGATCAGCAGCTCTTCAAGACCGTCCTTCTGCGCCTTGTTGGCGGCGCGGGGGCTGATCTTGGTGCCGGCCGGGAATACGACTTCGCCGGACTTGGCGTCGACGATGTCGAACGCCGGCTTGGCGCCGCGCCATGCTTCGGACTGGTAGGGCAGCTGCCAGCCGCCCGAGCCGCGCTTCCAGGTCACGGTTTCGTAGAAGTAGTCGAGGATCTGCTCGCTATCCAGGCCGAGGCCGTAGAGCAGCGAGGTCACCGGCAGCTTGCGCTTGCGGTCGATACGGACGTTGACGATGTCCTTGGCGTCGAACTCGAAGTCGAGCCAGGAACCGCGATACGGAATCACGCGGGCGGCGAAGAGGAACTTGCCCGACGAGTGCGTCTTGCCGCGGTCATGGTCGAACAGGACGCCCGGCGAACGGTGCATCTGCGACACGATCACGCGCTCGGTGCCGTTGATGAAGAAGGTGCCGTTCTCGGTCATGAGCGGCATGTCGCCCATGTAGACGTCCTGCTCCTTGATATCGAGGACCGAGCGGGTTTCGGTCTCGGCGTCCACTTCGAACACGATCAGGCGCAACGTGACCTTCATCGGGGCCGCATAGGTGATGCCGCGCTGGCGGCACTCGGTCACGTCGTACTTCGGCTCTTCCAGCTCGTAGTGGACGAAGTCCAGCTCGCTGGTGCCGGCGAAGTCGCGGATCGGGAAGACCGAGCGCAGGGTCTTTTCCAGGCCCGAGACATAGCCCGTGGCCGGGTTCGAGCGCAGGAACTGTTCGTAGCTCTCGCGCTGGACCTCGATCAGGTTGGGCATCTGGACGACTTCGTGGATGTCGCCGAAGATCTTGCGGATCCGCTTCTTGGCGGATCGGACGCTTGCGGGCTTGGTGGCCATGAGCTGGTCTTTGCCTCTTCGCTTCTGATGACCGATTCGCATGAACCGGCCCATAAAAATTCGTCGTCGCGAGTGACGTCTATCCTGTCTTGCAACAGGCATCCGAAACGCGAAAAGGCCGCCCGGCACGCGCGGAAACCCTAGGGTTCTACCGTTGCGGCCAGCAGCCTTTCGCGTCAGATGAAACCCGTATCGCTTCCTTCCCGGGCCAGTCCCCGCGCATGGACCGGCCTTGCTCGAAGCGATCGAGCGAGTGGCGCATATAGGAGCCGCCTGCCGTGCTGTCAAACGAACCCGCCGCTACCCCGGCCGTCAAGGAGGCAGTCGCCGGATGCCTGCCGCCTTGGTCTCGATCTCGTTAAACAATGTGCGATATATCGTTTTTCAATATTATTGATTGACGATAAGCGAATCAGGGATTATTGATTTTCGATATCGAGCTTATCGGAGAACGAACAATGGTCTTCTCGCATAACCCGGCGGTCTCCCGCCCATTCGCGATCCTTCTTTCGGCGGCGTTCGTAGCTGCCTGCTGGCTGCCGACGATTTCGGTGCCGGCGCAGGCCGCCGACGGTGCCGCGGCGTCGTCTTACGGGCTCTCTGATCAGGGCGCCCGGATCGTCATCGCGGCACCCGCCGCGCCGGCACTGATGTAAACACGGGAAGGGCTGGCATCATGACTTCCACCATGCAATCGATCACCCGCGACCCGCTGCTCGCCGTGGCGAGGGGGCTGCTCTGGTTCCTGATGGCCAGCATGGTCATCGCCATCGCCGCCTGTATCGTCGCGGTTCCGCTGCTGCTCGTCTTCCGAAACGACATATCGGTGGAGATGGCCAGGGACATGCCGCTGGTGCTGCCGCAGTTCTTCTGGGTGGTCAGCGCGATCCTGGCGGTGGCCGCGATCCTCTGCGGTGTTCTGTTCCGCATCTTCCAGCTGCTGAAGCATATCGTCGGCACCGTGGGGGAAGGGGATCCCTTCGTGCCGGACAATGCCGTGCGGCTGACGCAGATGGCGTGGCTGACGCTGGTCGTGCAGCTGCTGGGCTTGCCGTTGTCGGGCCTCGGGGCGTGGGTCAACCGGATCGGCGAAGGTCACACCAAGTTGGAAACGATGGGCGGCATTTCCGGCAACGGGCTCCTGCTGATGCTGATTCTCTTCATCCTCGCCCGGGTCTTCCGCAAGGGCGCCGAAATGCGCGCCGAACTGGAAGGGACCGTGTAATGGGGGAAGACGGCACCGAAGGCGCGGGCATCGTGGTGAAGCTGGACGACCTGCTCCATGCCCGCCGCATGACGCTGACCGAACTGGCGGAGCGCATCGGCATCACGCTCGCCAATCTCTCGATCCTCAAGACCGGCAAGGCCAAGGCGATCCGCTTTTCGACGCTGGAGGCGATCTGCCGGGAACTGGACTGCCAGCCGGGCGACCTGCTGGGATACGATCCCGGGCAAGGTTGACTACACCTCCTGCTTGACTCCGGCCGCGCTTTCAGCCAAAGGCGCGGCCGAACCACATGGGTCTCGGCCCATGGTTCATCCGTCCGAGACAGTTGGTGCTTCCCATTTGCGGGGGGCTTAATTTCCAGCCTAGACGGGGAACAGGAAATTTTCCGGTCCTTCGCTCCTTTTTCGAAGCGTGGTGCCAGGTTCGTGTTTCGGCACGAAAAACTCCTTCCCCTTCGCCAACGGACTCGCCCGAAGTGCATCAGCGCTTCGGACAAACGTAGCCGGCCGTGCGGGGCGCAAGTCCCAAGCGGTCACATGTGAAGGAGTAAGGCATGGATCGTTCGCAGAAAGCCGATTCGGTCGCCCAGCTCAACGCGGTCTTCAATGAGGTCGGCGTGGTGGTCATCACCCGCAACCTCGGCATGTCGGTGGCTCAGTCCACTGCCCTGCGCGGCAAGATCCGTGACGCGGGTGCGACCTACAAGGTTGCGAAGAACAGTCTTGCCAAGCTTGCCATCGTGGATACCGACTATGCCGGTATCGACGACTTCCTGACCGGCCCGACGGCCATCGCCACTTCGGTGGACCCCGTCGCTGCTGCAAAGGCTGTCGTGGACTTCGCCAAGACGACCGACAAGATCGAGATCGTCGGCGGCGCGATGGGTTCGCAGGTTCTGGATGCAACGGGTGTCAAGGCTCTCGCCTCGATGCCCTCGCTCGACGAACTGCGCGCCAAGCTCATCGGCCTCGTTCAGGCTCCGGCGACCAAGATCGCCCAGCTTCAGACCGCTCCGGCGGCCAAGCTGGCGCGCGTCTTCGCTGCCTACGCCGACAAGGCTGCTTGAGTTCGAGCTTAAGCAACGCTTTTCTAACGATTTATTCCGCCGCTGGGCATGAGGCTCACGGTGGACCACAGATCAGGAGTTATTATCATGGCCGATATCGCCAAGCTTGTTGAAGAACTGTCGCAGCTGACCGTCCTCGAGGCCGCTGACCTCGCCAAGGCTCTCGAAGAAGCATGGGGCGTTTCCGCCGCTGCTGCCGTTGCCGTGGCTGCTGCCCCGGCCGGTGAAGCCGCTGCCGTCGAAGAAAAGACCGAATTCGACGTGATCCTCACCGGCGACGGTGGCAAGAAGATCAACGTCATCAAGGAAGTCCGCGCCATCACCGGTCTGGGCCTGGCTGAAGCCAAGGCTCTCGTCGAAGGCGCTCCGAAGGCCGTCAAGGAAGGCGCTTCGAAGGCTGAAGCCGAAGAAATCAAGAAGAAGATCGAAGAAGCCGGCGGCACCGTCGAGCTCAAGTAGTCCGCTGCGGGCCCTGGCCCGCGCCGATTATCGATCTTCTCGGTTCTTCCGAGCAGACAAGGAAGGGCGGCTCCTCGGGGCCGCCCTTTCTCTTTGTCCTGTTGACGCGCGAAACGAATATCCATAACGCGATATATAACGTGGTATGGAGTTTATGAAGTGACTGATGTGATCGCGCGCCTCGGCGGTGTCTATCTCGGCAGCCGACTCAAGCGACTGGCCGAGCGTCTTCAGGGCGATGCGGCGCAGATCATCCAGGCGGCCGGCGTTTCCGCGCAGCCTGGCCAGATGCCGCTGCTGACCGCGCTGGAAGCAGGCGCGATGACGGTGGGCCAGCTTGCAGAAGCGGTCGGATCCAGTCAGCCAGGGGTGACAAGGGCGATCGGCCAGCTGGCCGCGCTCGAACTGGTGAAGACGGAGCAGGGCAGCGATCTCCGCCAGCGCCTCGTCTCACTGACTCCGGCCGGACAGGCGGCCATGAACCGGGCAAGAATGCAGGTCTGGCCTGGCGTCGGCCTTGCCGTGGACGAAATGTGCGGAGGCGAGACGGCGGCGCTGCTGGCGCTTCTCGAGCGTGTCGAAACCGCGCTGGACGAATCGTCGATGGTGGCCCGTTACGAAAGACTCCAGCCTCCGGTCCTGACCATCCGCGAATTCAGCGATGACCTTGCCCAGGACTTCCATGACATCAATGCCGAGTGGATCGAGGCGATGTTCCAGCTGGAGCCCACCGACCGCGACGTCCTCGAAAATCCGCGCCGCCGCATCATCGAGCCGGGCGGCACCATCCTATTCGTGGAAGCACAGGGGCTGGGCGTGGTCGGCGCCTGCGCGCTTCAGAAGACGGGCGAGCGTTCTTTCGAACTGACGAAGATGGGGGTGCGACAATCGGCGCGCGGCCTCAAGGCGGGGGAGTTCCTGCTCGCCGCGATGATCGGGCGGGCGCGGGAAATGGGCGCCGATCCGCTTTACCTGCTGACCAACAAGCACTGCGAGGCGGCGATCCATCTCTATGAGAAGCTGGGCTTCCGCCACGATGCCGGGATCATGGCTCAATATGGCGCGCGTTATGAGCGATGCGACGTGGCGATGCGCTATGCAGGGCCCGGCGTTTAGGGCGCGGATCCCCGACCGGCCGTCACTTCAGGGTTTCGAGGTAGTCGATCACGTCCTTGCGCCGCTGGGGATCGGGTACGCCGATCACCATCTTGGTGCCGGGAACCATCTTCATGGGGCCTTGCAGCCAGGTGTCGAGCGACTGGCGGTCCCAGGTCACGCCCGAGGCCTTGAGGGCGGGGCTGAAATTGAAGCCGGGCACTTCTCCGGCCCGGGTGCCGACGATCCCGAACAGCGAGGGGCCGATGCCGTTCCGGCCAGGCTCCACCGAATGGCAGGACCGGCAGGTCGCGAAGCCGGGCGGGGCGTTCGCGAGTCTGGCACTCGCCGCGGCTGAGTTCGCGGATGCCGTCGGGGCGGCCGTACCGGCATCGTCAGGTGTTTCGGAATTGTCCTGCGACCCGCCGCAAGCGGCAAGCAGGAGCAGGGGAGACGCGATAATCAGGCGTGAAGTCGTCATGGTTTCTCCGGTGCTGGCGGTGCCCTATTCCACCGCCCGTCCGATGGGAAGACCATGACATCGCGCAAATCCCGAGGAACAGGCCCTGAATTTCCTTTCGCTACTCGGTCCCGTCCCCTATCGACCCTGCCGATAATGACTGCGAAAATGGCGACACAGCACCTTTCCTCGACTTTCCGGGCCGAACTCGGCGCCACCCTGCGACTTGCCGGGCCGCTCGCGCTCGCCAATCTTCTCCAGATGGCGGTCTTTGCGACCGACGTGATCTTCGTGGCGCGTCTCGGCCAGCAGGCTCTGGCCGCATCGAGCCTGGCCATCGCCATCGTCGCCCTGATGATGATGGGCATCAACGGCGTCACCGGCGCAGTCGCCCCGCTGATCGCCGCCGAGATCGGCCGCCGCTCCACTTCGGTGCGCGAAGTGCGCCGCTCCGCGCGCATGGCGCTCTGGGTGGCGGTGATGTTCAGCCTGGGCGCCATTGCGATCTCGCAGTTCGGCGAATGGCTGATGGACGTTACCGGGCAGGAGCCTGAAGTTGCGGGGCTGGCTGCGCATTTCCTCAAGATCGTTTCGATCGCCGTGCTGCCGATGACGATCGCCAACGTGCTTCGCACATTCGTTTCCGCGCTTGGAAGGCCGTTCTTCGCGACTCTCATCACCGCGCTTGCGATCGGCGTGAATGCTTTAGGCAACTACGTGCTGGTGTTCGGGCACTTCGGTTTTCCCGAACTGGGTCTGATGGGCTCGGCGATAGCCAGCATCACGACGGCCTGCGTCATGGTGCTGGCCTATGTCATCGCCATCCGCGGCGATCGCAGACTGCGGCGTTACCAGGTGTTCGGACGCATCTGGCGTCCCGAATGGCAGCGCCTGCGCCAGATCCTTGCGCTCGGCCTGCCGATCGCCGCGACGCTGATCGCGGAGGGCGGCCTGTTCAGCGGTGCCGCCTTCCTCATGGGGCGGATCGGCGAAGCACAGCTTGCCGCTCATACCGTGGCCCTTCAGATCGCGGCCTTCGCGTTCCAGGTGCCGTTCGGCGTGGGGCAGGCGGCGACGATCCGCGTCGGCTATCATTATGGCGCGGGCAACCGCTTGGGCGTCGGCCAGGCGGGCTGGGCGGCGATCACCGTGGCGATGATCTTCATGGTCCTCTCCGCCTCGACGATGCTCCTGGCCCCGCGTCTGATTCTGTCGGCCTATGTCGATGTGGAGGCGCCCCAGAACGCCGTCCTCGTCGGCTTTGCGCTCCACTTCCTGTTCGTGGCGGCGATATTCCAGCTGACCGACGGGCTTCAGGCCGTGGCCGCAGGGGCGCTGCGCGGCATACAGGATACGCGTGTGCCGATGGCGATTGCCCTGTTCGGATACTGGGCCGCAGGCTTTGCGACTTCGGCGGTACTGGGCCTGTTCACGCCGCTGGAAGGTGTGGGCGTATGGATCGGCCTTGCCGTGGGGTTGACGGTGGCGGCATTCATGCTCATCGCCCGCTGGCACTGGCGCGAAGAGTTCCACCTCGACCGGGTGTAACGCTCTCGTCTCATCTTGCATCCATACCGGGTGAGAAATTTTTGCCGGGCCGACGCTTGACGCCGCTACGGGGCCGAACCATATCCACGGCCGTTGGCACTCTTCGAGTGTGAGTGCCAATTCCAGTTTCTTGCCCTTTTAGTTCGTAGGATAAGGGAGATCCCCATGACTTTTCGCCCGCTGCACGACCGTGTTCTCGTGCGCCGCGTCGAGGCCGAAGAAAAGACGGCCGGTGGCATCATCATCCCCGACAGCGCCAAGGAAAAGCCGGCTGAAGGCGAAATCGTCGCCGTCGGTACCGGCGCCCGCGCCGAAAACGGCACCATCACCCCCCTCGACGTCAAGGTTGGCGACCGCGTGCTGTTCGGCAAGTGGTCGGGCACCGAGGTCAAGGTCGGCGGTGAAGACCTGCTGATCATGAAGGAATCGGACATCCTCGGAGTGATCGGCTGAGCCGATTGCGAAGATCCCGGACCTGATCCGGGATCGCGGTGTTCCTGCACGACATATCTTGGGCGCTGACCCGCCCGCGATCCCGGACCAGGTCCGGGATGACGAACAAAGGAATTCAAAATGGCAGCCAAGGACGTAAAGTTCGGCCGCGACGCGCGTGAACGCATTCTCGCCGGCGTCGATACCCTCGCCAATGCCGTCAAGGTGACCCTGGGCCCCAAGGGCCGCAACGTCGTGATCGAGAAGAGCTTCGGCGCTCCCCGCATCACCAAGGACGGCGTTTCGGTCGCCAAGGAAATCGAACTCAAGGACAAGTTCGAGAACATGGGCGCGCAGATGCTGCGCGAAGTGGCCTCGAAGGCCAACGACAAGGCCGGTGACGGCACCACCACCGCGACCGTTCTCGCCCAGGCGATCGTTCGCGAAGGCATGAAGTCGGTTGCCGCCGGCATCAACCCGATGGATCTCAAGCGCGGCATCGATCTCGCCGTCCTCAAGGTCGTCGAGAACCTCAAGACCCGCTCGACCCCGGTCGCCGGTTCGTCGGAAATCGCCCAGGTCGGCATCATCTCCGCCAACGGTGACACCGAAGTCGGCGAGAAGATCGCCGAAGCCATGGAAAAGGTCGGCAAGGAAGGCGTCATCACCGTCGAAGAGGCCAAGGGTCTCGAATTCGAACTCGACGTCGTCGAAGGCATGCAGTTCGACCGCGGCTACCTGTCGCCCTACTTCGTCACCAACCCCGAGAAGATGACGGTCGAACTCGAAAACCCGTACATCCTCATCCACGAAAAGAAGCTCTCGTCGCTCCAGGCGCTGCTTCCGATCCTGGAAGCCGTGGTGCAGTCGGGTCGTCCGCTCCTCATCATCGCCGAAGACATCGAGGGCGAGGCCCTGGCCACGCTCGTCGTCAACAAGCTGCGTGGCGGCCTGAAGATCGCAGCCGTCAAGGCTCCGGGCTTCGGCGATCGTCGTAAGGCCATGCTGGGCGACATCGCCACGCTGACCGCCGGCGAGATGATCTCGGAAGACCTGGGCATCAAGCTCGAGAGCGTCACGCTCGGCATGCTTGGCGAAGCCAAGAAGGTCACCATCGACAAGGACAACACCGTCATCGTCGACGGCGCCGGTTCGCATGAAGACATCAAGGGCCGCGTCGACCAGATCCGTTCGCAGATCGAAGTCACCACCTCGGACTACGACCGCGAAAAGCTCCAGGAGCGTCTGGCCAAGCTTGCTGGCGGCGTTGCCGTCATCAAGGTCGGCGGTGCGACCGAAGTCGAAGTGAAGGAGCGCAAGGACCGCGTCGACGACGCTCTCCACGCGACCCGCGCTGCCGTTGAAGAAGGCATCGTCCCCGGCGGCGGCACCGCGCTGCTCTTCGCGACGCGCGCTCTCGAAGGCCTGACCGGCGCCAACGAAGACCAGACCCGCGGCATCGACATCATCCGCAAGGCGATCACCGCCCCGGTCAAGCAGATCGCCGAGAACGCCGGCAGCGACGGCGCCGTCATCGCGGGCAAGCTGCTCGACCAGTCGGACGAAGGCATCGGCTTCAACGCCGCCACCGACGTCTACGAGAACCTGAAGGCCGCCGGCGTCATCGACCCGACCAAGGTCGTGCGCACCGCGCTTCAGGATGCGGCTTCGGTCGCCGGCCTGCTGATCACCACCGAAGCGGCGATCAGCGACAAGCCGGAAGACAAGGCTTCCATGCCGGCAATGCCCGACATGGGCGGCATGGGCGGAATGGGCGGCTTCTAAGCCACTCCCGTCACCGACGCGAATTGGGGCCGGAAGGAGCGATCCTTCCGGCCCTTTTCGTTTTCTTCGCGAAGACCAATTCGTTCATCTGCGCGAAAGGATTGTTCGATTCCAAGCAATTGCCCGCATGGAACATGCAATTCATCGCGCAAGGCTGGCGCTTTGCCTCGTTCGCGTTAACTCTACGGGAACATGTTAAAGCACAGGGTGGGATCTGCATGATCGGGGCAGACAAACTCGTCGCGCGGTGCCGCATGGGCACCAGGCGCTTCCTCAAGGTTGCAACCTTGGCCACCGGGAGCATGACTCTCGGCCTGCTGGCGTCCGCGCCCGCTCAGGCCCAGGCCCAAGCCCAGTTTCGCGCGCAAGCCGCCGCCATCGGCGACGTGCAGGATTCGTTCGATTCGGTGTTCGGCACCGAGCAACGGCAGCCGCGCACCTATTCCAGCGATTTCGGCAAGCAGCTTGCCGCTGTGGCGGAAGCCTCGCACGGCCGCATCGGCGTGGCCGCCATGGACTTGTCCACCGGCCGCATGGTGGACGTTCTCGGCAACCAGCGCTTCCCCATGGCCAGCACCAGCAAGATCGCCATCGCCGCGACTTTCCTGGACGGTGTGGACAAGGGCAAGTGGACGCTTTCCAGCGAATTCCCGCTGATGGTGCCGGTGCCTTCCGCGCCGTTCTCCAGCTCGATCGCGCCGGTGCGCGCCGGCACTTACATGAGCGCGCGCCAGCTGATCGAGATCATGATCACCCGATCCAACAACTACGCCACCGATGCCTTGCTCAAGGTGGTAGGCGGCCCTTCGGCGGTGAACGCCTGGGTGCGCCGCACCGGCATCGAGGAGTGGCATATCGATCGCGACATCGCCACCCTGGTGCGCGATGACGGCGCCATCGATCCGGCCAAGGTCGTCGACAAGCGGGACAGCGCCACGCCGATCGCGGTGGTGGAACTGCTCGCGGGAATCTACCAGGGCAAATGGATGAGCAAGCAGGGGCGTGACGTGCTGCTGGGGGCGATGAGCCGCACCGTCACGGGCAAGCGGCGCATCCGCGCGGGGCTTCCCGCCGAGGTCACCGTTTCGCACAAGACCGGGTCGCTCAACAACACATCCAGCGATATCGGCATCATCGAAGGGCCGGACGGCAACGCCTATGCCGTGGCGATCTACGTCACCGGGCAGGGCACCCGCCCCAACCGCGAGGCCCGGATCGCCAGCATCGCCCGCACGATCTACAACGGTTACCTGGCCGAGGGCCTGGCCTACCGCACCGCTGCGCGCTGAGGCCTGGCCGCTTCGCGTTGAAGCGGCCTTACCGGCATGAAAAAAGGCGCTCCGGAGCAGTCCGGAGCGCCTTTTTCTGGTGATCGGGCTTCGCGGCCGATCAGTGCTGATCGTTGGTGTGCGGGGTGCTCTCGGCATCGGTGACGTCGGCGGCGGCCTTCTCGGCGTCGGCGGCGATGTCGTCGGTGGTCTTCTCGGCCTTCTTGGCGGCGTCGGCGGCAGCGTCCTTCACGCCATCGGCGGCATCGTTGGCGACGTTCGAGGCCTTGTTGCCGAGATCGCTGACGGCATCGCCCACGTCTTCAGCGGCTTCCGACATATCGCCGGCGGCCGAGGTGGCGGTGTCCGAAGCGGCATCCTGCGTCTTTTCCGAGCAGGCGGCGAGCGACAGGGCTGCGACGGCGGCAGTGGCGGCGATAACGATCTTGCGCATGTTCTCGGTATTCCCTCGTTTTGCTAAAAAGCGTTTGCTAAAAAGACAAACCCCCGTGAGCCCATCCGCAGATATGAGCGGCTTCGCCCCTTGAGCGGGAAACTAGGCCGGTCGCGAATGCGTTTCAAGCAGTCGCGGGCAAACGACCGTGGAGCGAATTGGTTCCCGCTCGCTCTCATCGGCCGATTTCACCGGCCGCGTGTCACTGGGCTGCTGACGGCCGGTGCCCGCGCTGCTAGGGATCAGGCCATGGATTCCAAGCAGCATCTCTACCTCGTCGATGGTTCGGCCTATATCTTCCGCGCCTATCACCGCCTGCCGCCCCTGACGAACCCGGAAGGGACGCCGGTCGGCGCGGTCTACGGCTACACGACGATGCTGTGGAAGCTGGCGGACGACCTGAACAAGGCCGATGGCCCGACGCACCTCGCGGTTATCCTCGATGCGGGCAGCCACTCGTTCCGCAACGACATCTACGACGACTACAAGGCCAACCGCCCGCCCCCGCCCGAGGATCTGGTCCCGCAGTTCCCGCTGATTCGCGACGCCACCCGCGCCTTCTCGCTGCCCTGCATCGAGGAAGTGGGCTTCGAGGCGGACGATCTCATCGCCTCCTACGCCCGCGAGGCGACGCGACAGGGCTGGGACGTGACCATCGTTTCCTCGGACAAGGATCTGATGCAGCTCGTGGGCAAGTGTGCGATCGGTGGCGGCTGTATCGACATGCTGGACACGATGAAGAACCAGCGCATCGACATTCCCGAAGTGGTCGAGAAGTTCGGCGTCCCGCCCGAAAAGGTGGGCGACGTGCTGGCGCTGATGGGGGACTCGGTGGACAACGTGCCGGGCGTGTTCGGCGTCGGCCCCAAGACCGCAACCAAGCTGATCCAGGACTACGGCGACCTTGAGGCGGCGCTGGCAGCGGCACCGTCGATGAAAAAGTCCAAGCTGCAAGAGCGCCTGATCGAGCAGGCCGACCAGGCGCGCCTGTCCAAGGTGCTGGTCACGCTCAAGGAAGACTGCACGCTGCCGATGGCGCTGGACGAATTCAAGCTGGATGCGATCCCGCCCGAGCCGCTGGCCGACTTCCTGGGCAAGCACGGTTTTACCAGCCTGCTCAAGCGTCTGGACGGGGGGCGCGGCAGCCCGGACCGTCCGACCCAGCTCAATCCGGCCAAGCCGGTCACTGCCGCCGGCAGTGCGACCGAAGGCGCTTCGCGCCAGCCGCTGCCCGAATGGCCGGCGGTGGACTATGCCGCCTACGAATGCGTGCAGACGGTCGAGGCTCTGGAGCGCTGGGTGGCACGCGGGCTGGCCGCGCATGTCCTTGCCATCGACACCGAAACCTCGATGCTCGATGCGATGAAGGCGGACCTTGCCGGTATCAGCCTTGCGCTTGGGCCGAACGATGCCTGCTACATCCCGCTCGGCCACGGCGGCAGCGATATGTTCGCGGAAAAGCCGCAGCAAGTGCCGCTGCAGACGGCACTGGCGCTGCTCAAGCCGCTGCTGGAAAGCGATGCGGTGCTCAAGGTCGGCCAGAACATCAAGTACGACCTCAACGTCCTGGCCCGGCATGACATCCTGGTCGCGCCGGTGGACGATACGATGATCGTCAGCTTCTGCCTCGACGCGGGCCGCCAGATCGAGGGCATCGGCGGCGGCCACGGCATGGACGAGCTTTCCGAACGCCATCTCTCGCACAAGACCATGGCCTTCAAGGACGTCTGCGGCACCGGCAAGAAGGCGATTCCTTTCGGCGAAGTGCCGCTCGACCGCGCCACGCCTTATGCGGCCGAGGACGCGGACGTGACCTGGCGGCTGCATTCGCTGCTCAAGCCGCGCCTCTCGGACGAGGGCGGCACGCGGATCTACGAGCGTGTCGACCGGCCGCTGATCCCGGTGGTGGCCCAGATGGAGCGCCATGGCATCAAGGTGGATCGCGAGAAGCTCGCCGGTCTCTCCAGCCAGTTCGCTGAGGCCATCGGCAAGCTGGAGAGCGAGATCCACGGCAAGGTCGGCCAGGAATTCACCATCGGCAGCCCCAAGCAGCTTGGCGATATCCTGTTCGAAAAGCTCGGCTACAAGGGCGGCAAGAAGGGCAAGAGCGGGCAGTATTCCACCGACCAGTCGGTGCTGGAAAAGCTGGCGAGCGAGGGCGCCGAAGTGGCTACCCAGGTGCTGGAATGGCGCCAGCTTTCGAAACTGCGCTCGACCTATACCGAGGCCTTGCAGGCGGCGATCAATCCGCAAACCGGGCGCGTCCACACCAGCTACAGCCTGGTCGGCGCGCAGACCGGGCGTCTTTCCTCCACCGATCCGAACCTCCAGAACATCCCGATCCGCACCGAGATCGGGCGCCAGATCCGCGACTGTTTCGTGGCCGAGCCGGGCAATGTCCTGCTTGCGGTCGACTATTCGCAGATCGAACTGCGCCTTGCCGCGCACATGGCCGATGTGCCCAGCCTGAAGGAAGCCTTTGCCCAGGGCGAGGACATCCACTCGCGCACGGCGATGGAAATGTTCGGCACCGTGGACCGCGACACGCGCGGGCGGGCCAAGACCATCAACTTCGCCATCCTCTACGGCATCTCTCGCTGGGGCCTCGCAGGCCGTCTCGGCACCGAGGCGGACGAGGCGCAGGCGATGATCGACCGCTATTTCGAGCGCTTCCCGGGCATCCAGCGCTACATCGTCCACACGCTGGAGCAAGTGCGCGAGCGCGGCTATTCGGAAACGCTGTTCGGCCGCAAGACCTGGTTCCCGCGCATCACCTCGAAGAACGGCGCCGAACGCCAAGGTAGCGAGCGCGCCGCCATCAACGCCCCGATCCAGGGCACCAGCGCCGATATCATCAAGCGCGCCATGGTGCGCATGATGCCGGCTCTGGAGGCGGCGGGCCTGGGCCATGTGCGCATGCTGCTCCAGGTGCACGACGAACTCGTGTTCGAGCTGCCCGAGGGTGACGTTGCGGCGGCGTCGGACGTGATCCGCAATGTCATGGCGGGGGCGGCCGAGCCCTCGGTGAAACTGGACGTTCCGCTGGGCGTGGAGATCGGTTCCGGCCTAAGCTGGGGGGCGGCCCACTGAGGCACGTCAAGAAATTTTGCACAACGTCGTCCCGGACTTGATCCGGGACCGCTGGCCTCGCATCATCCAACTAGCGGCAAGGCGCGTTCCTGCAATGTCGCGCCTCAAGAATTGCCAGCGGTCCCGGATCAAGTCCGGGACGACGGGCTTTCTTTTCGGGCTTCTTCTCCAGCTATCTCCTCCGGCCTTTCTTCCCCGACCTGCCCCGAAAGCCCGATGAAGCGAGCAGATCGCTGAAACTGCTGCGATGCAGCATAGTTTCAGCCCCATGATCGATTTCATCGAAAGCCTGCTCGGCGGCCTGCCGGACTGGGCGGAACGTCCGTTGATGGCGCTGATCGCCGCGCTGATCGGCCTCGCTCTGGCGTTCATCGTCCACGCCCTGTTATTCCGCATTCTCCACCGGATCGCGCATCGCAGCGCGAGCGAAGCGGACGACATCGTCGTCAATCGTCTCAATCGCCCGACGCGCTGGGCCTTTCTCGCCATGGGTGTGGTTCTGGCGGCGCGTGAAACCCCGGCATTGGAGGCGGTGTGGGAGCGCTTCGCGCCTTTCGTGATGCCACTACTGACGGGTTGGGTTGCCGTTGCGATCCTGCGTGCTTTCGTGGAAGCGATGATCATGCGGGCCGACATCTCCGTGGAGAACAATCGCAACGCACGCCGTCGCCGCACCCGGCTTTCGATCTTCAGCCGCATCGGCACGTTCCTGATCGTGTTCCTCACCGTTTCCGGCATGCTGGCTTCGATACCCGGCGTGCGCGAGATCGGCGTGACCCTGATGGCTTCGGCCGGACTTGCCGCGCTGGCAGTGGGCGCGGCGGCGCAGCCGGCGCTCAAGGCGCTGATCGCGGGCTTCCAGATGGCCATGACCGAGCCGATTTCGATCGACGACGTCATCATCCTCGACGGCGAGTGGGGCCGGATCGAGGATATCCGCACCACTTACGTCGTCGTGCGGCTGTGGGACGAGCGCCGCCTTGTCGTGCCGTCCAACCGGTTTCTGGAGGACACCTTCCAGAACTGGACCAAGACGACATCGCAGCTGCTCGGCACGGTGTTCCTCTATCTCGACCAGGGCACCGACATCGGCCCGATCCGCGAGGAATATACGCGCCAGATCACCGCCCACCGTCTCTGGGACAAGCGGGCGCAAGTGCTTCAGGTGACCGATTGCAAGGACGAGGCCATCGAGGTCCGCCTGCTGATGAGCGCCCGCGATGGCCCGACGCTGTTCGACCTGCGCTGCGAGCTGCGCGAGAGCATGATGGACTGGATCCGCCGCAACCAGCCCGAGGCTCTCGTCCGGCGGCGGACCTTGCCGGTGGCGCCGGTCGAACTGGGCGCGAGCGCGGGGCTTGCGGAACTGGTCGCGGGATCGGTCAACCTGGACGCGCGCATAGCCAAGTCAAGCGGGGCCAATTGAACTTACCCTAGCGCGATGGTCTCTTCCAGGCCCAGCGCCTCGCGAAAGGCCGCATCGTGGCTGACGCAGACCACTGCGCCGTCATAGCCGTGCAGGGCCTCTTCCAGCATTTCCACAGAGGCGAGATCGAGGTGGTTGGTCGGTTCGTCGAGGATCAGCAGCCAGGGCACCTCGCGCCGGGTGAAAAGGCAGGCCAGCGCCAGACGCATCCGCTCGCCGCCGGAAAGACCGCCTACCGCGCGCTCCGCCCAGGCATTGCGAAAGCCGAAGCGGGCCAGCGCGGCATGGGCGGCGTGGCGGTCGGTCCCTGGATTGAGGCGCAAGTAGGCATCCAGCACGGTGCCGCTGTCGCCGAGGAGCGAGACGTGCTGGTCCAGCAGCGCGCTGCGTGATCTCGCGGCGCTAATCTCGCCCTGGTCCGGCTGGTCCAGCCCGGCGAGAATGCGGATCAGGCTGGTCTTGCCCGAACCGTTGGCGCCGGTGACGGCGATTCTCCGGGGGCCGCGGATCACCAGATCGAGTGGACCGAGCAAGTGCCTTCCGCCGCGCATGCAGGTAATGCCGCGGGCCTCGATCAGGACATGGCCGGAGGGCAGGCCGCTGGCCGGCAGCTCGATATGAATCGGGGCGAGCACTTCCACGTCGCGGCGCGCCGTTTCGAGGTCCTGTTGCGCGCGTCCCACGCGCTCGTCGCCCAGCTTGCCCTGGCGTCCGCCGGTTTCCTCGGCGCGCTGCCTGCGGGCGCCGAGCAGGATCTTCGGTGCGCCGCCCCGGGCGGCATCCTGACGGCCCCTGCTGTCGCGCCGGGCCTGTTTTTCGGTCTCTTCCTGACGTTCGCGACGTGAACGGCGCAGGGCGTCTTCGCTCCGTTCCAGCACTTCGGCGGCGCGGGCGCGCTCCCGGCTGCGTTGCTCGTCGAAAGCATCCCAGCCGCCGCCGACCATGTGGACGCCCGTGCCGGTCAGTTCGACGATACGATTGGCACGGCGCAGCAGTTCGCGATCGTGGCTGGCGACAAGGGCGCCGCCGTGCCAGCCGTCGAGCAGGTCCGCCACCACCTTGCGGCCCGCCTCATCGAGATTGTTGGTGGGCTCGTCCAGCAGGAGCACGTCCGGCTCGCCCATGAGGAGGCCGGTCAGCATCAGCCGGGTGCGCTGCCCGCCACTGAAGCCGGAGAGCGGCCGCTGGGGATCGAGATCGGCAAAACCGGCCAGCGCGGCGGCCTTTTCGAGGCGTTCGGGCAGGGTCCAGTCGGCCAGCTCGAAATCGTCGTCGTCGAACCGGCCCTGGGTGATGCGATCGAGGCGGGCGAACTGGGCGGCGAGGCCTAGCGCTTCGGCCACGCTGACGCGGTCGTCGGGCGGAAGCTGGTGCAGCAGGCCGACGCGGCCCTGTCGCGTGATCGTGCCTTCCAGAATCGGCGCTTCCCCGGCGATCGCGCGCAGCAGGGTGCTCTTGCCCGCGCCGTTGCGACCGACAAGGCCGAGCGTCTCGCGGCTGAGCGAGAAGGTGAGGTCGGAGAAAAGCGGGGAACCGTCTGGGGCCGAGCAGGCCACGCGGTCGAGAGTCAGGAATGTCATGGGAACACCGGCAGATAGCGTTTGGGAAAAACGGGCTATGTGCTCAGTCGTTCATCGATCCATTCCTTGGCTTGTTGGCCGCTTTCTACCGCAAGCGGCCCGCCCGGGCAAGTGATGCGCAAGTCAGAAGCGTTTCGTGCAGTCCGGGACGATCTGGAAGATCTGGTTCCAGTTCTTGCCGGTCACGAAAATGCGGTTTGCCGGTGCATCCCAGGCAATGCCGTTCAGCACGGCGTCCACGCCGCGCCCGCCCGCCTGTTCGCGCAGGCCGGTCAGGTCCAGCCAGGACGTGACTTTGCCGGTCTTCGGATCGATCCGGGCGATGCGGTCGGTCATCCAGACATTGGCCCAGATCTCGCCGCCTATCCATTCCAGCTCGTTGAGACTGGGCACCGGCTTGCCTTCGGCCGTCACGGCAAGGCTGCCGGTCTGGCGCATCGTCGCCGGATCGCGCAGGCGCAGCGTGGCGGAACCGTCGCTCTGGTAGATCGTCTCGCCGTGGCGGGTCATGGCCCAGCCTTCGCCCTCATAGCGGAACGTGCCCAGCAGCTTCAGCGTCGCGCGGTCCCAGCGATAGCCGATGCCGTCACGCCAGGTGAGGCTGATGAGCTGGTCTTTCCAGTCGACCAGCCCTTCGCCGAAGACGGCAGGGTCGACTTGCGCCTCATGTATCGGCTCCAGCGTTTCCAACTTGCGCACGACGATGCGGGAATCGCCTTCGCGGCCGGTGCTTTCGTAGAGCACGCCCCGGTCGAACAGCAGGCCCTCGGTAAAGGCGCCGGTATCGTGGGGGTAGGCATTGTCGATGCGGTAGGAGCAGACCGGCACGTCCTTCGCCTGCGCGGCGGGAACCGCCGCGATGAGGGCGATGGCGGCGACGAGCACGGTGCGGAGCGGAGAGGTCATGCGCGGGAGGTGCCGCAAGGCAGGACGGTTCGCAAGGATTACCGTGCCGTGCAGATTATCGTCGATTGGTGTGCCTAACAGATTATCGTCGTCCCGGACTTGATCCGGGACCGCTGGCCTGGCCGCGCCTTGCTCGCGAGGTAGCGCCTCAAGATTTGCCAGCGGTCCCGGGTCAAGCCCGGGACGACGTAATTCAATCCCCGTGCTTCTTCTCGCGGCGGGACTCGACCATGCCGGGGGCGATGAAGCCGATCGGAATCACTTCCATCGCCCGCTTCTTCAACTCGCCCTTCATACGCTCGTATTCGGCTTCCATCTCCTCGGTCACGGTGGCGCGGCTGTCTTCGAGGGCATCCTCGAAGTCCTCCCGCCGGACCTGCTCCACTTCGGCGCCGCGCTTGCGGATCGCGATGAGGCCCGCGCGGCGCACCACGTCTTCCAGGTCTGCGCCGGTGAAGCGCTCGGTCCGTGCGGCCACGTCGCGCAGGGAAACGTCGCCGGCCAGCGGCATCTTGCTGGTATGGATGCCGAGAATATGCTCGCGCCCGGCCTCGTCGGGTGTGCCGACATAGACCAGTTCGTCGAAGCGGCCGGGACGCAGCAGCGCGGGATCGACGAGGGCAGGGCGGTTGGTTGCGCCGATCAGCACGACCGACTGCAGTTCTTCCATCCCGTCCATCTCGGCAAGGATCGTGTTGACCACGCGGCCCGTCACTTGCGGCTCGCCGCCACCGCCGCCCATGCCGCGCGCGGGCACGAGGCTGTCGATCTCGTCGATGAAGATCACGCAAGGCGCGACCTGACGGGCGCGGGCGAAGAGGCGGGCGATCTGCTGCTCGCTCTCGCCGTACCACTTGGACAGGAGGTCGGAGGACTTTATCGAGATGAAGTTCGCCTCGGCCTCCTTGGCGACGGCCTTGGCCAGCAGGGTCTTGCCGGTGCCGGGCGGGCCGTAGAGCAGGAAGCCCTTGGCCGGGCGGATGCCCAGCTTGTGGAAGGCTTCCGGGTTCTTCAGCGGCAGTTCCACGCCTTCCTTCAGCTTGAGCTGCGCATTGTCGAGGCCGCCGATGTCGGCCCAGCCGATGTTCGGCACCTGCACCATGACCTCGCGCATGGCCGAAGGCTGGACGCGCTTGAGCGCGGCCACGAAGTCCTCGCGGTAGACCTGGAGATGGTCGAGCACTTCGGCGGGGATGGTGCGGGCCTCAAGGTCGAGCTTGGGCATGATGCGGCGCACCGCCTCGATCGCTGCCTCGCGGGCGAGGGCAGCGAGGTCGGCGCCGACGAAGCCATGGGTGGTGCGCGCGAGTTCGCCGAGGTCCACCCGCTCGCTCAGCGGCATGCCGCGCGTGTGGATGCCCAGGATCTCGCGGCGACCGGCCTCGTCCGGCACGCCGATGACGATCTCGCGGTCGAAGCGGCCGGGGCGGCGCAGTGCCTCGTCGATGGCGTCGGGCCGGTTGGTGGCGGCAATCACCACGACATGGGCGCGGCTGTCGATGCCGTCCATCAGGGTGAGCAACTGGGCGACCAGGCGCTTTTCCGCCTCGCCGTGGACCTGGCTGCGCTTGGGGGCGATCGAATCGATCTCGTCGATGAAGACGATCGCGGGCGCGGCCTTGGTGGCTTCCTCGAAGACTTCGCGCAGGGCCTTCTCGCTCTCGCCATAGCCGGAGCCCATGATCTCGGGCCCGTTGATGGTGAAGAAGTTGGCCTCGCTCTCGTTGGCGACCGCCTGTGCCAGGCGCGTCTTGCCGGTGCCTGGCGGGCCGTGCAGCAGCACGCCCTTGGGCGGGGCGACGCCGAGGCGGGTGAACAGTTCGGGATAGCGCAGCGGCAGTTCCACCATCTCGCGCAGCTGGCGAATGGTGTCGCTCATGCCACCGACGTCGTCGTAGTTTACGTCGCCGCGCGCATCATGCGCTTCCTCGAAGACTTCGCGCAGTTCCACTTCGGTGTTTTCGTCGATGTGGACGATGCCGCGCGGGGTGGTGGAGACGACGTTGAGGCGGATCTGCGTCAGCGCATAAGCCGGTGCATTGAACATGCGACGCAGCTGCGGAGGAATGTCCGCGACCTGCTGCTGGCCGGTGGTGGCGACGAGATCGCCCTGCACCATCGGGCGCTGGAAGAAGTTGCGCTTGAGAGCGGCCGAGGGGCCTTGCAGGCGCATGTCCTTCTGCGCGGGTGCGAACACCACGCGCTGCGCCGGGCGCGATTCGGCCTTGCGCACGGTGACGTGGTCGCCGGAGCCCACTTCGGCATTGCCGCGCTGGAGCCCGTCGAGGCGGATGACCTGAAGGCCTTCGTCCTCGTCATAGGCGAGCACGGCGCGGGCGACGGTGGCGGTCTTGCCGATGATTTCGAGCACATCGCCTTCCATCGCGCCGATCTCGGACAGAGAAGCGCGCGAAAGACGGGCAATTCCCTGTCCGCTTTCTTCCTGACGGGCTGCCGCGACCTGCAGTTTCACCGTGCGTTCGTCGACATGGGTTGTGGCGTCCGCCATGGGGGTCCTTTCCATCCTCCCGATTCCGGCCAGGCGCCAGTTTGCGCGGGCCGTCCGGGACGTGAACTGGAACTAGGTATCGGCTCCCCGGATTTCAAACCAACCAACGGCCACTGCGGATGTTTCCGATGGAACTGTTGGAGAACGCCGTTCTCCAACAGGCAAAAAGAAGGCCCGGAAGTTTCCAACCGGGCCGTGAAAGTTTTGGGAGAGGATGCCTGAAAGGCACTGTCTGTATGACTCCGACTCGGCTTTTGTGCAAGTGCGAAATGCCGATTTGACGGTTGCGAAACGCGCAAGCAATATTGCGTTGCACGGAACTACACCGGGTAGTCTCCACAAAATCCAGCTAAAACAATGTTATGAAATATGAGCCAAGCTTCATCTCCAGCTTGACGCAATCGTCAGGGCGATTGCCTTACGTTTCGCCTTGCAAGGGTTGCTTGTTGCGGTGCGCCATTTGCTCAACATGCTGAGTATCTGACAGAATTCCTTTCGGCGGGATCCTGGGTCAGTCGAAACGCAAAAAAGGCGCCGATGTCCTGCACCGGCGCCTCTCATGTCGATTTATCCGTTATGGTTCAGTGAGAAAACAATACCGCCGGTGCGCTCGCGTCCGAAAGGAAATGGGCGGTGACCCCCCCGAACAGGAACTCCCGGAGGCGGCTCTTTCCGTAAGCGCCCATGACCAGCAGTTCCGCGTGGGTCTGGTTCACGGCCAGAGCCAGGGTTTCCTCGGTGGACCCGCGCCTTTCGTATTCTTCGTATTCGGCATGGACCCCGTTGCGCGAAAGGTAGCGCAGCGCGTCGGTTGCCGGAAAGCCGCCGGACTTTTCGATTACCGTCACCAGCTTCACCACCTGACAGCTTTGCAGCAGGGGGATGGCTGCCTTGAGCGCGCTGGCCGCCTGCTCGCCGCCGTCCCAGGCGATCACGGCGCGGCGGATCGGCAGGGAGAGCTTGCGGCCTTCCGGCAGCGCAAGCACCGGGGCCCGCGCCACCATCGCCAGTTGCCCGGCGATGCCGCTGGAACGCGAGACGACCACCAGGTCCGAAAGCCGCGCGGCGCCGGCCAGGGCAGGAACCGGATCCTGTTCGCTGCGGATCACCTCGAAGGCGATGTCTCCGCGCGTGAGGCGGGCCTCTATGGCCTCGGCGGCGGCGTCATCCTCCCCCCGCGCCTTGTCGAGCGCTTCGGAGATCACGTAGCTGCCGCCCATGGGGTCCATGGCGATATAGCGCGAGACCGGCGTATCGACGAGCACGGTGACATGGGCGTCGAGATGGCGGGCCAGTTCAAGCGCGGCATCGATGCGGGCTTCGCTGTCGGCCTTGCGGTCGGCATTCACGAGTATCGAGCGCATGATAATTCTCCCGTTGATCTCGGATAACCTATCGCAAGGTCATGGAATTGCCATGACGAAGATCAAAGTTCGCGGCCATTTCCCTAGCGACATTCGATCGAGAGCCGCGAGGCGCGCTCGAACAAGTCGAGGATGACGGGATCTTGCTCTCGCGTACGGATGGCAGCTTCGAAATGGACCTTGTGCCTCGGCCGAGGCAGGACTTCCGCCAGCAGGCCGCGGGCCAGTTCCGTTCGCACCATGGTCTCCGGCAGGACGGCGGCGCCTTGCCCGCGTGCGACGATCTCGATCAGCATGCGTACGTTGTTGCAGGTGTTGAGCGCGCGCGGCGTGATGCCGTGTTCTTGCAGAGCGGCCAGGGTGACGGCGTGGAGCGGAGAATGATCCGGCAGCGACCAGATGGGCAGGAGGTGGCCTCTTTGAGAGAAATCGCCCGCTCCGGCGACCTGCGGGCTGGCCGCCCAGACAAGTTCCACCGAGCCGATCGGTGCCGTGCGCAGGCCTGGGCTTGCTGCCGGCCCGGCAAGGAAAACGATGTCTCGCGTGCCCGAGAGAACCTGCTGGAGCAGCCTGGCCGTGAGATCCAGTTCGATCTCCAGCGTCACGCCGGGTCGCTCGCGCTCGATGGCGCCGATGAAGTCGGGCAGGCAGGTGGCCGCGGCGATCTCTCCCGAGCCGATGCGCACGGTGCCGGTCGCCCCGGCGAAGTCGCTGGCATCGAGCAGCACCCGCTCCAGGCCCTGCCGCAACGGTTCGCATTCCTGCACGAGGCGGCGGCCCCGCGCGGTCAGGACCATGCGGCGTCCATCGCGCTGGAAAAGCGGGACTCCCAGTTGCTCCTCGATCTCGCGCACGCGGGCGGAAATAGCGGGCTGCGTCGTATTGAGTCTTTGCGCTGCGCCTGCGAACGTGCCGAGCCGATCGATCCACATCAGCGTTTCCAGGTGGAAGAGGGCGATACGTTTCATAACGACGGATTATCGGTTCCGATAAAAAACAATCGCTATTCGTAATGAGATCGACTGTCTAGCTTTGCCCCAAACGGGAGAATGGCATGAACAAAATCTATCCCAGCGCCGATGCTGCGTTGGAAGGGTTGTTGAAGGACGGACTGCTGGTTGCGGCAGGTGGATTCGGCCTTTGCGGTATTCCCGAGCGGTTGCTCGATGCAGTGCGCGATTCGGGCGTGAAGAACCTGACTTTCGCCTCCAACAATGCCGGCATCGACAACGAAGGTATCGGCAAGCTGCTGCGCACCAGGCAGGTCGCCAAGATGATCTCGTCCTACGTGGGGGAGAACAAGGAGTTCGAACGCCAGTTTCTTTCGGGCGAACTCGAAGTGGAATTCTGTCCGCAGGGCACTCTGGCCGAACGCATGCGGGCGGGGGGCGCCGGTATTCCCGGTTTCTACACCAAGACCGGCGTCGGCACCCAGGTGGCCGAGGGCAAGGAAGTGAAAGTGTTCCGGGGCGAGGAGTATATCCTTGAGGAAGGCATCTTCGCGGACCTCAGCCTGGTCAAGGCGTGGAAGGCGGACGAAACCGGCAACGTCGTGTTCCGCAAGACGGCGCGCAACTTCAACGTGCCCGCCGCCACCTGCGGCAAGGTCTGCGTAGTGGAAGTGGAAGAGATCGTCCCGACCGGCTCGCTCGATCCGGACAGTATTCACCTGCCCGGCGTCTTCGTGCAGCGGCTGGTGCTGGGGGCACCCTACGAAAAGAAGATCGAGTTCACCACCACGCGCGAAAGGGAGACCGTCCGATGAGCTGGACTCGCGATGAAATGGCCGCGCGCGCGGCGAAGGAGCTTCGGGACGGGTTCTACGTGAACCTGGGGATCGGAATTCCGACTCTCGTGGCCAATCACGTGCCCACCGGCATCACGGTGACGCTTCAGTCGGAAAACGGCATGCTGGGCATCGGCCCGTTCCCTTATCCCGACGAAGTGGACCCCGACCTGATCAACGCGGGCAAGCAGACGGTGAGCGAACTGCCGCAGTCTGCCTATTTCGACAGCGCCACCAGCTTCGGCATGATCCGCGGCGGCCACATCGACCTGGCCGTGCTGGGCGCGATGGAGATCGCCGAGAACGGCGATATCGCCAACTGGATGATTCCCGGCAAGATGATCAAGGGCATGGGCGGTGCGATGGATCTCGTGGCGGGCGTGAAGAAGATCATCGTCGTCATGGAGCACAATGCCAAGAACGGCGATCCCAAGTTCATCCCGGCCTGTACCCTGCCGCTCACCGGCAAGAACGTGGTCGACATGATCGTCACCGACCTCTGCGTGTTCCAGCGCCCCGACCACCAGAGCCCGTTCAAGCTGATCGAACTGGCGCCGGGCGTGACGGCGGAGGAAGTCGCCGCTAAGACCACGGCACATTATGTGACTTGAACTCCGCCTTACGCGGGTTTTCAACTGAACGGAGAGTTCCGAGTGGCTTACACGCTGATCACCGCCAACCGGAACTACTCCAGCTGGTCGCTCAGGCCCTGGGTGCTGATGAAGGCGCTTGGTATCGATTTCACCGACCGGATCGAGCCTTTCGCGGCCCCCGTGAACTACGAGGCCTTTCGCGACTTTTCGCCCACCGGGCAGGTTCCGGCCTTGATCGATGGCGAGCGGACGATCTGGGATTCGCTGGGCATCACGCTTTACCTGGCCGATCGCCATCCCGGCGTCTGGCCGCAGGATGAAGCCGCGCGTGCCTATGCCCAGTGTGCCGTGGCCGAGATGCATGGCGGGTTTTCCGCGCTGCGGGGGGACTGCACGATGAATGTCGGCGTGCGGGTACGCCCGCGCAGCATGCGTCCGGCGCTGGTGCGTGACATCGCCCGCCTGCGCGAAATCTTCGGGGAGGGCCTTTCGCGTTTCGGCGGGCCCTGGCTCGCCGGCGATAGATTCACGGCAATCGATGCGTTCTTCGCGCCGGTCGCCTTCCGTATCCGTACCTATGGCCTTGATGTCGGGACATGCCAGTCCTGGGTGGACCGGGTGCTGGAGCATCCGGCAATGCGGCAGTGGGAGGAGGAAGCCCTGGCGGAAACCTGGCGCGAGGAAGGACACGAGGCGGAACTGGCGGACTGCGGCGACGTGATAGCGGACTATCGCCGCGCCGCCGATTGATCGCTCGCCGGAGCGAAGCCTGCGGCCGGGATGCCGCGTCGTCTTGCGGTGGTCATGACCTTGCGCCATGTTCCGGCCTCAGACTTCCCGGGAGACTTTCTTCATGGCCGACATCTCAGCAATTCCCCTGAACCGCATCGACGGCAAGGCAGACAGCCTTGGCGCGCATGGCGGCAATGTCCTGCTCGTGGTCAATGTCGCGTCCAAGTGCGGCCTTACCCCGCAGTACGAAGGACTGGAGAAGCTCTACGGCGAATACAAGGCGCAGGGTTTCGAAGTGCTGGGCTTCCCCGCCAACGACTTCGGCGCGCAGGAACCGGGCACCGACGAGGAGATCGTCGAGTTCTGCCAGGTCAACTATGGCGTATCCTTTCCTCTCTTCACCAAGGCCGATGTCACCGGCGAGGGCAAGCAGCCGCTCTACGCCGCGCTGACCGAAGCGATTCCCACCAAGCAGGGCGATGTCGATGGCATGAAAGAGCGCTTCAAGGGCTATGGCATGACCCCGAACGACGATCCCGAGGTGCTGTGGAACTTCGAGAAGTTCCTGGTGTCGCGCGATGGTGAAGTGGTGGGACGTTTCGCGCCCGGCACGGCACCGCAGGATCCGCTGCTGGTGAACGCCATCGAAGCCGAACTGGCGAAGTAAGCAGGCGTTCTCGAGAGGGGCGTTCTCAATCGCCGACGAGGACGAAGGGCGCCCATGTCGCAGGATGGGCGCTTCCCGGCAGTGTCGCGTCCGCCAGAACCTCCAGCTGCGCGCGGCGTAAGGCTTGCGCGCGGCTGGTGCTCCCTTGCGCGCCGGCGACGGTGCGCAGGGTGAGGCGGCCGGCGACGTCGTCCCGCACCGGCCAATGCGACAGAAGCAAAGATCGCGCTCCCGCTGAGACGAAGGCGCGGGCGAGGCCGGAATAAGTCGGGGCGTTTTCGCTCTCACCGGCATCGGTATTGCAGGCGGACAGGATAACCCAGTCCGCGTCGAGGTTCAGCCGGGCGATCTCCGAGGCGGTGAGCAGGCCGTCCTCACCGCTGCCCTCGGGCGTCGGCGTCAGCACCAGGGCCGGTTCCATGATGTTTCGATAGGCGCCGCCGACGAGGCCGTGCGTGGCGAAGGCGATGATGCCCGCGTCTGCAAGCGGGGCAGCCTTCACCGCCGCTTCGGTTGCCTGCGCGCCGACCAGGATGCGGCGATCGCCGGCGAAGCTATCGGCCATGGCGCGCAGTTCGGCTTCGGCGCCCGGCAGTTGCGGAAGTTGCGGCAGCGTCCGCAAGGGCAATTCCACACCCTCCAGCGCGGCGGCATCGGCCAGCAACGGAGCGCCGACGCCTACGAAACCCCTCGGCGGGCTTGCGCGCTTTCCGGCTCTCGACGGCGAGGCGGCGCTCACCAGCGTGCTCACGGCATGGCGGCGCACCAGCCAGGCAGTGCGCCGCAGCGCCAGCGGGTCGGCGTCGTCACCGGTGGGCGGCGCGGTTACCAGCGCGTCGAAGGGCAGGGAAGCAAGCATTCCGGGCGCAAGGATCGCCACTTGACGGCTGTGGCGCAGCGCCTTTGCGATCGGGGCAGGAAACAGGAGCGTGTAGAGCCGATAGGCCGACTGTCGGTCGAACGCCGAGGTGCCGTCCGTCAGCAGGCCTTCCTCGATCGAGGCGCGCAGCTTGCGCTGGAGAGCGGCCAGGCGGAGCGCCGGGATCGGCGTGGTCGCGGAAGTCACGGTGTCGCGGGTGATCGCCATGACGACCAGCCCTTGCGCATCCTGCCCGTAAAGGAGCATGGCCTGGCCTTTCGCCAGCCGGGATTGCGCTGCCGCGAGCGTCGCGGGCTCGAAGCCGGTCAGCGCGGCATAGCCCGGCACCAGCGCGCCGATCCGTCCGTCCAGCGCCTGCAAGTCCCGTTCGGTGTCGGCGATCCGTTGGGCAGTGTCGCGATCGCCACGGTCGTCGCCATCCTGGCCGATCTCCCGATCGCGCTGCTTGAGCAACTCGCGCAGGCTTGCGGCGGTGGAGAGGTAGGCGCGGATCGCCGCATCCGCTTCCGGTCCGTAGCGGTCATGGATCGCCGCAAGAGAGGTGAAGGCCGTTTGCAGGTCGCCCATTCCGGCCATTTGCAAGGCGTCGAAAGCCGCCTGTCCGTCCCCGGCGGCAATGGCGATCCTCGCTTCGAGCACGAAGGTGCCGGCAGCCTGGTCGCGCAGGCGGACGGTGCCGGTGGAGGCGCTGGTGCGATCGAGGAGACGGGCCCGCAAGGCGGCGATGCCGGGGCGGGCCCTGGCGAGGGCGCCGGCGGGGTCGCCCCGGCGGGTATCGATCGCCGCGCGCAGGGTTTCGGCGGCCACCCGATCGAGGTTCGTGTCCAGTGCGCGCCGGGAATATGCGGCGGTGACATGGTCCAGCAGCGCCTGCGCGGCATCGAGGTGCTCTGGCGATCCTTCCAGCGAAATCAGCATCTTGGCTAGGCTCAGCTCGGCGCGAAGCACTTCGGGATCTTCGGACGAGGATGCGAGGCGCCGCGCCATGGCCAGCGCCTTGCGGTTCAGTTCGAGCGCCTTCCCGGTCTGCCCATCATCCCGGACGATGCGGGCGATCTGGCCGAACACGTTGGCCCCGGACATGGGTTGCTGCGAAGCGGGGAGCGTCTCGAAGATGGCGGCCGACCTCTCGTAGAAGGCCAGTGCCTCTTGCGAGAAGCCCGCGAGGTCGAGGGAATAGGCCAGCGCGTTGAGCGAATAGCCGAGGTCGCGGGGATCGGGATCGGCTTTCGCCATCCGCATGTCCAGCGCACGGCGCAGGATCGGCGTGGCCTGCCCGTAGAGCCCGGCATCGTTGAGCGCGGCACCCAGGGCATTGAGCGCGGCCAGCGTCAGGCGGTGCGTCTTGCCCAGATGAACGTCCGCCCAGTCGGCCGCGGCCCGCGCCGCTGATGCGGCGGAGGTGGCATCCCCTGCCTGGATCTGCAGGGTGCTGAGCGTGATGCCGAACAGGGTCGGGTACTCGGCGTTCCGTCCGCTACGGCCGCTGGCCGTCGTGGCGATCGCAATGGCCTGCTCTACTTTGGGGATAGCCTCCAGGGGAAGGCCCCGGCGGTAATCGATCAGCGCAAGGCCATAGAGCGCCGCGGCATATTCGACGCTGTCCCTGCCGGTCAGGCTCTCGCTCAGGTACAGCGCACGCTGCTTGTAGATCCGCGCTTCGTCCAGTCGGCCGAGGCTGGAGAGGGCGGAGCCGATGTTGTTGACGATATCGGCATGGCGCGGCGTCATAGGTTGCCCCATGGCCGTCATCCGCGTGTCGAAGTCTCGAAACACGGCGAGCGCTTCCTCGTAGCGACCGAGCCAGAACAGCGCCTCGCCGCGTGTCGCCCGGACCAGCAGCATGTCGATGGGGTCGGTATTTCCCGCCTTGTCGGCGGAGGCGAGGGCGGCATCGATCCTGCGCAGCGCCTTATTCGGATCGCCCGAGGTGTCGTAATCGGCGAGGGCGCGCAGTTCGCCGGCGATCGATGGACCGGTCGCGCCGGTCGCCGGCTCGTCCGCGCGCCGGGGCGAAGCGCTGACCGCGCTCTGCAAGAGAAGACCGGCCGCCAGGCCGATCCAGAACCGCTTCCTCATCGGTGCCCCCAACCGCAAGGCAACGGACCGGGCAGATTGCTCCGGCCGCCTTCCGGCGCTCCGCTTTCAAGCGCATAATTCGTCGAGCGGGGCAAGCAGGCAATTGTTTTCCGGCTGAAATGCGCCTTGCGCGGCCCAGTCAGTTCAGCTCAACCCCCGGTGGCGACGGGTCGGGCTGGATCGACGATCCATTCGCTCCATGAACCTGGATAGAGCCGTGGCTGGGGCAGTCCTGCGACGGCCATGGCGAGGGCGTTATGGCAGGCCGTCACGCCCGAACCGCAGGAAAGCAGCGCTGGCTTTCCGGCCAGGAGCGGCGCGAATGCACGCGCGAGTTCCTGGGCCGAACGGAAGCGTCCGTCCTCCGCAAGATTGTCCCGGAAGAAGCGGTTGCGGGCGCCGGGCACATGACCGGCGACCGGGTCGATCGGATTGGGTTCGCCCCGGAACCGCGAGGGATCACGAGCGTCGAGCAACTGCATTTCTTCCGTGCCGATGTTGGCGAGCACTTGCCGAGCCGTAACGGGAATGGGAACCAGCGGTTCGCCAGGCGTGAAATCACCCGGAACGGCCACGGCGGCATCGCCGGTCTCCATCGGCAGCCCCGCCGCCACCCAGGCCTGCTTGCCGCCATCGAGGACGGCTGCATTTTCGTGACCCATCCAGCGCAACATCCACCAGGCCCGCGCCGCCCAGGCACTCCCGCTGGAATCGCAGGCGACCACCTGCTGTCCGCGCTTCAGTCCCTGCGTGCGCAGCCAGGCTGCGAAGGCCACCCGGGCGGGTAGCGGATGCCGCCCGTTGGTGCCGTCGGACGGCGCCGCAAGATCGTCATCGAGATGGGCATAGCGGGCACCGGGCAGGTGCCCGGCGCGATAGGATTCCCGACCCTTGTCGGGAACGCCAAGCTCGAAGTCGCAATCGAGGATCAGGACATCGGTGCCGGCCGCGAGAAGGCCGTGCAGTTGCGAAACCGAAATGAGCGTGTCGTAAGCCATGATGCCGCCTCGATGATGTCCGGCTGCCCTTAGGAGGCTGCTTCGCTCGTGTCGACGCGCCCCGTCGTGAAAGAGGGCCGATCGGTCGAGTGCAAACGAAATCGGGCCGGGCTTCCGCTAGGGAAACCCGGCCCGTTCGCATGTTCCGGTGCGCCGGATCAGGCCAGAGCGGCCTTCAGAGCATCGGCCAGATCGGTGCGCTCCCAGGGGAACAGATCGCCCTCGGGCTTGCGGCCAAAGTGGCCGTAGGCAGCGCTGGGGCCGTAGATCGGCTTGTTGAGGCCCAGACCCGTGCGGATGCCGCGCGGGGTGAGGCCGCCGAGCTTGTCGGCAGCGACCTTGGTGATCGCCACTTCGAGATCCGCGTCGCTGGCGGTGCCGGTGCCGTGGGTATCGACGTAGAGCGAAAGCGGCTCGGATACGCCGATCGCATAGGCGATCTGGATCGTGCAGCGCTTGGCGAGGCCCGCCGCGACGACGTTCTTGGCGAGGTAGCGCGTGACGTAGGCCGCCGACCGATCGACCTTGGTGGGATCCTTGCCCGAGAACGCGCCGCCGCCGTGCGGGGCTGCGCCGCCGTAAGTGTCGACGATGATCTTGCGGCCGGTAAGGCCGGCATCGCCGTCAGGGCCGCCGATTTCGAACTTGCCGGTGGGGTTGATGTGGAACTTGGTGTTCTCGGTGACGAAGCCGGCGGGCAGGATCTCGCCCACGGCCTTCTTCACATAGGCCTTGAGTTCCGCGTCCTGCGCGCCTTCGTGGTAGCCGGGTTTGTGCTGGGTGGAGACGACCACGGCAGTGGCTTCCACGGGCACGCCGTCCTTGAAGCGCAGGGTAACCTGGCTCTTGGCGTCGGGCTCCAGGAACGGGGCCGCGCCGGAATGACGGTCGGCGGCGAGGCGTTCGAGAATCTTGTGGCTGTAGTCCAGCGTGGCGGGCATGAGGTCCGGCGTTTCGTCGCAGGCGAAACCGAACATAATGCCCTGGTCGCCGGCGCCTTCGTCCTTGTTCCCCGCCGAGTCCACGCCCTGCGCGATGTCCGCGCTCTGCGGGTGCAGGTGGTTCTCGAACAGCAGGTCCTGCCAGTGGAAGCCGGCCTGTTCGTAGCCGATGCGCTTCACGGTTTCACGGACGATGTGCTGGATTTCCTCCTGCGCGCCGTCTTCCCAGTGACCGTCCTTGTCGATCATGCCCTTGCCGCGCACTTCGCCGGCAAGAACGACGCGCTGGGTGGTGGTCAGGGTCTCGCAGGCGACGCGCGCTTCCGGATCCTTCGAGAGGAAGAGATCGACGATGGCGTCGGAAATCTGGTCCGAAACCTTGTCGGGATGGCCTTCCGAGACGCTCTCGGAGGTGAAGACGTAGTCATTTCGCATCGTGACACCACATATAAAGAAATCTTTATGTGGGTCATGGTCTAACGACGACGACGGCGGAGCGCAACACCGGAAAGTGCAAGCGTCCAGAAAGCTCCGGCAAGTGCAAGGGGCAGCAGGTTTCCGAAGATTGCGAAAGGGGTGGGTTCATGTGGTGGCGGAATGCGTCCGTCGAGCCTTCCGGCCTGATGCCAGGGCACATGGGCGCGCACCAGCCCGTCCGCATCGATCACCGCGCTGATGCCGGTGGTGGTGGAACGCATGACCGGCAGGCCTTCCTCGATCGCACGCAGGCGCGCCTGCGCCAGGTGTTGCGGCGGCCCCCAGCTTCCGAACCAGCCATCGTTGGACGGATTGAAGATATAGTCCGGGCGGACGCGCGGATCGGTCACCTGCCCGCTGAAGATGATCTCGTAGCAGATCTGCACGCCGACCTTGCCCCAACGGCCCAGGTCGAAAGTGCGCGGTCCCGGTCCGGGCCAGAAGTCCATCGCGCCCGGTACCAGTCGGGTGGCGCCCAGCGGTTCGAGCAGCCAGCGCAAGGCGAGATATTCGCCGTAGGGCACGAGGTGCGCCTTCGAATAGCTGGACAGCAGGTTGCCGTTGCCGTCGATCATCGACACCGAATTGCGGGCGGCGATGCCTTCGCCATCCTTCAGGACCAGATCGACCGCGCCGGTCATCAGCACCGCATAGGGACCGATGACCCGGCCGATGCGCTCCCGCGCAAGCACGGGATCGCCCGCATAAGTGTACATGCGGTAGAGGAATGGCGGGTAGCCGTCGCGGATGTAGTCGCCCAGTCCCGATTCGGGCCAGAACACCACGCGCGTTTCTCCCGGCGAGCGGGGCAGCGACAGGCGCGCGAGCTTGACGAAGTTGGCCTCGTACTGGCGCGGATCGTCGATGAATTCCTGGCGGATGTCTGGCTGGACAAGGGTGAAGCGGACTGCGCCTTCGGTGCGCTGCGCCCAGGGATCCGGCAGGGCCATGAGTGCCACCAGACCGGCGAACAGTGCCATGCCCGGGAGTGCCCATGCCCAGCGCAAGCCGCCCCCGGCGTTGCGGGAAAGCCGCCAGAGCAGGGCGGGGACACAAGCGATCAAGGTCGCGATCCCGGAGAGTCCGTAAGTGCCGACCCATGGCGCCGCCATAGCCAGCCCCCGGCTTTCGTATCCGCCGAGCAGAGTGACGCCCAGCGGATTCCAGGCGAAGCCGGTGAAGACCCAGGAACGCAGCCATTCGCTGACGATCCAGGCTGCGGCGAACGCGAGCGACAGCAGCAGGAAGGCGCCGGCGTCCGGCCATCCTTCGCGGTGTCCTTCATGCCTGGGGTCAAGCCGCATGACCAGCCAGGCAGCCAGGGCCGCAAGACCGGGATAGATCGCGAGATAGAGCGAGAGCAGGAACACCGCGATCATGCCCAGCCAGCCCGGCATCGAGGCCTGGTAGGTGAATGCCGTAGCGATCCAGTTGTCGCCAAGGGTGAAGTGTCCAAGGCCGAAGCACCAGCCTGCGAAGAAAGCGGACCGCCCGCCGGGAGCACGGGCGACCAGCTCCACCAGAACCGCTACGCCGAACAGGGTAAGCGGCCAGAGCGCGAGGGGCTGGAAGCCGCAGGCGGCGATCGTACCCGCCAGGATTGCGGCAAGGCCTGTCGCAAGGCGCGGGCGGCGCTTGAGGATATCCAGTACGGGGTTCACGGCCGGTCCTCGCGCCGAAAGGGATGCAGTCGCGCCGCTATGTAGGGGTAAGGTGGTGGGAGGCAAGCGAAGTTCGCAAAAAGCGGAGGCAGCGGTGTTGCGTCGCGGGCTCCGGACAGCAGACGACCCGCGCCTTGCCTTGCGGCGAGACGCGGGTCGCTAAAATCCGGGGGAGCCTGACCGCTCTTACGAGTTGACGGCTTCCAGGGGGCTTTCGCCGCCTTCGTCAGCCGAAGGGGCTGCCTTGCGGGTGGTGCGGCGGCGGCGCGGCTTTTCTTCGGCCACGGCGTCGTCCGCAGGCTGCTCGGGAGCCGTGGTTTCAGCCGGTTCAACCGCCTTTGCGGTCTTCGCGGTCGAAGCCCTGGTCTTGCGGATGGGTGCCGCCGAAATCGGAGGGGGAAGGGTGGCCGGATCGAGATTGCCGTTGGGCTCGCTCTCCGAAGCGTGAGCATCGCTTCCGGCAGCTTCCGCCGTTTCTTCCTCGTCCTGGCGACGACGCGGCTTGCGCTGCTTCAGCCCGCGCGAGGCGCGATTGTCACGAACGAACGGATTTTCGGCCGGCTCGTAGACGGTCGATGCGCCGGTGGCTTCCGCCTCGTTTCCGGGAGCGGCAACCGCCTCTTCTTCGACGGCCTGATCACGGGGAGCGCGATCATCGCGCCGGCTTTCGTCACGGCGGCTGTCGTCACGTCGGTTGTCGTCACGGCGGTTATCCTCGCGCCGGCCATCTTCACGGCGCGAATCTTCACGTCGCCCATCTTCACGACGGGGTTGGCGTTCCTGACGGTCATGGCTGCGTTCGGTCCGCTCCTGGCGTTCCGGCCGCTCCTGGCGTTCCGGCCGCTCCTGGCGCTCCGGCACGGGGGCAGATTCGTAATCGCCGTAATCGTCCGATCCGAAATCGTCGCCATATTCCGATCCGCGATCGTCGCGGCGCGGTTGGCGCGATTCGTCCTGGCGCTGCTTCTGGTCGGCAAGGACGCGGAAATAATGGTCCGCGAACTGGAGGTAGTATTCCTCCTGAACGCGATCACCATTGAGGTGCGCGTCATGGGCCAGCTTCTTGTACTTCTCCAGCAACTGCGGCGCATTGCCGCGAGCCCTGCTGTCGATTCGGTTGATCTGCTGACCGCCCTGCTGGCGATTGTTACCGCGGCCACGCCGACGGTTGTTACCACGATTATTATTCAAGGATTATTCCTCAAAACCCAGGGCATCGGCCTGTTCCTGTCGGGCCGATCTGCCACACGTCACATGATCACGGATCGCCCCCGAGTGCCGTGAACCCCACCGTTTGCCGTGCCGAGGCGCTTCAAGCCGCGACGATCTGCAAAGATTGGAGGCGAGCCGCCCACATGGGAAATTCCATCCATGTGCCGGTTCGCCATGATCATTAGGCATTCCGGGCCAGAATTCCAAGTGAAAACTTATGTAGCTGTTGAAAACTCCAGGACGCGAGGACGATTGCCCAGATCGCGGTGCAGGCGGCTGAAAAGGCCACACTCAGCTCCGATCGCGGCGACGGCCTCGGCCTGTTCATGTCCTATTTCGACCAGCGCGATCCCCCTCGATGCAAGCAGGCCGGGCAATTGCGGCACCAGCACGCGGTAATCGTCCAGCCCCAGTTGTCCGGAATAGAGCGCGCTCGCAGGCTCGAATTCCGCCACCGACCGGTCGAGCGTCACCGTGGTTTCCACGTAAGGCGGATTGGCGAGTATCAAGTCGAAGGGGCCGCCCAGCGATTCGGTCCAGCCGGGGAGATGCCAGTCGGCCGCGATCATGCGGGCGCGTTCAGCCAGGCCCAGCGATGCGGCATTGTCGGTCGCGATGGCCAAGGCGCCGGGTGAGCTGTCTATTCCCACGCCGCGCGCCTCGGGCAGGTTGGCGAGAACCGCCAGCAGCAGGGCGCCGGAACCCGTGCCGCAGTCCAGCACCTTTCGCGCATCGGGGCGGGCGGCAAGCGCAGCCTCTACCAGAACTTCGGAATCGCCGCGCGGGATGAGGACATCGGGGCCGACCGTGAAAGGCAGGCCGAAGAATTCCTGGGAGCCGGTGATATAGGCGACCGGTTCGTGCCCGGCCCGACGATCGACAAGTGTTGAAAACCCTTGCGGTACCGGATCGCGCATGCGGGCCAGCAGCATCGTGGACCGCGACGTGGCGAGGGCATGGGCCATCAACACTTCGGCATCGAGCCGGGCCGTGTCGCTGCTCGCGGCGAGGCGTTCCGCTGCCGCGCGGATCGCTTCGCCGACCGTCGGCTCAGGCATCCATGGCGGCAAGGCGCTTGGCCTCGTCCTCTGCAAGCAGGGCATCGACCATTTCGGCAAGGCCCGGGCCTTCCAGAATTTCGGGGAGGCGGTGCAGGGTGAGGTTGATGCGGTGGTCGGTCACGCGGCCTTGCGGGAAGTTGTAGGTGCGGATGCGTTCCGAGCGGTCGCCCGAACCGACCATGGCCTTTCGCGCTTCGGCCTCGGCACCGTGGGCCTCTTCGCGCATCTTTTCATAGAGACGCGCTCTCAGCACCTGCATGGCCTTGGCCTTGTTCTTGTGCTGGCTGCGCTCGTCCTGGCAGATCACCACCAGGTTGCTGGGCAGGTGGGTGATGCGCACCGCCGAATCGGTGGTGTTGACGTGCTGGCCGCCCGCGCCCGATGCACGGAAGATGTCGATCTTGAGATCCTTGTCCTCGATCTGCACGTCGACTTCGCTGGGTTCGGGCAGCACCGCGACGGTCGCAGCCGAAGTGTGGATGCGTCCGCCCGATTCGGTCACAGGCACGCGCTGGACGCGATGGACGCCGCTTTCGAACTTCAGCTTGGCGAAGACGCCCGCGCCCGCGACATTGGCCACCACTTCCTTGAAGCCGCCCAGATCGTTGGCGTTGACGCTGATCATCTCGACCCGCCAGCCCTGTTCGGCGGCATAGCGTTCGTACATGCGATAGAGGTCGGCCGCGAACAGGGCAGCTTCGTCGCCGCCGGTGCCGGCGCGAATTTCCAGCATGGCCGGACGCACGTCCGCCGCGTCGCGCGGCAGCATGGCGATGGCCAACTGGCGCTCGGCCTCGGGCAGCTCTGCCTTGAGGCGGATCACTTCCTCCTCGGCCAGGGCCCGCATGTCGGGATCGGGGTCTTCCAGCGTCTGGAGCGATTCCAGTTCGCCACGCATCGATACGACCTCGGCGGCGACGCGCGCCACCGGCTCCAGCTCCGCATAGTCGCGGCTGGCGGTAACGAAGGCGTCCCCTTCCAGTGTGCCCGAAGCGAGGCGAGCCTCAAGTTCCGAGAAACGCGCGGCGATCTGCGCCAGACGGGTGTCGGATATGCTCACGGATTGACCGACTGGAGGACCTGCTCGACCGCGAGATATTCTGCGGTCGGCTCGGCCGCGCGCAGGTTTGCAGCAGGCTCACCGTCCTTGACGCCGAACGACACAAGTACCTTGGCGCCCATCTTCACGGCCTTGTCGAAGCGCTTGCGGGCGCTGCCGGTGGCGACCATTTCGGCGTCGAGACCCTGGAAACGCAGCGCGGTGATCACTTTCTGAGCGTAACCCAGCGCAGCATCGTCTTCGACCGCCAGAACCACCGTCAGCGGCGCTTCGGAAAGTGTCCCGGCATCGGCAACCAGCATCGCCAGACGCTCGATCCCCGCTGCCCAGCCCACGGCCGGGGTGGCAGGGCCGCCGAGGCTTTCCATCAACCCGTCATAGCGACCGCCGCCCAGGACCGTGCCCTGCGCGCCGAGTCGGGTGGTGACGAATTCGAAGGCGGTGTGGCGATAATAGTCGAGCCCGCGCACCAGCGAGGGCGCGCGTTCGTAGGCGACGCCTGCCGCATCGAGGCCTGCGGTCACGGCGGCGAAGAAATCTTGCGCTTCGGCCGAAAGGAAAGTGTCGATCATCGGCGCATCGGCCACGAAGGCCTTGTCGCGCAGGTCCTTGGAATCGAGGATGCGCAGCGGGTTGCGTTCGAGGCGGTCCTGCGAATCCTCGGACAGCTCGGCCTTGTGACCCCGGAAATATTCGATCAGCGCCGCACGCCAGGCATCGCGGCTGGCGACATCGCCCAGCGTGTTGAGCTGGAGCGTCACGCCGTCCGAAATGCCCAGTTCCTTGAGCAGTTGGTCGGCCATGACCAGCAGCTCCACGTCGGCCAGCGGTTCGGGCGAGCCGATCAGCTCGGCGTCGATCTGGTGGAACTGGCGGTAGCGGCCCTTCTGGGGGCGTTCATAGCGGAACAGCGGGCCGTGGGTCGCCACCTTGAGCGGGGCGAACTGCTTCCAGCCATCGGTGAGATAGGCGCGGGCGAGCCCGGCAGTGAATTCGGGGCGCAGGGTCAGCGATTCGCCGCCGCGATCCTCGAAGGAATACATTTCCTTGGAGACCACATCGGTGGTCTCGCCGATGGAGCGCGAAAACACTTCGGTCTTTTCGAAGACCGGCATTTCCACGCGGCGGAAACGGTAGAGCTTGCGGACCCGCTCGAATGTCTCGACGACATGGGCGAAAGCCTCGGCATCGGTGCCGAAGATGTCCTGGGTTCCGCGAATAGCCTGTGGTGTGGTGCTCATGACGCGCGCGCTTAGCCCGATTGCGGCGGCGGGGAAAGTGGCCCGCACCGCTTTAGTGGATTGGACGGTTGCCAAATCGGGCAACAGTCGCAAAGACTGGCGACATGAAATATCGTAACGCGGTCGTCACGCTCTTCGCCCTCCTTTCGGTTTCCACCCCTGCTCTTGCGCAGGATTCGGCGCAGCGAAGCCGTCCGACAGCGCCTGCGCTGCCCGCGCCGCTGCCGGCCGCGCAGGACAAGGCTTACCCTGGGACCATCTCGCTCGACATCGACGCAAGCGATGTCGTCCACGGCGTCTACCGCGTCACCCAGCAGTTCCCGGTCGCGGCCGGTACGGACAAGCTGATCCTGGTCCAGCCGAGCTGGCTGCCGGGCAACCACTCGCCCACCGGCCCGGCGGCGCTACTGGCGCAGATCCACTTCTTTGCCGACGGCAAGGAGATCAAGTGGCAGCGCGACACCGTGGCGGTGAACGCCTTCCATCTCGACCTTCCGGCCGGAACGCAGGTCGTCACCGCGAAGTTCATCCATACCTCGCCGGTGCAGGCCCGCGAAGGCCGCATCACGATGACGCAGGAAATGCTGAACCTCCAGTGGGAGAAGATGAGCCTCTATCCCTCCGGCTACTACACGCGCGGCGTGACCGTGAAGCCGACCGTCAAGTTCCCGGCGGGCTGGACCGTCTATACCTCGCTCGACGGCAAGGTGCAGCAGGGCGACACCGTGACCTGGACGCCGACCGACTACGAACGCCTGGTCGACGAGCCGATCTTCGCGGGCAAGTATGCCCAGCGCTGGGATCTCGGGCATGACGTGAGCATGGCCGTGGTGGCGGACGAGGCCAAGCTGCTCGGCATCAAGCCCGAGAACATGAAGGTCTACCGCAACCTCGTGTCCGAAGCGCTGCTGACCTTCGGCGCACGTCACTTCGACCATTACGACTTCCTGCTGGCGCTGACCGACCGCATGGGCGGCATCGGCCTGGAGCACCACCGCTCGAGCGAGAACCAGATGGAGCCCAAGGTCTGGACCGAGTGGGACAAGATGGACTGGGATCGCAACGTGATCCCGCACGAATTCGTCCATAGCTGGAACGGCAAGTACCGCCGCCCGGCCGATCTCTGGACGCCGGACTACCAGCAGCCGATGCAGAACACCCTGCTCTGGGTCTACGAGGGCCAGACCCAGTTCTGGGGCTACATCCTGGCCGCCCGCTCGGGCGTACAGACCAAGCAGACCATCCTCGACACGCTGGCGGGCGCGGTTGCGCGTTATTCGGAAGCGACGCCGGGACGGGGCTGGCGTTCGGTGGAAGACACCACCCACGCGCCGATCCTCAACATGCGCCGCCCGCTGCCTTATACCTCGATCACCCGTACCGAAGACTATTACGTGGAAGGCGCGCTGACCTGGCTTGAGGCGGACCAGATCATCCGTCAGGGCACCGGCGGCAGGAAGGGCCTGGACGATTTCGCCAAGGCCTTCTTCGGCGTGCGCGATGGAGACTGGGGCGAACTGACTTACGATTTCGACGAAGTGGTGAAGACGCTGAACGGCGTCTATGCCTATGACTGGGCCGATTTCCTCAAGACCCGCATCTACGAAACCAATCAGCCCGCGCCCACCAAGGGGGTCGAGATGGCGGGGTACAAGCTGGTCTGGAAGGACACGCAGAACGGCTATGAAAAGGGCGTTTCGGAATCGCGCAAGTCGCTGGACCTCAGCTATTCGCTGGGCGTGACGCTGGACAACGAAGGCATGGTGACGGGCGCCGTGTTCGATGGCCTCGGCTACAATGCCGGGCTCGTCAGCGGCGTGAAGGTGATGGCGGTCAACGGCACGGCCTATAGCGGCGAAACGATCAAGGACGCCATCATGGCGGCAAAGACGGCAAAGACGCCGATTTCGCTGCTGGTGAAGCGCGGCGATGCCTTCAGCACGGTGGCGCTCGACTATCACGGTGGTTTGCGCTGGCCCTGGCTGGAAAGCACGACGCCGGGCAAGGTGAACGGACTGGATCGCCTGCTGGCGCCGCGCGCCAAGTAAGTGGCCGACAAACCTTTCCTGTAGGGGCAACAGGCCCCCGAGGAAAAGGATAGCCCGGAACCGGATCTCGATCCGCTTCCGGGCTTTTTCCTTTGCATTGCGGAATTTCGTCGATCGCAGCGGCGTATGTGTCGCAAACTGGAGGTATCTACCACGATAAGGCAGTTGCGATGCATAACTCGCAAGGCTAAGCCCCGCGGTCAAAGACTAACCGGCACGCTTCAGCCGTGCCAGTAATGAAGGACCAACATGCGCATCGACATGATTCCTGTCGGCAAGAATCCGCCGGAGAGCCTGAACGTCATCATCGAGGTTCCCGTCGGTGGCGAGCCCGTGAAGTACGAGTTCGACAAGGACTCCGGCGCGCTGTTCGTCGATCGCATTCTGCACACGCCGATGCGCTACCCCGCGAATTACGGTTTCGTGCCGCACACGCTTTCGCCTGACGGTGATCCGCTTGACGCGCTGGTCGTCGCCCGCTCGCCGTTCGTGCCCGGCTCGGTCGTGCGCGTTCGCCCGATCGCGGTGCTGAACCTGGAAGACGAGCACGGCGGCGACGAGAAGCTTGTCTGCGTGCCGGACGACAAGACCTTCCCCTACTATTCCGACGTTCAGGAAAAGGGCGATCTGCCGCCGATCGTGTTCAGCCAGATCGAGCACTTTTTCACCCACTACAAGGATCTCGAAGCCGAAAAGTGGGTGCGCGTCGGCACCTGGGGCGGCGCCGAGGAAGCCCGCCAGATCGTGCTGGAAGCGATCGAGCGCTACGAGACCGAAGGCAAGAAGGTCGAGGCCTGAATTAGCCTATAAAGTTCCACCACCCCCCATGTGGAACGAAGGGCCGGCGGTGCGAACCGCCGGCCCTTCATGTTTGGCCGCGCTGTGAAACGAAGACGGGCGGTCAGGTCAGGTCACCACGCGCCCGCCATTCACGCCGATGGTCTGGCCGGTGACGTAGCCCGAATCCTCATGGCATAGCCAGGCGCAGGCATTGGCGATGTCTTCGGGCTCGCCCAGGCGCCGCACGGGCACGGACTGAAGCAGCACCTCGGTGGGGATCTGGAAGCGATCGCGGTTTGCCTCCGACATGATCGTGCCCATGACGGAACCGGGTGGGATGTTATTGACGGTGATGCCGTAAGGCCCGAATTCCTGTGCCATGGAGCGGGTCATCGTCACCACCGCGCCCTTCGAGGACGAATAGGGGATCATGTTTACCGCGCCGGTCTGTGCGCTGGACGACGAGATGTTGACGATCCGGCCCCAGGCCGCCGCCTTCATGTCCGGCAGGCATTCCTGCGTCATGACGAACAGGCCGCGCACGTTGACGGCATAGATGAAGTCCCAGCGTTCGTCGGTGAGTTCCTCGAACGGGGTGAAGTCGGTGACGCCGGCATTGTTCACCAGGATCGAGATCGGCCCCAGCGTCTCGCGAACCTGTTCCACGGCGGCCTTGACGGAGGCGCGGTCCGAAACGTCGGCACCCACGGCCAGGGCCGTGCCGCCCGCCTCGCGGATGGCGGCCACGGTATCGGCGCAGCGTTCGGCGTCGAGGTCGAGCACGGCTACCGCGACGCCCTGCTTCGCCAACCGCCTGGAACAGGCCGCGCCGATGCCGGCGGCGGCGCCGGTGACGATGGCTACCTTGTAGGACACACGCATTCTCCCGATTTTAGCGCCTTGATCCGATCCGGTGGCGCGTCTCCGCACCGGGCTAGACCGAATCAGGCATGATCAGAAGACGTGCACTGAACGCATGTTCAATTTTTCGCCGGAGCGAAGTGTGGCATTCCCTTCCTTCGGCCTGAGCGAGCAGCCGCGATCAGTCCACGACGAGGAAGTAATTCGCCTGGCTCTGGCCGCCGTTGCGGACTTCGATCAGATAGCGCTGCGTGAAGATCGGAACCCAGCGGCACGCGCGTCGCTGGGTGTCGGCCACGCAGACCGGCTTGCGCGATGCATCCACGACCCGCAGACTGAGCGGCTCGGTCCCGACACTGGATAGCGCGATGCTGGCCTTGCGTCCGGACAGGAACACCTGCTGGAACGAATCGCTTTGCCCCGCGCCGATCCGGCCCGATCGATAGCCCGGCCCGAGCGGGCTGCCGCGCAAAGGAGGACCGGCCGGAGGAGCCAGCGTGCGCCAGCCTGGAACCGGATCGGCGCCGGTCCAGCCGTCCAGGGGATGCGCCCCGGCACGTTCGATGATGCGCAGCGCTGCCGCGAGGGCCGCCCGATCGGCAGCCTGTTCGGCCTCCTGTGCCGTAGCGAGTGCTGCCGCCACCCGCTCGTCGAGGCCGGTTTCGCCGGTTGCAGTGGCCACCGACGGAATCGCACCGACAAACAGTGCTCCCACGGCAATCAGGCTTTGAGCAGTCAGAACGGCTCTGGCCGCGATCATGATTTCGACTCCGGGGCGATCGTGAAACAGGCTCCCTTTTCGGAGGGTGTCAGCACGATTTCAAGGTGATGGCGTTCCGCGATCGCGCGGCACAAGGCCAGACCCAGCCCCGAGCCGCCTTGCCCGCCATGGTTGCCGGCGCGGCTGAACTTGTCGAAAATCCGCTCGCGATCTTCCTCGGGCACGCCGGGACCATCGTCGCGAACGATGAGGCGAGGTCCCTTGAGCAGTTCCAGCCTGACCGTTCCGCCGGGGGGGACGAATTTGAATGCGTTGTCCAGAAGGTTGGTGATCAGCCGGGTAAGCTGCATTTCCTCGCCTTCCAGCACTATGCCGGGCGCAATCCTGCGTTCGAATGCGTGGCCGGATTCCTCCGCGCTGTCGGCGTAGAGTTCGCCGAGCCGTTCGGCGAGTGCGCTGAGGTCTACTGGGGTGAGGCCGTGGCGGTCGCCGCGCCGCGCCTGGCTGGCGGCGATGTCCAGCAGCGATTCCAGCATGCGGATGATGCCGCGGATCTCGTGGCGGGCATCGGCGATGCGGGCGGCGGTTTCGCCTTCCGGCCCGCTGTTCGGCAGCGCCGCGAGCGCGCGGAGCAACCGGTTGTCGAGGTGCATGAGCGGTGTGCGCATCTCATGCGCCACCTGGTCGGTGGTCTCGCGCTGGGCACTGGCAAGGCGGCGCAGGCGGGCAAGGGCATCGCCGGAATGGCGCATCAGTTCGTCGATCTCGTCGCGGTCCTTGGAGCCCTTTGCCAGGCGGTCGAGAGCCCGGTCGTCCGGGTGGCGGAATGCGGCATTGATGCGCTCGATGCGCCCGGCAAGGCGGCGGGCGGCAATCCAGCCTGCCAGCGCCACCGCGCCCACCGCAAGCAGGCCGCCCGTCAGGAAGGCCAGCGCCACCTGCCGCAGTAAAACGCCGAGATCGCGGTATTCGTGCGCGACCATCAGCCGCAGGTCGGGGCCGAGTTGCGTGGCGCGGGCAAGGGCGCGTTGCCCGTCGGGCAAAGTGACGTCGCCCGTTTCCGAAACGCCGGCATGGAGGCCCGGCCAGACGCGGAGATCACCGGCGAGCGGCGTGCCCTTGGCATCCGCGAGCAGGTAGTGCGCCGGGTTGGCGTCACGCGGCTGGAGCGCGAGGCGGTCGTTGATGCGGTTGGACAGCTCTACCGCGCCGCCGCTTGCGAAGATATCGACCATCCCTGCGAGATCCAGGTCCACCGCGCGTTCCAGCGCCAGGCGGTTGGTGCGCTGGATGGTGGTATCGGTCAGCAGCCAGAGCCCGGACGTGATGAGCACGGCGATCAGGATCGCCCAGGCCACGATCTGGGTGAAGATCGACTTATGGACATCGACCAGGCGAGCCATCGGGTTAGCGGCCGTCCAGCAGGCGGTAGCCCGATCCCCAGATCGTTTCCAGCGCGGGGGCATCGAAGCCGTCTTCCAGCTTGCGGCGCAATCGGCCGATATTGACGTCCACCACGTTGGTCTGCGGGTCGAAGTTCATCTTCCAGACGTCTCGCAGCAGCATTTCGCGGGTGAGCACTTCGCCGGCATTCTCCATGAAGTACCGGAAAAGCTCAAATTCCTTGGGGCTCAGTGCAAGATGGCGGTTGTTGCGAAAGGCGGTGCGCGCCTTCACGTGGCACTCGAAGGCGCCATAGAGGATCACCGCGCTGTGCTCGCGCCCGGACGCGCGACGGTGCAGGGCCCGCAACCTGGCCAGCAGTTCGGGCGCCTCGAAGGGCTTGGCGAGGTAATCGTCCGCCCCGGCATCGAGGCCTTCGGCGCGATCGCTGGTACGTCCTAGCGCGGAGAGCATCAGCACCGGCGTGCCGATCCCGCTTTCGCGCAGGCGCGACAGGATCGTCAGCCCGTCAAGGTCGGGCAACATGCGATCGAGGATGATGACGTCGAAATTCTCGACCCCCGCCAGCCTCAGGCCATCCTGGCCGCTGCCCGCCCAGACGAGCGTGATGCCCGCCTGTTCGGCCAGTTCCCTGACCTGGAACGCGGCGCGGGCATCGTCCTCGATATAGAGGGTCTTGGGGCCGCTCATGGCAAAGTTCGTGACTGCGAAACCGCTCGCCGGACTATGCCCGGCGAGCGGATTTCCGCACTGGCGATCGATCAGCGGGCCGAGGCGTTGGTGGCCTGCGGAGCCGCCGCCGAAGCGTTCTCGGGCATGCCGCCGAGCTGGGTGACCAGCTTGGTATAGGCATCGAGATAGGCGAGCACGATGATCTGGCCGATCTGCGTGTTCTGGTATCCGCCGCCGCCGGCTCCGCCGAAGGTGCCACCGAAGAAGCCGCCGCCGGCGCCGCCGAAGCTGACGTCCGACTTGCGGGCATAGCCCTCGGTCAGCGCTTCTTCCACCGTGGTGCGCGCATTGACGATGGAGAGCGTGACGTTCGCCTCGCCCTTCTTGATGTTGAGTCCGCCGGCGATCGCGCCGATGCCGCGGCCGAACAGGCCGCCGACACCGCCAAGCACGCCGCCGATGCCGCCGCCACCCGAATTGTTGTTGGTGGAAACGATGTCGGGCTGGATGAAGTAGTCGGCCGCCTTGATCTGGCCCTTGCCGATGTTCGAGCCCTTCTGAAGCTCACCCTGTTCGGCCAGCGCGCGTTCCATGGCGCTGTTCTGGAGCGAGCGGCCGCGATTGACCATGGTGAAGCAGCCGGACTTCTGCACGAAGACGCGCAGGATCGCCTCGGGGCTGCCCAGGCTCAATTCGCGCCACCACTGGGTTTCCGGCTCGACGATGGCAACGGTGCCCAGGTTCTTGCGGCAGACCGGGATCTGCTGGACGCCCTTGTCCTGGATCTTGCGGGCGGACGAGCGGTCTTCGGCGAATGCCGAGGGGGCTCCAGCCACGGCTACGAGCGCGGCGAGCGCACATACGAACTTCTTCATGACGACTTCCCTCTGTTGCACCGGGCAGCATGGCACGACCATGCCCGGCCTTCCCAACCCGCTGCCGAACTTAAGCGGGAATCCTGTCTGTGCAAATGACTATTGCTGTGAGATTTCCCCTCCGAGAAATCACCAGTCGGCAGCGACCGCCATGTTGTCGATCAGGCGGGTGGTGCCGATCCGGGCCGCGACGAGCAGGCGCATGGGCACCGCGCCGCGTTCCTCCAGCTGGACGAGGCTGTGGGCGTCGCGCAGTTCCGCATAGTCCACGGCGGAAAATCCGCCGGCCAGCAATGTTTCCTGCAGCCGTGCAAGCGCGATGGAGACGGGCTCGCCGGCCTCGATGCGGGAGATCGCGTCCTTCATGGCCGTTGGCAGGACGACCGCCTGGGCACGCTGTTCCTGCGAGAGGTAGGCATTGCGCGAGGATTTCGCGAGCCCGTCCTCCTCCCGCACGGTGGCCACGCCGATCACCGCATCGACATGCGGCTGGACGAGATCGAGGTCGCGCGCCATGCGGCGGATCACCGCGAGCTGCTGCCAGTCCTTCTCCCCGAACAGCGCGACGTCGGGCAGAACCTGGTGGAACAGCTTGCAGACCACGGTGGCGACGCCGTCGAAGTGCCCGGGGCGCGACGCGCCGCAAAGCCCTTCGCTGACGCCCGAGACGGAAATGTTGGTGGCGAAGCCCTGCGGGTACATCGCCTCCACGGTAGGCGCCCAGACCAGCGCCACGCCTTCGGCCTCCAGCAGCGCGCAGTCGCGTTCCAGCTGGCGCGGGTACTTGTCGAGATCCTCGTTGGCGCCGAACTGGAGAGGGTTCACGAAGATCGAGACGACGACATGATCGGCCTGCCTGCGAGCCTCGCGCACGAGTGTCAGATGGCCTTCATGGAGCGCGCCCATGGTCGGTACGAGGGCGATCTTTCCCGATGCCCGCAAGTCGGCAACGGCACGGCGCAGTGGATCAAGGCTGTGAAGGATTTGCATTGGGTGTCACTGCTCCGATAGGATGCACTTGACCGGTGGTCGCGCCTGCCCTTAGCCGCACCGCGGCCGTTTGAGCAATGGGGCGAGCAATGGGTTTGACCCGCTTCGGCGGTTAAGGATTTGATTTCGCTTTCCGGACTAGTGTCCGGGGGCAACAGGGAAAGCGAACAGGGTCCGTGACAGCGCATCGTATCGTCTTCGCCAACGAAAAAGGCGGCACCGGCAAATCCACGACGGCCGTCCATGTGGCCATAGCACTCGCCTATCAGGGCGCCAGGGTGGCCGCGATCGACCTCGATCCGCGCCAGCGCACGCTGTTCCGTTATCTGGAAAACCGCGTCGAAACCGAGCGTCGCCGCGAGATTGCGCTGCCGGGCGCCCGTTTCGCGGTCTATGACGGCGAGGACATCGGCGAACTGGACGAGCTGGCCGAGGCCATCGCCGAGGGCTACGACTTCCTCATCTTCGACACGCCGGGCCGTGACGATGCTTTCGCCCGCCACGTCGCGGCGACCGCCGACACGCTGGTCACCCCGCTGAACGACAGCTTCATCGACTTCGACCTGATCGGTCAGGTGGAGAGCGAGACCTTCAAGGTGAAGAAGCTTTCGTTCTATGCCGAACTCATGTGGGAAACCCGCAAGAAGCGCGGCCTCAAGACCATCAACGAAGGGCGCCGCGAGCTTGACTGGGTGGTGGTGCGCAACCGCGTCCAGCACGTCGAGGCGAAGAACATGCGCCGCCTCGAAGGCGCGCTGCTCGAACTGTCCAAGCGCGTGGGCTTCCGCATTTCCAACGGATTGTCCGAGCGCGTCATCTTCCGCGAACTGTTCCCCTCGGGCCTGACGCTGCTCGACAAGGGGCATCTCGGCGAACTGGGCACCAGCCATCTCGTGGCGCGGCAGGAACTGCGCCAGCTCGTGGCCGGGCTCAACCTGCCGGTACCCGCCAACCGCGAGCCCGACTTGCAACTCGCTGCCGACGAATGAAGCTGCTCTGGCTCATCGCGCTCGCCTGCATCGCCTGGCGGCTGATCAAGGGACGCTGGCCCTGGCAGAGTCTGGGGCAAGGTCCGGGGCAGGGCAAGCCGCTGCGGGGGCCTTCCTTTACCGAGCTTCACGCGAGCGCGCAGGCGCGGGCCTTGCTCGGCGTGGACGAGAAGGCGGATCGCCGCGAAATTCTCGACGCCCATCGGCGCGTCGTCGCCAAGGTCCATCCCGACCGGGGCGGCACGAACGAGAAAGTCCACGAGGCGAACGCCGCGCGCGATCTTCTTCTCTCCGGGCTGGGCGACGCACGGGGCTGATCATGGGCCATCGGTTCGATCCCACGATCCTGCGCGAATACGACATTCGCGGCGTGGTCGGGCGGGATCTCGGGCCGGAGGACGCCCATGCGCTCGGTCGCTGCTTCGCAACCGTCGTGCGTCGTGCCGGTGGGCGCAAGGTCGCGGTCGGCTATGACGGGCGGCTCAGTTCGCCCATGCTCGAGACGGCCTTGGTCGAAGGGCTGACCGCCAGCGGCGCGGATGTCCTGCGGATCGGGCTGGGTCCGACGCCGATGCTCTATTATGCCGAGGCTTCGGCCGGGGATGTGGACGGCGCTATCCAGATCACCGGCAGCCACAATCCCGTCGATCACAACGGCTTCAAGATGGTGCTGGGCGGCCGCCCCTTCTTCGGGCCGGACATCGTGCGGCTTGGCGAGATGGCGGCCGAAGGTGACTGGGACCAAGGTGATAGGGACCGGGGCGGAGGCCGGGTCGAGAGCCGTGATGTCCTCGATGCCTATGTGTCCAGGATCGCCCAAGGCCTTGCGGGCCTGGGTTTTCAGGCGCTGTCGGACCTGCGCATGGGCTGGGATGCGGGCAACGGCGCGGCCGGACCCGCGGTGGAGCGGCTGACGGGAATATTGCCCGGCGAGCACCATCTGCTGTTCACGCAAGTCGACGGCACGTTTCCCAACCATCATCCGGATCCTACCGAAGAAGCGAATCTGGCGCATCTCAAGGCTCTCGTGGCCGACAGGGATCTGGACTTCGGCGTGGCTTTCGACGGCGACGGAGATCGGATCGGCGTGGTCGACGGCATTGGCCGGGTGATCTGGGGCGATCAGTTGCTGGGAATATTCGCCGAAGACCTGCTGGCGCGCATGCCCGGCGCCACCGTGATCGGGGACGTCAAGGCATCGGGCGCGCTGTTCGATACGATCGCCCGGCATGGAGGGCAGCCGCTCATGTGGAAGAGCGGGCACTCGCACATGAAAGCCAAGATGCTGGAAACCGGAGCGCCCCTGGCCGGCGAAACCAGTGCCCACGTCTTCTTCGCGGATGATTTCTACGGCTTCGACGACGGGCTCTATGCGGCCGTCCGCCTCATCGCGGCGAGCGCGCGGCTGGGGCGGTCGGTCACGCAGCTGCGCGAGGCGATGCCGGAGATGCTCAATACCCCGGAACTTCGCTTTCAGGTGAGCGATAGCCGCAAGTTCGTCGCTGTTGAGGAAGTCCGCGAACGATTGGTGGCGGCCGGGGCCGAGTTCATCGACATCGACGGGGTTCGCGTTACCACGCCGCAGGGATGGTGGCTGCTCCGGGCATCCAATACCCAGGACGTGCTGGTGGCGCGGGCGGAGAGCGCGACGGCCGAGGGGCTGGCGATCCTGATCGCGCAGATCGACGAGCAACTGGCGGCCTCAGGCCTGCGGCGCGGCCCGCAAGCGGGGCATTAACGAAGCACGAGCCAGGCGAGGCCGACCGCCAGGGCGCTGGCGACGAGCGGTATCACGCCATCGCGACCCTTCTTCAGACCCGCGACGCTGGCGACGACTCCCGCCTTGAACAGCGTGTTGAGGGCGACCGGAACTGCCAGCACCAGTCCGGCCGTGCGGGGGTCGAGCGTCCGCCCCGCCAGGCCGCCCGTGGTGATGATCGCGGAATCGACGTCCACCGTTCCCGAAATCGCCAGCACCAGCGCCAGGCCGCGATTGCCGAAATTCTCCAGCACCCAGAGCGAGGCCACCGTAAGCACCATGACCAGGCCCGTCAGCATCAAGGCCGGTGCGATGTCGAAGGGGTTGCGAATCGTCATTTCGTGACTGGTGTCCCCCACTTCCACTCGCCGCGTGCGATGCAGATGCCAGGCCGCGAAGCCGAGGCTGACGACCAGGCCCGGCGCCACCAGCTTCACCAGCATCGGCAGCGCGGGCGGCGCCAGCAATCCCGTAAGCACCATGACGCGCAGGAACATGACCACTGAGGAAACCGAGATGGCCGAGACCAGCACCGGCGCAGGGATCGTGCTTTCCTTCAGGCGGTTGGCGAGCGAGGCGGTAACGGCGGTGGAGGACACCAGCGCGCCTGCCGCGGCGGTGGCGATGACTCCGCGCGCGGCGCCGACGATCCGGGTGGCGAAGTAGCCGGCGAAGGAGAAGCCCGAGACGAGCACCACGATCAGCCAGAGTTTCCGGGGGTTCCACGCGTCAAACGGCCCGAAGTCCTCATTGGGCAGCAGCGGCAGGATCACCAGCGCGATCAAGGCGAAACGCGCGATCGAGAGAACCTCGCGGCGGCTCAGCCTGTCGATCCAGTCGTGAAGCTGCTCGCGCATCGCCAGCAGCAGAACCATGACCACGGCGACGGCGGTGCCGATCAGGCGCTCGCCCATCCCGACCAGCAGGCCGCTGGCAAGGGTCACCAGCGCAACCATTCCGGAGGTGCCGCTGACGCTGTCGTTGATCCGGGCATCGCGCCAGTAGCCGACGATCACCAGCACACCGGCCGCCCCCAGCAGCACGGTTGCGGCACCGGGCGCGGGGGCCAGGAGAACGCCGGAGAGCCCGCCGGCAAGCCCCATCAGCGCAAATGTGCGAATACCTGCGAAGCGCGATCCCTCGGCCTGCTCGCGCCGGGCCCAGCCGCGTTGCAGCCCGACCAGCAACCCCAGCGCCAGGCTGACTCCGAGGGCGACCAAATGTCCGAGATCGAGATCGGTCTGCATCGTCCCTCGCGTGCCAGGCAACGGCACGAACATCCGCGAAGGCAGGCAAGTACGCAAGAAGATTGGCGCAACCGGTTTGCCTGCTCGGGCTTTCCTGTTTGATGGACCCGTGCTTCAACAGTCGCAGCATCCCGAGCGATATGGTGCCGAGATCGACTTCATGAATGACGTCCCGATGGCCGGCCCAGATTCCGACCCGGCCATCCCCCCGGAACTCGAGGCCTGGTTCGCCGGGCGCGACTGGCGCGTGCGACGGCACCAGGCCGAGATGCTGGCCGCCTCCGATCGCGGCCTCCATGCGCTGCTGGTGGCGGATACGGGCGCGGGGAAGACCCTTGCGGGTTTCCTGCCCACACTGGCCCGGTTCTGCCCCTCGCGGCTTGGCGACGGGCCTGTTCCAGAGGGCTTGCACACGCTCTACGTCTCGCCGCTCAAGGCGCTGGCTCACGATGTTCAGCGCAACCTCCTTACGCCGGTGGAGGAGATGGGCCTGCCGATCCGGATCGAAACGCGCAGCGGCGACACACCGTCCGACCGCAAGGCCCGCCAGCGCGCGAAGCCTCCGCATGTGCTGTTGACGACGCCGGAATCGCTTTCTCTCCTGCTCAGTTATCCCGAGGCTCCGGAGCTTTTCGCCGGCCTGCGCCGCGTCGTGATCGACGAGATTCACGCCTTCGCCACCGGCAAGCGCGGCGATCTGCTGGCCCTGGCATTGTCGCGCCTCCAGGCTCTTTCGCCGCAGCTCCAGCGCGCCGGCTTGTCCGCCACGCTTGCCGATCCCGATGCCTTTCGCGGCTGGCTGGCGCCTTGGGGGGAGATCGACTCGGTCGCCCTCGTGGAAGGCGAGGCGGGCGCGGAACCGGAAGTGTCCATCCTTTTGCCGCAGGAAGAGCGCATCCCTTGGAGCGGCCATGCGGCGACCTGGGCGATCCCCCAGCTGATCGAGCAAGTGCGGGCCCACCGCACCACGCTGATCTTCACCAATACGCGGTTCCTTGCCGAATATATCTTCCAGGAGCTTTGGGACGCCAACGAGGACAACCTGCCGATCGGCATCCACCACGGCTCGCTTTCCAAGGAGGCACGGCGCAAGGTGGAAGGGGCCGTGGCCGAGGGACGGCTGCGCGCGCTCGTCTGTACCGCCAGCCTCGATCTTGGCGTGGACTGGGGCGACATCGACCTGGTCGTGCAGATGGGGGCGCCGAAAGGCTCGTCCCGCCTGCTCCAGAGGATCGGCCGGGCGAACCATCGGCTCGACCAGCCCAGCAAGGCCCTGCTGGTGCCCGGGAACCGCTTCGAGTTCCTGGAAGCCTTCGCGGCGCAGGAGGCGGTGCATGAAGGCCAGCGCGATGGCGAACCCTTTCGCCCCGGCGGGCTGGACGTGCTGGCCCAGCACGTCATGGCGATGGCCTGTTCGCAGCCGTTCCGCGAGGAGGATCTGCTTTTGGAGGTCCGGTCCTCGCTGGCTTATGCCTGGGTGGATGAAACGGTGTTCGCCCGCGTGCTTGATTTCGTGGCAACCGGGGGCTACGCCTTGCGCTCCTACGATCGCTTCCGGCGGATCGTGCGCGAGCGGGACGGCACCTGGCGGCTGACGCACCCGGAACATGCCGCTCGCCACCGCCTGAATGCGGGGATCATCTTCGATGCCGAAATGCTCGACGTGCGCTTCCGCAATGGCCGCTCACTGGGGAAAGTCGAGGAAGGCTTCGGCGCCAGCCTGAAGCCGGGGGACACGTTCCGCTTCGCCGGCATGGATCTGGAAGTCGAGGCGATGCGCGAACTGGAACTGGTCGTGCGCGCCGCCAGGCGATCGGCGACGATCCCGAGCTACATGGGCCAGCGCATGCCGATCTCGACCCATTTGGCCGATCGGGTGCGATCCATGCTGTTCGATCGCGCCGGCTGGTCGCGGTTCCCCGACGACGTGCGCGAATGGCTGGAAGTGCAGGACTGGCGTTCGCACCTTCCCGCGCCCGGACGGCTGCTGGTGGAAAGCTTCCCGCATCACGGCAGGGCCTATACCACGTACTACACGTTCGAGGGCTGGCCGGCGAACCAGTCGCTGGGGATGCTGGTCACCCGCCGGATGGAAGATCGCGGCCTGGGGCCACTCGGCTTCGTGGCGACCGACTATTCGCTGGTGGTCTGGGGACTGAAGGCGGTGGAGGATCCGGCGGCGCTGCTTTCGCCCGACATCCTGACGCACGAGTTCGTGGATTGGGTGCAGCAGTCCTACCTTCTGCGTCGCGCCTTCCGGGAGGTCGCGGTGATCTCCGGCCTGGTGGAGAGGCAGCAGCCCGGCAAGCGCAAGTCGGGACGGCAGGTCACGTTCTCCACCGATCTCATCTATGATGTGCTGCGCAAGTACGAGCCGGACCACTTGCTGATCGAGGCGGCCTGGGCCGATGCGCGTGCGCGGATGACCGATGTTGCCCGCGTGGCCGACGTGCTGGACCGCGCCGCTCGCGAAGTGGACCATGTCCTGCTCGATCGGATCAGCCCGTTGTCGGTTCCGGCGATTTCGATGATCGGTCGGGAGTCTCTGCCCTCCGGTTCCGCGGACGAAGACCTGCTGGTGGAAGCGGAAAGCCTGGCCTCGATGGCGATGCGGGTGGACCCTCAGGTCGAACCGGAAGGCGAATAGCGAACGGATGGGGCAACAAAAAAGGGGCGGATCGCTCCGCCCCTTGATTGGTCCTTGAGAGACCGGTTCCGGTGTTCGGCTTACTTGCCGAAGTCGCGGAACTGTTCGTTGCCGACGAAGCCGAACTTCGTGACCTGCGCCGCCTTGATCACCTGCAGCACCTGGGCCGAGAGTTCGTAGCTGGCGTTCGGCTCGGGCTGATACTGCAGCTCCGGCTCGACCGGGTAGCTGAGCGACTGCTTGAGCAGGTTCGCGAGACCCGGGCCATCAACCTGAGTGCCGTTCCAGAGGATCTTCTCATCCGCGGTGAGAACCACCTTGTTGCGGATCGGATCGAC